>JBGUIK010000061.1:0-45026 GCA_045112915.1 Lachnospiraceae bacterium
TTTAGAATTATTTGAAGAAGTGTCCAGAAAAAACAAGGGAGGCTGTGAAGCCTGAGGTTTTCAACCTCATTTTTTCACAGCCCCTCCTTCTTTATACATGTTGTGATTATTCTGCATCCGGAACATCAAGTGTCGGAGCATCGGTATCTGTGTCCTCATATACCGGAGCGTCAGCTGCCGGAGCGGACTCAAGAGCCTTCATGGAAAGGGAGATCTTATGATCTTCCGCGTTGAAATCAACTACCTTTGCCTCGATGACCTGATCAATCTTCAGTACATCTGCCGGCTTGTCGACATGATCTCTGGAAATCTGAGATACATGAAGGAGCGCGTCAACACCCGGGAGAAGCTCAACAAATGCGCCGAAATCTGTCATGCGCGCGACTCTTCCGGTAACGATACTTCCCTGGCCGAAACGCTCGGAAGCCTCGATCCACGGATTCTGCTCCGGGAACTTGAGGGAAAGAGCAATCTTCTCGCCCTTGATGTCCTTGATAAGGACTGTGAGCGGATCACCGTTGTGGAAAATCTTGCGCGGGTTCTCAACACGACCCCAGGACATCTCTGAGATGTGGAGAAGACCGTCTGCGCCGCCAAGGTCGACAAATGCGCCGAAATCTGTAACATTCTTGACTGTGCCGTCAACAATATCGCCCGGCTGAATGCGTGCGAACAGCTCTTTTGCTGCCTCTGCTTTGCGCTCTGCAAGGATCACGCGGCGGTCGCCGATGATTCTGCGTCTGCGCGGATTGAACTCGGAGATAATGAATTCGATCTCCTGTCCTTCGTACTTTGTAAGATCTCTTTCATAGACATCAGATACGAGAGAAGCCGGAATGAATACTCTTGTATCTTCTACTGTCACTGTAAGACCGCCCTTTAAGACCTGAGTGACTACAGCACTGAGAACTTCGCGGTTATTGAAAGCTTCTTCCAATCTCTTGTTGCCCTTCTCGGCAGCAAGTCTCTTGTATGTGAGAACGACCTGTCCGTCGCCATCGTTTGTTTTGAGAATCTTGACCTCAAGCTTGTCGCCGGGTGCGAGAACTGTTGTAAGATCTTTATTATCGTTGCTGTACTCTTCTTTTGTGAGAATGCCGTCTGCCTTGTAGCCAATATTCATATAGGCTTCATCCGGCTTGACATCGATGACTGTTGCTTCGACAACCTCTCCATTCCTGATAGTTTTGAAGCTCTGATCAAGCATTTCCTCAAAGCTCTGTTCTTCTGACATATCCAAAGACCTCCTCAATTATACTATTCGGGGTGGACGCCCCAGCAGTAATACCTACTGAACTATCGGATTGGAAATTAACGGTTACCAAATCATCGAGTTTCTGTATGTAGTAAGTATTCTTACACTGGCTCAGGCAGATTTCATATAACTTTTGTGTGTTGGAGGAATGCTTTCCTCCTATCACAATCATTACATCAGACCTGCGTGCCAGTTCCAATGCTTCCTTCTGCCGCTCTTTGGTTGCGCTGCAGATAGTATTTGTAACTACTACATGATAACCTAATTCTTCAATTATTTCAACAAAATTCGAAAATTTATCATAATTAAAAGTTGTCTGTGAGACAATCCAGATTTTTGTATCCTTCGGAAGGTCCAGATTTTTGGCATCGGAAGCAGTTTCTATCACGGTGCACGGACCCTGCGCCCAGCCTCGAATACCTGCAACTTCGGGATGTTTGGGGCTTCCGATGATTATGATATGGTAGCCTTCACGGCTTTTTTCTTCCACGATCTTGTGTATCTTGCTCACGAAAGGACATGTAGCGTCCGCAATTTTGCAGCCTGTCGCTTTCAGCTTTTCATTCATCTCCCTGGAGATTCCGTGTGATCGCTTGACGATCACGCTGTCACCGGGTACGGGCTCTTTCGTGACTTCATCGTACAGACTGTCATCAATTACGCGTACACCCTTGCCTGCCAGATCGCCGACGACTTGTTCATTATGAATGATCGGTCCCATCGTATATACTTTTCCCGGGTTTTCTTCCGCTTCACTGTACACCATATCGACGGCGCGGCGCACTCCGAAGCAAAATCCGGCTGTCTTTGCCACTTCTACTTTCATATGATCTCCGTTTTTTGCATACTTATATGCTTCCTTAGCAGATACTGCAATTAATTCCGCGCTTTCTTTGCGATAGCCATGATTGTCTGCGCGACCTCTTCGATCGTCATATCGGATGAGTCAACAAGATGGGCATCGGCAGCCTTCATGAGCGGAGAATGCTCTCTATGCATATCACGGAAGTCGCGCTCGTCAATATCCTTTTCGATTTCTTCGAGAGAAGCTACTTTTGATTCGTCTCCGCATGCTTTTTCAAGCAGCTCCTTATATCTTCTGAGTGCTCTTGTATGTGTGCTGGCTGTGAGATAAATCTTGCACTCTGCGTCTGGAAGAACAACAGTGCCTATATCGCGTCCGTCCATGACAACGGACGTCGTTTTAGCAAGTTTCTGCTGGAGCGCGACGAGCTTGGTGCGGACACACTGGTTCGCGGAACTGACAGAAGCCATATTACCGACTTCTTCTGTGCGGAGAAAAGGTGTGACATCCTCACCGTTCAAAATTACATGCTGCGCTCCGTCTTCATATATAATTGAGATATCAGCATTTTCACACACTTTTTCAATGGCTGCGATATCCTTCGGATCCACATTGTTCTTGATCATAAAGAGTGCCATAGCGCGGTACATGGCGCCTGTATCGACATATATACTGCCAAGATTCTTTGCGACAAGCTTTGCTATTGTGCTCTTGCCTGCTCCCGCAGGTCCGTCAATTGCGATATTCATAATTCCTCCTATAAGCCGGATCATGCCGGCGAATTTCCGGTCACCAGAGGTTGGCTGCGCAGGCTGCGGCAGTCGACCATGCTATCTGTAAATTGAATCCGCCCGTATAAGCGTCAAGATCCAGCACCTCACCGATGAAATACAGGCCGTGGACCTTCTTGCTCTCCATTGTCCTGGGATTGATCTCACGAACCGAGACACCTCCTTTTGTGACGACAGCTTCCTCATATCCCCTCAGAGCTGTGATCGTGATTGGAAATTCCTTTGTAGCCTTTATGAGGGCAGCCCTCTGCTCTTTTGTGATGTCATGCACCTTTGTGTCAGGGTCAATGCCGGAAAGCATCAGGATGACCGGTGTCATCTTTGAGGGGTAGAGTTCACTGACGACATTTTTGACTGCCTTATTGGAATTCGCGTCAAATAGCCTGAGGATCCGGGCGTCAAGCTGCTCTTCGCTCACGGCAGGCTTTGTGTCGATCCAGGATTTAAGACTTTCTCTGCCGATGACATCTGCCAGGTCCGCGCTTGCTTTGAGGACCAATGGACCTGTGATGCCGAAGTGAGTGAACATCATCTCGCCGAAACCGGAAAAAACTTCTTTCTTCCCCTTCTTTATATGCAGCGACGCGTTTTTGAGAGACAGTCCCTGCAGCTCCCTGCAGTACTCTTCCGCACAGTTCATGGGAACAAGAGACGGATATCGCCCGGTGACTTTGAGCCCGAGCTTTTCGGCAAATATATACCCGTCCCCGGTGCTGCCGGTAGATCTGTACGAGATGCCGCCGGTCGCGACGATGACGTGGTCGGCAGCGTAGGTGGATGATATGTCTCCTGTGACGGCTTTTACACCGCGGACAGTTCCGTCATCGGTAAGAATTTCTGTGACCTTTGTATTCAGTAGGACTTTCACTCCGTTTTTATTAAGTTCTTTTCGGAGCGTATCAATGACATCCGCCGATTTGTCCGAGGCAGGGAAGGCTCTTTTGCCCCGCTCGACTTTTGTCCTCATACCCCAGGATTCAAATTTTTCAATTATATCCTGAGGAGTGCAGACGTCATAAGCGCTGTAGAGAAATCTTGCGTTCGATTTGACGCTGTCAAGAAATTCATCGCGTGTACAGTCATTTGTAAAATTGCACCGACCTTTTCCTGTTATATACAGTTTCTTCCCTATACGCTCGTTCTGTTCGAGGATGATCACGTGATGACCCTTTTCGCCGAGCAGGATTCCGCACATCATGCCGGATGCGCCGGCCCCAATAATTATACAGTTGCTCAAATTGTTAACACCTCCGAATCCCTGCGGTCTCCGCCTTCATAAGAATAACAGTTTGGACACCAAAATGCAATGCGCGAATAGAGAACGGGGCTGTCACATCAGACGGTGTCACCGCTATATAGGGCAGACATATGTCGATAAGATCTGCCCTGTATAGCGGCGGCGCGCCTTGATGCGACAGCCCCGTGATACGGTACTTATGAAATTATACCGGATAAGCCTTGTTCTCTGTGTCAGCGCTCTTGGCATCTACACCGCTCTGCTGAGCATCGCGGTACTTGAAGTAATCAAGCGCTACGGACGGGAACAGCGCGTATGTGAGGACATCCTCATCCTGCTGCTTATAAGAAGCGATCTCTTTCTCATACTCTTCGAGCTTCGGCTCAAGAAGATCTGCCGGACGGCAGGTAATAGGTGTCTCATTGCCGATGACCTGCTTCTGGATTTCCGGATCGAACGGCTTAGTGGACTTGCCGTAGCGGCCAAGGAACATATCCTTGGTCTCCTGCGGTACGACCATATATCTCTTGCCTGTCAGAACGTTCATAACAGCCTGTGTGCCGACGATCTGAGAAGACGGAGTTACGAGTGGCGGATCTCCCATATCCTTGCGGACGCGCGGAACTTCTTCGAGCACGTCGTAGAACTTGTCTTCCGCGTGCTGAGAAGCCAGCTGGCTCGTCAGGTTGGACAGCATGCCGCCCGGGACCTGATACTGAAGCGTTTTGATGTTGACGCCCATGTTCTTCGGGTTCATGAGGCCGTTCTCAAGATACTTCTCACGGATCGGTCTGAAGTAATCAGCGATCTCAGCCAGCTTGTTGAGGTCGAGACCTGTGTCATACTCTGTTCCGCGGAATGCTTCTACCATGACTTCTGTTGCAGGCTGGGATGTACCCAGAGCGAACGGGCTGATTGCGCAGTCGAGAATGTCAGCGCCTGCCTCAACAGCTTTCATATATGTCATGGATGCGCATCCTGATGTGTAATGAGTATGCATTTCGATCGGCAGTGAAGAGCCTGCTTTCAGAGCAGTGACCAGCTCTGTAGCCGCCTTCGGGACAAGAAGACCTGCCATATCCTTGATGCAGATAGAGTCTGCGCCCATATCCTCGATCTCTTTGGCCATTGTTTTCCAATAATCAAGTGTATAAGCATCGCCCAGTGTATAGGAAAGAGCGATCTGAG
Organism: Lachnospiraceae bacterium; assembly: GCA_045112915.1. Lineage (GTDB taxonomy): Bacteria > Bacillota > Clostridia > Lachnospirales > Lachnospiraceae > Chordicoccus. Next base: position 5,277 of record JBGUIK010000061.1, read on the forward strand.
CTTCAGCACCTTCCTTCTTGGCTGCCTTAACACATGTCTCAAGGTTTCTGAGATCATTAAGGCAGTCGAAGATACGGATGACGTCGATGCCGTTTGCGACAGACTTCTGAACAAAGTATGTTACGACATCATCGGGATACGGCTTGTAACCTAAGATGTTCTGACCGCGGAAAAGCATCTGGAGTTTTGTTTTCTTGAAGCCTGCGCGGAACTTGCGCAGTCTTACCCACGGATCTTCATGCAGGAAACGGAGAGCTGCATCGAATGTAGCACCGCCCCAGCACTCAACAGCGCGATAACCGACTTCATCCAGCATGGGAACTGCCGGAAGCATTTCATCAGTCGTCATTCTGGTTGCTATGAGACTCTGGTGAGCGTCACGCAGAATAGTCTCAGTAATCTGTACTTTCTTATTTCCTACTGGCATTTTATCCTCCAATAACTGTGTATCTGTTTAAATTCCAAAGATTGCCATGAAAGTACCGGCTGCTACAGCAGTACCGATAACACCTGCAACGTTCGGGCCCATTGCGTGCATCAGAAGGAAGTTCGTCGGGTCTGTTTCGGCACCGACCTTCTGGGAGACGCGGGCTGCCATCGGTACTGCGGAAACGCCCGCGGAACCGATCAGCGGATTGATCTTGCCCTTTGTAATCACGCAGAGCAGTTTTCCGAGCATGACACCGCCGAACGTACCGAAGACGAAGGCGATGAGACCGAGAACAACGATCTTGATCGTGTCTACGTTGAGGAATGCTTCAGCGGATGTTGTTGCTCCGACGGATGTTCCGAGAAGGATAACAACGATGTACATGAGAGCGTTGGAAGCTGTTTCGGTCAGCTGATAGACAACGCCGCTCTCACGGAACAGGTTTCCGAGCATCAGCATACCGACGAGCGGGGCTGTAGTCGGAAGAATCATACACACGACGATCGTGATGACGATCGGGAAGAGGATCTTCTCAAGTTTGGAGACATTTCTCAGCTGTCCCATCTTGATCTTTCTCTCTTCTTCTGTCGTGAAAAGCTTCATGACAGGCGGCTGGATGATCGGGACGAGAGACATATAGGAATATGCCGCTACAGCGATCGGGCCGAGAAGGGACGTCTGTCCGAGCTTTGATGCAAGGAAGATGGAAGTCGGGCCGTCAGCTCCGCCGATGATGGAGATGGCAGCTGCAGACTTACCGTTGAATCCGAGCAGAATGGCCATGAAATAAGCCATGTAGATACCAAACTGTGCTGCGGCGCCCATGAGGAAGGACACCGGGTTCGCGATCAGCGGACCGAAGTCGGTCATCGCGCCGACACCCATGAAGATAAGGGACGGAAGGATGGACCACTCATCCAGCTGGTAGAAATAATACAGAAGACCGCCGGTGCCATTCGACATATCGGACGGATGCGCGATAATATCCGGATAGATATTAACAAGAAGCATACCGAACGCGATAGGTACGAGCAGGAGCGGCTCATATCCTTTTGCGATTGCCAGATACAGGAAGAACAGAGCAACCAGGATCATGATGTAGTTTCCTACAGTCAGATTGAAGAAGGCTGTCTGGGCTACCAGATTTGACAGTGTTCCTAAAATATCCATTTAAACCCTCCAATTATCAGTTCAGGGTAGCAAGAAGGTCGCCGCTCTCTACTGCGTCGCCGGCATTCTTATTGATGCTTGCGACTGTGCCTGCTTCCGGCGCAACGACCGGAATTTCCATCTTCATTGACTCAAGGATGATAACTGTTTCGCCTGCGTCTACGGATTCACCGACATTCTTTACGACCTTGAAGACCTTACCCGGAACCTGTGCTGTAACTTCGATGCCGCCTGCTGCGCCTGCTGCCGGAGCCGGAGCTGCTGCCGGAGCGGGAGCCGCTGCCGGAGCGGGAGCTGCTACTGGTGCCGGGGCTGCTGCAGGTGCCGCACCGGCTGCTGTCTCTTCGACTGTGACGTTGTATGCTACGCCATTAACTGTAATCACGTAATTTTTCATTTTATATCCCTCCTGGATTATTACCGGCGCTTAACGCCACTTGTTAGTCTTGACTCTCTTAATAGAACGTACAACGAATCCTTCGACCGGCTTATCTTCTGCCGCCGCGATAGCCGCCGCAATAACAGCGATGAGGGCCGGATCGCTCATAGGATCCTGTGCCGGAGCTTTAACCGGTGCAGACTTTGCTGCCGGGGTTTTAGCCGGTGCCTGCGCCTTGGGCGCGGCAGGTGCTTTATCCTTCTTTGACGGCGGGGCGACTGCCATGTTCACGAACTTGAAGCAGTAGATGATAAGTGACAGAAGAATGAGGACCGCGAATACGGTAGCGATACCGATGATCGTATTGGCCCCTGCCACCTGAAGTCTCTGACTCAATGTCTGGTTCGTGTCATCTGAATAATCAGCAATCGTCGTCTTGACCGGTGTGGATGTTTCATCATAGGTAATGGTCAATGCCATCTGAGCGCCGTCCTCGCCTGTCATGATGATCCGGCTCGTGTATTCATCATGATGTCTCATAGTGAGATCAACAACAGCCTGTGTACACTGCCCGTGAGCGTCCACAAAGGCTTTCCAGCGAGCACCGAAATCATTGTCGAACGTTCTGCTGATGAGGACCTGCCCCTGTTCCTTGTAGGCTGCATAGTTCTCATAGGCGACCTGTGTGAGGATCGCCGCAAATTCTCTTTCGGTGTAATCCTGAATGCTTGCAATATTCTGCTCTCTGATTGCCTCGACCGCTTCCGCTTCGACCTGTGTGGCTGTCTTCTGCGGACCGCATGCGGTGACGGAAATCGCGAACACACAAATTGCGAGGAGGGCGATTGTCAGTTTTCTGAATTTCTTCATCTGTTCCGCCTTTCTTAGATCGTGCCGTGTTTCTTATCCGGACGGCTTTCCCTCTTTGTGTAGAGCATTTCAAACGCGCCGATCAGATACTTTCTTGTATCGGCGGCATCAATAACCGTATCGACATAGCCGCGGGCTGCCGCGGAGGCAACACCGAGCTGAAGTGCCTGATACTCTGCGGCTGCCTTTCTCTGGGCTGCTGCGTCGGCATCGGCTGCGAGGACTTTGCCCGCAAGCTTGGAATCCATTGCACCGATCTCGGCATTCGGCCATGCATAAACATAATCGGCAACTGCTTTGGAGCCCATGACAACATAGGCACTGCCGTAAGCCTTGCCGGTCACCAGCGTGACCTTCGGAACAGTAGCGTTGGCGTATGCGTATGTGAGGCGGGCTGCTGCCTTCGGGAGCATGCGCTCCGCTCTCTCTTTTCTTGCGAGACCCTGTACGTTTACGAGGGTGAGGACCGGAATATTGAATGCGTCGCAGAATTCAATAAATCTGGCTGCCTTGTCTGCATCCATCGGGCAAAGTGTGTCCTTAGCGCCGCGATTGGCGACTGCGCCGACGGTAAGACCGTTCAGTCTGAGGAAACCTATTACCATATTATGGCTGGCTGTTTTACCGGTCTCGAAGAAGATACCTCCGTCGGAGATCTGTGTGAGAATGTCTGCCGCGTTGCCGGTCAGCGTCTCAATACCTGCCACGGAACGGTTCGGGTCATCATTGCAGGGAACGATTTCGCCTTCGTCAGCATTATTGACCGGAAGCAGGGAGATAAGCTGGCGGACTTTAGCGTACACTTCTTCTTCTGTACCGATGACCGCCACATTGTTGCTCTCTGCCTGATATTCGGCTGACTGATTCGAGAGTGTATCAACACTTTCACCGATGACAGCGTCCGGAACATTGACGAAAAGCTTAGCGGAATCCGTCATGAACGCGAAGTCAGAAAGGGCCGGGATAAAGGAAAGTCCGCCGCCACAGCTGCCGAATACTGCTGTGATCTGCGGAATCACGCCGCTTGCAAGCACCATCGTGCGATAAATCTGCCCAAGCGCGAAGAGCGCGTCGGTAGACTCTTCAAGACGGATTCCGTTGGAATCAAGGATACCAATGACAGGAGCTCCGGTCCTTCTTGCCAGTGTGTAAAGATTGACGATTTTCTTAGCATGCATTTCACCGATGGTGCCGCCGAGCACAGATACATCCTGGCTGTATACATACACAAGGCTGCCTTCGACAGTTCCGTAGCCGGTAATCACACCGTCATTGGGAGCTGCTTTGGCAGTGAGGTTGAAGTCAGTGGCGCGTGCTGTTACCATACCGCCGATTTCAACGAAGCTGTTAGCGTCAAGCATAGAATTAATTCTCATGCTTGCTGCAGTCTGCGTATCACTCATTGTTACTCCTCCATAGTTAATGAAACTTTTATATTTTCCGACTAATCATAACTCAAAGACTGATTTTTATCAACTGTTTAACTGACAAATCTGCACAAAAAAAGAGAGCTACATTCGACAAAATGACCAGTTGCTCTCCTTTTTTACCGTATTTTGTATGCAATTTGTTAGTAGGGCGGATCAGACATCAACAGTAAGACCGGCTTCACTCTCAGCCTCAGCCCTGAAATCTTCCAGCTTTACAGGATTGATGTCCGGAAGATCTTCAGAGGAGGCCACTCCGAATCTTCGGAGAAATTCTTCTGTGGTCCCGAAGAGAATCGGTCTTCCCGGAAGTTTTGCCCTTCCGAGTTCCTTTACCAGTCTGTACTCGATCAATCGGTTTATCGCATGATCGGAATTGACTCCGCGTATACGCTCCACTTCGGACTTGGTGACCGGCTGCTTGTAAGCTATGACAGAGAGGGTCTCGAGCATGACATCAGTGAGCTTCGGTTTCTTTGGCGCAAGCTCGAGCGCGATAAGGGCGTCATAAAACTCAGGATTGGTGCACATCTGATAAGAGTCCTCGAGCCTGATGATCCTGATTCCGCGGCCTTCTTCATCGTACATGACTCTGAGTGATTCTGCCGCGTTTTTTACATCATCCTCAGGAACATCCAGTGCTTTTGACATATCTTTTACTGATTCTGCCTGTCCGGTCGTGAACAGGATTGCTTCAACTGTCGCTTTCAATCTGTCAAATTCCATTGTGTCTCCATTCTTTATTACTGGACTCCGCCTTCGGCTTCGCCGAAATCATTTTCAAGATTCACGGCTGATATATCAGCGCCCGGAACATACTCGATCGTGATGTCTCCGGCTGTCTCTTCCTGAGTGACCTCCACGATCCCATACTTCATAAGCTCGAGCATTGCGAGGAATGTGACGATCACGTGGATCCTCGAGCGCTGACCGGCCAGTAGATTTCTGAAAGACATGCGCTTCCTTTTTTTGGCGGTGTCAGCCACCCAGATCAGCTTATCCGCAAGGCGGACTTCTTCTTTTTTGATCGTGCCGAACTGACTGCGTACAGGATCGATCTTTTCCGTCTGTCTGCGCAGCACCGAGTCGAAGATTTCATGAAGTTTTGCCAGTGTGATGTCGGCAACCAGCTCATCGAGATCTACTTCCGGACGGTAACTGCGGACTTCTTTTGGTGTCGTATCAGGCTTATACAGGGATTTCGCGGCGTCATCCATGCGGTCCTTAAGTTCGTACGACATGTATTTGTATGTCTTATACTCAAGGAGCTGAGCGACAAGTTCCGCTCTCGGATCGATTTCCTCTCCCTCTTCGTCCGTTTCGGGCGGGAGGAGCATCTTGCATTTGATTGAGATCAGCTCAGAAGCCATGACCATGAATTCGCTCATCGTCCCAAGATCCTCGGTCTCCATCTGCTTTACGTAAGCAAGATACTGTTCGGTGATCTCAACGATAGGAATATCAAAAATATTAACTTTGTTTTTCTCAATAAGATGAAGAAGAAGATCAAGCGGCCCATCGAAAGCGGTCAGCGAAACTTGTAATGCCATATGTCCTCCTTCGTTACTCTATTTCGCATCATGCTGCGTGTTAGCAGCGGGATGCCCGGCAGGCAGTTGCCCGCAGGCAAAAAATCATGTTTGCGGATCCGTCTCAGGCTGATCGGAGAGATATTCGCGGATGAACCTGTCCATAAAAGCGGATGTGGTCGATGAGAAGGATCTGCGCTTTTCCTCATCGTAGCCGGTCCTCATGGCTGCCTCCACCGCGTCGATGACAGCTTCCGCATTGAAATCCTCCGGCTCAATAAAGCGCTCAGGGTGCCCGGTTATCCTCCCGAACATGCGCTGCTTATCATTCCATACAAGACCGACACTTGGTACAGCGTATGAGTAAGCGATGATGCTGGCGTGCAGTCTGCCGGTAATGACAGCGTCGAATCCGTTTATGAGGCGGGCAAGCTGACCGACCGAAGTAGGTCTTTCATACATAAGTTCTTTCTTTTCCGCTTCTGAAAGTCCCATGTATTCGGCCAGATCTTCCTCAAAGATCATGTCGTCTATGGTCCCGTTGCAGAAGATCCTGCACTGCATGCCGCGTTTTTTTATCTCGCTGACGAGAAGCGACCAGAATTTTAGCATATCTTCCCGCGTAAAATCGATATCATTGTCGATAAAAAGCCCGGATCGCACAGTGCCGAGGCCTATGATACGGCCGTCATGCGGCTTTTTTTTCAAAGGCTTCATGAACGAAAGTGAGCAGACCGGGTCTGCGACCAGCTCTGTTATCTGACCGTTCTCACAGTACAGGCCGGAAAGAATATCAATATCGTCGCGGGTAGATATATATTTTACGCAGTCCCGGTTAAGGGCACGCTTGAGCATCATGCACTCGGGATCATCCGCATCATAACCTTCCACGCCGACAGCGTTCATCATTACCGGGACACCAAGTTTATCAGCGCGCCTTGTGAACTCGTCGATATAGATGTGGAACTGCTGATACTTATACTTGACAATTCCGCCGCCTGCAAATATGACTGCGGCCGTATCGGAATCTATATACTTTTTGGCAAGGCGGGAACAGACGTATCTAGCCTCTTTGATCGGAAGAGACGCAAGACCCGACTTGTATCCGATTTTTCTGTATAATTTTCTCAGGTAACGGAAGGGTCTGTTGATTTTATTTTTATTTTTGGCGCATCTTCCTGTAAGGTCGACGCCGCGGATCTCGATATTGCGCATGCCGTGTTCACTAAGAAGACTCTGCAGCATTTTATAGGCGCACATATAGATTGCCTGATCCCCAAGATTGTTATCGTATTGAAGTCCTGCAAGAACGATGTTTTTACTCATTTTTTCCAGCTTTCTATTTATAATAGTCGCTTTCACGAATTGTTATTTCGCTTCAGCGTCATATGTACGGCTGCTTCATGCGGGATTCGGAGTGATCCTGACGATCACAAGCTCCCGCGGGTCAAAGACGCGGAGCGGGATTGAGTGGTCTCCGAGTCCGGCCGACGCGATGATGAAACGTTCGGGAGCGAGCTCCTTTATGCCGACACCGAACTTTGGAAACGGATAACCATATGGGCTTAGCAGCGCTCTGCCGGTAAACGGCGACCTCACCACACCTCCGTGATAATGACCGGAGACCGTGAGGTCGGCGCCCCACTCACCGTATACTTTAAAGAATTCCGGATTGTGGGCTAAAAGGATCGTGTATGAGTCATCTGCAGGTGCCGCCCCGATCTTATTTGTGACATAAGAAATGTCACAGTGAGGTTTTCTGAACTTTATGTATTTCTCAAGAGAAACCTCGAGACCCGCAATATGTATCTTTGTACTGCCGATAACAATATCACGGCACTTATTGTTCAGAAGGTGTACGCCTGCTCTCTTCAGGCCGGTCACATAGGCGGCATATTTAGGTTTTGCATATCTGCGGTACTCTGTCTCATGGTTTCCGTTCGAATAGTATACAGGAGCTATTTCGGTAAGCCTGGTCACAAAATCAAGAGCTGTTCTGTAAGAATTATGCCCGGTACCGACAATGAGATCTCCTGCGCACAGAATGAGGTCCGGTGACTCACTCTTTATACGATCAACGAGACGGCTGTTACTTGTCCCGTATACTTTATTATGCAGATCCGTGATGAGCGCGCACGTGAACGGCTCTTTGACTCTGCTCGATGAAATGTTATATTTGGTGACTATAAATTCCAAAGTCCCACTCCTAGTAAAAGACCTCCGGCTTTCGTCGGAGGTCATAAGTTTTAACTATATTAATTGTACTTTCTCTTGCGGGCAGCTTCGGATTTCTTCTTACGACGAACAGACGGTTTCTCATAATGCTCGCGCTTGCGGATCTCCTGCTGGATGCCTGCTTTCGCACAGCTGCGCTTAAATCTTCTAAGTGCGCTGTCAAGCGATTCATTCTCTTTTACGATAATGCCTGCCATGGACCTGATTTCACCTCCCCCTGAACCTTTTGGGGTTTATTTGTTCGATATCAAAACTCTTTTTTTGATACGGACAGTTGCTATTATACTATTGCCCTGCCCTGTGCGTCAATGAATTTTTTAGCGAAATTGAAACAATTTTGTGGCTCTGACATAACGGTTCGGACAAGCTGCTTCTGTTTTTCGATGAAGATGATGTTTGCGCCGGATCCTGAAAATCCGCTACAGACTGTCTGAACTGTTACAGCTTAACGCTAATCTGCACAAGCCTTCACCGGAGCATTGTTACGCATGTCAGGCATGCGGGCAAGGCCGGAATTTACTTAATCTGACTTTTAAGAACTTCGACAGCTTTAGCCAGAGCATCCTGAATGCCTGCCGGGTTCTTTCCGCCGGCCTGAGCCATATTCGGACGGCCGCCGCCGCCACCGCCGACCAGCTTTGCCGCTTCTTTTACAACATTGCCGGCATGCGCGCCTGCCTTGATCGCCTCGTCTGTAGCAGTGACCATGAGACTGACTTTGCCGCCGTTGTCAGACGCAAGGACGATGACGGATTTCGGAAGCTTATCTTTAAGAGAATCGCCGAGGTCACGAAGACCGTTCATATCTACATCCTTAAGGGCCTTGACGACTACGCTTACTCCGTTTACGTCTGCGGCATCAGATGCTGCGTCGCCGAGAGATTCCTGGGCTGCCTTAGCCTTCATGGACTCGATCTCTGAATTTAGTGCTTTGATCTCCTCCTGAAGTTTCTTTGCGTGGAGGACGACGTCCCTCGGTGAAGTCTTTAAGATTTTGGCTGTCTCATTGAGAGTGTTCTCGATACCGCGATAGTAATCGAATACATTTGCGCCCGTGAGAGCTTCAATACGCCTCACGCCTGCTGCGACTCCGCTCTCGCCCACGATCTTGAAGGCCTGAATTTCGCCTGTGTTCTTAACATGCGTGCCTCCGCAGAATTCGATGGAGAAATCACCCATTGAGACGACTCGTACTTTTTCGCCGTATTTCTCGCCGAACAGAGCCATCGCGCCGGTCTTTTTGGCTTCCTCGAGGTCCATAATATCTGTGCGAACAGCGATTTCCTCGCGGATCTTCTCGTTGACAATATTCTCGACCTGCTCGATCTCCTCACGGCTCATCGGTTTGAAATGTACGAAGTCGAAACGCAGACGGTTCGGGGATACATAGGAACCCTTCTGCTCTACATGATCTCCGAGGACCAGCTTGAGGGCTTTCTGCAGAAGATGTGTGCCCGAATGGTTCTTCTCTGTACTCTGACGTCCGTTCTTGTCGACTGCGAGGTGGGCTTCATCACCGACCTTTATTACGCCGCTTCTGACAACGCCGATGTGGGCGATCTTTCCGCCGCCGATCGGCTGTGTATCTTCGACAGCAAATTCTCCTTCTGCTGTCTTAATGACGCCTGTGTCACCGATCTGACCGCCCATGGTCGCATAGAACGGGGATTTTTCGGTGATGACCGTACCTTTGTCGCCTTCCGCAAGGGACATGACGGATTCGCCGGGATTGTCATCGGTGATCTCTGTTGTGAGAATTATGACTCTGGAATCATCCTCTGTGCGGTCATAACCCGTGAACTCGGAGGAGACGGACGGATCAAGCCTGTCATAAATTGTAAGATCTTTGCCGCTGTAGTTCGTCGTCTTTCGGGCTGCTCTTGCGCGTTCTTTCTGCTCCTTCATGGACTTCGCGAAGCCTTCCTCGTCGGACGTGAGACCCTGGTCTTTCAGAATGTCCTTAGTAAGGTCTGACGGGAAACCGTAGGTGTCGTAGAGCTCAAATGCCTTATCGCCCGACAGGACTGTCTCACCCTTGGCTTTCATATCTTCGATATAGTCGTTCAGGATCTTAATTCCCTGATCGATAGTTTTGCCGAAGGCGGCTTCTTCGCTCTCGAGTACACTGTGTATGAACACCTTCTTTTCTTCAAGTTCCGGATATCCGTCTTTAGAAGTTTCGATGACAGTGTAGGAAAGATCTGCCATGAAAGCACCCGGGATGCCCAGACGTCTGCCGGCCATGGCGGCGCGGCGGATCAGTCTGCGGAGTACGTATCCGCGGCCCTCGTTGGATGGTGTGATGCCGTCGGAAATCATGAATGTCGCGGAGCGAATATGATCTGTGATCTTTCTCACGTCAACGTCGACAGCCGGATCCTTGTGATACTCTTTATTGGAGATTTCGCATACTTTCTCGCGGAGCGCGCGGATCGTATCAATATCGAACATGGAGTCAACATCCTGAACAGCGACTGCGAGTCTCTCGAGACCCATGCCGGTATCGATATTCTTCTGCTTCAGAGTAGTGTAGTTGCCGTGACCGTCGTTCTCGAACTGAGTAAAGACATCATTCCAGATTTCCATGAAACGGTCGCCGTCGCTGCCCGGCTCTGTGTCATTCTCATCAGTCATATACTTTTCGCCACGGTCGTAATAGACTTCGGAACAGGGACCGCAGGGACCGGCTCCGTGCTCCCAGAAGTTGTCTTCCTTGCCGAACTTATAAATGCGGTTCTCAGGAATACCGATCTCATCTCTCCAGATTGCCAGAGCTTCGTCGTCTTCCAGATAGACAGAAGGATACAGTCTGTCCGGGTCAAGACCTACGACATCGGTAAGAAATTCCCATGTCCAATGAATGGCCTCTGTCTTGAAATAATCGCCAAATGAAAAATTGCCGAGCATCTCGAAGAAAGTGCCGTGGCGGGCTGTATGGCCGACATTGTCGATGTCGCCTGTTCTGATGCACTTCTGGCAGGTCGTCACGCGCTTTCTCGGCGGGATCTCCGCACCTGTGAAGTACGGCTTGAGCGGCGTCATACCGGCGTTGATCAGCAGAATAGAATTATCATTGTGGGGTACCAGCGAGAAAGATTTCATCGCGAGGTGACCCTTGGATTCCATGAATTCAAGGAACATCTTTCGAAGTTCATTTACACCATATTTTTGCATGGCAGTCTCCTCTCCATTTTTACAAACTTCTCAAATTATAGTACAAGGTGCTCATTTTCACAAGTATGCAAATATCATTTGCTGTAAACACCCGTCATAAAGAGGCGGCCGGTTCGTGCGGCGGTCATAGAGATCGGCGGTTCAGACGAGCTGATCATAGCAGTGGATAGTATGAGCAGGCTGTCATCGTATAGGGGGCAGACGGGCAGCCATAGTATTAGACGGTTCAGACAGGCTGTTTCAATGTAGTTGGCGGTTCAGACGAGCTGATCATAGCAGTGGATAGTATGAGCAGGTTGCCATAGTATAGGGGGCAGACGGGCAGCCATAGTATTAGGCGGTTCAGACAGGCTGATTAATGTAGTTGGCGGTTCAGACGAGCTGATCATAGCAGTGGATAGTATGAGCAGGTTGCCATAGTATAGGGGGCAGACGGGCAACCATAGTATTAGGCGGTTCAGACAGGCTGATTAATGTAGTTGGCGGTTCAGACAGGCTGATTAATGTGAAGGGAAAACGGCGCAAAGCATACATCTTCGTGAGAAAAACATTGCGGATCCGACCGGAGAGATCTAAAAATGCGAGAGCATTTTTAAAGCTCGAGGGAAGGACCTGCGTTTTTCGATGAAGATGATGTTTGCGCCGTGACATGAGACTAGGAGGAGCCTGTCTGAACGGTAGAAATCAGCCTGACTGAGCGGTTGAAATCACAGAGTGACCGCGGTATATGGCAGAAGATTGTCGGCGGCGTTCGTCGCAAGCTCATTGCACCGCTCGTTCTCAGTGTGTCCGGCGTGACCTTTGACCCAGTGCCAGCCGATCTTGTGCGGCTTTGCCGCAGTGAGGAGTCTCTGCCAGAGGTCAATGTTGAGGACAGGCTTTCCGTCAGACTTTTTCCAGTTCTTTTTGATCCAGTTGTCGATCCAGTGATCAGTAAACGCTTTGATCACATACTGGGAGTCAGAATAGAGATCGATTTCGCAGGGTCTGTTCAGAGCTTCAAGACCTGCAATGACTCCCATAAGCTCCATGCGGTTGTTAGTAGTTTTCTCAAATCCCTCAGATATCTCCTTCACATGTCTCCCGCCTTTGGGGTCTATGTATATTATAACGACGCCGTAGCCGCCCGGGCCGTCGGGGTTTCCCCGGGCAGAGCCGTCTGTATATATAGTTACTTTCATAAATTGATCCTCGCTTTCAGACACGGTCCCACTCACCGTTCTTTTCGAACTCCTCTGCCATTCTGCGGGCAGAATCCACGACCGAAGGGCTGTAGCCGGCAACGCCAAGAAGCCTGATCGCGTTCCTGGTTACCGCTCTCCCCTCCATCAGTTTGTAGCTGAAGCGGACATCGCCGCCATCGATCTCCTCCTCGAAATGGAGATTCCTGTAGATCGATTCAAGGATATAACTCAGTTCAATATCGTGAGTAGCTGCAAATATTATTGTATCTCCGCCTGCCAGCGTCTCCAGAATTTTAGAAGAGGCCGCTATTCTCTCAATTGTATTTGTCCCGCGAAGAACTTCATCGACGATTCCAAGAACAGGTATATCACTGTCAGCGGCCAGTTCCACAATGCGCTTTAAAGAACGTATTTCTACGATAAAATAACTCTCCCCTCCGAGAAGATTATCGGTGAGCGCCATGGATGTGACGACTTTCATATAAGGCGCAGACCATTCGTCGGCCGGTATTGTGTCAATGCTATGCATCAGTATCTGATTTACAGCGATATTTTTAAGGAAAGTAGACTTGCCGGACGCGTTCGAACCGGTGATAAGATTTCCTCCGCTGCAGGTGAAACTGTTCGGCACCGGTTCCCTGAGAAGTGGATGGTACATTTCTTTGCATGTAATGACCGCACGGTCAGTGACGTCTCCGTGACACCAACGGGGCAGGAGCTGCCTCATTGACGCTACAGCCATTGCAGCGTCAATGGTTCCGACGACGTCCAGAAGATCCATGCATTCCGCTTCGTGTCCCGCAAATGTCTCGACCATGCTGTCGAACTTAATCAGATCAAGGTGAAAAAACATCTTGAGGTATTCAAGGATCGTATCTCCAAGCCCCGTTCCAACGTTTCCCCCGGAAGTGACAAAAAACGCCCCTGTCTCAAATCCGGACAGAGCCCTCGTGGCAGCTTCCGCCCTCTCTGCCAGAGGCAAAAGCTCAGTGTCCCGGCATGCAGCAATTTTTTTGCCTGCTCTGATCAGTTTTATGACACAGGAAAATCCCCGGATATAAGTCTGAGTCCTGTCCCTCTCACTGATATGGATAAAAAAGTTGATAAAGAGGGCGGGGATGAGAAGCAGTACCCCTGCGAGCGGAAAAATGAAAAGGAGGACAATTCCGACAGCAGACATAAGACCGGCGGCAGTATACTTCATTCTCCCGATCCGTTCGGCCTTTTTGATCTGACTAATATAATCGTAGAAAGACATCTTTTTCATGCGGCCTACATCATGGAGGATCTTCTGCATGAAAAGGCGCCGATCGGGATTTGCGTCGAAGTATTCCATCAGAGCGTTGCGCCTGGCAATAGTCGCCGTGTCGAAGACAGGCTCCCGGAGCCATGAATACAGAACGTCCTCTCCCGGAGAAGATAGGGCGGCATTCATCATGCGGAATATCTCATCCATGCCGCAATCATTCCACGTGATGTCATCAATTGTGAAACCCTGAATGGCCCTGTGCCTAAAGAAGTGGGATATGCTCTCGAACTCTTCTGCCGACTGCCTGAGTACAGGTTTTTTCCCCCAGTTTTTTTCGGCGGTCTTTGTAAATTCGACTGCCTTTCTCCTGTTTTCGGTGATGATCGAATATGCAAATGTCACTGCCAGAACGCAGGCTATCACAATAATCGCGATTCCTGAATCCATAAAAACCTCCGTAAAAGACTGCCGGCCCGGAAAATGTTTATCCGGACAGGCAGCCCACGTTTTTTATTCAATAATGCTTTCCGTTTGCCGTTACTCAGACAATCTAAAAGTGTTACCAGACTTCCGCGTCAATGAAGAACACATGTCCCTTATACAGTAACATGTTTTTACCCGCACCGTAGCCTGACGCGAATTTTGGATAGGATCCGGATTTTGCGAATCTGTTCCAGGCAGCCGGAGTCATAAACGAATTGTAAATGAAGACAGACGGCTTGATCTGTGTTCCTGATTTGAGAGTAGTCTTTGTACTTGCCGTAGATGATGATCTGACATATCTGGTGGCGTCAGTCTCGAGGACAATATTCTTTTTGGCATTGGCGTTGGCTGCCGCAGTCCGCGCCTTGGAAAGGTAGGAAGCTTCGCCGACAGATATATCGGTCAATACTCTGGTCAGGGCTCCGTCTCGCGCGACCTGCCACTGCCCGTAATGATATATCATGAGCTTGAGTGTGCCGGGATATTCGACAAAATTGCCGGCTTTCGCGGCTGCCGCGCCCTCAGCCATTCGTGTTTTGATGACATACGCGACCATCATCATGCCTGCAATTCCCTGATCACCCGCTTCTGTGTAAAGTACCGCAGCCATTAAATCCGTGTCTGAGACGGAAGGATCTGTCAGGAACTGCTTTTCCAGCTTAAATGACTTTTTGGTCACCGGGTCAGTCTGGTAGACATATCCTCTGTCGGAGGATTGCGTCACTGTAGTGACATAGAGTCCGAACGTCTGCAGGCCGTTGTTTGCGGAAGAATCGGTGTACATCTTGAGATTGGTATTGTTGATCGGTGAGTCAGCATTAGATGTCAGGGCTTTACCGTTCAGCTTACTTATGATTTTGAAGCGGTTACGGCATCCCTTGATCTTCCACTTTTGACCATTCAGCCCCTTATAGGTCTGCTGAACGACGTCGACGTTGTTGCCGGTCGCGTTGCCCTTGACAGTTAATGCTTTCTGATTGGAAGCGACCAAAATTTTGCAGTAACCGTCGCCGAGCGGAACAATCGTAAATTTCTGGAAATTATTGGACTCATTCTTGAACAGCGTGGCGGTCGAGTTATCTGTGTTGTTCTTTCCCGGAATCGTGACAACATAGGTCGAGTGGTTAGTATACTTGATCTGGTACGCTCCCTCCTTCACTTCCGTGTTGGGAGCCGCAACAGGTACGAACTTGAACATCTGAGCCTTATAGCAGGGATTCGGTTTTGTCAGATAGACGTTGGTCCCAAGAGCTGAATTTCCGCCTCTTACCCCGACTGCGTAGTGATTAATATCCTGTGAAGGCTTCAGGAAATAATATCCGTCATCTCTGTTGGTCGAAGAATAGAAAATCTGCTTGGCGGTATCACTTCTCGTTCCCTGACGTATATTAGTGCCGGATGCCATCTTGTTCGCGGTAACTTCCATATAATGCCCGGAAATACAGGCCTGCAGGCGGAATCTGCCGTTTCCGAGATTTGTGATGTAGAAAACTCTGGAGGATTTGCTGCAGGTCGGACCGAGCTGAATATTTCCACCGTTCAGCCATGAATCACCCGCTACTTCGAGATAACGGTTTGAATTGAGCTTGGACTGGATCATGTAGTAGCCGGTTTTCATGTTGTTTTTTGTCCAGGGAATTGTCTGCACTTCGCACTTGACGAATTTCCACTGCTGGGAGACGGCGTTTTTATTCGTATCGACGAATACATTAGCGTAGTTGGTCGCTTTTCCCCCCTGCACAGAAAGAACATTTTGGGAAAGCCGTGACTGGATCGTACAGCAGCCGGATTTGCTTCCCTTCTGAATGTACCAGCGTTTGGCATCTATGCCGCTGTTCGTGAACTGAACGACATTGGCGCCGGCTTTTGTAGAACCGGCACTCACGGTCAGCGCTTTTGAGGAAAAAATATTTGTAATTCCATATACGCCGTTCCCGTAATTAGTTACATGGAAGCGCTGGGCATCACATCCGTTTTTGGTAAACAGCGTAACATTAGCGCTGTTTGCCGTAGACTGGCCTTTGACGTGAAGCGCGCTCGTTCCGTTTATAGCGGTAACTATATAGTAATCGCCGGTAGCGATTTCGGCGTCTGTTCCCATTGAACTCGCCGTGCCGACAATCTCTTCCTGAGTTTCTTCGATTGCGGCGACAGATTCTGTGTCAGATGGAATTTCACTCTGATCATTGGCGGTGGAATCATCTTCCGGGATCAGCGCTTCAGATAAAGAACTTTCATCGCCGGGGACATCGAAATCTGCCGGGGCATCCTCTTCTTCGATAATATCAGCGGGACCGGGCACTTCTGCCTCTTCGATCTCCTCAGTCTCAAAATCATCGGATATCATTTCCTCATAAGGATCTATGGCGCTTTCGGCAGGAATTTCCGCTTCGCTAAAGCTTTCAGAGACTTCTGTCCCCAAAGATTCGGACGCGAAGGCGGGAATACAGGTGCCGGCGATGCTGCTTAGGATAAAGATGAAGGTGAGTAATGCAGCAACAATTCTTTTCATGATAAAACTCCTTTATACATAGACCTGCAAAAAGGTCCGGCGCATGCAAATGTCGATCCGGACCTGATAAACTAAAAATTTACTTTTACTGATAGTTCGCTCTCAGAAGTTTTCCATAGATTTTATCGTAAATCGCGTCAGCCTTGTCAATAGATCCGGCTATATAGCGGCCTACTCTCATGCTCAGCTGGTGGGCATATTCGCGGTCTTTCATATAGCGCGTATTGACATAGACGTTGAGGGCTGCGCTCTCAAGCGCGGCTTTGCACATAGCGGCTGCGCATCCGGCATCAGAAATTGCCTGAGGATTGCCTTTATCGGCAAACACTTTGATGAGATCAAGGGCCTGTGAGCAGCAGTACATGACTTCAATCGGGACGGCCGCGGCGTCGTGAAGGCATTTTTCGATTGTTGCGTCCCTTGCTGCTCTCTCTTCCGGAGTACCCTGCGGGAGTTTATAAGCCTGCATCAGCGGTTCAAAAGCTTCGGGATCCATGTCGATGAGCTGACTGAATACTTCAAGAAGTTCTTCGGATTTTTTCATGATATCAAGTATTTCCGGCTCTACATCGTGAAACTTCTCTTTTCCGACTGTAAGACTGCCTACCATCTGTCCGAGGGCAAGACCGAGGGCACCCACAAGAGCGCTGGTTCCGCCGCCGCCCGGCACGGCATTCTTTGATGACAGTTTTTCAATGTACTCATTGATTTTCATAGTGGAAAATTCCATTGTGATTCACCTCCGAACAAACCAAAAGATATTCTGAGTATACCACATCCTCAGAAGGATTGTCCATTACTTCGGAAAGCACTGCCGTGCGGTATTCTTACCCTTTTAACGAACAGGTCGACAACGAAAGCGTTGGCAAAGAGCGTGACGACAGTGACGGGAAGCCTGGAAAAGAAAAGAACGACCAGCGGTGTGCCGTAAGCCTCAGAGAGGGCAAATGTCGTGATGCCCTGCGATGTGACTGCCATCGTTATTCCGAGAACGAGTACGACTCTCAGATAGGACATGGCGCTGTCAGTCAACGTCTGTGTCTTTTTCGTTCTCAACATGCCCGAAAGAAGTCCGGGGATGACTCCCCAGAGACATGTGGATACAGTGATGAGCGGGAACGGCGCATATCCGGATATGACACATCCCATGAGATCTGCTGCAATACCGGTGAGTCCGCCGATAAAGGGACCGAACCATATGCCCGAAAGAAAGATGGGCGCTGCCGAAAAATTGATCCTTATAGAGTTTCCGAGATTGATGGTGAATACTCTGGAAAGCAGAATGTTCATCGCAACCAGAACGCCTGCGTACGCAAGAATTGTGACCGGTATTTTTTTCATAATAAAAGCTCCTCCTTTCAGTATAGTAGTGCTACACCGAAGGGGAAGCCCTTCGGAAATCAGTAGCGAATGCGGCAGTGCACCGCGGATCCGCCGCAATATTGCGGCCCTCCTTCGTCCATGGTCAACATCCCGTACACATGGCACTTAACGCGCAGCTGCCTACTCTACTATTCCCACCTTGTTTTCAACCGTATTATATTACACAGATGAAATATTACAACCGTTTTTTATTAACTCACAAAAACTTCACACTTGCCGCCAACCGTATCAAAGATCCTTCCATTCTCTCGGCAGTTCTTCCTCTCTGACGAAGTTTTCCATTTTTTTATCGCGTGTCATAAGGTCCATGACAGCCTGTCCCGGATCCTTTTCTTCAAAGAGGACTTTATTTACTTCTTCCGTGATCGGAAGATTCACACCGTACTTCTGTGACAGTGTGAGGGCTGCCTTGGCCGAATAGACGCCCTCGACTACCTGGCCGACCTCTTTCATTGCATCCTGCATGGACATGCCCTGGCCGATCAGGACGCCGGCCTTTCTGTTGCGGCTGTGTTTTGACTCGCATGTGACTATGAGATCTCCGATGCCTGAAAGACCGTAAAGTGTTTCATAGGAAGCTCCCATACGTCCGGCAAGACCGACCATCTCATGGATTCCGCGGGTAATCAGAGCAGCCATGGCATTATCTCCGTAGCCGAGGCCTGCCGCTATACCGGCAGCGAGCGCGATGACATTTTTCAGGGATCCGCCGAGTTCAACGCCCAGAACGTCGGGGCTGGTATAAACGCGGAAATTCGGCGCCATAAAAACATTCTGCACATACTCGGCCATTTCGCGGTTTTCTGACGCGGATACGATCGTTGTCGGAAGACCCAGTATGACTTCTTCGGCGTGGGTCGGTCCGGAGAGAGCACCGATGACGGCAGTCGGCAGAAGCTCCTCAAGGATTTCCGCCTGGGTTTTGAGCGTGCTCTCCTCTATGCCTTTTGTCACTGTGACGACTCTCTGACCCGGTGTGATATATTTGCTCATCTTTTCGGCGGTCATTCTCGTAAATGGTGACGCGACAGCCATGACTACAAGTTCTTTATCAGCGAGTGCTTTTTCAAGATCCGACGTGAAATCCATTGTGTCAGGAAGCACTACATTGCTGAGATTGGGATGGATGTGGGTTTTTCTCAGGTTGACTGCCTCTTTTTCAAACGGGCTCCACATAAGAACATTGTGCCCGTTGGCGCAGAGTACGCGTGAAAGACCGCATCCCCATGTTCCCGCTCCGATTACAGAAATATTAGCCATGATGTGTACCTCCTTAGATTATTTATTTTTCTTGAAAAGATATGTCTTTCGTTCCGTCCCGGAAAGAAGGCGTTTTATATTCTCTCTGTGCTGATACCATGCCAGCGCTACGACTGCCGCAAGAACAAGATACATTTCAATCAGTTCTCCGCCGGTCATACCGTAGGCCCCGCTCTGTCCTTTGATGATGGTCACGATGAGAAAGGCAAGGACACACAAAAGGCTTCCGAGAGAGACATAGTGGGTGACGGCGAAGATCGCAAAGAATACGATGATACCGATCAGCAGTGTCTGCGGAGAAAACGCGGCCATCAGACCGACAAGGCAGGCAATTCCCTTGCCTCCGCGAAACTGCATATAGAATGGGAAACAGTGCCCGATCACAGCGCCGACTGCTCCGTAAAGCCCAAGGAGTCTTCCCGGAATGCCGCTAAAGCCAAAGAGCAGTGAACAGATGTAGTAGGCGAGTATGCATTTGCCGATATCGCCTATGAAAACTATGATGCCGGCTTTCTTTCCGAAATTCCTGAGCACATTGGTGGTACCCGCATTGCCGGAGCCGAGAGTTCGGATATCAATTCCCTGTGTTCTTCCGTAAATATAGGCTGTCTGGAAGATTCCGAAACAGTATCCTGCCGCAAGGCAGATGAGTCGAACTAAAATTGATAGCATGCTGCGCCTCCTTACAATTGTGCCCTGTCTTTTTCTGAACGCTCTCTGATAATGAATTTCAGAGATGTGCCCCGGAAATCGAAGGTCTCACGTATTTTATTTTCAATATATCTCTGATAAGAAAAATGCATCAGCTTCTTATCGTTTACAAAGATAATAAATGTTGGAGGCGCGACCGCCACCTGGGTGATGTAATAAAGCTTGAGCCGTCTGCCCTTGTCCGTCGGCGGTGAATTGAGAGCGACTGCTTCTGCCATGATCTGATTCAGAGTTCCGGTAGCTATGCGGCGGTTCTGGTTCTGAAGGACCAGATCAATTGCGCTGAAGAGTTTAGGCAGTCTCTGTCCTGTCTCAGCGGAGACAAAGAGAATTTCAGCGTAGGGCATATAGGAAAGAATCTGACGGACTTTTGCTGTATACTCTTTCGGTGTATTGGTCTCCTTATTCGGGACAGCATCCCACTTGTTGACCGCGATGACGACGCCTTTGCCCCGGTCATGGGCTATACCGGCGATTTTAGCGTCCTGTTCCGCAATGCCTTCCACCGCGTCTATAACAACGACGACTACGTCAGCCCGATCGACTGCTGTTACAGTCCGGATGATACTGTATCTCTCGAGCTCCTCTTTGATACGGCTCTTTCTTCTCAGTCCGGCAGTGTCGATAAACGTGTACTCTTTACCGTTCCATCGCACCTTAGTGTCGATCGCGTCCCGCGTTGTTCCCGCTATGTCGGAAACAATAAGGCGGCTCTCGCCGAGAAGCTTGTTGATCATACTTGACTTTCCGACATTCGGACGGCCGACGATCGCGATCTTGGGATTTTCATCCTCCTCCTTTTCGCCTGCACCCGTCATTTCGAAGTATTTTGTGACTTCATCGAGCAGATCGCCGATACCCTGACGGTTCGCGCTGGAAATCGGAACGGGATCTCCGAGTCCCAATGAATAGAACTCGTAGACTTCCATCTGCTGGGCCTTATAGTTATCAATTTTATTTACAGCAAGAATGACCGGCTTGTGGGACTTCCTCAGCATGTCCGCGACACGCGAGTCCGCGTCGACCATTCCGTCCTTTGCGTCGACCATGAAAATGATAACGTCCGCAGTATCGATCGCGATCTGCGCCTGTTCGCGCATCTGACGCAGCAGTACATCATTGGATTCGGGCTCGATTCCGCCCGTATCGATCAGAGTGAAGTCGTATCCGGACCAGTTGACTTCCGCATATATTCTGTCTCTTGTGACACCCGGTGTGTCCTTAACAATAGAAATGTTCTCGCCTGCCAGTGCATTGAACAGCGTTGACTTTCCAACGTTCGGTCTGCCGACAATGGCTGCTATAGGTTTACTCATGTATTCACTCCGTTTCTTTTCAGCTGTCTTCCCAGCTCTCGTAAATCTGTCTGTCCCCCTCGGTCTTGTGCGGGAGGCCCAGCATACTTCTAACATATTCATCCCCGCCGGACCATACGATGCCGACCGGAATTCCAATTTCTCTTTCTACATCATAAACGGTCAGGTCGTCAAGAAAAACTTTTTCACCGCTTCGAAGCATATTGACAGGAATGAGGATTTCCTCGCCGAGCGGATGCGTGTTCTGCTCTTCCTTTAGCTGGGCGATCAAGTCCTGACCTGTTATCAGTCCGGTAACTGTGATCGTGTCTCCGAAAAAGTCATTTCTTATTGACTTGACCAATATGCGGATCATCGGGAAAGCCCGCATGACTTTATCCGCAAATATTCGCATATAAGGCTCGACTAGTTTTCCACATACGGCAGTGACTGTCCGCTCTTCAATAAAACCGCCGATATCATCGCGGCCTGCCAGTTCGCCGAGCTCCCGGTCGATCTCAGTTTCCATGAGCCGGACCATGCCGACACCGTTTTCAAGCTGTACATAGCCGTCGTAGCGGGAAGGCTCCGGAAGATCTCTTCCTGCCATTATATACCATTCGTCGGATGCGTGGATGAAATGAGGAAAATCCGGGGAAATTCCGTCATTTGCAAATGCATTCTGCCACTTCTCGATCAAATCGATCACTTCGCAGGCGGATTCCCTGTCGAAAGGATGAAGCTCGGTCAGTCCTTCTCTGAATTTTGTCAGACCGACCGGAACGACGGATACACTTCTCATCGCAGGTCTGAAGGACGCAAGTTCCCGGATCGATCGATCGAGCTCAGGGCCGTCGTTGATACCGCGGCAGAGAACGATCTGCCCGTTCATGGTGATGCCTGCATCAGCCAGCCGTCTTACTTTCGGAAATATCTCTCCGGCAAAGCGGTTCCCGAGCATGCTGCAGCGGAGACTCGGGTTCGTGGTATGGATAGAAATATTGATCGGCTCCATATTGTAGCGGATGATCCGGTCAATATCTTTGTCCTTCATGTTGGTCAGCGTGACGTAATTGCCCTGAAGAAAGCTGAGGCGGGAGTCATCATCTTTGAAATAGAGCGTATCCCGCATACCTTTCGGCATCTGATCGATGAAACAGAAAATACATCTGTTGCTGCAATGTCTGTAGTCATCCATGAGCGAGCTTTCGAATTCGACGCCGAAGTCTTCATCGGGGTCTTTCTCGATCTCAAGAAGAGTCTCGGTCCCGTCCGTCTCTCGGATCAGGACTGTCACATACTCATCTTCCATCAGATATTGGTAATCAAATACATCTTCAGGTACAACATCGTTGACTTTCAGTATGCTCATACCTGCCTCGACACCCATCTCTTCCGCGATGCCCCCGGGCAGGACTCTTTTAATTTTGTGCCCTTTACTATGCATACTGTATGCCGTCCTTTTCTATATGCTGATCATTAATTATATAACTAAAGCTTCCCACTTGTCGATACGGAGCCGGCCGAAATCGAAAAATATGCCCATATATCATTATACATCTGCCCTTGAGATGTAAGCCTATTTGTGTTATAAAATAATAGAAACGAAGGCGCTTCATGGTGAAATGTACATCAATTTCCGGAGGAATAAAATGTCTAGTACTGAAAACCAGAAAACCCCAATGCCGGTCGCACCTCTGAAAATCGTTTATCTGAACGGAAGTCATGAAATCGCGAAACCGGTTGACAGTTACATTGCCAAGACAAGAAAGCAGCTCGCCCACGATCGCAAGGACGCAGAGCTAATTCCGGGTTATATCGAGCCGTCATATATACTGGATGCAAAGTATTCCCGTTACGGTACAGGTGAAGGCAAGGTCAAACTCAATGAGTCCGTAAGGGGATCCGATCTCTACATTATCGGAGATGTCACCAACTACACTGTTACTTATAAGGTCTGCGGACGTACGAATCATATGTCCCCGGACAATTATTTTCAGGATCTCAAGCGTGTGATATCTGCCGCGAGCGGAAAAGCACACAGAATTAGCGTGATTCTTCCGTTCCTCTACGAGAGCCGCCAGCACAGGCGCACGGGACGCGAGTCTCTGGACTGCGCGCTCGCTCTCAAAGAGCTTCAGCAGTACGGCGTATCAAACATCATTACGTTCGATGCCCATGATCCCAGGGTCATGGACGCGATTCCGCTGACAAGTTTTGACAACTTCATGCCGACCTACCAGTTCCTGAAAGCGCTTCTTCGCGCAGTCCCGGATCTGGAGTTCGACAAGGAACATTTCATGGTCATAAGCCCTGACGAGGGCGCGACGGACCGGGCGGTATATTTTTCAAATATCCTTGGGGCCGATATGGGTATGTTCTACAAGCGCCGCGACTATTCTACTATAGTTAACGGAAAAAATCCTATCGTAGCCCATGAATTCCTCGGCGATACTGTCGAAGGCAAGGACTGTGTCATTATTGACGATATGATCGCGTCCGGCGGTTCCATGCTGGATGTCTGCAAGCAGATCAAAGCCAGAGGCGCGCGCCGAATATTTATTGTCGTCACATTCGGTCTCTTCACAGAAGGCATCGAAAAGTTTGATAAATTCTACGAAGACGGTATGTTCACGAGGCTGATCTGCACGAATCTGACATATCTGCCGCCTGAACTCTTAAAGCGTGAGTATTTCGTAAAGGCCAATATGCATAAGTATCTTGGACGTATCATCGACACGATGAATCATGATATGTCCCTTGAGGGAGTAAAGAGTACGACCGGAAAGATCAACAGGTTCCTGGCCAACGGACACGCTGTCATCGATTAAGGCGAGCGCGGTAAAACGCGGCATTTAGAAAAAGAATAGTGAAATATAAAAGAGGCTGTCGCATTAAGAGTACCGCCGCTGTATTGCAGACGTTATTTGAAGATGTCTGCAATATATGGCGGTGACACTCTAACGTGACAGCCCTTATCTTTTAAAAGGCGCAAAGCCTTCCTCTCCAATTCCGTTATTCACATCAGGGCGAATTACAGGTTCCTTGCAGCAAGAGCAGCGCCTATAGCTCCGGCGTAGCGGCCGTTCTTTTCGGCTGATATCTCATGCCTGAGGCTTGCTCCCAGAGCTTTTCTTATATAGCTGCATTCGCACAGTCCGCCTGTCAGACAGACTGTTTTTCCGAGATTGAAATGGCTGGCCTGTGAGGATACTTTTTTGACAATTGAGTCGACCACGGCAAACGCAATGTTTTCCCGGCTCTCGCCCCGGCCTATGAGACTTATGACTTCCGACTCGGCGAAGACAGTGCACATGGAGCTGATGGATACACCGCTTCCCTGTGAGGCGAGGTCGAACAGGGTGCCAAGACTAACTCCCATAGTATTGGCCATGACTTCCAGGAAGCGACCGGTCCCGGCAGAGCACTTGTCGTTCATCATAAAGTCCACTACTCTTCCGTTTGCCACCTGAATGATTTTTGTGTCCTGACCTCCGATATCGATTACTGTCATGTCTTCCGAACCATGGATATGAATAGCTCCCCTTGCGTGGCATGTGATTTCTGTTACCGTCTTATTGGCAAATGGGACGGACACTCTCCCATAGCCTGTAGCTACGACCGGGCAGTCAGATGTCTCATACCCTGCTTCCGCGAGGCGCAGCCGGACTGTGTCTGCCGTGTCAACGCTGCTCCAGCCGGTCGGCATGACGAACAGCATCACCGGATTGCAGTTTTCATCCAGGACAGCGGTTTTTGTGCTGGTCGAACCGATATCAATACCAATAAAATGTCGCATTATAGTTCTCCCTTAAAATTCCCTCCCGCGGTTCTGCCGCAGGGAGGGGATGAGTCAGCAAAATCGATTTCTATTTGGACGGATCTGGCAGGGCATCTCAACGATGCTGTGATATTCTGCGTCGGATCGCTCAAGATACGCCCGTACAGCATCAATATCTTCCTGCTTTACAAGCAGGGACATTCCGCAGGAAAGCTCCCCCTGAATGGAGCGGGGCGTAGGTGCTATGCGCGCATGAAGCCCCTCCTCCTTCAGCATATCCAGCAGGGCTAACCCCTGGGTATAGTTGGCAAAAAGAATGTAATAATTCAGTTCCACCGGGTCCATTTATCCGAGCATCTCCACGAAAGCCCCGATTCTTGTGCGAAGCTGTTCGGCATCTGTATCTGTGTAATCGGTCTCGATGCCGAGAACAGGTATTCCTGCTTCTTTGAGGGCTTTCTCAACGGCATATCCTTCTGTGTCATAGAGGCAGCAGAACTTGAGATTGACGTCGATCACGCCGTCTGCCTTGTACTCTTTAGCCAGGCGGATGATATCATCGATACGGCCAGTGTTCGGCGTGAAGCATGCACAGTTATTCTTCATATAACGCTCGGAAAGTGCCCGGAACTGGCCTTCCAGTGTCGTCTGTGTCTCGTCGACCGGATTCTCGAAGTATCTTGTACCTGTACACATTTCCTCGCAAACGACAGCTGCTCCGCTTGTCTCGATGATGTGGTGCAGTTTCCAGTTCGGAATGGCAAGCGGTGTGCCGGTAAGAAGAATGCGCTTTGTGCCTGCAGGGAAGACGGACACGTTGTTCTTAATGCGCTCATCCAGCTCATCTGCCAGTTTGTTGCACATCTGCGCGCAGCGGACCGGATCATCAAAGAAAGCAATCTGAGTCATGAGCAGGCGGTCCTTGCCGCTGATGGGGATTGCATCGCCCTTTGTTGCCGCGAAGACACGGGCCATGGCTTTACGCTTTTCGTTGATAATTTTTATTGCTTCATTCAGTTTTTCTACCGTGATCTTATTGCCGGTAAACTCTTCTACGACCTTTGCAAATTCAGCAATTTCGCAAGCCCATTTCTCAATATCCTTATCACGCTTCATCTGCGGGATGTCCATAATGTACATGGGAACTTCTTTTCCGAGGATCTCCCAGGCTTTCTTCTTTCCGTCGCATGTTGTCTCGCCGACATACATATCCGCGATGCAGAAGAATGGACATGTCTTGTCCAGTCTGGCGCCAACAGAAGCCTTGATCAGCGGACATGTGGATTTCGGCAGTACCTTTTCTCCGCCGGGGACCCAGAACTGGGAGCCGCCGCACAGACCTGTCACGATTCCGTTGGCTG
Source organism: Lachnospiraceae bacterium (assembly GCA_045112915.1). Classification (GTDB taxonomy): domain Bacteria; phylum Bacillota; class Clostridia; order Lachnospirales; family Lachnospiraceae; genus Chordicoccus. The sequence goes on from JBGUIK010000061.1 coordinate 31,710, forward strand.
CGATAACGACTTCATCGGGAACATATACGCAGAAGGTGCCGAACACTTTCTGACCGTTTTTCTGAGCTTCTATCAGCTCAGCGGGGCGAATGCCGTGAATCTCGGAGACGACAAAATCCCAGAACCCCATGCCTTCGGGTCTGTTTTCCTGGGACAGGTAGACGTCGCCGAACGCGGACGGCAGTACCTGACAGAGCTGATCGTGCGTATCAAGATCCATGCCCAGGTTTTTCCACATTTCAACGTAGTTAGACATTATATATCCTCCTTGTTTATGATATGATCTGTCCTGTCCGGACAGCAGATGAACATATTCATGACGCGCATGCTTACGGCATGCGGAACCACTGTCTTACAGCATCTCAAGGAATGCCTCGATGCGGGTTCCCAGCTGTCCGCTGTCACCCTGTGAGTAGTCAGTCTCAATGCCGAGATACGGAACGCCCAGCTCTTCCATGAACTTACGCACAGAGAAAGCTTCCACTGCATACGGCGTACAGGTCTGGAGGACCACTTCCACTACTCCGTCTATGTTGTATTCTTTTATCAGCTGCTCAAGGAGCATCTTTCTGCGGTGATCCGGTGTCATGACAGCGCATCCGATCGACAGATAGCGCTTTGCTATAGCACGGACGATATCAGGCGCGTCTGCGTCCACATCTTCCGCCACAGCCTTGACGCCGCTGCAGTTCTCATAGCAGACGACCACGCCTCCGTGTTCTTCAATTGGCTTAACTGTCTTTTCGAGGACACCGCCGGCAGGACAGCCGGTTATCAGGATTCTCTTTGCATTCTTCGGCACAGGTCTTTCACCTGCCTCGTAGCTTCGCTCAAGGTCATCTGACAGGCTGCTGAGCTTTTCGAGGACTTCATTGCGGTCAAAGAGGAATCCGACCCCGTCAAGAACCTTATACAGCTGATAGCCGAATGCATGGGGAGGCTCGGATTTCTGAAGCTCCTGCAGTCTTCTGCGAGCCTGTCTCTCCGCGTTGCGTACGCGGCAGGCCTGTCTCAGGTCCTCCTCTTTTATGGTGACGGAAAAATGACTTTCAAGGAAATCAATAAATCGATGAAGCTCGGCAGTCCAGACGTCCAGAGCAGCTTCATTTTCACCCTGGGGCAGATGAAGGATATAGACATCCTTGAGCTTGCCGAGGAGCTCATACATTTTCTTCTTGCCGTCGCATGTTGTCTCGCCGACAATAAGATCGGCAAAGTAGGTGTAGGGACATTTGTCCGACACGGCGAAACCATAGCTTGATTTAATGAGCGGGCACATGTTTTTGGGCAGATGCGCCTCTGCCGCAGGTATCGTCTCATCACTCATGCCGCATAAGCTGACAGGTTTCATTCCGGCCGCGTCCAGGATCTCTACCGGGGTAAAAGTACAAAAAGTTCCGGCTACCATTCCGCCGTTCTCTTTGATGGCCTTGACTTTTAAAAAGCCATTTCTGCGCGCTTCACTGAATTCTTCAAATTGAGCAGGTAAATCTCTTGTCACAGCACATGCCTCCTTAAAGATAATTACATTCTTATTCTACCAGTCTGTAAGTTATAACTACAAGGGCAGACGGTCACCCCTATATTGTATCTGTATATAGTCAGCACCTATTCATGGCAAATCTCTATGAACTGATACTGACACGTAATATGAAGCGCCTGATTCGGCTCAGATCCGTATGATGAGATTCAAGTATAGCCCGCGAGTCTTGGCGCGGGATTCGGGTCAGCGCCGGTTGAGATAAAAAGACTGCCGCACCGGGCGGTATCCTCACATAAAGCAGCAGTTAACAGATAACGTCTGCTGTATGCGGAATCGCCTCAGTGCGACAGTCTTTTATCTCAGTGGGGGAAGCCCCCGCTTATATGGTCAGCTTTTTATACGGAAATCGAAAACTTCTGATTAATTGAATCAGTCATCGGACTCGTTCAGCTGATCAGCGCGATCCTTGATTTCCTTCTCCTGAACATCGGCCGGAGCCTGCTCATATCTTGCGAACTCATAAGCGAACTCGCCCTGACCACCGGTCATGGAGCGAAGGATCGTGCCGTAGCCGTCCATTTCCTTCTCCGGAACGTCAGCTTCGATGATCGTATTGCCCTTGTGATCCGGGTTCATGCCGAGAACGCGGCCGCGGCGCTTGTTGAGGTCACCCATGACATCGCCGGTGAACTTGTCGCGGACTTTGACCTTGAGGGAAACGATCGGCTCAAGAAGGACCGGGCCTGCCTTGAGGAAGCCATCCTTGAATGCCTGGCGGGTAGCGGTCTTGAATGCCTGCTCGGAGGAGTCTACCGGATGATAGGAACCATCGTACAGAGTAGCCTTGACGCCGACGACCGGGTAAGCTGCCAGCGGGCCGGCATTAACGGACTCTACGAGACCCTTCTCAACTGCCGGATAGTAGTTCTTCGGGACGGAACCGCCAACGACTTCGATCGCGAACTCGTAAGCCTTGGACTGGTCGCCGCTCGGCTCGAAACGCATCTTGACGTGACCATACTGGCCGTGACCGCCGGTCTGCTTCTTGTACTTGGAGTCGACATCGGAATTCTTGCGGATCGTCTCGCGGAAAGCTACCTTCGGTGTAAGGAGTTCAACATCAACTTTGTAACGCTCTTTCAGCTTGCTCTTTACGACTTCGAGCTGCTGCTCGCCGATACCGTAAATGAGAGACTGATGATTTGCGGAGTCGTTCATGATCCTGAATGTATGGTCTTCCTGATTGAGCTTGGCAAGGGATGTAGCGATCTTATCTTCTTCACCCTTCTTGACAGCTTTATATCTCTTGCATGTGTACGGAACAGAAAGCTCTGTCGGAGCAAAGAGGATCGGGTTTGCCTTGGAGGAAAGGGAATCGCCTGTGTTGACGTCGCCGAGCTTGGCAAGAGCGCCGATATCGCCGGCATGGAGTTCCGGAACTTCCTGACCCTTGTTGCCTCTCATGACATAGAGCTTGCCGATGCGGAGTTCGCTTTCCTTCTGGATATCATACATTGTATCGTCAGACTTAAGAACACCGGACATGACCTTGATGAAGCTGTACTTACCGATGAACGGGTCAGCAATGCTCTTCCAGACATATGCTGTCTTTTCCTTGCTGTCATCATAGTTTGCCTCGAAATCGCTGTCAGTCTTCTGAGCCTTGCCGGTCGCTTTAAGCTTGGACGGATCCGGGAAGAGCGCGATGATATTGTTCATGAGATTGGTGATGCCCTGAAGGCTCGTTGTGGAACCAAGAAATACCGGTACGATGGAAGCGTCGGCTACACCTACGGCGATCGCTTCATTGATTTCATCTACTGTGAACTCGTCACCGCCGAAGTACCTCTCCATGAATTCTTCGGATGTCTCAGCGACATTTTCCATGAGAGCTTCTCTGTACTCTTCTACCTGCTCTGCAGTCTCATCCGGCATTTCGATTGCCTGATGCTGATCCTTGCCGACGAACTTGAAAGCTTCCTGAGCGACGACATCCGCAAATCCTGCGAACTTTCCGCCGATATGGACCGGAAGAGCCAGCGGGGAGATCTTAGCGCCGTAGAGATCCTGAAGGCTTTCAATAAGCGCGCGGTAGGATACATCTCCGTTGTCCATGTTCGTTACGAAGAAGCAGCGCGGAAGATTATTCTTCTCGCAGAGTTCCCATGCCTTCTCCGTGCCGACCTGAACGCCGTCCTTGCCGGAGATAACGATAACTGCTGCGTCAGCGACGCCGGCAGCTTCTTCGACTTCACCGACGAAATCGAAATAACCCGGTGTGTCGAGGACGTTGATCTTAACTTTATTATATTCTACCGGAACGACTGTGCTGCTGATAGAGAACTTTCTCTTGATCTCTTCTTTATCATAGTCGCTGATGGTGTTACCGTCTGTGACATTACCCATACGGCTGGTAATGCCTGTCAGGTGAGCCATCGCTTCCGCGATTGTTGTTTTGCCTGCTCCGCCGTGACCAAGTAAAGCGACATTGCGGATTTTGTCTGTCTTATAAACGTTCATGTTTACCTCCCAAAAAAACCGATTATGACAGTATTCTACTAAAACTGAGTCAAATATTCAAGGCAAATATAGTAAATATAACAAGATTGGGACCGGCTGATTACACTGCTCTCAGCGAATCGAGATCCTGATAGAATCTTGGATAGGATATTTTCACGCAGTCGGCATCTTTTATGACCATCGGAGTGTCAGATACAAGTCCGGCAACGGCGCATGCCATAGCCATCCGGTGGTCAAGATGAGGATCGATCTCAGCCCCCTTGAGAAGACCGAGTCTGCCGGGACTGCGCACCCTGTCTTTTTGTGAAGCCATTCCGTAGATATCACAGCCGTCCGGAGTCTCCTCCACTGTGACACCCATTGCGCGGAGACTGTCGACAATAAGCCTCAGCCTGTCGGATTCCTTGACTCTGAGTTCCGACGCGTCACGTATGCGCGTGATTCCGCTTGCGCACGCGGCCAGTACAGCAATCACGGGCAGTTCATCTATGAGTGTGGGGATAATATCACCGCCTATGCTGCAGGCTTTGAGGTCCGATGAGCGTACAACAAGATCCGCGACCGGTTCACGCCCTTCCATATGAAAATTCTGAATGCGGACATCTCCGCCCATGGCTTTGACAACGCGGAGAATACCGTCTCTTGTCTCGTTGATGCCGACGCCGGTCAGCTTGATCTCGGATTTAGGTACAAGAAGTCCCGCTGCGATAAAGTAAGCCGCGGATGAAATGTCGCCCGGTACAGTGATATTCTGGCCTCTTAAGATGGTACCCGGATAGAGAATTACTCCCTTCTCTCCGGTCCTTATGTCATTCCTCTGTTTCAGATTGGCTCCGAAAGCGCCCAGCATAAGCTCCGTGTGATTTCTGGAAAGACTCGGCTCGTAGAAGAAAGTAGGATCTTCGGCGTAGAGTGCAGCCAGAAGGACACAGGATTTGACCTGTGCGGATGCCACCTTGCTGTGATATTTTATGGCATTAAGATTGCCTCCGGAAATTTTTATCGGGAGGCAGTTGTCATCATTTGCGGAAACAATATGACAGCCCATCTGAGATAGCGGATCGATGATTCTCTTCATCGGACGTTTTCGGAGAGAGGCATCGCCCGTGATGAAAGAATCGAACGGCTGCCCTGCGAGTATTCCTGCAATGAGCCGGGTCGTCGTTCCGCTGTTCATGGCGTCAAGCATATCGGGACTTTTCCTGAGACCGCGAAGACCTTTTCCGTATATCGCGACCACGCGCTCACCGTTATTATCCCGCATCTCTTCAATCTGAATGCCCATCTTCCGAAAACAGGCGATCGTCGCCTGACAGTCAGCGCTGTTCAGGAAACCGCGCACATACGTCGTGCCTTCGGCAATTGAGCCGAGCATAACGCTCCTGTGGGATATAGATTTGTCGCCGGGCACTTTTATGGTTCCGCGAAGCGCGATGGCATGCTCAATGATCATAGGCGTCTACTCCTTATAGACATAGTAGTTGCGGTCTTCCAGTACGCGGACGCCGCTTTCCTTGGCATCCTTCTCATAAAAGACGATACGGAGGACTCCCTGCTCGAATTCCCGGTTGTGAACGATGCCGATATTCTTGATAGAGATATTGTGCATAGCCAGCATCGTCGCGATCTGGGCAATGGCACCGGGCTCGTCCGCGATATCCACATAGATCCTGTGCTCTCCCGGGAGCGAACCTTTGGGTTCTGTGTCGAAGCTGTCCCTGTAGTCCTTGCACTGGGTAAAGATATTCAGAAGCTCCTCGGCATTCTCATTCCTGATAGCGAGCCTGTAATCGATCAGCTTTGAGATATAGGCATCCATCATAGAACAGATATTGTCAGGATTGTCCAGACAGATTTCCTGCCACATCTGCGGTGACGATGATGAAATCCTCGTGATGTCCCTGAATCCGCCTGCGGCAATGAGCTTCATGTAATGCTCGGGGCCGTCCTGATCATGGACAAGATTTACGAGGGACGCGGAAATAACGTGGGGCAAATGGCTGATCGCAGCAGTCACATGATCATGTTCCTCATACGTCATGACAAGCGGCAGTGCGCCCGTCGAAGAGATCAGCGTGGATAATTCGCTGATTGTATGAACATCAACGTCTCCCGCCGGGGTCAGGATATACCAGGCATTTTCAATAAGTCTGTCGGACGAATTGGCATAACCTGTTTTCTCGGATCCGGCCATGGGATGCCCTCCGATAAAGCAGTCGGTCAGGCCTTCTTCTTCCACATACTTGTGGATACCTGTCTTGACTGAACCGACATCCGTGAGAATTGCTCCCTCTTTTTTTATATGGCGCAATCTGTCCATAAAGTCCAGTGCGGTGACGACCGGGACACATAGAAAAATAAGGTCACACTCGCGAAAAGCCTCGAGAGAGTCATCGCTTTTAATGTCTACGACGCCATCGCGTACCGCACTTTTAAGAACTTCCTGATTTCTGTTATAGCCGACAATTGTTATCTCCGGATGGACTCTCTTTATGGATTTTGCGACAGAACCGCCGATGAGGCCGAGCCCCACGAATCCAATCGTATTAAATGTCATAGATTTTTCCTCTTGAAAATCCGGTATTTACGGAATCAGATCAATATCATAGCGTCCCCAAAACTGAAGAAACGGTATTTTTCCCGGACTGCCTCCTCGTATGCGGCCAGAACATGCTCTCTGCCGGCAAATGCGGATACCAGCATGACCAGTGTCGACTCCGGCAGATGGAAATTCGTGATAAGTCCCTGCATGATTTTGAACTCATACCCCGGGTAGATAAAGATCTGTGTCCAACCGCTCTTCGGTGCTAGGTGCCAGGAACCGTCGGCGGATTTTTCGGCCGCGGATTCTATTGTCCTGCAGCTGGTCGTCCCTACGCAGATCACTCTGTGACCGGATTCCTTCGTCTTGTTGACGATTTTGGCTGTCTCCTCCGGGACAATAAAGAATTCTGAGTGCATATGATGATTATTCACATCATCGACTTTGACAGGTCTGAACGTTCCGAGTCCAACATGCAGGGTCACATGCGCGATATTGATTCCTTTATTTTCGATGTCCGTCAAAAGCTCTTTGGTAAAATGCAGGCCGGCAGTCGGAGCTGCCGCCGAGCCGTCATGCTCGGCGTAAACTGTGTTGTAGCGGCTGCGGTCCTTAAGCTTATGATGAATATAAGGCGGGAGCGGCATCTCTCCGAGGGAATCCAGAACTTCCTCGAAAATACCGTCGAAGAGGAACCTGATCAGTCGGTTGCCCTCTTCAACAATGTCAGTGATCTCGCCGATCAGCGGACAATTATCCGCTGTCCCGTCCGGACTGCCGAACAGGATTCTCGTACCGACCTTACACTTCTTCCCTGGCTTTACAAGGCATTCCCAGGTGTCGGCTGACTTTCTGACAAGGAGAAGTATCTCGACTTTTCCGAGAGTACCTTCTCTCACGCCGTAGAGACGGGCGGGGATGACCTTCGTGTCGTTGATGACAAGGGTATCGCCCGGCATAAGATAATTGATTACATTCTTGAACGTATCGTGGGTAACCTTGCCGGTCACCGGGTCAAGATGCATAAGTCTTGATGATGAACGATCTGCCAGAGGATCCTGAGCAATCAGTTCCTCCGGCAGATCATAATAAAAGTCAGATGTTTTCATGTTTACTGTCTAAGTTTAGCCCCAATTTTATCAAGACCGTTCAGGATCTTATTCATTGCGGAGACTATTTCAGCTTCCTCCATGGTCTTATCCTTGTGACGGAAGGTCAGGCTGTAGGCGACAGACTTGAATCCCGGAAGGATGCCCGGGCCTTCATAAATGTCGAACAGGTGATAGCTCTCGAGAAGTTTTCCGCCTCGCTGTTCAAGAATTGCCTCGATCTCCGCAGCTGTCACTCTGTGAGGAACGATCATGGAAATATCTCTGGAAACAGCCGGATACTTCGCGATGCCGGTGAACTTTCTGTCGAAAGAAGCGAACGGATAAACTGCCGGCATATCGATTACCGCAACATAAGCTCTGTCGCCGATGCCGTATGTCTTGGCAACAAGCGGATGGACCTCGCCGATCTCACCGATACGGACGCCGTCGTAGAAGATCTGAGCCTGACGGCCGGGATGCATGTAATTCTTCTTGACGTCAGTCTTGTAGGCGGCCTTTTTGTCCATGCCCATCTTGTCAAGAAGCAGTTCGACCACGCCCTTGAGATCGAAGAAGTCGCCTTCGCCGTACATTGCAAATGTGAACTGCATCCGCTCGTCCGGCAGCTCCGTAAGCGGAAGTGCCTTCGGGAGGTAGATATTGCCCTGCTCATACAGTCTTACGGACTTGTTTCTGCGGTTATAATTGGTTGCGAGAGAAGTCAGAATGCCGTTCAGGGATGTCGTTCTCATGACAGAGAAGTCCTCGCCGAGCGGATTTGCGATCTCAATAGCTTTGCGCAGAACATCGTCTGTGTCAAGGCGAAGTTTGTCGAATACCTTCGGGGACTCGAAGGAATAGCAATATGCCTGATTGAAGCCGCAGTCCTCTGCTACGTCGCGGGCCAGCTGAAGAACTCTCTGGTCGAACTGAAGCTTGCCTGCAGTTGCAGCGCCCTGCGGGAGAGTTGTCGGGATCTTATCATAACCGGAGAATCTTGCTACTTCCTCAGCCAGATCGCATGTGCGGAGAATGTCCTGTCTCCATGTCGGGACGACGACGACGTTTTTCTCAGCATCATACTTAAGATCGACTGCTTCAAAATATCTGATCATTTCTTCCGGTGCGAATGATGTTCCCAGAAGCGCATTGATCTTCTCCGGCTCGAATACGACTTCGCCCGGTTTTTTCACTTCATCATAGACGTCGACGTAACCGCCGACGACCTCTCCTGCCCCGAACTCCTCCATGAGCTCGCATGCGCGGTTTACAGCAAGAATCGTTGTATTCGAGTCAAGGCCTTTGTCGAATTTCTGGGAGGCGTCTGTCTGGAGACCGATCCTCTTGGAAGAGAGACGAATGTTGGTCCCGTTGAAATTCGCTGCCTCGAAGAGAACTGTTTTAACGTCGTCTGTGATCATGGAGTTCTCGCCGCCCATGATACCGCCGATGCCTACAGGCTTTTCGGCGTCGTTGATCATGATGACGTCATGGTCGAGATGTCTGTCCTGGCCGTCGAGAGTTGTGAAGACGTCGCCGTCATTTGCACGCTTGACAATGATCTTGTGACCCGCGATCATGTCGTAGTCATAGGAATGCATCGGCTGGCCGTACTCTTCCATTATATAGTTCGTGATATCGACGACGTTGTTGATCGGACGGATCCCGTTAGAAGCGAGGCATCTCTGCATCCACTTCGGTGACGGACCGATCTTGACATTCTTGACGACTCTTGCGGTGAAACGAGGGCACAGATCTTTGTCGATGACTTCTACATCAATGTAATCAGACGCCTTCTCGTCGTTGCCTGTCTCTTTGATTTCGGGCATGTGGAACTTCAGTCCGAAGGTGCCCGCAGCTTCGCGGGCGATGCCGATGACGCTGTAGCAGTCAACGCGGTTTGAGGTGATCTCATACTCTATAACTGCGTCATGCAGGCCGAGAAGATCGATCGCGTCAGCACCGACTTCAGTCTCCTCCGGGAAGACATAAATGCCGTATTCCGGAGATTCCGGATACATTTCGTGTGTGGAGCCCAGCTCTTCGATCGAGCAGATCATGCCGTAGGACTCCACTCCGCGGAGTTTGCCGGCCTTGATCTCTATACCGCCGGGGGTCTTGCTGCCGTCATGGCCGCCGGCAACGCGTCCGCCGACTAAAACAACAGGTACCTTCTGACCGGCGGCAACGTTCGGTGCGCCGCAGACGATCTGGAGCGGTTCATCCGCGCCGACATTGACTGTGCATACATGAAGATGATCTGAATTCGGATGATCCTCGCAGGTGAGGATCTCGCCGACGACGATCTTGTCAAGGTCTCTGTCGAGCTCCTCATAATTTTCTACTTTTGTTCCGGACAGAGTCATCGCGTCCGCGTACTCTTTGGCTGTCACATTGAGATCCGGAACATATCTTTTGATCCATGAAAGTGATGTATTCATATTTATCCTCGATTCTTTATAGACTCTATCAAAGACTTCCCGCTTGTCGATTTGAATTGAGTCGAATTTTTGATAAGACTCTCATTATTGTTGGTGAGGGAAGTCTCAGTAAATTATCAGAACTGCTTCAGGAATCTGACGTCGTTCTCATAGAGAAGTCTCATATCATCGATTTCATATTTCAGAAGAGCGATTCTCTCGAGACCTACGCCGAAAGCAAATCCTGTGTAGACATCCGGGTCGATACCGCACATCTCAAGAACATGCGGATGGACCATGCCGCATCCGAGGATTTCGATCCAGCCGGAGCCTTTGCAGAAACGGCAGCCTTTGCCGCCGCATTTGAAGCAGCTCACGTCGACTTCGGCCGACGGCTCCGTAAACGGGAAATGATGCGGACGGAACTTTGTCTTTGTCTCCGGTCCGAACAGCTCTTTGGCGAATACATCAAGTGTTCCCTTGAGGTCCGCAAATGTAATGTTCTTGTCTACGACAAGACCTTCGATTTGGTGGAAGGACGGGGAGTGTGTGGCGTCCACTTCATCTGAGCGGAATACACGACCCGGCGAGATCATTCTGATCGGAAGTTTGCCCTGTTCCATGACACGGGCCTGGACCGGTGAGGTCTGTGTACGAAGGAGGATATCCTTTGTAATGTAGAAGGTGTCCTGCTCGTCTTTGGCGGGGTGATTTGCCGGAATGTTGAGCTTGGTGAAGTTGTAATCATCGTACTCGATTTCCGGACCCTCAATTACTTCATAACCCATGCCGACAAAAATGCGTTCGACTTCTTCGAGGGCGATCGTGTTCGGATGGCGGTGGCCGATGAACTTCATCTTTGCCGGAAGAGTCACGTCGATTTCCTCAGACGCGAGCTGACGTTCCATTTTCTCGGCATCGAGTTTCTTCTTCGTCTCCTCCATCTTTTCTTCGATGGCGAAGCGGGCGTCGTTGACCCATTTGCCTACTTTCGGACGGTCTTCCGGGGCAACAGACTTCATCGACTTTAAGACCTGTGTCAGGGAACCTTTCTTTCCAAGGAAAGAGACACGGATCTCGTTCAATTTTTCAAGTCCATCCGCGTTCTTTAATGCTTCGATCGCGGAGTCCTGAATCTCTTTTACCTTCAGTTCGATATCACTCATAATATTCTCCTCTTTCACGCCGGAGTAAGTCCGGCAGAATACCTCAAAGGGATGTGGCTATACTCCGCCACATACAAATGTTTATTCTACTGTCAAATATCGCGGTTGTCAAGTCACGAAGAAGGGACGGTTCTTTTCGCGCGGTATATCGCACGTAAAAGAGACGGTTCTTTTCTCATGATCTATCTGAAAAATCAGACAGGCTGTAGCTGCATTTTAATAACCGGCGCAAACATCATCTTCATCGAAAAACGTCGGTCCTGCCCTGCGAGCTTAAAAATGCTCACACATTTTTGATCTCTCAGTCGGACCGACAATGTTTTTCTCACGAAGATGGATGCTTTGCTGCCGGCAGCCAACCGCAAGAACAGCCTGTCTTATTTATTCAAATTATGATCACGTGAAAAGAACCGCCCCCGCCTCACACCTTATATGACGCAAAAGAATCGCCCCAGCCTCACACCTTATATGACGCGAAAAGAACCGCCCCAGCCTCACACCTTATATGACGCGAAAAGAACCGTCCCGGCCTCACTCCTTATATAACGCGAAAAGAACCGTCCCCGATACGCGAAATCAGACACCCAGCACGAACGCCGTTCTGGTGTGATATTTCTCGCCGGCCTTCAGAATGATCGACGGGAAAGCGTCCTGATTAACAGCTTCTGAGCACATCTGCGTCTCGAGAGCAAAGCCGCTCCTCGGCTCATAACAAGCTCCGTCCTTTCCAGCCGGCCCGGCGATGAAATTGCCGGCATAAAACTGGATCCCGTACTGGTCGGTGAAGACTTTCAGGGTGATACCGGAGATGTTGCCCTTAGCGTACGCTGCCTCGCGGTATCCCTCCCCGTTCAGCAGCCAGAGATGGTCGAAGCCGCCGGTCTGGCGCAGCTGCAGGACATTGGCATCGATATCCTCGCCGATCGCTTTTGCCAGTCGGAAATCGAACACTGTGCCCTCAACGTAAGATGTGTAGCCGACCTGTATGCTGTTGGAATCAACCGGGAAGAAGGAATCAGCATGGATCTGCAGTTCATGGTCATAGACGAAACCGTTCATATGGCCGTTGAGATTCCAGTAGCTGTGGTTGGTCATATTGACAGGCGTGTCCGCATCCGAGACTCCGTCATAGTCAATTATGATCTCATTGTCATCCGTGAATGTGTAAGAGACAGAAATCTCGAACTTTCCGGGATATCCCTGATCTCCGTCAGGACTGCAGATAGAAAATACGACTTTATTCTCACCCGCGCATGCTGCCTGCCAGACACGCTTGTGATAGCCGTTCGGTCCGCTGTGAAGGCTTGTGATACCATTCTCATTTTTATTCAGCTGATAGCGTACTCCGTTCAGCTCAAAAGTCCCGCCTGCGATGCGGTTGGCAACGCGTCCTATCGTAGCTCCGAAAGCGTTGCCGTCGCCTTCGTATTTTTCGACCGTATCGAGTCCCAACATAACGTCAGTCAATACACCATTCCTGTCCGGAACACAAACTGCCTGCAAAATTGCGCCAAAATCAAGGAGCGTAATATACGCTCCCTGCTTATTGGTTATTGTATATGCAGTTACGTTCTCGCCTTTTACTGTTACTCCAAAAGCTTTACTCGTAATTGACATAGCACACTCCCTGTTCAATAAATGACAGCCATGGTATCAACTTGCCAAGGCATTTACTGTCAGGCCGAAGCCTATTAAAGGTCCCGGGATGCCGTTCCTATAAAGCTGACGCCTAGCCACAGCCAGGTGGGTAACCTCACTCTGCCCGCTGTCTTCCTCCGGTAGTTGCTTGAGGCCTGACATTGAGACCGACGATATTGGAATCCCTTTAATTCAAATGTAGGTTCAGGAAAAATAGGGGGATCGAACACCCCAGGAAGTTATCTTTATTATATCGTAGAGGCTCCTTCTTGTAAACGGAAAATCGTACATCGCGATCTCTGATCACGTAAGAAACGCGTAACAGTTCAGACAGGCTGTTATTATAGTTCATTAACGGCGCAAAGCATCCATCTTCGTGAGAAAAGCATTGCTGGTCCGACCGAGAGACCAAAAAGCTTTAGCTTTTTTGGCTCGCAGGGTAGTGACCAGCGCTTTT
>JBGUIK010000062.1:0-9245 GCA_045112915.1 Lachnospiraceae bacterium
CATGAACTGTATTCAGTTGTCAAAGGGCAGAATTAATAGTTGCTTGTTATTGGTGTCATCACCAATACTTTTGGCGACCATATCATACTATTGTTTGTAATTTAATACAATCCATGTAAAAAAATAATCATTTACAGAATAAATGTGCCAAAATCCGAACAATATATTATTTCAGCAAAACAGACAGAATCAAAGAAAATGCTATTAGGACAATCCTGAATAGCACGTCTCTGATGAATCCGGACGGTACTCATGTTATAATATATATGGGATTTATATGACCTGAACTGTTTAATCTCTGATTCAAAAACATGGAGGGGTATTTGCGTATGAGAAAAACATGGAAAAAAGCAATAAGTATTCTTAGCATACTGGTTCTACTCTCAATTCTTTTTGCAGGCGCAATCCCTGTCTCTGCCTTTCAAGAAGAAAATCCGCCTGTCAATGCCAAGACGGCTGCGTCCACAATCCAGGATATTGTGACAGCGTATACGGAGATCAATGCAGAGGACATCTCATCACTGGAGAAACTACAGAACGATATCCTGAACGTGACAGAGATATATGAAGCCTTACCTCAGGAAGACCAGGCACTATTGTCCGAAAGCATGCGTTATGTTCAAATGATAGCTGCCGAAATTGAAAATATGTATACCGCAGCCGATTCGGTCAGGCAGGGCGAGAGCATTAACCCGGAAGAGGATGGTGTCGAGAACAGCTGGAGATACCTGAACGGCGAGGCTGTTTCTGATGTGCTTGAGGTCATAGATAACGAAGCCCATTCAGTATCCGGTCAGGAGACGGGTGAAGACATCCTGTACGACAGTCAGGGAGATGATGATACTTCCGCTTCTTTGGATGCAGACACTTTTGATTATCTGATCGGAAACGGTACTACATATCAGGGAATAGACGTTTCACGGCATCAGGGATATATTGACTGGCAGCAGGTAAAAAATGCCGGTATCTCTTTTGCCATTATCCGGTGCGGCTATGGTGGTAATATTACCAGCCAGGATGACTCACAATGGGAGTATAATGCATCCAGCTGTGAGTCTTTAGGAATACCCTACGGCGTATACCTCTATTCATATGCAGAGAATACGTCAGAGATCGATGGAGAGGTCCAGCATACTCTCAGACTGCTACAAGGCCATAAGCCAACCTTGCCGGTGTATATCGATATTGAGGAAAATATCCAATTTGCTTTAGGCGGATCCGTGCTAAGCACTCTCGCGACACGATTCTGCAGCCAAATAAAAAATGCAGGCTATAAGAGCGGTCTTTATACAAGCAGATCACACTGGAACACATATTTCGGAACATTTGCAGCGCAGCCAGCATATTTTCACTGGGTCGCAGAATATAATTCTGCCTGCAATTATTCCGGAAGATATGAAGCCTGGCAGTATACCAGTACGGGAAGAGTCAATGGAATAACGGGTAATGTTGACCGAGACATCTGGTATGGGAGACTTGACAGACCGACACCCGAAGATATTCCACCGACACCGACAAATACGCCGACGCCTAAACCGACATATACGCCGACGCCTAGACCAACATATACACCAACACCTAAACCGACATATACACCGACACCTAAACCGACGAGCACTCCGAAGCCAAAGCCAACAGTAACACCTAAGCCAACGAGTACCCCGAAGCCCAAGCCAACGATGACACCGAAGCCGACACCGACACCGACGGATGCACCAATCAGATTTTCAGATGTCCAGGATTCTAATCATCCGTTTTATAAAGCAATTTACTGGGCAGCCAAAGCAGGTATCACCAAAGGCTACAGTGACGGCACGTTCGGCATAAACAGAGAATGTACCCGCAGTGAAGCAGTTATGTTCCTTTGGAAAATGGCCGGCAGCCCAACTCCGGTAGACGCTCTCAGAAGTCCGTTCAGTGATGTGTCGAAGTCACACCCGCATTACAGGGCAATTCTCTGGGCTGCCCAGAGAGGAATCACAAAGGGATTCAGTGATGGTACATTTGGTATTTACAGGACTTGCACGCGCGGTCAGATCATGACCTTCATATGGAGGTTCAAGGGACAGCCGGCGCCGAAACCGGCATCGAGATCTCCGTTCCGCGATGTGCCGAAGAACCATGTCTTTTACAAGGCAATTCTGTGGGGAGCACAGAATAAGGTCACAAATGGATTCAGTGACGGCACATTCGGCATCAATAAGGATTGCACACGCGGTCAGATTGTAACATTCCTTTACAGGATAAGATAAGGATATAGTGATAGCTTTAAGAAGATCAGGAATCACTGTCTCCAAAATACAATTTCAAATAGTAATGAGGCTGTCGCATTAAGGCACGCCACCATTATATATGGCAGACATTATTTGCAAATGTCTGCCATATATAATGGTGAACCGTCTTATGTGACAGCCTCTTTTAACAATCGTCAGATTCTTCCCTATAAGCCCACTCACATTTCATCAAATGCCGAAAATTCCGTTCTGCGCCTTCAGCCTTTTGTCAATCTGCCAAGCACTTTGCTGTTCTTTGCCCTGATCTTGATTTCTCTCGGCAGCGCATATGGCAGAATTGCCTTGAGCTTGCCGTTCTCCGCGGAGAACATCCTTGTCGCCTTCGGATGATCCCTCTCAAGCTTGATGGCATCAAACTCGCATCTTGTCGTGCATAAGCCGCAGCCGATGCATCTGTTGACATCTACTGTAGTAGCGCCGCACTTGAGACATCTGTTGGCCTCTGCCCTGATCTGCACTTCTGTAAGCGGCTCTCTCAGATCACGCCATGTTCCGGTCGGATCTTCGGCCCTCCTGCCCGGCTTCTGCCTCGGCATGTTGTCGTAGCGCTCGATCAGGATATCGTCCCTGTCAAGTTCTATGATCTCTCTCAGGTCTCTGCCTACGGTCAGTCTGTTCGGACCCTGATCTTTATGTACGTATCTGTGGAGCGAGTCTGCGATTGCTCGACCTACACCTATGGCATCGATCGCGAACTTCTGTCCGGTCACGATGTCGCCGCCCGCAAAAATGTCTTCCTCTGCGGTCTGAAGTGTAACAGGGTCGGCCACAATGAGACCTCTCGGATTAATCTTTACCTTCGTTCCGCAAAGCAGCTTCTCAATGTCCGGTTTCTGACCCGTGCAGTACAGTACTGTAGAGCACTCGAGTTCTGTGGTAACGCTGTCGTCATACTTAGGATCGAACCTGCCCTCTTCGTTCTTGACGCTCACGCACTTCCTGAACTTGATTCCGCTTACCTTTCCGTCCTTATCATAAATTTCGACCGGACCCCAGCCGCCGTTCACAACGATGCCTTCCTCTTCGCACTCCGTTCTGTCCTCTTCTCCCATAGGAAGCTCGTCGTAGCCTTCAAGAGCGCACATGATAACTTTATCAGCCCCGGATCTTACAGCGGTGCGGGCTACGTCAGCAGCGACGTTACCGCCGCCGATTATCACAACATTGCCGGAGAGTTTGCCTGCCTCAGGCAGCCTGCCCTGCATCAGGGCGACTTCATCCTCATTAATGATCCGCATGAAGTCGATGCCGCTCATGACGCCTTCTGCATTTGCACCTTCCACATCAAGAGTACCGCCGGACTGAAGTCCGACTGCGATGTAGAATGCCGCGTAGCCTTGATCGCGCAGTTCCTGAATAGTGACGTCCTTGCCGACTTCCACTCCGGTCCTGAACTCTACGCCCATCTCCTTCATCACGTCAATTTCAGCGTCTACCACGTCCTTCTCAAGTCTGAATGAAGGCACGCCGTATCTCAGCATTCCGCCGAGGGCCTGCTGTTTTTCAAATACAGTCACCGGATATCCGCGCTGACGCAGATAGTAGGCTGCCGCAAGTCCGCCCGGACCGGCTCCGATGATGGCCATCTTGTACTCATCACCCCAGAATCCGCCAAACTCTTTGCCGCATTCAGGCACAAACCTTCCCTCTGCCTTGAGTTCCTGAGCTGCAATGAACTTCTTGATCTCATCGATGGCTACCGGCTGGTCGATCGTGCCGCGGGTGCATCTGTCCTCGCATCTTCTGTTGCAGATCGCGCCGCACACTGCCGGCAGCGGGTTGTCCTGCTTGATCAGTTCGAGAGCTTCTCTGTATCTGCCCTGATCCGCCATATTGATGTAGCCCTGCACAGAGAGATTAGCCGGACATGCCGCCTTACACGGCGATGTGCCTGTATCATAGCAATTGATCTTGGCATCTTCTCTGTAATTCTTGTTCCACTTCTTCGGTCCCCAGGCAACTTCATCGGGAAGTTCGGAGACCGGGTACTCTACCGCCTCACCGTTCTTCTTACACAGCTTCTGACCGAGCTTCGCGGCGCCGACCGGACATACTTCCACGCATTTGCCGCAAGCAACGCACTTGTTGTGATCAACGTGAGCTCTGTAGGCGGATGCCGACATATTCGGCGTATTGAAAAGCTGCGAGGTCTTGATGGCATTGCAGGTCGTCGCCGAGCAGTTGCAGATTCCTACGATTTTTCCCTCGCCGTCGAGGTTGGTGATCTGATGTACATATCCGGCCTTCTCCGCCCTCTTAAGAACTTCCATGACCTCATCATAGGTAGCGTATCTCGCGTCTTTTCCCGTCTCCACAAGATACTCCGCCATATCTCCTACCGCTATGCACCAGTAGTCTTCAATGTCTCCGGCGCCCTCGCCTCTGATTCTCTGCTGCCTTCTGCAGGAACATACATCCAGAGCGTACTTGTCATATTTGTCGAGCCAGTATGAGAGTTTCTCATAGGAAACAGCTTCACTCTTCGCGTCGATAGCCTTCTCGACCGGGATGACATGCATGCCGAGTCCGCCGCCGCCCTCCGGTACCATGTGAGCGACCTTGCCGACCGGCACCATGGAGGCATAGTGGAAGAAGGTTGCAATCTCAGGGTGCTCCTCCATGAGCTTTCCTGTCATCAGCATGTACTCGCCGGAGCCTACGACCCACTTGGGGATAAAGTAGCGCTTCTCGTGTTCCGGGTTCTCGCGGTCATATTCAAGGAGAGCCTTCCGGCAGATGCCCTCGGCCATCTCTGTCGCCTCTTCGACGGACATCTTGTTCCTTTTGGCCAGCTCAGCCGCGTTAAGCTTGACCGTCCTCTTCTTTTTGAAATTGAGCATAAATTTGACTTCTTCTGTCGTGAGCAGCTTGTCAAGCAGCCAGAAGTCGGGCTCATCATTGCTGATTTTCTTTGGCTTTCCCGCCATGCCAAGATCATCAGTAATGAGCGCCGCCAGCTGCCTGATCAGCTTCTCCCGCTCTTTGTCTTCCACCTCATAAGTTTCAGGCAGATAGTCCCGGTCATTAAAAAAGTAATCCTGAAATCTTTCGGGTATCATTGTTTTTCCCCTTTCCATGTTGTCGCTGTCATATAGTACCTGTAATCACGATCTGTCGGCTATGCTGCATTTGCATATGCCCTTACATATCTCTATTATACTATATTTAACAAAAAGCGGCTACTCTCACAGGCAGCAGCTCAAAATTTATCCGGTATGATCATTTCCCCCATAACCGATACATCTATTGTTTTCTTCCCCGGACTATCATTGTCACAGAGACAGTTGTGTCCCACTGCTTGATTCCCTTGCGATACAAACTGATTCTCTCATTATATTTAGCGTTAACAGCCGCAATGACCTTTTCTGCATCGGCTGAATGCGCAGACTGAATAGCCTCCAGATCATTCTGACGCATCGCTTCAATCATTGTTTCCGCCATCTGCGCGGAATATTTAGGGTCATCCGGTGTGAGATCTGTTATGACATATCCGGTCGTCACATCAAAAAAACCGTTTTTCTCCATGGAAGCGGGAAGCTCCGCTTCCGATAACCGGTATTTGCCGACACCATACTTTTCAAACGTATCGTCAGATGAGGAAATCCTTTCCCAGAAATTAATTTCTTCTGTAGTTGTTTCCAGACAGGGTGCGATGCAGCCGAGCCCTTTTCTTGCAGACAGGCAAAGGCATATGCCCCCCGGCTTCAGTACACGGAGCTGTTCTCTCCAAAATACGGTTGGTTCGATATGTTCCTGAACCGTATTAGAAATTGTGACATCAAAAGATTGGTCTTCGAACGGAAGGTCTGTGGCATCTCCCTCCCTGAAATCAACTCCGGGAATGTTTGCTTTTGCAAATGAGATAAATCGGCTGTCCCGATCTATCGCCGTAATCTCTGCGTTCGGAAACCATCCGCGCAATGATTCGGCAAGTGCTCCGGGCCCGCAGCCGATCTCCAGCACTTGCAGATCTGCATTTTCATCCAATGCAAAGAGCCGCCTGTACTGCTCAAAAAACTGATCATCAAATCGAAGTTTTCTGCTGAGATATAATGTCATGATCCCTTGGACATGATCTGACCAGAATTCGTTCATACATATCTCCTCCGGTTCAGTCCCCGATTACTTATGAACGCAAGAAAATCAGGTTAAAAAACAAATGTTATGATATAATTACAATTACATTGTATAACTTTCCAAGGGGGCAGGCAAATGCGAAGAAAGGAAGACCGCACAAACAGAATTCTGGAGCTTCTTGTCAAAGAAAAGAAACTGGAAGTCACGGAGCTTTCGGCACTTCTCGGCGTCTCACAGGTCACAGTTCGCAAAGATCTGGATACCATGGAGTCACTGGGTCTGATCACAAGAGAACACGGCTTTGCTGTTCTGTCCAGCACAGATGACATTAAGGGACGTCTGGCCTACCACTACGAGGAGAAACGCAGGATAGCGCTGCGCGCGGCGGAACTTGTAAAAGACGGCGACACTATCATGATCGAGAGCGGCAGCTGCTGCGCGCTTCTTGCCGCAGCGCTGACTGAACTCCGCCACGGTCTGACCATTATCACGAACAGTGCCTTCATAGCCGATTACATCAGGCAGTCTTCGGATTTCCAGATCATTCTTCTCGGCGGAATATACCAGCAGGATTCCCAGGTCATGGTAGGACCCATGGTGCGCCAGTGCGCCGAAAATTTCTGGGTCAATCGATTCTTTATCGGCGTGGACGGCTGGTCGCAGAGAGCAGGCTTTACCAATCAGGACCAGATGCGCGCGCAGGCAGTCCGGGACATGGCAAGACAGTCGGATCAGGTCGTTATTCTGACAGAGTCTGAAAAGTTTTCAGGGCATGGCACCGTGCCTCTTAATCTGAAGGATCAGGTAAAAACTGTCATCACAGATCAAAATATTGACACTCAGACCGCCGCGGAGCTTATGGCCTCCGGAATCGAAGTAATAACACCGGAGGGGGAGCTGGATTAAAAAAAAAGAGCGGCCACTCTGCTTGGTGGCCGCCTGAATGACGGAAGGACTGCACTGCTTGCGGAATTCGGAATTCTGATACTGTGTATCTTTCCTTTTCGCATGCTTAAAAAAGTCGATGTGTTGATTCAGGGACCGTCATTGGTCGGCGAGAATCTGACTGTTCCGACCATGGGCAGACTGGTGTTTGGAATCGTGGCGATTGTGCTATGGTTCGCTTTTTCCTGGGTCGCTTCGAAAGCAGCAAAGAAAGGCATGCATTTTGCTTCTTCACACTTTCCCGGTCGCCTGCCTGTACATCCTGTTGCTGGTCTATGTCTGCCAGAGGCTCATTCCGGGGGATACAGCCCTATCGTATACGTATTAAGATCATCATTATTCCAACGATAAAAACCCCCGTGATAGCCGATTGAAGATAAGATGTCATATAGTTCGGAAGGATCGTCACTGATCCAGTTCTTTGCCTGCTCATAAGCATCTTTGTTGGAAAAACGTATTCTCAGGCAATTGCTTCCCGCTTCAAACTGGCTCAAGAATATCTGAACTATACTATCTTTATCATATGCATCCAGAAGATATCCTTCATGTGCGTAATAGTTATAGGGAATTTCTTCATCTACGTAAGTGATATAGGGATCGCCGGAGAAAATATCATGCCCTTCAATCGCAGTTATCTCTTCACGCTTAATGAATAAGTAATCATACATAATATAGGGATCGCCATTTGCATCGCTTATGTCATAATCATCCCATGTAACATCAATATATTGGTCATAAGACATTACCGAGCAATGATTCCATGCATGTGTTTCAGAGACAGATATCGGTGTATATATACCGAGTTTAGTCAGGACATGTCGCAAAGCAGATGCATATCCGCTACATACAGCCTGATGATTTACCAACGCACCATAAAGGTCATGGGTATGTGGTAGTTCCAGAGAATGATCATATTGAATCAGCCTGCAAAGGCTGTCATGTACACTCTTGATAATGACCCAATCATCTTGACTATCAGGCACTTCCGAAAGAATACGATCGGTCTCAGCATCAATTTCCTTCTTCATCTGAGCAATTTCATCAATTGAATCTTCGTAATAAGAAAACTCACATAAATAGTATACTTCCTTCTCAGTGTCTCCTTTTAATTTCCCGAATTGTGTAGCAATTGAAATGCCGTCCACCCAGAATGCCCCATACTCCAGCGACTCCAGATAATCCCATGATGGAGGCATATGGTTTGTAATACAAATCTTTTCAGTTTTGTTGTTAAGCGCTTCTATCAACCGGCTGTCAAATTCTTTGTAAGTATAACTGCTGTCATCGTCTGAAACGGGATCAGCTCTTTTGATAAAAGTGTATTCTTCAGGAATTTCCAGATATTCTGATGAGGAATCGACAGCCGCACTGTTGTTACTCTGGCAGCTGCATAATAGTATGGATACAAATACTGACAATAAACAGAACCACAGGCACTTTCTGTTAATAATACGATTCTGCATAAAACATAACTCCTTGCCATGAAATAAGTGACATGACCTGATCAGAAAGATATTCTCGTCTCGATACAGGTATTCAATTTGATAGAACTCATCAGGCACCAGACAATCTGTGTAAATAACGAGGACATCCAGATTCCCAAAACTCCAAACCCGAGCAATTCAGTCAGGAAAAGACTCGTTCCGAGATTGATAATTAGGACACAGATTGTGGCCAGCACCTCCGACATCCCTCATGCCACCGATGTTGGCGATGCGAAGAATCTGCAGCATGATGAGGGCTGCGGCTGCAAAACTATACTGCTCTCCCTTTTCACCTATCTACTTGATAGGAACCAGATCTCAATATATAAGCGTTCTTCTCGTCGAACTTTAATCTACCATCTCCATCAGATAGCCATACGCATATGGGGTCTGACCAAGGGATTCCTCTTCAGTGAGGAATCTTGTGAGCTGATCCCACAGGCAC
>JBGUIK010000063.1:0-3409 GCA_045112915.1 Lachnospiraceae bacterium
TACATTATGCAAAGCTTCGCATAATGTAGGTTATGGAAAGCTATAGATTATGAAAAGTTAATGACACCAAAACCCTTTCCTATGCGAATTATCAGTTGATTTACTTCTCATAATCCGACAGGATTTCTTTGTCTCATGACAAAAAATCGTGAAGGAGGTAAATCAATCATGAGGACTTTATTATTACCGGAGCTCGCTGATAAAACATTTGTGGCTCTTAAAGAAGCAGGGGCTTCCAGCTACTATCAGACGACTTTTCAAACAGTTGCAAGACAGTTTATCCGCTACGCTACGGAGAAAGACGCCCAGACATTCAGCATGGATCTCGGCCTGCAGTTTCTGGAAGATCACTATTCCATGTCGGAAAGAATACGAGAAGGAAAGTTCTGTTACCAGTATCTGCGTTCTATCAATGCTATGGCAGAGTATCAACAAAGTGGCAGTGTGATCCTTTATCTCGCAAAAGACATGCGGAATTACGTCTTCCCTGATGCCTTTAAGGAAAGTGCGGACGCCTATCTTGCATATCGAAAGAGCATCGGTTTCAAGAAAAAATCAGTTCAGACATTCAGTCTCTATCTGGAGAGATTTTTCGCCTTTCTTGACGGAAAGGGCATTCGCTTACTGAATGATATCGGTATCAGGGATGTGTACGCCTTTATGGATTCCTTATCTGCCTGTTATGAAAAGCCCACGATCAACCATACAATGCGGGCAGTCCGTTACTACCTGAAATACTGCTATGATAACCAGCTCATGGAACAGGAACTCTTTCCAAAGATCCCAAACCCTCACTATAACAGACAGAGCAGAATTCCTTCTGTTTATTCAGAAGAAGAAGTCAGAAAGCTTCTGTCCTCTATTGATCAAGGCAATCCTTGCGGACTGCGCGACTATTCCATCATTCTGCTGATTACCCGGCTTGGCCTCAGGAGCAGTGATGTGGCAAATCTCCGTTTTTCCAACATAGACTGGGAAAACGAAAAAATCTCATTAACACAGGTAAAGACAGGAAATCCACTGGAGTTACCCCTCCTGGGAGATGTCGGAGAAAGCATTATCCACTATCTGCAGAATGGAAGGCCACAGACGGATTCAGATCACGTTTTTGTCCGGCAGGTCCCTCCCTATACAGCATTTCAACCTGGTTGCGTAGGTGGTATGGTACGAGCTCATCTGCAGAGAGCAGGAATTCGAGTGGAGGGAAGAAAGAAAGGGTCCCATACGCTGAGGCATAGCCTTGCGAGCCGACTGTTGGAACACGAGATCCCTCTCCCGGTGATTTCCGAGATTCTCGGGCATACGACAACGCAGACGACCATGGTGTATCTGCGTGTCGATATGAATGAGCTTAAAAAATGCGCATTGGAGGTGACTGTCTGATGGCACGAACAAGAAAAGCTCCTCAGATGACGGGTATATTTGCTGACCTGGCAAATGAATTCCTCGATTACAAAAGAAACGCCGGCTTTAAATACGAGAATGAAGCCAAGTGTCTGGCAAGACTGTGCCGCTTCAGCACTGACCAAGGAATAGATCGTGTTGAGATAACCAGAACGCTGGCCGAAGCCTGGGCAGCACCGAAGGAACAGGAATCCGACAAAACACGTGCCCATAAGATCACTTGTATCCGGCAGTTTGCGATGTTTCTTGATAATCTCGGATACGATGCCTATATCCTGCCCGAACAGAAAGGGCTTCATTACGACTCGTTTACTCCGTATATCTTTACACATGAACAGATCAGGGATGTTATCCGGGCCGCTGACAATACCGAAGCCTGCGAGATCGCAAAAAACATGCACCTTGAACTCCCGGTTGTCTTTCGTATTCTTTATGGTTGCGGATTGCGTGTATCAGAAGTAGTGCATCTGCAGTACAAAGATGTCCATCTCGAAGACGGATACTTGATGATACGCGAAGCAAAAACAGATCGTGACCGCTTGATTCCTCTTTCTGATTCCGTTAAGAAAGCCTGTATTCAGTATGCTGATAAAGTCTGGTGGGATCGGGACACAGATTTCTTTTTCCCGGCACCAGATAAAACTATGCTGAGTCCGATGACAATATATCAGCGCTATCGACGATATCTACTGGCTGCTGGCATCTCCCATGGCGGAAAAGGGCAGGGACCCAGACTTCACGACATCCGTCACACTTTCGCGGTTCATGTGCTGCAGAAGTGGATCTCCGAGGAAGCAGACCTTACTGCAATGATTCCGATCCTTTCAACGTATATGGGACATAAATCCATTCGTTCAACAGCGCGTTATCTTCGACTGACAGCGGAAGTTTATCCGGATTTGATGAAAAAAGTGGAATCTACCTGTGCGTATGTCATTCCGGAGGTGAACAGTGAGGGGAGCTGATTTTGGAAGATATCTGACGCAATTCCTTACGGTTCATCTCCCGGGGCAGGTCGGAAGCCGGAGAAATACACAGCTTTCTTATAGGGATACCTTTTCCCTGATGCTCCAATACTGCAGAGATCACGAACGGATTGCCCCCGAAAAACTGTTGGTCTCACAGGTAGATCGCGACTTGGTTTTGCGATTCTTAAAGTGGCTGGAAGAGGAACGGGGATGCAAAGTAACAACCCGGAACCAGCGGTTAGCAGCTATTCATTCATTTTTCAGTTTTCTGATGGTTGAAGCTCCCCAATATATGGAACAGGGACAGAAGGTGCTCTCGATTCCGATGAAGAAGGCCGAAAAACCACCGCTGATGTATCTACCACTTGACAGCATTAAAGGACTTCTGGAACAGCCGGATCTGATGACAGTTCATGGAAAACGTGATGCTGTGTTGCTTGCACTGCTTTATGATTCCGGGGCACGAGTTCAGGAACTGGTCGACCTCAAGATTGGGGATGTGAATCTGTCTGAAGCAGTTACCATCTCCCTGACAGGGAAAGGCGGCAAGAGACGGATTGTCCCTGTGATGAAACCAACAGGCGAATTACTCAAACAGTATATCGATGGGATGGGTTTTATTCTTCCGGCACAAAACCGGCGGCCATTGTTTACAAACCGCGGGAATAAACCTCTCACAAGAGCCGGAGTGACATATATCCTGAAGAAATATGCGAAAGAAGCCCAGTTAAATGGCGTTCCAAATATATCTGATGAAATCACTCCTCATTGGCTCCGTCACAGCAAAGCAATGCATCTCCTGCAAGCCGGTGTAAATCTCGTTTATATCAGAGACCTTTTGGGGCATTCAGATATTTCTACGACAGAAATCTATGCACGGGCAGATGAAGCAATGAAAAGGGATGCCCTGATGGCCGCATATGAGAGCCCATCCAACAATGAACTGCCTGCATGGAAGAAAGATAAAGGTCTCCTTGATTGGTTGAAATCACTGTAGCGTGTTTCGAATTATGAAAAGTACATGGGCCTGTGAATGG
>JBGUIK010000064.1:0-6614 GCA_045112915.1 Lachnospiraceae bacterium
GCTGAAGACTGTGAAATTGCCCTCATAATTTCCATAGAGAATCAGCTCCGTCACATAGCGGACCGCCCATACCATACCAAGAATATGGTCTGTGTGTTCGTGAGTCAGAAATGCATGGTGCAGCCGCTCCCACGGAATCTTCATCTGATCCATACACCGCAGGATATCGCCGCCCCCGCCTCCGTCTACCAGAAAATAATCTTCTCCATCCGAGAGAACAAAACAGGTATTGTGATAATGCTTCAATACAGCTTGTCCAGTTCCGAGAACATACAATTTATTCATGACAAATTACTCCATTTTCTCTCTATTAATTTCGTCACGCCTGAGGATGAACCGGAGTAAGGCCATAGTTCCTCAGCACATCATCACACTGCGGAGTCCCGAACCAGTCATACAGGCGTCGCGCCGGACTGCCTTCTGACTCATCAGAACGGATTACAATGCAGTCCTGCAGCGTCAGGGAATAGGAGTTGTCGGTCACGGTCGCAATGGTCGGCGTTACACCGTCGATGCCCATGAGGCATACATCCTCATTATTGAACACGTCGGAAAGATAGGTCATAATGCTGTACCCGATGGCGTAGGGGTCGTCCTGACACTGCTGGACAATCGTATCCATTTCACTCATAACGGAAAAACCGAGTAAGCCGAAGTCGGGCATCTCCTCTTCCTTCCAGACCAGTTTCTCGAATTGACGCTGACTGCCGGACTGGTCGTTGCGATAGAAGACCGTGATAGCATGATCCACGCCGCCCAGCTCTTTCCAGTTGGTGATCTCACCCCTGTAGATGGCTTTGAGCTGATCCATGGACAGGTTCGTCACACCGGATCCGGTGCCGCAGATGAAAACGAGCCCGTCCGCCCCGAACACCTTCCTGTCGACTTCCACACCACGCTCGGCCAGATAAGCCTTCTCCTCGTCAGTAGGAGCGGGAGCCAAGATGACATCGCATCCTTTGTCCGCCAGATCAAGCCACGCACCGTGGGACTTATTGTTCACGGGCTTCGCCCCGTCCCATCCATAGCCCCGGAAGAACAGGTCGCATAGGCCCATAGCCAGAGGCTTGCGGGCGGTTGACACATCTAATTTCGGAAAGCTGCCGTCAGCGAACATAGCACCGGCCCTCCCGATTCCCGTGATTTCTGTTACGAAGCCGTCCGCCATGGAGATGGCGAAATACCGGGTCCGCTCATAGGTCCATACTTGAGTATCGGAGAAGACGGATGCGTCATCATACTTCACGGTGGACACGACTGCCGTGCCGCCCTTATGAGCGACGGGACGGACATCGTCGCATTCGTCGGCCAGAAACCGGAAAATCGTCGAGCGTTCTGTTCCCGTCATAAGGTCGATAGATCGGGCGTCCGATGCACTGCTCATAAGAAAACTGGTCCCGTCCCATCCGAGCACGGTGTCCAGCTCTGTTCCTGCAAATTCGACTGCCTCGCGATTCAGTGTCATAATATCATACCTTGACCAGGTGTCCGTACCCGATTCATATTCATAAACAAAGCCCCCGTACGCGAACATAGTCTGCTGCGCACCGCCCTTTTCGGGGCAGGGGAACGACTTTCCCGTTTTCGGGTCATAGCAGAGAAATTCCATGTCACATGTATCCGGTACCAGGACGGGATAAATTGCGCGGCCTCCGGTAGCGAACAGATCACCCCCGAACAGTCGGTCCGTGATGAGCTTTGTTTTGCCCGTTTCCGTGTTATAGCTGTAGAGAAGGAGGCTGCTGTCCGTGCCGCACCAGAAGAGAAGTTCTGTAGCCGTGACAGGGCAGAGCCCGTAAACAGGTTTCTCATTGAAGATGGTCTCGGCCGGGCCGCCCGTGGCGGGACATCGGCAAAGTGTGTCTTTGCTGATGAAGCAGAGCACATCGCCCATTTCCTTTATGCTTAATGCTTCGACATCGCAGATGAGTACGAGACCGCTCCCATCCAGGCCCTGACGATAGATTCGGCCTGCCTCGAGTGCATTTGCAAAATAGAAGACATCATCCGGATCGGCGAACGGCACCACCGTTTCATCCGGAGCAGGCGTCTCAATGGCTTCCGGCGTCAAAGCACTTGTATCTTCAGGCAATGTCGTGAGGGATGAATCGGGAATGGTGGGAGGATTGTGAGTAGGTGCGCTGCAGTAGGTCAGGCAGAGCACAAGGCAGAGTGTCATAAGGCAAAGAAATGCTTTTTTCATAGTAGGATGCCTCCTATTCTGTTCAACTAATCGATTCTGTCACGAAAACAGGCGTGAATTGCTCCCGGTCATTCTCAGTAAGCCGGGTAAGAGTAATATTTGCCATGCAAGAAGCTTCCTTCAATAGAAATAGACAGGCAGCAAAAGGCAAAAGCCATATGTTTTCATTATACTGTCCTTCAGTTGCCGGTTCAATCTGTTCACAATTTGAATCGTACCCGTTAAGAATCTTTTAGATTTACATCCACATTCCAGTCTTTTTTTGAACGAATTTTCCCCTCCCGGCTTATATTTTCGGAAACAGCAGGGTAATCTCAAAAGCCGTCTCTGTCTGTTCCACCGTACATCTGCCGTTCATCTGCCGCATCATCGTACGGCTACTTTCAATTCCGATTCCGTTGCTTTCAGTACGATCACAGCCGGACGATCGAAAATTTCTTACAGAAATCCCAATAAAATGGCCGGTGTAAACAGAGCTCATTATCACCGGATATTTTTTTCGGCATACTTATTGATGTTTGAAGCGATATTGTCCAGAATTCGGTTCAGATATAGGTCGTTATATCTTATTCGTGTTTCAATCCAATCAATATCACATTCAACGGCAAAACCTTGTTCAGTAAGGTAATCTATAAGTTCTGACAAACGGTCAAAAAAAGCCGATTGAAACGATGTCGACTGCATGATCGGCGCTTCCGGCATGCCCTGAGACAAAGAGTATTGCAGCAGGTGGTCTGATATCTCTTTCATCTGAAGTCCTTTTTCATGTATTCGTGCAAGATATTTATCCAATTGCTTTTTGTCAGTACACCGGTCATTTTGAATAATCTCCGAATATAGCATCAGTTTTGTCAGAGGTGTTCGAAGATCATGAGATAAACCGGTAATCATATCATTGCTCTGCTTAATCATGGCTTGCTCTCTCAGTCGATGATAGTAAAGCGCGGAACGCATCTGATCTAGCTCTTTTGCCAGCAGACCTAATTCATTTTGCCCTCTGACCGTTACAGGATGCTCAAGATCACCGTTTCCCATAATCTGTATTTCATCACAAAGAAGATAGATGTAGCGAATTGTCTTACGAATTCCGATCAATATTACGGTGATAAACAACACACCGGAGAGAATGATAGCTCCAATTGTGATCCAGGTATTCAGTATGTAGCTTTCATCACTGTAAACAAGAACTTCAGCGGGACCATCCGCGAATTGCAGTTCATAATAGGAATACCAGCTGTACCGGGGTATTTCGATGTTTTGATCGATCAGTGGATCATCGTAGCTGTAGCTTGAGTTGAAATACAATATGTTATCCCGATAAATCTCCATCAGGAGCATTGGCTGTTTGTCACACCATTTTATTAACTTATCCGTGTCCGTGGCAGACACATTGTTTTTTGAGATGTAATCTCCAAAACTTTCAACACGTTTTTCGGTCATCTGTAACTGCAAGCCGGAACTGGAAAAGTGTCTGTTTATTATCAGATCAGAGCATACAAGAACAACCGCCAGGAAAGAAATGGCACAGATCCCTGCCAGCATCAGAAGCCTTAATAATTGCATACTCATGCTGCGAATGTTCTTCATAAGATGTCCTGCTTTCTGAATTGATAACCCTTTCCCCATACCGTTACGATATGGCATGGATTTTGCGGATCCGTCTCTAACTTGCGGCGAAGATTCTTTATATGTACCATGACTGTACTGCTTGTTCCGTAAAAGAACGGCTCTCCCCAGATCCCTTCATAGATCACCTTGGCGGAATGTGCGCGATTTGGTCTTTTCATCAGCATCAGGAGTATTTGATATTCTGTCTCTGTCAGGTTTATTTCCCTTTCTTCCAACAGCACTTCATTATGTATCAGGGATATCTTAATGCCATCTATTGCGATATAGCCTGTTTCAGACATAGGTCCGCGTTCTTCGCGGCCCCGATATACGTTGTATCTTCGCAACAGGGCTTTGATTCTGGCATTCAATTCCATATAAGAAAACGGCTTTGTCAGATAATCGTCGGCACCGGTTTTCAAGCCAATCAGTTTGTCTGTTTCCTGAGCCTTCGCCGACAAAAACAGAACCGGGACGGAAGAGCTCTGCCAGATCTGTCTGCATACTTCAATTCCGTCCATCCCGGGCATCATAATATCCAGGATAATCAGATCTATATCATCCGTCAGCATGGTCAGCCCTGTCTCGCCGGTTTCCGCTTCAACAAAGGTATATTCTTTATCACCAAGAAGAGTCCTGATGCCCTCCCGGATTTCAGCTTCATCTTCAATGATCAGTATCTTGTTCGTAGCCATGTGGTTCCTTTCATAGTTCAACAGAAGTATAAAAATGGCGCTCCTCCTGCAAAACAGGAGGAGCAATAAGATAAGGAGAGGTTATGAAGAATAATTAACTATAATATGATTTTCTCCCGTTCAAAGTATTTGTCATCGGTATTCAATATCACGGTTGCATCTTTCTTCAGAAGATCGAGCAGATGAAGCTTTGCTTTAACATAATTTTCGATTGTTTTATGTGTATTGAGATGATCCTGCGTTATATTCGTGAAAATCACTGTATCGAAACTGAACGTATCAAGACGCCCGAATAACAGAGCTTCACTCGTCGCCTCCAGCACCACGGATGTACAGCCTGCATCTGCCAGCTTTCGAAGATACAGATACATCCGGTCTGCATCCGGACATGTGTTTCTGATCGGCTCCCTGAAAATTGAGTTCGCGACCCCATTTGTTCCGATATAACCGAACCATTCCTGTCCCATCATTTCCGAGAGTATCGTTGCTGCTGTCGTCTTGCCGTTTGTCCCGGTTACAGCTGTTAGATTCATCTTATTTTCCGGATGTTCGTACAGTGTTACCGCCAGATGCGGCATTGCCTCATTGGTGTTATTCACATACACCACAGGCACCGACACATCGACCGGGCGGCTCGCAACTACCGCCGCTGCGCCATTTTTCACTGCAGACAACACGAAATCATGCCGATCGGTTGTTGCACCTTTTGTGCATATAAACAGATCGCCCGGCTTAACGTCCTGGCTATTGATGCAGAGATTCCTGATCTCTGGGTTATCCGGATGTTCTGGGAAAAGATCTCTCAAATGCTTCATTCCGTAAAAATACGCCATCACCGGCGTCCTCTTTTAAGTCTTGCTGGTACGATCATACGGATTTTTTGCACATTCAGGAAACAGTATCAAGTCCGAAATCCTCTACCGTCACAATGAATGCTAGTATAAAAAACTAAAAATAATCTCGTAATAGATATAAATAAGTCTTAACTTACAGTTTCGCCTTGCGCGGCTGCGCTCCACCTGCCACATGAGCAGTGAAAAAGCTTTTCTCGCATGGATCTCTATATAGCATCCTCTTGTACTACCATTGATCATTGTATATAATGTATATACGTTATAACATTAAAAGGAGATTCAGGACATGATCAGCCAGTCTACAGTAAAAGCCTGGGGAAATAGTCAGGGAATACGCCTCAGTAAAAGTGTTCTTGCACAGGCTAACATTGAAATCAACGACACAGTGCAGATAGAAGCCTCTGAGAACGTGATCATACTCAGAAAAGTATTCCGTCACAAAACATTTGAGGAAAGACTCGCGGAATATGACGGAAAAATGGATATTCAGAATTTTGACTGGGGTGAACCGGCAGGAAAGGAGATGCTGTAATGAACGACTTCTCACAGGGAGATATCGTGAAGATTGTCGGATTTCGCAGCAGTTTTCTGGTTGTCAGCAAAAATGCATTTATCCGGGCTGCTCACATGTTTCATGTTTGTCCTCTACTTTCAAATGCCACAGAAGGACCACTGCACATCAGGGTCGTCGGGGTTGAGGGAACAGAGGGGTTCGTCATCTGCGAACAGATTAAACTGATTGATCCTGATGCACGTGGCTGCAGGCGAATCGACCGGCTGTCTTACGGAAATCTCATGAACATTTCCGACGCATTGCAGGGAATTTTCGAATACGATTGAGTTCTATACTTGAGATTAAAATAGAGCGGCCACTCTTCTTTGGTGGTCGCACAAAACTGACTTCATATCATTTTGTTGCAGATTATGAACGAGCTTCGTGCATAATTCGAATGTTTTATCTTTTTCCCTTTCGTCCAGCGCCCACATTCTTCGTCCAATTATAGTATGTTTTGGACGAAAATCAATCTGTCAGACACAAGCACCCGCAATTCAGACACTGATCCTGAGATATAAACCGGCTGCGTTTCAGTTTCTTTTTCACCTATCTACTTGATAGGAACCAGCTTTCATTCAAGTCTCGCTCTTCTTGTCGAACTTTAATCTACTATCTCCATCAGATAGCCATACGCATATGGGGTCTGACCAAGGGATTCCTCTTCAGTGAGGAATCTTGTGAGCTGATCCCACAGGCAC
>JBGUIK010000065.1:0-84870 GCA_045112915.1 Lachnospiraceae bacterium
CTTTAATCTTGATTTTACTGATAAACTCAGGCTATTTCGAGATTATTCGATAACGGAAGCAACACGGCCTGAACCGACTGTACGGCCACCTTCGCGGATAGCGAATGTAAGACCCTGCTCCATAGCGATCGGATGAATCAGCTCGATTGTCATCTCGATGTTGTCGCCCGGCATGCACATTTCTGTGCCTTCCGGCAGAGAGATAACGCCTGTAACGTCAGTTGTTCTGAAGTAGAACTGCGGACGATAGTTGTTGAAGAACGGTGTATGACGGCCGCCTTCATCCTTTGTAAGGACGTAAACCTGAGCTGTGAATTTCTTATGGCATGTTACTGTGCCCGGCTTAGCAACGACCTGGCCACGCTCGATGCCTGTACGCTCGATACCACGAAGAAGGACACCAATGTTGTCGCCAGCTTCTGCGTAGTCAAGGAGCTTATGGAACATTTCGATACCTGTAGCAACAGATGTCTTCTTGCCTTCGCGAACGCCAAGGATCTCGACCGGATCGTTCAGCTTAAGAACACCACGCTCTACACGGCCTGTAGCAACTGTGCCACGACCAGAGATTGTGAAAACGTCCTCGACCGGCATAAGGAACGGCTTATCTGTCTCACGAGCCGGTTCCGGAATGAAGTCGTCAACAGCATCCATGAGTTCCATGATGTTGTCAGCGTACGGATCGTCAACATTCTCAAGAGCCTTAAGAGCAGAACCGCGGATGATCGGGCAATCTTCGAAGCCGTACTCCTCAAGCTGCTCTGTGATTTCCATCTCGACAAGGTCAAGAAGCTCATCATCGTCGACCATATCGACCTTATTCATGAAAACAACGATAGCCGGAACACCGACCTGACGTGCAAGGAGGATGTGCTCCTTTGTCTGAGCCATAACACCGTCTGTTGCAGCAACAACGAGGATAGCGCCGTCCATCTGAGCAGCACCAGTGATCATGTTCTTGACATAGTCAGCATGGCCTGGGCAGTCAACATGAGCGTAATGTCTCTTTGTTGTCTCATACTCTACGTGAGCTGTCTGGATAGTGATACCACGCTCTCTCTCTTCCGGAGCCTTGTCGATATGTGCGAAATCGACGAATGTGTTGCCCGGGCACGGAACTCTCTTAGCGAGGACCTGTGTAATAGCTGCTGTAAGAGTTGTCTTGCCATGATCGACATGACCGATTGTACCAATGTTTACATGCGGCTTTGATCTGTCAAACTTCTGCTTTGCCATTTTGTATTTCTCCTCCTTAATGGTCAGCCCGAACTTTGCGGACTGTACAGTAGTGTTCGCGCAAAATGCTAAAGTTGATTATATTTCAATTCAGCATTCTTTGCAAGTAGTTTCTAAGTATACTTTTATATAATATTGTTTGTTTCACGCAGTATCCGCGCTTTTACGCAGATACCGGTGATAATTACATCATTCCTTGACGTTAAGGATCTTGGCAGCTACATTCTTCGGAACCGGCTCATAGCGTTCGAAGAACATTGAATAGTTACCGCGGCCCTGAGTCCTGGAGCGAAGGTCGGTCGCATATCCGAACATAGATGAAAGCGGAACATATCCTGTAACCTGCTTGCCATTGCCTACGTCCTCCATGCTCTCGATTCGTCCGCGGCGGGAGTTGATATCGCCGATGACGTCGCCCATGTACTCTTCCGGCATAGTGACTTCAACCTTCATGATCGGCTCAAGAAGAACCGGATCAGACTTTTTCATAGCTTCCTTGAAGCACATGGATCCCGCGATGTGGAATGCCATTTCTGAAGAGTCTACTTCATGATAGGAGCCGTCATAGACGTTAGCCTTGATGCCGACGACCGGATAACCGCCGAGGGAACCGGCCTTCATCGCATCCTGAATGCCCGCGTCAATTGCAGGGATGTACTCTTTCGGGATGGAACCGCCTGTTGTCGTGTTCTCGAACTGATACAGATTCTCACCGTTCGGGTCGATCGGTGTAAAGATGACCTTGCAGTGACCGTACTGGCCGGAACCGCCGGACTGCTTTCTGTGCTTGTACTCCTGGTCGACCTCTCTGGAGAATGTCTCCTTGTAGGAAACCTGGGGAGCGCCTACGTTAGCCTCAACATGGAACTCGCGCAGAAGTCTGTCTACGATAATCTCCAGATGGAGCTCGCCCATGCCGGCGATGATAGTCTGCCCTGTCTCCTTATCTGTATGCTGCTGGAATGTAGGATCTTCCTCCGCGAGTTTAGCGAGCGCCGCTCCAAGCTTATCCTGGCCGGCCTTTGTCCTCGGCTCGATCGCGAGCTCGATGACGGGATCCGGGAACTCCATGGATTCAAGGATGATCGGGTGCTTCTCGTCGCAGAGTGTGTCTCCTGTAGTTGTGTTTTTCAGACCAATCGCCGCGGCAATGTCGCCGGAGTAGACTTTGTCAAGTTCCATTCTCTTATTGGCATGCATCTGAAGGATGCGCGCGATACGCTCTTTTTTATTCTTCGTAGAATTGAGAGCGTAGGAACCTGAGTCAAGCGTTCCGGAATACACGCGGAAGTAAGCAAGCTTACCAACGAACGGGTCTGTCATGATTTTGAAAGCAAGCGCGGAGAACGGCTCTTTGTCTGAAGATTCACGATGATCTTCGTTGCCGTCCATATCTGTGCCGGCAATCGCCGGAATGTCGAGCGGGCTCGGCATGTACTCGATGACTGCGTCCAGCATCTTCTGTACGCCCTTGTTCCTGTAAGCGGAACCGCAGCATACCGGGATTGCTGTACCTTCGACACATCCCCTGCGGAGAGCAGCCTTCATGTCCTCCACGGACGGCTCCTCACCCTCAAGGTAAAGCATCATAAGGTCCTCATCAAGGTCACAGATCTGCTCGACGAGCAGAGAGCGGTACTCTTCGGCCTTTTCCTCATACTCTTCCGGAATCGGCTTAACGATGACCTCTGCTCCGTCTTTGCCTTCATAGTAGTATGCCTGCATCTCAAAAAGATCAATCAGACCTTCGAATTCGCTCTCAGCGCCGATCGGGATCTGCAGACAGATGGGGTTCTTTCCGAGACGTGTTCTGATCTGATCGACAGAGCCGTAGAAGTTCGCGCCGATGACGTCCATCTTGTTGATAAATGCCATACGCGGAACATTATACTTGTCGGCCTGGCGCCATACATTCTCGGACTGAGGCTCGACGCCGCCCTTTGCGTCGAAAACACCTACCGCGCCGTCAAGTACGCGGAGAGAGCGCTCTACCTCTACGGTGAAGTCTACATGGCCGGGAGTATCAATGATGTTGATACGGTGCTCAAGGGCTTCCGGCATCGGCTTGCCGTCTTTTTCCAGTGTCCAGTGGCATGTCGTCGCAGCGGATGTGATTGTGATACCACGTTCCTGTTCCTGCTCCATCCAGTCCATGGTCGCCGTACCTTCGTGCGTGTCGCCGATTTTGTAGTTTACACCGGTATAGTACAGGATACGCTCTGTCAATGTTGTCTTACCGGCATCAATATGAGCCATGATACCGATGTTTCTAGTTCTTTCCAGGGGGTATTCTCTTCCTGTCCCAGCCATTAATTTCTTCTCCTCTAAAA
The DNA here is from genome assembly GCA_045112915.1 of Lachnospiraceae bacterium. Lineage (GTDB taxonomy): Bacteria > Bacillota > Clostridia > Lachnospirales > Lachnospiraceae > Chordicoccus. The sequence continues at coordinate 3,567 of JBGUIK010000065.1, forward strand.
GTCTGGTTGTAAGATGTACTGGCTTCGGATGGCACCTTGCGGTGTCCTTTTATCAGAATCTGTAATGGCTAAATGCCTTATTAGCCTCTGCCATCCTGTGCATTTCTTCTTTACGCTTCACAGATGCGCCTGTGTTGTTGATCGCATCCAGAATCTCATTTGCAAGACGGTCTTCCATAGTCTTCTCAGAACGCTTTCTTGAGAAGTTTGTCAGCCAGCGCAGAGCCAGAGCCTGGCGTCTGTCCGGACGAACTTCGATCGGAACCTGGTATGTTGCGCCACCGATACGTCTTGCTTTTACCTCGAGGATCGGCATGATATTGTTCATGGCTTCCTCGAATGCCTCTACTGCCGGTTTCCCGGACTTTGCCTCGACCTTTGCAAATGCATTGTAAACGATCTTCTGAGCAACGCCCTTCTTGCCGTCCAGCATGATCTGATTGACCAGCTTGGAAACAAGTACGCTGTTGTACATCGGATCTGCTAAGGTCTCACGTTTTGCGATATGTCCTTTACGTGCCACGTAACTTCCCTCCTAAATCATAATGATTTTATCACAGGTACTCACAATAGTCCTTCCTATGTGTTCGCACGGACGTAATCTCTATATGACCCACAGCCGAACGGGACATCAAAGATACCGTACAAATTTAATAGCTTTGGAATGTGAATCTGATGATATGCTGCAATGTGCAGATATGTAAGCCCTGAGGCTCACGCGATCATCTGACCGCCCGTCTGCGTTTCTTTACTTCTTCGGTCTCTTTGCGCCGTATTTTGAACGGGCCTGACGGCGGTTCGCAACACCTGCGGTATCAAGAGTGCCTCGGATGATATGATATCTTGTACCAGGAAGGTCCTTAACACGGCCGCCACGGATCATAACAACGCTATGCTCCTGAAGATTGTGGCCTTCGCCCGGGATGTAGGACGTAACTTCAACGCCGTTGGAAAGACGAACTCTGGCGATCTTACGAAGCGCTGAATTCGGCTTCTTCGGTGTAGCAGTCTTAACGGCTGTGCAGACACCGCGCTTCTGCGGGGAATTGTTCTTGACACTCTTCTTCTTCAGGGAGTTGAATGATCTCTGAAGAGCCGGTGCCTTCGGTTTCTTAGCAGAAGTTTCTCTTCCTTTTCTGACTAACTGATTAAATGTAGGCATTCCTTTTTGATCTCCTCCTTTACTTAGTCCGCGTCATTGCTTTCGCGGCGGGTTCGGCTGTATTTTTCATACATGGTGCGTGGCGCTGAAAATAAAGCGCAAAAATAGCGCTGTGTTCTGCGCACGCTCACATATTATATATCTCGCAAAAAACAGAGTCAAGCTTTTTTTTAACGATATTGCTCAATCGCCGGAAGCCTGCAGGGCTGAGACATCGCGTGGGCAATATAGTAGCCACGCGATGCCTGATCGCACTGAGCACTCGTAACAGTTCAGACAGGCTGTTCCTGCAATTCGTTTCCGGCAGCAAAGCATCCATCTTCGTGAGAAAAACATTGCAGGTCTTTCCCTGTGAGATCAAAAAGGCTTTAGCCTTTTTAAGATCACAGAAAAGATCTGCGTTTTTCGATGAAGATGATGTTTGCGGCCGGAGTCAGGAACTTCGCTGCAGTCTGTCTGAACTGAATTTTGGCTATCGGCATGCAATCGGGGCTGCCGCAATGCGGCAGCCCCGTTGTATTATTTCTTATTATATAGGCAGGTACTCCGGGAAGTGATTATTCCTCGGTGGAAAGTACCTCTTCGGGCATCTCAGCAGCCTCATCTTCCGGTTCGTCGACCTTAGTCTCCTCCTCGGCAGCCTTGGCAGCGAGAGCTTCCTCGGCCTTCTTCAGCTCGATCTTGGCGTCTGTGTCAAGCTTGACACCGCGGTATCTGCGGAGACCTGTGCCGGCCGGAATAAGCTGACCGATAATGACGTTCTCCTTGAGACCGATGAGCGGATCGATCCTGCCCTTGATTGCTGCGTCTGTCAGGACCTTCGTCGTCTCCTGGAAGGATGCGGCAGACATGAATGAGTTAGTAGCCAGAGCAGCCTTGGTGATACCGAGGACGACTCTTGTTCCCTCTGCCACTTCCTTGCCCTCAGCAGCAAGCCGCTCGTTCATATCCTCGAAGTCGAGGAAATCTACGAACGCGCCCGGCAGGAAGTCCGTATCGCCCGGTTTCTCAATGCGTACCTTCTTCAGCATCTGGCGCACAATGACTTCGATATGCTTGTCATTGATCTCAACGCCCTGCAGACGGTAGACCCTCTGTACCTCGCGAAGCAGATAATCCTGGACGGCACGGATACCGCGGATCTTCATGATGTCGTGCGGGTTGACGGAGCCTTCCGTGATCTCGTCGCCGGCCTCAATGACCTGACCGTCCGTGACTTTCAGCCTGGATCCGTAGGGGATAAGATATGTCTTCTGACGGTCCTTAACGCCCTCATCCTGAGTGACATCTGTAACAACGACTTCGCGCTTCTTTTTCTGGTCAAGCACCTGCACAAGACCTGGGATCTCGGAGATGATCGCAAGACCCTTCGGCTTACGGGCTTCGAAAAGCTCCTCGACACGGGGAAGACCCTGTGTGATATCGCCGCCGGCAACACCGCCGGTGTGGAATGTACGCATGGTCAGCTGTGTGCCGGGCTCGCCGATCGACTGGGCAGCAATGATGCCGACAGACTCGCCGACCTGTACCGCTTCCCCGGTCGCCATATTGGCACCGTAGCACTTGACGCAAATGCCGAGCTTCGAACGGCAGGTAAGAATCGTACGGATCTTGACCTTCTTGATCGGTTCACCGTTCTCATCGACACCGTATTTCACGACGCGCTCTGCTCTCGCCGGTCGGATCATATGATTCCTCTTGACAATGATGTTGCCATCCTTGTCATAAATCGTCTCAGCGGCAAATCTGCCGGTGATACGCTCCTGCAGAGACTCAATGCTTTCCTTGCCGTCTGCAAATGCGCTCACCCACATACCCGGAATCTCGTCACGGTCCTGTGAGCAGTCCATCTCGCGAATGATCAGTTCCTGGGAGACGTCGACCAGTCGTCTTGTCAGATAACCGGAGTCAGCTGTACGGAGAGCCGTATCGGACAGACCCTTGCGGGCGCCGTGAGCGGACATGAAGTACTCCAGAACGTCAAGACCTTCACGGAAATTGGACTTGATCGGAAGCTCGATCGTATGACCTGTCGTGTCTGCCATAAGGCCTCGCATACCGGCAAGCTGTTTGATCTGCTTGTCACTGCCTCGGGCACCGGAGTCGGCCATCATAAAGATATTGTTGTATTTATCAAGGCCGTCAAGAAGTTTTTTGGTGAGGACCGCGTCGGTCTCTTTCCACGTCTCGACGACTTCACGGTAGCGCTCTTCCTCTGTGACGAAGCCGCGCTGGAAGTTTCTTGTGATCCTGTCAACGGTTTCCTGCGCTTCCTGAATAAGCTGCGGTTTTTCCGGCGGAACTGTCATATCGGAGATAGAAACAGTCATTGCGGAAATTGTGGAATACTTGTATCCCATAGCCTTGACCTTGTCAAGGACCTCTGCCGTAACGGTCGCGCCGTGTACATTGATGACTTTCGTCAAAATCTTCTTCAGATGCTTCTTGCCGGTGTGGAAATCGACTTCGAGCGCGAGCTCATTTGCAGGATCCTCACGATCGACGAACCCGAGGTCCTGAGGAATGATCTCATTGAAGAGGAAACGTCCGAGCGTACTGTCAACGACAGCGCTGGCTATTGTGCCATCCTCGCGCTTTTTGGTCCGGCGGACGCTGATGCGCGACTGCAGCGTGATGTACTTATTCTCATAAGCCAGAATAGCCTCGTTGAGACTCGAGAACCGCATGCCCTCACCCTTTGCACCGGGGCGCTCCTGCGTGAGATAGTAGATTCCAAGGACCATGTCCTGAGACGGAACCGCGACCGGGCCGCCGTCAGACGGCTTCAGCAGGTTGTTCGGGGACAGCATGAGGAAACGGCACTCAGCCTGGGCTTCCACTGTCAGCGGAAGATGGACAGCCATCTGGTCACCGTCGAAGTCGGCGTTGAACGCAGTACAGACGAGCGGGTGAAGCTTGATGGCCTTTCCTTCGACAAGAATCGGCTCAAACGCCTGGATACCGAGTCTGTGAAGAGTAGGAGCACGGTTCAGCATGACCGGATGCTCTGTAATGACGTCTTCGAGAACATCCCATACTTCGCCTTCAAGGCGCTCGACCATCTTCTTTGCGCTCTTAATATTGTGCGCTGTTCCGCGGCTGACAAGCTCCTTCATAACAAACGGCTTGAAGAGCTCGATTGCCATCTCCTTCGGAAGACCGCACTGGTAGATCTTAAGTTCCGGACCGACGACGATAACGGAACGGCCGGAATAGTCGACACGCTTGCCGAGCAGGTTCTGACGGAATCGTCCGGACTTACCTTTCAGCATGTCTGACAGGGACTTCAGAGCACGGTTGCCAGGACCTGTGACCGGACGGCCGCGGCGGCCGTTGTCAATGAGGGCGTCTACCGCTTCCTGCAGCATGCGCTTCTCGTTCCTGACAATGATTTCAGGAGCACCGAGTTCCAGAAGTCTCTTAAGTCGGTTGTTTCTGTTGATGATCCTTCTGTACAGGTCATTGAGGTCAGATGTTGCGAATCTGCCGCCGTCGAGCTGTACCATAGGACGAAGATCCGGCGGAATGACCGGAATAACGTTCATGACCATCCACTCCGGTCTGTTGCCGGATTCACGAAAAGCCTCGACCGCCTCAAGTCTCTTAATAATGCGGGCTCGTCTCTGACCTGTGGACTCCTTGAGCTCCTTGCGGAGATCAGCGGATTCCGTCTCGAGATCGATGTCACGGAGAAGCTCCTGAACAGCCTCAGCACCCATGCCGACGCGGAAATTCCAGCCGTAGGCATCTCTTGCGTCCTGATACTCGCGCTCATTAAGAATCTGTTTCTTTACAATATTCGGAGCGGCATCTGCCGGATCCAGAACGATATAATTTGCGAAATAAAGCACCTTCTCCAGTGTTCTCGGGGAAAGGTCGAGAATGAGGCCCATTCTGGACGGAATCCCCTTGAAATACCAGATATGTGAGACCGGTGCAGCCAGTTCAATATGACCCATGCGCTCACGGCGAACAGAGGACTTTGTGACCTCAACACCGCATCTGTCGCAGACAACACCCTTATAACGTATCTTCTTATACTTACCGCAGTGGCACTCCCAATCCTTGGACGGTCCGAAAATGCGCTCGCAGAAAAGACCGTCCTTCTCCGGCTTGAGGGTACGATAGTTGATGGTCTCCGGCTTCTTGACTTCACCGTGGGACCACTCGCGGATACGTTCAGGAGATGCAAGTCCGATCTTGATCGCGTCAAATGTCACCGGCTTGTATTCTTCCTGCTTGTTATAAAATTCAGCCATGTATGCCTCCCATATAGTAATAGACTACGGGTTAACCCGGAGGGAGTCCCCGAAGGGACCCTCCGCAAATCTTTCATAAGAGTGTTTATTCGTCATCGCCAAGGAATGCGTCATCATCTACAAAGTCTTCATCGAGGCCTTCATACGGGTCGAAATCGAGCATCTCATCATCCGTATCGTCCTCATCGTCGACGAGCTCTTCCTTGTTCTCATCGAAGTGCTGAGCCGTGAAGCCGGCACGCGCAAATTCGCGGTCCTCGTTATTTCTCATGCCGCGTGTATCTCCTTCGATGACCTTTCTGAGATCTGTCTCACCATACTCGATCGTCTCACGCAGAGTAACTTCCTCGCGGTTCTCATCCAGCACGCGGACGTCGAGACCGAGTGACTGAAGTTCTTTGAGGAGGACCTTGAAGGATTCCGGAATACCCGGACTCGGGATGTTGTCACCCTTGATAATAGCTTCGTAGGTCTTAACACGGCCGACCACATCGTCGGACTTCATTGTCAGGATTTCCTGAAGCGTGTAGGACGCGCCGTAGGCCTCGAGAGCCCAGACTTCCATCTCTCCGAAGCGCTGTCCGCCGAACTGGGCCTTGCCGCCGAGAGGCTGCTGTGTGACAAGAGAGTACGGTCCTGTGGATCTCGCGTGGATCTTGTCATCAACAAGGTGGTGCAGTTTCAGATAATGCATATGGCCGATCGTGACCTTCGAATCGAAGTATTCACCGGTGCGGCCGTCGCGCAGCTGGACTTTGCCGTCACGTGAAATCGGAACTCCCTTCCAGAGTTCTCTGTGCTCAAGATGCTCGCCCAGATATTTCATGATCTCCGGATCTGTGCTCTCCTCGTATTTGGCCTTGAAGTCTTCCCACTCCATATTGACATAGTCGTTGGCCATCTCGAGTGTATCCTGAATATCCTGCTCGTTGGCACCGTCAAATACCGGCGTCGAGATATTGAAGCCGAGAGCTTTCGCTGCCAGAGACAGATGGATTTCAAGGACCTGTCCGATGTTCATACGGGACGGAACGCCCAGTGGGTTAAGGACGATGTCCAGCGGACGTCCGTTCGGCAGGAACGGCATGTCTTCTACCGGAAGTACGCGGGAGACGACACCCTTGTTGCCATGGCGGCCGGCCATCTTGTCGCCGACGGAGATTTTTCTCTTCTGTGCAATGTAGATGCGCACGGACTGGTTGACGCCCGGGGGCAGCTCATCACCTTCCTGACGTGTAAAGACCTTGGCATCGACAACGATACCGTACTCGCCGTGAGGCACCTTGAGGGATGTATCACGGACCTCGCGCTCCTTCTCACCGAAGATCGCGCGGAGAAGTCTCTCTTCCGCCGTAAGTTCGGTCTCGCCCTTCGGGGTGACCTTGCCGACAAGGATATCACCGGCACGGACTTCTGCGCCGATGCGGATAATACCGCGCTCATCAAGATTCTTCAGCGCTTCGTCGCCTACACCCGGCACATCGCGTGTGATTTCTTCCGGGCCAAGCTTTGTATCTCTGGATTCTGCCTCATACTCCTCGATATGGATCGACGTATATACGTCATCCTGAACAAGGCGTTCGGAAAGGAGGACAGCATCCTCATAGTTATAGCCTTCCCATGTCATGAAGCCGATCAGCGGGTTCTTGCCGAGAGCAAGCTCACCGTTGCTGGTGGACGGACCGTCAGCAATGACCTGACCTGCCACGACACGCTCGCCCTTATTGACGATCGGTTTCTGGTTGTAGCAGTTGCTCTGGTTGCTGCGCGAGAACTTGATCAGATGATAATTCTCTCTCTCTCCGTCATCATAAGTGATAGCGATATCTGTCGAGCTTACAAATGACACTGTGCCGTCCTTCTTGGCCAGCACGCAGAGACCGGAGTCGACCGCTGCCTTTTCCTCCATACCTGTACCTACGACAGGAGCGTCTGTTGTGAGAAGCGGAACAGCCTGGCGCTGCATGTTAGATCCCATCAGAGCTCGGTTCGCGTCGTCGTTCTGGAGGAACGGTACGAGAGACGTAGCAACCGAAAACACCATCTTCGGGGAGACGTCCATGTAATCGAACATGGTCTTATTATAAGCCTGAGTAGCCTCACGGTAACGGCCGGAAACATTTCTGTGAATGAAGTGGCCTTCCTCGTCGAGCTGCTCGTTAGCCTGCGCGACATGGTAGTTATCCTCTTCATCAGCTGTCATGTAGACAACTTCATTGGTAACGCGCGGGTTCATCGGATCTGTTTTGTCGATCTTTCTGTAAGGAGCCTCGACGAAACCGTAATCGTTTATGCGCGCGTAGCAGGCCAGAGAGTTGATCAGACCGATGTTCGGGCCTTCAGGAGTCTCGATCGGGCACATACGTCCATAGTGAGAGTAGTGAACGTCGCGAACCTCGAAACCTGCACGGTCACGGGACAGACCGCCCGGACCAAGGGCAGAGAGACGTCTCTTGTGAGTCAGCTCTGACAGCGGGTTGTTCTGATCCATGAACTGGGACAGCTGGGATGAACCGAAGAATTCCTTGACAGCTGCCGTCACCGGCTTGATGTTGACAAGTGACTGCGGTGTCACCGAATCAGCATCCTGTGTTGTCATGCGCTCGCGGACAACTCTCTCAAGTCGTGAGAGACCGATGCGATACTGGTTCTGAAGCAGTTCACCGACGGCACGAATGCGGCGGTTTCCAAGATGATCGATATCATCCTTGTTGCCGATGCCGTACTCAAGGTGCATGTTATAGTTAATGGAAGCGAAAATATCCTCACGTGTGATATGCTTCGGGATCAGCTTCGTGATGTTGCGGCGGACAAGACGTTTTCTCTCCTCCTCGCTCTCTGCCGAATCAAGAATCTCCCGCAGTGCCGGATAGTAGACAAGTTCTGTCACGCCCGCTTCCTTCTTCTCTTCCGCAGTCATCGGGATCCAGTTATCGATCGCGACCATCATGGATGAGAGGACTTTGATATCACGCTCCACACCTTCGATTGTAATATATACATACGGTACAGCCGCGTTCTGGATCGTATCGGCGAGTTCCCGGGATACCGTTGTCCCTGCCTCAGCCAGGACCTCCCCGGTCAGCTCATCGACAACGTCCCTGGCCAGTTCATGACCCGCAATGCGGTTGCGCAGGAGAAGCTTCTTATTAAATTTATAACGTCCGACTTTGGCCAGGTCATATCTTCTCGGATCGAAGAACATTCCATGGATCAGAGTCTCTGCCGAATCTACCGCGAGCGGCTCACCCGGACGGATCTTCTTGTAGAGTTCAAGAAGGCCTTCCGTATAGTTCGTCGCCGTGTCCTTCGTGAAGGAGGCAAGAAGTTTCGGCTCCTCGCCGAACATCTCGATGATTTCCTGGTTCGTGCCGACACCGAGCGCGCGGATCAGCTGAGTGATCGGAACTTTTCTCGTGCGGTCCACACGGACATAGAAAATGTCATTGGAATCCGTCTCGTACTCAAGCCATGCGCCGCGATTCGGGATGACGGTGCAGGAGAACAGCCTCTTACCGATCTTGTCGTGCGCAATACCGTAATAGATACCGGGTGAACGCACAAGCTGGCTGACGATAACTCGCTCAGCACCGTTGATGATAAAGGTACCGGTCTCGGTCATCAGAGGAAGGTCGCCCATGAAAATTTCATGCTCTTTGATCTCGCCGTTTTCCTTGTTGATCAGCCTGACAGTGACATTCAGCGGTGCCGCGTAATTCGCGTCTCTCTCCTTGCACTCCTCGATCGGGTATTTCACCCGGTCACGGTCAAGTCTGTAGTCAACGAATTCGAGGCTCAGCTTATCGCTGAAGTCTTCGATCGGTGAGATATCGTCAAATATCTCTTTGAGTCCTCTGCTAACGAACCAGTCATAGGATGCCTTCTGAACTTCAATCAGATTGGGCATCTCCAGGACTTCCTGCCGCCGCTGGTAGCTCATTCGAACCGATCTGCCGGACTTTATTGGACGAATTCTGTTTTTCTCCATTCGACGTTTCACCCCGTTATTTCTATAAATTTATTGACAGGCGGCAATTTTGGGCATCTTACACAAGCCTTTCGGCACGAAAGAGCGCAAAAAGCCAATCCACCACAATAGTGCATCCTTAAGACTACCACAGCATTGTCAAGTTGTCAAACACAATTTTCCACAATTTTGAATGCGTTCCCCGCAATCTCAATAACAGTTCAGACAGGCTGTAGCGAAATTCTGAGATCCGGATTTCAGACACGTGAAAAGGGGCTGCCGCGTATGCGGCAACCCCCGTACTTACTATAGTCGAATTATTTAAGAGTGACCTTAGCGCCGGCTTCCTCAAGATCCTTCTTGAGAGCTTCAGCCTCTTCCTTGGAGATCTGCTCTTTGACTACCTTCGGAGCTGCATCAACAAGTTCCTTAGCTTCCTTCAGGCCGAGACCTGTAGCAGCACGGACAACCTTGATGACCTTAACTTTGGAAGCACCGATCTCTGTCAGCTCGACATCGAACTCTGTCTTCTCTTCAACTTCTTCAGCTGCTGCTGCCGGGCCAGCCATGACGACGCCTGCTGCTGCAGAAACACCAAATTCCTCTTCACAAGCCTTAACAAGTTCATTAAGCTCAAGAACTGTAAGCTCTTTAATAGCTGCGATAAATTCAGCAGTGGTTAATTTAGCCATTGTATATTCTCCTCCATTTTTAATTGATAAATCTTAGTTTTTCTTTCCTAAGCAGCATTATTCTGCTGCCGGAGCCTCAGCTGCATCGCCTTCGCCTTCCGGCTCTGCGATCTGCTTGATAACGCGAGCAAAGTTCGCGATCGGGGACTGCATACTGCCAAAGAGTCTTCCGAGAAGAACTTCTCTGGACGGTACATTTGCGAGATCCTGAAGCTGCTTGTCATCGAAATACTTGCCTTCGATAACGCCGCCTACCATGCTCATGACCTTGAACTGCTTTGCATATTTTGCAAGGATTCTTGCCGGTGCAACAGCATCTTCCTTGGAAACTGCGAGAGCATTCGGGCCATCAAGGTGCTTATCCAGCTGCGCGAAATCGGTTCCTTCAAAAGCACGCTTCATGAGTGTGTTCTTGTAGACCTTGTAATGCACGCCTGCCTCACGGAGTTCCTTACGGAGAGCTGTATCCTGCTCTACAGTAATTCCGAGATACTGGACAAGGACTGCGGACTGAGCGCCGTCAACTGCCTCAGCGATTTCATTGATAATCGGCTGTTTCAGTTCAACTTTTGCCATGTTTCCTGTATTCCTCCTTCTTTGAATTTTCGCATCAAAGCTCTTGGTAAAAAACCCCTGCGCAAGGGCGCAGGGGTTCAGTAAATTTCTAAATGAATTCACGACCTCGGCGGGCGACCTTGCTTACTCCCTATAGGGAACCTGCTGTCTTCGGCTTGATGCTTCATGATATTAACACGCGCACGAGCGCGATGTCAAGCTGTATTATTGTTTATATATCAGATCTTTGTCGGGTTGACGCGGACACCCGGGCCCATTGTGGAAGCCAGAGTGATGGATCTCAGATACTGACCCTTAACAGCTGCCGGACGAACCTTGATGAGCTGATCAAGGAGAGTCTTGAGGTTCTCGGAAAGCTGCTCTTCTGTGAAGGATGCCTTGCCGATCGGGCAGTGAATGATGTTGCTCTTGTCAAGACGATACTCGATCTTACCGGCTTTGATTTCCTTGACTGCCTTTGCGACATCCATGGTAACTGTTCCGGCCTTCGGGTTCGGCATGAGGCCCTTCGGGCCAAGGATACGGCCGAGACGGCCGACAACGCCCATCATATCCGGTGTAGCGACGACAACGTCGAAATCGAACCAGTTCTCTTTCTGGATCTTTGTGACAAGCTCCATCTCGCCGACATAATCTGCTCCGGCAGCCTTAGCTTCCTCAGCCTTTGCGCTCTTGGCAAATACGAGGACGCGGACAGACTTGCCTGTGCCGTTCGGAAGAACGACAGCGCCGCGGACCTGCTGATCAGCATGACGTCCGTCGCAGCCTGTACGGATGTGAGCTTCGATTGTCTCATCAAATTTAGCGATTGCGGTCTTCTTTACGATTTCAACAGCTTCAGCCATGTCATACAGGTTCTGGCGATCATAAACCTTCAGGGCCTCTGCATACTTCTTGCCATGTTTCATTTTATATAACCTCCCTGTGGTACTATCGGGTTTTGACCCTTCCACTCATTATCAGTCTTCAGCTACTACAACACCCATGCTGCGGCATGTGCCTGCGATGATGCTCATTGCGGCTTCAATACTTGCAGCGTTAAGGTCCGGCATCTTTCTCTCAGCGATCTCTCTGAGCTGGGCCTGTGTGATCGTTGCAACCTTCTTCTTGTTCGGTTCGCCGGAACCGGACTGAAGATTGAGGGCTTTCTTGATCAGGACTGCTGCCGGCGGAGTCTTTGTGATAAATGTGAAGCTTCTGTCCGCATAGACTGTGATGACGACCGGGATGATGTAGTCGCCCATAGCTGATGTGCGGGCATTGAACTGCTTCGTGAAGTCCATGATATTAACGCCGTGCTGGCCGAGAGCCGGGCCTACCGGCGGAGCCGGAGTTGCCTTGCCGGCCTGGATCTGCAGTTTGATATAGCCTGTAATTTTCTTTGCCATGACTTTGTTCCTCCTTACGTGGTAAATGTCGGGCCCATTTCGCCCTTCCACCTTCAAGACACCCTGTGTCTTAAATAATAACTATTTGCAAATGATTTTACTTCTTTTTGACTTCGCCGAAACTTATTTCGACCGGAGTCGGACGGCCGAACATGTCTACATTGATCGTCACGGTCTGTTTCTGAGCATTGACGGCAGTGACCATACCTGTCGTGCCTTCCCACGCGCCTGCAAATACGACAATCGTATCGCCGACTTCGAAGTCCACGAGATATTTCTGCTTCGGTGCGGGCTCGACCTTTCCGCCGCCGATACCGAGGTTGCGCATCTCATCCGGTGTAAGCGGGACCGGCTTGCTTCCCGGTCCGACAAATCCCGTAACGCCGCGGGTATTGCGGACGACATACCAGGTATCATCATTCATGATCATGTTGATCAGCACGTAGCCCGGAAACAGTTTCTTCTTTGTCGTCTTCGTGACGCCGTTCTTTGTCTCCTGTACATCGGTCAGCGGCACCTTGACTTCAAGGATCTGCTCCTCGAGGTGGCGGTTCTCGATCGTCTTCTCGATGTTGGCCTTGACTTTATTCTCATAACCTGAATACGTATGTACTACATACCAGTTCGATTCTGACATCTGCTACCTCTCAATACATTTTCTGCCGCGGCCATCGGATGTCAGATAGACATCAGCCAGTTGACCAGCTGCAGAGCCGCACTGTCAATAATAGTAATGATAACGCCCATAAGGACAGAGATTACGACGACAAGTCCGGTCTGCTTCTTCAGGTCATCGACCGTCGGCCACTGGATCTTGTTCCATTCCTGCTTTACACCTTTTGAGAAGCTCTGCTTCTTCTTTTCCTTCGGTGCCTTCTTGGTATTATCTGCCATTTAAATCACCTGTTTCCTTAATTACTTAGTCTCTTTGTGGATCGTGTGTTTGCGGCAGAACTTGCAGTATTTCTTCGTCTCCATTCTCTCCGGATGTTCTTTCTTATCCTTCTTAGTGTTGTAGTTACGCTGCTTGCATTCTGTGCACGCTAAAGTTATCCTTGTACGCACGGTTTTTCACCTCCAATGATAATCTTGCTGCCTTCCTAGATTCCCCTCGTTCCTAAAAAACGGGAGCAAAAAAAAAGGACCTGTTTCTTGTCGCCATTAGATAATAGCATGAAGAAACAGGTCCGTCAAGGTCAATATTATTTTTTCGTCCGAATCAAATACAGGCTGCAGCGGAGTTTCAGGATCCGGCGCAAACATCATCTTCATCGAAAAACGTATATCCTTCCCTGCGAGCCTGCAACACACTTCGCATGTTGCGGTCTCTCAGTCGGATATACAATGTTTTTCTCACGAAGATGGATGCTTTGCTGCCGGAAACGTAGTATAAGAGCAGCCTGTCTGAACTAAAAGATATGCTCCATTTGGATCTCATACATCGGACAGTGCCGAATATCCGCTCACGTCAAATGCGCATCAAGCCAGTCCAGCAGATACTGATAGACCTCCTCGCGGTCAACCTCATTCAGGATTTCATGCCGATCTCCCTCAAAGAAACGAAGCTGCACATCCGAAAGGCCGGCCTTCTTCATATCCTCATAGGCGGTCTTTACACCTTTGGTGAAGCTGCCGACCGGATCCATCGTTCCGGAAGCGAGGAGAATCGGAAGATCTTTCGGTATCCCGGCAATAAGCTTCCTGTTCTGGGCTTTCTCTATGGCTGTGAACATCGAATAATACCCATTGACTGTAAAAGCGAAAGTATCAAGAGGTTCCGACGCGAATCTGTCAACTATGCTCTCATCCCTGCTCAGCCAGTCATACGGTGTCCGCACCGGTTCAAAGGCTTTATTGTAAGAACCCTTGGCCATGTTCTCAATGAACCTGCTCCTGTAATGCCAGTTTTTCATCACAGCCCGGCATCTGCACAGGCTTTTGCCGAACTTGACCACCGCGCGCGGGTAACTTCCGGTGCCCAGAACGATTACGCCTGCAAGCTCTGTGCCATACTTCTCCATATACTGTCTGGCAAGGAATGATCCCATGCTGTGGCCGAGTATAAAGTAAGGAACCTCCGGATATCTTTTCTTCATAATAATATGAAGTCTCCGCATATCTGCAATCAGAGCTCCATCTCCATCCTTCTCGCGGAAAAAACCGAGCTGCCGCTCGTCAGTTACTGATTTTCCGTGTCCCAGATGATCATTTGCACAGACCACATAACCATGTTCGGCAAGGAAGGCTGCAAATCCGTCATACCTCTCCGCAAACTCGCACATGCCGTGAGCGATCTGAATGACTCCGCAGACCTCTCCCTCCGGTATCCATTGATGCACATGTATATCTGTCTTCCCGTCACTCGAACGGAATTTTCTCTCCAGTCTCATCACAAAAGTTCTTTCGTTCGTTATTTTTTCTTTTTAAAATATTTTCTCCAGAAGTATCTGATAAAGAAATACAGGGTGGAGGCAAATGCGGTCAGGTAGCCGATCACCCCAAGGACCGGTATTCCCAGCAGCCTCGGCTCCATATCCGTGAGGCACAGAATACTGGACCCTATGAGCAGCGCGACAATGCACATACCTATGACCAGATTTCTAACAGCGGCAGCCACCATCAGCTCCAGCTCAGGCGTAGTATCAAGCTTCAGATTGACTCTGGCCTGACCCTCCAGATACTCCTGCATGATATCCGCGGCAAGCAGCGGGATATCGATTCCTTTTCTTATCGACCTGGCTACATGACGGCCGGTCCTTTCCAGCTCACTCTTCCAGTCGATATCCCTGAGAGTGGTATCAGCCACCGATGTCGCCGCGATCTGTATCATATTGATGTCAGGACTGATAGCTGCCAGGACCCCCTCCATGTGGGCCATGCCCCGGGCAAGCATCGTCAGACCATGGGGCATGCCGATTTTGTTGGACTTCATGACCTCCATGATGGCCTGCAGCGTCTCGGCGACATCGACCTGTCCCATCGAGACCGTTCCAAATTCCTCGATAAAATCTCTAAGGTCCCTATAGAGCTGATCTCTGTCCGGTTTTCCCCAGAACTGTCCCAGGTCAAGCACTGCGTCCGTCACCATCGTGACATCCTTCATCCCGATGCCCTGAACGCCTCTCACCATGATTTTCCTCTCACGTTCCGTGAGCCGTCCCATCATTCCCATATCAAGCCATACGATCTTTCCGTCTCTGACTTTGACATTGCCGGGATGCGGGTCAGCATGGAAAAAGCCGTCATCCATGATCTGATGAATGTAATTATTGACAAATTTTGTGCCGATCTCGTTGAGATCATACCCCTCGGCAATCAGCTTTTCCTTGTCATCAATATCAATTCCCTCGACATATTCCATGACCAGCACGCGCTGCGTCGTGTGCTCGCGGTAAAGCCTGGGCACATAGATATAGCGGAACTGCGCGTTATTGGCAGCGAATTCCTCTATGTTCGCAGCCTCCTTGAGGAAATCCATCTCCTCCTGCGCGACCGTCCACATCTCATCGAGGACCATATCGAGGTCCACGATGTTCCGCAGATTTCCCACCGGCGGCAGACGTCTCACAGCGTTGTGCATGAGACGTATATCCCTCGCCATCGTGTCATAGATGCCCTTCCTCTCTACTTTGACGACGACATCTTCCCCTGTACGAAGCTTTGCCCGGTGGACCTGAGCGATTGATGCCGAGCCGAGCGGGACCCTGTCCACAGATTCGAACACTTCCTCCCAGGGCTCTCTGAAAGACCCCTTGATGACTTCCTCGACTTCCGAAAACGGCATCGGAGTGACGTCCGAGTTCAGCTTCATGAGCTCATCGCAGTATGCCTTCGGCAATATATCCGAGTGCAGGGACATGATCTGACCGAGCTTGATGTAAGTCGGCCCAAGTTCCTCAAGAATCACGCGCAGCTTTTCCGGAGAAACACCGCGCGTGATCTTATTCCTCGACAATACTTCCCGGATCTCCCTGAAGCGTGCGTCATTTTCAGCCCTCTGCCTGGCTGCTTCCTCTTTAGATCCAGGCTTCTTATCATTCATTATTCTTTAGTCTCCGCCTTGAGTATTGCTTCCTTGAGAGCGGCAAGGTCATCCGCCGAAAGGCCGGATATCATATCCGCAAAATCCTTCTTCGCATCCTCTGCCTTCTTCTCGGCTGAAGCTTCCTTTGTCTCGTGTATCTTGTGCTTCAGCTCCTGGTTGAGAGCTTTGCCCTGCTCAACAGTGAGTTCGCCGCGGTCGACCAGGTCCTTCAGGATCTCCTGCGATTTATCGACCGTGAGGGCGGCTGCGCCGACGCCCGCCAGCAGCAGTGTTCTGAGTCCGTCTGTAATGATCTTGTTGTTATCCATTTTGAGTCCTCCTTTTATCACTTAAGATAGGAATAAAAACTTCCTGCATCCAGATCAAGCAGCAGTCTCATTGTAAAATATTACTTTGCCAAACAATGCCTGGGAAGTTTTTATTCATCCTCATTCATTATATTTTACCCCGTGAACGCATAAATCAAATCGAATAGCCGGGGGATAAATATCCAGAGACCGATGACTGCCGCAATGATGGCTGACACGAGGACAGCGCCGGCTGCAGCGTCTTTGGCTTTCTTGGCCAGCGGCTTCCACTCGTCCGTCGCCACATCGACCGCCGCTTCGAGAGCTGTGTTGACAAGTTCGAGGCTCATGACCTGGGCGAAAAGGACAAGGCAGAACAGCCACTCGGTCTTTGATATCCTGAAAATGAGACCGGCAATGATGACGCACACAGTAAAGGCCAGATGAATCTGCATGTTGCGCTCGCTTTTTACAGTGTTCCATATACCTTCGAACGCATAACCGAAGCTCCTGTCAAGCGGTTGTTTCTTCATTCCTGTCTCCTTCGCACAAAAATCGTCCCCTAATATATTATACACTTTTTCATCATGGATTGACACGGTATAAGTACATTTGCGATTACTCTTTTTCGCTTCTGCCGCGTTTTGATTTCACGCGTCCGCAGCAGTTCAGAAAGGCTGTTCTCCAAGTACGCCTCCGGCGCAAAGCATCCATCTTCGTGAGAAAAACATTGCAGGTCCGACCGAGAGATCAAAAATGCGCAAGCATTTTTACGGCTCGCAGGGAAGGACCTGCGTTTTTCGATGAAGATGGTGTTTGCGGCCGAATCTCGAAACCGGGTTACAGCCTTTCTGAACTGTGACTGACAGACGAAAACCCAGCATTTCAGCGCATCCGTGGAGACTTGAAATAGCAGTTCGATTATGGTATGCTAATTGAGAATTCCGAAATCGGAGGTGTCAAAATGAATTATAATGAATCATCTGAAGATTATCTTGAGTCTATCCTGATGCTAAGAGAACAACTCGGCAAGGTCCGCTCAATTGACATAGTTTATAAGCTTGGATATTCGAAGCCCAGCATCAGCATAGCAATGAAAAAGCTTCGTGAAAAAGGTCTCATCAATATGGATTCCGACGGCTACATAACACTGACAGATGAGGGAGCCAAGATCGCGCGTCACACATACACGCGCCATAAAGTGCTGACAAACTTCTTCGAGAGCATCGGCGTAGGTCATAATAACGCCGAGGCAGACGCCTGCAAGATAGAACACGATATCAGCGATGAGACGTTCAAACGTCTCAAAGAGCATATGCACAGGCTGCAGGAGCTTGACGTCTCGCCCAAGGCTGCCGCTTTAGGAAGCACATCCGACACGGACTGAACGAAAATGCGGGGCGCCGCACATTAAGATGCGGTGCCCCTCTTTTTTTACGATGAGACTTCTCATTTACTGTGACGGCATGAACGCCGAGACGTTCCTCATCAAATCATAAGATCCTTTCCGTTCAGAGCAGCGCGCACAAGCGTGTCCCCGCCGTCATAGACCAGCTTCAGGGAAAAAAACGGAATCCCCTCATTGAGAAGGCGGAAGAATATTTTGTCTCCCTCCCATATGTTGAGGTCAAAAACCGCTTCCCGGTCGACCCAGCAGAGCTCCCCCTCGTCGCAGTCATGCGGTTCTCCGGTAAAAGCGTCAGCCGTGAAGAGGGACATATACTCTGTCACCCCGCCGCCGGAAACAAATGTCACCAGCCCCCGATATGTATAGCTTGTCAGCGTGTAGCCTGTCTCCTCGAACACTTCCCTGAGAACACACTCTTCCGGGCTCTCATCCTGTTCAAAGTGTCCGCCGACTCCGATCCACTTATCCTTATTCACATCGTTCTTCTTCACCGTCCGGTGAAGCATCAGATATTTACCGTCTTTTTCAATATAGCACAGTGTGCTGAGTTGTGCGTTCATCTGTTTTCCTCCGAACATTTCCTAATCTCGCGTTTAATCCCGTCACGGCAGCATATAATACATGAGGCAGCCCAGAATCACAAGAATACCAATGCACGTCATGAGCAGAGCGAACGAAAAGTTGGCAAAAAGAGGCACGACCGCGTCCTCTGTCTGCCGCATGAAGATCTGCAGCCTGCTCCTTCTGCCGGGACCGGCGCCCTTTACAGGTCTTTCCCTCATCACTGTCTTTCGAAGAAGCAGGACAGCCGCATCCATACTGTCTGAAAGTACGCGGCCTATGAGCGAGCCCATAAAGACCACGGCTCGCGCAAGCGGCACCAGGATCATATTTTCTCCGAATACAGACGCTGCCAGGCCGAAGGCTTTCGGAATCTGTCTGCAGACCGGAGCAAGGATCCGGTTCTCACCGAACACCCGGGCAAATTCGCCGAAGACAGTCGGCAGCCACACTGTTAGAAGAGGACGATACAGAAGATCCTCAAGATCAAGTTTTTCAGGCCATAGATTCACGTAGCGCCCGTCTCTTATGAACACATGCCTGACAAGCACGAGATAGACAAGGAGACCGATGAGGATAGAAATTCCGCCGCCCTTCAGGTTCCCAAATGTGAACGCGTGGAATTCCAGGATCTCCTCCTCCCCGGTCATAAAAGCCGCAAGATTCTTCATGACTGCAGGCACACCGAGCAGCACCATGTAAACGGAACCGCCGCATACCGCGATTTTTGACGCAGTATTCATACAGTAGTCGTCCGCGTCAAAGAATGCCTGCCTGACAGGATCTTCATTCTTTTCAACGAAAACACAGATAAAGAGCTTTAGCATATATGCGCAGGTAAGACCTCCCGAAATGAGGAATATCCATTCCGCGCAGCGAAGCAGACCGACAGCACTCTCGAAATCAGGAAGACTCTCTTCAATCATCTCATAGAGCACTACGATCCCCTCATGAAGCATTGTCTTGGAGACATAGCCGTTAAAGAGCGGAACGCCGCCGATGCCGACCGCTCCGAGAAGGAACGGTATCTTGAGGGGCAGCTTGTTCCTGCCGTAGCCGCGGATCGCATTGAGGTCCAGAGCGTGAATATTCATGACCACTGTTCCTGCGCACATGAAGAGGACCAGCTTCAGCAGCGAGTGGTTCACCATATGCAGCATCGTTCCGGAATAAGCGAGAACGAAGGCTTCTCCTCCGTCCGTAAAAAGCGAGCGGGCAAGAACGCTGCTGCCGATGCCGACCAGAATGAATCCGATCTGGGACATGGATGAGCACGCGAGAGTTCGCTTCAGATTGACGGAAAAGAGCGCCAGAAGAGCTCCGAGGAACATTGTGACCACGCCGAGAGAAAAAATGACAGTACCGAACGCAAGGTTCGTGACCATAGCTCTGGTCGCGGTCATCAGGATCCCAAAAATACCCACCTTGGTCAGGATGCCCGAGAGAAGGGCTGACGCCGGTGAAGGAGCCACCGGATGTGCTTTGGGCAGCCAGACATGTACCGGGAACATGCCCGCCTTGGCTCCGAAGCCAAGCAAAATACATACGCCCGCACCAAGGATCCTGCGTCTGCAGGCCTCCGCGCTGAGAATTATCGGTGCGGAGCTGACAGTCGCGGCCGCTCCGTCTGTTCCTTCATGAAGTCCCTCTGTCACAGCAAGTTCGATTGCGCTCCTCATATCCGCAAAATACAAGGTTCCGACAGTTGCCTGCATGAGAAGGAGACCCATAAAGAGGACAAGGCCACCGATGATCGCAATAAAAAGATACGTGTAGGCAGCCCGGATCGCCCCCTGTGTTTCCTCGTGGATGACCCATGTAAATGAAGTGAGTGACAGGATCTCAAAAAAAACGAACGTTGTCATGAGGTCCGCCGAGAGCATGACACCCTGTGTCGCTCCGAGGGTAAGGATGACGAACAGCCAGTAGCGGGCGAGTCCCTCCCTCTCGTGTCTGAAGTATTCTTTTGCGAACAGCGTAGTACCTGCCCACATAACAGATGTGATAATGCTGTAGATCGACCGGAAGCCGTCCACGTCAAAATGCAGACCGCCCCAGAATATATTCGGAATGTCAAGGCATGCTCCGCCCGTGACGATTACCCGATGGGCCAGCAGCAATGACAGAGCAAGTTCGAAGAACGTGAACCCTATTGCGCAGTTATCGCGCAAGTCCTCATTTCGGATTCCCAGCATATAAAAGAATGGCGATATGATAATCGGAAGAAATACAAGAGCCGCAATTACCATGAAAGCCCCCTTTCACAAAGTCAAAGTATAATCCCGATCACGGGACGAAAGCGCGGCAGAGTTCCGGTCACGAAACATACCGAAGCCATGCGGTCAGAGCTGCTCAGTGTGATGGATCAAATGAGCCCCGCCGAGATACGGTCGATAAAATCCATGATCGGTCCCGACCAGACACCGAACAGAATATTCAGGAAAGCAAAAAAACCGATCGGCACCAGCATAGGCAATCCGGCCTCCTTAATACCGGCAGGATAGCCGTCCGTTCCACTCACCGGGAAGAAAGCCCTGATGCTGATGCTCAGCGTGTACATTGCACACAGAAAAGCCGCAGCTATTAGACACGCGTCCCCGATCACGCCGATCACTGTGCCGGCGGCAGCTCCGGCAAGCAGAAGCCGCCATTTGCTGATAAATCCGCATAACAGAGGTATGCCGGTCAGGGACAGAGCTCCCATAGTGTAGAATGTGAATGTCAGCGGCATTCGACGTCCTACGCCGTTCACTTCATAGATATACTCATTTCCGGTCACATGCATGAAAGCTCCGGCGCATAGGAACAGTGACATTTTGATGACTCCGTGGAACAGCATGTGGGCCATACCGGCCATAAGCCCTTCCGGGGTCATCAGCATTATGCCAAAGAGCATATAGGAAAGATTGCTCACTGTCGAGTAGGCAAGTCTCCTTTTAAAGTGGCGCTCCTTGAGGGCCATCGCCGCAGCAAAAACAAGTGTGAAGGCTGAAATCAGCACACAGAATTCCTGCACTCCCGAGCCAAGCAGAAATTCCGGACCAAAGTCATACCATGCAAGACGCATGACGGCATACACGCCGGAGTTGACGACAGCCACTGCATGCAGAAGAGCTGTGACCGGCGTCGGAGCGACGCCGGCAAGGGGCAGCCAGCTGTGCAGCGGAAAAATAGCTGCTTTGGTCCCGAAGCCAAAAAAACCGAAGAGGAAAACGACCCTCATAAGAGTGTCCGAAAACATATCGCTGAGATTTCCCCCATAAATAAACTCGCCTCCGCCGTCGAGCGTCGCCATGACCACGGCAAAAAAGCCCAGTGAAGCGCCGCCAATACAGTATGCGGCGTAGCGCCTGGCCGCGAACATGCTCTCATGGTCTTCGTAAAAGACGACTAACGGGATCGTGACCAGTGTCAGCATCTCAAAGAACACATACATCGTGACCAGATTATGCGCACAGGCTACCCCGAGGGTGATGCCGTATGTCATCACGTAAAAGGCGAAGAACACGTTCTTGCGGGCTGCATGCTCCATATACTCGAAGGCATAAAGAAGAACGAACGGCCACATGACTGAGACCATACCCGCAAAGAGCATTGCAGGTCCGTCAATCTTGAAGGACATTGAAAACCCTTCGATAAAGCTGTAAACAATGACCGGTTCCCTCGAACAGAAGGCCAGAGCAATCCACACTGAGATACTGGTCAGGATCGCGATGGTCTCGGCGTAGACATTTCTCATACGGTCACTTTGGAAACGGATCGGGATAATTGCCGCTCCTCCAAGGGCAGCGAGACCAATTGGCACAAGAATAAATAAAGGTGAAAGCATCGTTTAACCTCAGATGATCATAGTGACTAGATTTGTTCCGAAAACACCGACTAAGAGGGCTGTGAGACAGAGGACGATCATCGGCACCCACATAAGCGGTGACGGCTCCCTGCTGCCGGAGGCGGGCTCCTCGGCCTTCTTCTTTGTGTGCTCGCCGTGTTCTTCCTCCTCATGGCCGGGGAAGAATGCGTCTACCACTACCGGAAGCAGGTAGCCTGCTGTGAGCAGGGCGGATATAAGCAGAATGACGGGCGGCACTACTTCGTAGATCCCCATTCCGTCACCGATGGCTGCCAGCGCGATATGCCACTTGCTTGTAAAACCTCCCATCGGCGGAATGCCGACGAGGGACAGAGAGGCGATGAGGAAGCACCACATTGTGATCGGCATAAGATGACCGATTCCGCGGAGTTCACTGACCCGCCTCTTGCCGAGCTTGTAGATAAAGACACCGGCACAGAGGAAGAGGCAGCCCTTCGATGCCGCATGGGCCGCGACATGAAGAATTCCTCCGCGCAGGCCTTCCAGGCTGAGAAGCGACAGACCGAGATTAATGTAGGATATCTGGCTGATCGTAGAGTAAGCCAGTCTCTTTTTCGTGACCTTCTCCCTGAAAGCCATCATGGATCCCATAAAGATCGTGAGCATGCAGAGAGTCATCCACGCGTACTGTACCCATGTTCCCCGGATGAAGTCCGGCCCCACAGAGAAATAGACCAGTCTTATGATAGCGATGACACCGGCTTTGGCGATAATGCCGGAAAGAAGGGCGGACGCCGGTGCCGGAGCGATCGGGTGGGCCGCCGGCAGCCATCCGTGCATCGGATACATACCGGCCTTTGTGCCAAAGCCGATAATTCCGAGGAAAATTATTATGAGAAGAACTTTTTCATTTGCAGAGGCTCTCGCCGCATCGAGCACACCGCCGAAGACGAAGCGGGCTTCCGTGCTGTAATAGGAGACAAAGAACACAGCCAGAAGTCCCAGCAGAGCTCCGCCGATCGAGTAGAAGAGATACTTAAGAGCCGCGTTCACGGCGTCCTTTGTCATCTCGTGGAGGACCAGAGGCATCGATGTGAGTGTCGCCATCTCAAAGCAGAGATACATGGTGACCAGATTTCCCGCCATGCAGACCGCAAGCAGCGCACCGAAGGAGACCGTGAAAAACGCGAAGAATACATTTTCCCTCTCCTCCATCCGCATATACTCAAATGCATAGAAAATGACGCACGTATAAAGGATCATGACCATGACCATAAAGAATTTGCCTATGGCATCGATCTCAAAATAGAGATCGATTCCCTCGGCAAATGAGAACAGCCGAAGCGAATTTCCCAACATCATAGCCAAAATGCCCAGAACGTCCGTCGCAAGGATCGTGCACGCATACCACGGATGCCGTGCTTTATCCTCCATACGCAGCACAGATATAATAATGCCCGCAATGACCGGCAAAAGAATAGTCGCTGATATAAGCATTATCCTAAAGCTCCTTTCAGTTAAATCAAGAACGCCACCGGCATTCCGCGTCAGAGATTAAAACATCATGAGACCGTGCCGGATAAGATCCGCCACCGCGGATGAATTAAGCCCCAGAAACAGGTTGACGGCGACAAGGACCAGCATAGGTATCCAATACTCGAGATGCCCCGCCATATTCTCGACCCGTTCCCGCGAATCCGGAACGTCCGACTCGAGGTTGTGCATGCTCGCGAACTGCTGCGGGGCAGATATATCCGCACCGCCTCTTCCACCGGAAAATATGCGGATAAGCGTTCGTATAAAATACATCGCGTTCAGGACGGAACTGACTGCCAGTGCGGTCATGGTCAGGAACAGGATCCTCATATTGCCGGCATCTGCCGCCGCAAGAGCGAAGAACAGTTTTGCCGAGAACCCGGCAAATACAGGAATGCCCACCATTGAGAGCGAGCCCACCAGAAAGAAGAACCCGGCATCCCGGCGGCGCAGGCCGCTGCCCTGCAGATTTTTGAACAGGAGGCTGTCGCCCGAGACCTCCGCAAGTCGGGGTGTCGTCAGGAACAGCAGAGATTTAGTAAAAGCATGGGCAAGTATCTGGAACATAGCTGCAGCATAACCCAGCGTTCCCCCGATACCTATGCCCATATAAATATATCCGATCTGGGCTGCGGATGAGAACGCGATCATGCGGTTAATGCTCTTCTTCCGCATAGCGGATATCGAACCAAAAATCATGCTCAGAATACCGAGAACGAAAATGATCTTTCTTATAGGAAGCGTCTCGAATATCTGAGGGCCGATCACCCTGTAATAAATCTTAAAGAGAAGAAAGATATAGGCTTTCGAGACCAGAGCGGACAAAACCGATGCCGACGTCGGTGTCGCCCAACCGTAGGTATCCGGCATCCAGAAGTTGAACGGGAAAAGTCCGCTCTTTATGGACAGACCGATCGTCAGGACTCCCAGGGCCAGAGTGACCGGCTTCATAGCCGCGTCCGAGTAAAAAATCTCCGCGATCGTATCATGCATGGGCACCATAAGAAGGTGCCCCGTGATGTCGTAAAGAAGCACAACGCCGAGGAGAAAAAGTCCCGAACCGAGAAGATTCAGG
Organism: Lachnospiraceae bacterium; assembly: GCA_045112915.1. GTDB lineage: Bacteria > Bacillota > Clostridia > Lachnospirales > Lachnospiraceae > Chordicoccus. The sequence goes on from JBGUIK010000065.1 coordinate 28,334, forward strand.
CACATGTAGCGGACTGCTGCCAGGGTCGTCCGTCCAATTTCCCTTACGATCAGGATCCCGCAGGACGTCAGGGTCAGTATCTCGAGGAATACATATCCGGTGAAGATATCATTTGTCCAGATCATCGCCATGAGGGCCGCTGTCATAAGATTGATGAGAACAAAGTAAAGGTTTATTTTAGTTTCATCAATGTCAATGACCAGGAACTTCCACCCGGCAAGTATGCTGCATATCATAATGACCATGAAGCACAGCGCCATCAGAGCTTCCAGCACCCCTGCCCGTATCTCGTTGCCCCAAGGAGCGGGGAATTCACCCATGACATAGGTAAAGCCACCGTTCGCTGACGTGTATTTAAGGACCTGAACGAGCATGACAATGAGAATCGTTTCATATATTAGTGTATAGTATTTAGCTGTCCGCCCCTTTAGCATCGTGCACAGAACTCCGGAAAAGAGGCTCAGCACAATCGTAAACAGCGGAAAATTGCAGATAAACTCCATGTTCAGCGATCCTCCGTCTGATGCCTCGAGAGCAGATAGATATCATCCAGGTCGAGTGTGTGATATCTTCGGTACAGCCTTATGGCCAGTGAGAGCATGACCGCAGTGACCGAGACCGAGACGACAATGCCTGTCAGCACGAGTCCGGCAGGGACCGGATTAATGTAAGCATTAACATCCATCACCCCGTCCGTGATGATCGGGGCTTTTCTGCCGCGGATATAGCCCATAGACGCGAGAAAAAGAAAGATTCCCGTGTCCATGATATTCATTCCGATCAGTTTTTTTATCAGATTTCTGTGGAGCAGAAGCATCGTGAAGCCTATTCCGAACAGCACGATTGCCGCTGCTTCCTCATAATTATTGAGCAATGTCAAAAGCATAAGCCAATGCTCTCCTTTCCGATCCGTCTTACCGAGCAAAGAGCGCTTATTTCTCAGGAAATGATTTTGCCGGGAGTGCCCCCGATCTGCCCTCTTCTGAATAAACTGTAGAAGCCGAACATGGTGCAGGCGACAACAAGGCCTACCGCCACATCCAGTGGGAGAATCAGACCGCCGGAGAGTATCGCTCCCGGGGTACCTTTGGGAATGTGGTTCTCAATGCCGTTTGCGCCTGTAAAAAACACATATCCTTTGGCAAAGCTGTAGAACGACAAGGCGACGAAGGTCACATAGGTCTGCAGCTTCAATGTAAAGAACCTGTCCACACGGTCGAATCCGAACGCGGACGCAAATATGATCATTGCGGCACCCATGATCGCGCCGCCGGAGAAGCCGCCGCCCGGAGAATTCTGTCCGTTGAGCAGCACATATATACCATAGATAAAGATGCATGGGACAAGGAGCATTCCTATGGTCCTCAGAATTGTATCCTTCTCACTTGCGAAATATGTCTCCCGCATCGCGGCATAATAATCTTCGAACCCCTGCCGCTGATTTTTACTGTCAATGCGCAGCAGGATCATAACACAGATGAGTGCCGTGAAGAGTACGTGGGACTCGCCCAGTGTGTCAAAGGCACGGTAGTCGAGGATCATGCCTGATACGATGTTAATAGCTCCGGTCTCCTTAAGTCCATGTTCAATATAGCGTTTGGCAACTGTCGTCGCGCGTACGTTCTCCGCGCCGTAGAGGGGCAGCTGAGCGATAATATACATAAATACGAGAATGACAAGAATACAGCAGATGACTGCGATCACGTCGTAGATCACTTTCATCCCCTTCCGTTCCTTTGCGATCAGGAGAGCTGTCTCCCGCCTGCTGTCGATCTCACGGGCGATTTTCTTATCCCGCTCCTTTATGTCCACTCTCGCGTGGTCATGCTCATGTGCAGCGTCGGAGATACCCTCCATGAGGTCGATATCACCGTCCAGCCACCTTTGGAATGCATTCTTCATCGACGAGCCCCCTTTCCGTCCGCGGGTCCGGTCTCACCGGGCTCGGCATTCTCATCTTCCCGGCGGATTTTTCTCAGCGTCACAAGGAAGAGAAGACCGGAAACGCCGGCTCCGACCGCAGCCTCCGTGATTGCCAGATCCGGAGACTCCATGAGGATCCAGAGCAGGCACATAACAGAGCTGTAGGACATAAAAATGATTACAGCCTGCAGAAGACTCGGGGTAAGGTTGACAGCAATCGCGCATCCGATGAGCAGGACAATCAGAATTATTTTAAAAATCTCAGAAAAATCCATAACAGTTCCCCTTTAAAGGCGTTCCATATGGTCAAAAAGCTTCGGGTTCGTGTAGTATTCAATCTGGCTCAAAAAATGGGAAGACACCGGGCTCGTGTTCCACATGAAGACCACGAGAAGGAAGAGCTTGGCAGCATCCATTATGCTTCCTGCACTCACAGCAATCGCCAGAACAATGAGGAGCAGTCCCTGCGTATCGCCGATGCCTCCCGCATGCATGCGGTTCATGACATAGCCCAGACGGCAGTTACCGATTACTCCTGCCGCAAATGATATCAGTCCGCACATAAGGAGCACAGCTGTGATCCAGAATCGGATCCATTCCATCATAAGCGCTTTCTCCCTTCTTTTTTCTTCCTCTTCGATTTTCCGGAAAAGGCGTCCGACACGCAATCGTCCTCACGCGCGAACTCTTTCCGCTTCGGCTTTGCCGGAATATACACACTTGCAAGGACCAGGACTGTCACAAAGCTTATCATTGTGTATATGAGGGCCACGTCGAGAAGATAGCTCTCACCCAGATAAGCGTAAAGAACCGCAATACAGGCAATGACCATAGTCCCTATCATATTGATCGATAAAATTCTGTCTGTAACACCCGGTCCACGGATCGATCGGATCAGCATGACTCCTATGAGGACAGCCAGAATGACAAGAGCGCCTGTATACAGGCAGGTATAAGCTTCCCCTACTGTCATACGAACCTCCTGAGTAATTTGACAAAACTTGAATCTCGAAGTCCCTCCGCATACTCACGGCGCAGAGCGTGAATCACAAAATGATCACCCTTCCGAAAGACAGTAATAGTTCCGGGCGTCAGGGTAATTGAGTTTGCGAGAAGCACATTCAGAAAGTTTCCCGGAAGGCCGGAATGAAATTCCACAAGGACCGGATCCGGATTCGCGCCGGGTGTAAGCGCCACCCCGATCACAGCGACCGAGGCTTTTATAACTTCCCATATTAAATTTAAAATATATAAAATACATATGGGGATATTCTTGGCGATCCGGATATCCATATCTACAGAATATCCGAGACCTTTGATAAGGAATGTGTAGATAAGCGCCGTTACGGCGATGCCGAAAAGAATGATCTCAAGGGTAATACGCCCATTAAGAATGATCCACAACATAAAAAACAATACCGGCATAATTTACTCCTCGTAACAGTTGTAATTGCACGGTAGCTATTGTACCATATTTTATACAATTTGAAACATTAAATTCAGGTCTTACCCGCGAGATGTGGCGAGGGATTCGGTCAGCAGACTAAATATAAAGGACTGCCGTTACCGGCAGCCCTGACCCCTTTAGTGACGATTTATTTATCGCTCATCATATAACCTACGCCTCTGATATTTTTGATATATCTCGGTTTTTTGGAATCATCCTCGATTTTTTCCCTGAGATGGAATATGTGTACCATGATAGCATTCTCATAGTTGCTGTAGATCATCCCGTTGATCGCCCTGCACAGGTCTTCCTTCGAGAACGCTCTGCCCGGGTGTCTCATCATGGTGTGGAGGATTTTATACTCATTCGGAGTTATCTGGATCACTTCCCCGTTCTTTGACAAAGTCAGATTATCAGTATCCAGACATAACTCCCCGATCCGCAGCCTGCGCTCATCATCGTTGCCGCACCAGGCAGGATTCAGAAGAAAGTATCTCCTTGTCTGGGCCCCGACACGAGCGACCATCTCCAGCGGATCGCCGGGTGTTTCCAGAACGTCATCCGCTCCAAGATTAAGACATGTGATTTTATCACCGGCTGACAGGTCATCGGCAAACACAATGATCGGCATATTTCCATTCTCGCGGATACGGCAAAGCAGAGATTTTCCATCCATTGCCCGAATATCACGATTAATCAGCGCAACATCAACAGTGTCATTCTTCGATATTCCGTATGCTGTATCTCCGTTCGAGGCGCAGAGTACACGGTAGCCTTTAGACTGCAGGCATTTTTTGAATAACTCTGCTTCTCCGGCATTATGATCAGCAACTAAAACTGTACGACAATCTGCCATTTATCCACCCCCCTTTCCGGTTCATTCTGCCAGTGCACACGGTTCAAGTCCCGCTCCGCAACACATCCATAAACTTAGTGTTTCTTAATATTACAGTTATTCTATCAGACGTATGGACACAAGCAGGACACAAAAAGAGGGGTATTATTAATTTTTTTATCATAATTTAAAAAAACTTCGCCCTATCGGCGATAATAAGACAAAATCTGTCTCATTTAGTGATGATTTTTACCATCCGAACGGCGTATAATAGACCTATACTCTATTTCCGCTAAAGCAGGGACGTCGGTTTGCCAAAGCATAAGGAGGAAAGCCCTATGGTAATTCTCGCTGTAGACGATGAAAAAATTGCTCTCGATAACCTGATCCAGTCGATCCGCAAATGTGTGCCGGACGCGGATATCCACGGTTTCCGAAAAGCCCGGGAAGCGAAGGCTTTTGTCGAGACGAGCCACTGTGATATTGCCTTTCTCGATATCAATCTGAGAGGCGCGAGCGGCATCACATTTGCAGATGAACTCCGGACTATTACACCAAAACTCAATATCATTTTCACGACCGGCTACAGCGAGTACACGGTAGACGCGTTCAGACTGCACGCCAGCGGATATATCTTAAAGCCCGTCACGCAGGCTAAGATACAGCACGAGCTGGATGAACTGCGCTTTCCTGTATCCGATTCTCTTAAGAAGCGCGTCCGCATCAGGGCATTCGGCAATTTTGAAATCTATGCCGATGGCAAGCCGATAAAATTCCAGTACACAAAGACCAAGGAACTTATAGCCTATCTGGTGGACAGGACCGGTACGACCGCCACCATAAATGAGATGCTCTCCGTTCTCTGGGAGGATGAATCGCGCAAGAGCCATATCTCCTACCTGAAAAACATCCGCTCCGATCTTTTAACAACGCTGGCCGAACTCGGCTGCGACGATATAATCCTGAGGGTCAGAGGCGGTCTGGCTATTATTCCGGACAAGGTGGACTGCGACTACTTTGATTACCTGAAGGGCAGCATGAAAAACAACATAGTCAGCACTTACCGCGGCGAGTACATGTCTCAGTACAGCTGGGCAGAGTACACGCACGGCCGTCTCGAACAAAACAGCAATAAATAAGAGGCTGCCGCATTGGCCGGTATCTCGCTGCGTATAACAGTCATTTGTCAATAATGAATGCTATATACAGTGCGACCGGGTCCAATGCGGCAGCCTCGCGTTTTTAATCTCTGACGCAGAATTCTCGTGACTTTAGCCGCTTTATGAAGGCGCTTCGCGCTTTGCGCGGTGTTCTTGATTTAACCGGATATCATCATAAGCAGAGAGACGCACAGTGTAGCCAGAACAATCGATCCGGTGAGGATGATCGCGCACGTTGTGATCGGTATGATCGGTTTTGAGCTCTTCGGCGACAGGAGAGCCAGTGTCAGAAGCATCATCCCGGCTATCAGCCCGAATACCGCTACAAACATCAGAAATATCAAAATCTGCTGCATTTCCATCTCCTCCTCGGGTAAATTTTATCTCCATTATTGGTTTCGCAAGACCTCTTTCAGGGACCTATACGCTACATACTACCATTTTCGGTCCGTTCTGACCATTATTTTTTAATGTTTCGTAATTTTTTTAGAAGGTTCAGACTCTTGCTGTATGATAAAACTTGTACTATACTTTATATGTCGATAATTTAAGTACGACTGTTTATATTCAGGCGTAATCGACAGGCATACATGGAGGTGACATAATATGTACGAGAAAGAGTTCTCAAAGCGACTCTGCGAACTCCGCCTTGAAAAAGGTGTTTCAGCACGTGAAATGAGTCTTTCGCTTGGACAAAGCGCCAGCTACATCAATCGAATCGAAAACGGGAAGATGCTTCCGTCAATGGGCGGATTCTTCAAAATCTGTGATTACTTATCAATCACACCCAATGGTTTCTTTCAGATGAAAGAGTAAAACGGACATTACTGCCCGTTTACTTGCCACCCCTGAACCACGGTCAAAAAACGCCGTGGTTTTTTGAATTTCGAGTTAATCAAAGTCGAATTTTGTAATTCTCTGATTCATCGCGCCATAGCGAAGTCTTACCAGCTCGTTCCACTCCCGAATCTTCTGTTCCGTTCCCGTGAACTGGCAGCGGAGACAGTAATACTCTTTTCTGTCCCTGTCATAAAACATATCAATGTCAAGATCCCTCATAAAACACGAAGGGCATCTGTAATTCAGTTTTCCCTTTCCAGCCTGAGCCATGTTGTAAACACCTCCTTATCCCTGACATTCTTGTTAAATCCGAGGGTGAACATCGGCGAAAACGCGTAACCTTCCCTCACGATGCCGACCGCGCCGCCGGAAGAACGCATTGAGACCTTTGTCTTTATCTGCGGAACAGACGCAAAGACTGCCCGAGCACCGGCCGCAGACATTTCACGGCATTTATACTCATAGTCAATGTACTCCCCGCGCCCTTCTCCGTCGTAAGCTCCAAGCCGTATTCCGGTCATATTTTCAGTGTACTCAGTCGTGCCGTAGCAGGCGACCATGTACTCGCGGATCTCGACCTCCGCCTCCGGATCGCTCATCTTAAGGATTACTCTATCGATCCTGATTTCACTTGATCCCTCCTCGAACGTGATCACTGTCTGCAATTTTACGGTCAGATCACTGAATTCTATATCGACAGGGTCCAGTGTAAGTATTCTCTTTGATCCTGCTTTGGATTTTCCGTTCTCGTCAAGGATCTTCTCCTCAGAAAAGTGAGCGTGGGTCCTCGTCAGGCATAGATCGACCTCTTCACCCCCGTGGCAGACCTTAGCGCTCCTGATCGTGCCCTCGCCCGCGTAATGCGTAAAGTAGCCTGCGCGATACTTTTCCTGGATCAGGAATGGATAAGACGCGTCCTGAATGTGATCGGTGCCTATGCCGACCGGCCACTCAAGTTTGGATGCGTACGGGCGAAGGTCGAAAATCGCGCCGCCCTGATCCATATTGACGCCGACTCTCATGAAAGGATCACAGTACCAGAAAAGCTGCTTGTCAGAACCGTAGAGAATATCTCTCCACAGAGCACATTCGGGCTCCGTGTATGATTTTTTCTGCCTGTAATAGTCTGCAAATTCAGCCATCGTAAGGTCAAGCAGCTTCCCCTCTTTTTTCAGATCTCCATAATAACGGCAGCCCTCAGAATAGGATTTTTCCAGAAGTTCATAGGGCGCTTCCCACCTGCCCATTTTATTCATCCAGCCGGGGCCGACGAACATCATATTGTAGGCGTAGCCGTTATTATACTTTTCAAGGCTCCTGTACTGATCGATCAGATTAAAGAGGTAGGGGAACTCCCATGTCTCTGAGTCATAAATCATACCGCGGAGAACATTCTGCGGGTGTGTGCCGAAATTCGAGCCGTTGCCGTCGTAGCACGCGAGAAGGTCGCGGGAGAGATGGGGGATAGCAACGATACCGGAATCCTCGTTTTCATCGGCAGCCGGCGCATGTGTATTGACCTTTGACGGAATCCAGGGTGCCCACGGACCTCCGTCCATGAACGTATACCAGCTGTTATTGCATGTGTGATAGGCCTTCGGTCCTTCCTCCCAGCAGGTCGCTACGGCACACTTGACTGACGGGTATGCCTCTTTGATGTAGTTGATGAGTTCCGCGTCAAGATAATAGGAACCTGTTGACTCCGGATAAAAGCCGAACGCGTCATGGAACTTTTCGAACACATCGTTCACGATGGCTTTTTTGTCCTCCATTGAGAACATCCATATGCAGAAATCTTTTGTCTTATACTTCTCGCGGAACTGTTCACAGGGGAGACCGAGAAGCGAGAGGGCGATCTCGTCACCGTATTTTGCGTGGTCCTCCTTCGCGATCTGCACCGCCTCCGCATTGAAGAGAGAAGCGTATGTCATCTGTATCGTGACCTTGAGGCCATTTTCATGGGCGATCCGCTGCTGGGTCTTAAAAATATCGAGAGATTCTGTAAGCAGCTTTTTGTCCCCGATGTCCTCCTTCTTCCCGTGGCCGGTCACCGTCGCCGAGTACTCCGGCACCATCTCAGGCCGATGGATAATATTTACAATGAAGTCACTCATCACTGCTCCTTTCAATAAAATGCATTTGTCTGGCAATTGCGGAACATCGCACGTTCAGGTAAGTGTATGTCCAATTCAAACGGCTTCCGCGCCAAGAACTTCCAACATTCGCGAAATCTGTGAAGAAGCATTCGCAAAAACCATAAACTCGCTGCGCTCAGACAGTATGGTTTTTGCTCATTTCACATCTTTCGCTCATGAAGAAGTTCTAAGGCTTGTGCAGATTATTTGAATTGGACATACACTACCTCTCCGTGCTAAGTTCTGCAATTGCCATCTTCAATTATATCAGTTTGTTGCCCACCGCCTATAGAGGCGAGGGGCATCTCACACTGAGATATCATATGCCCCGGAATGTAAACGTAAGATCCAGTGGCTTGGAGTTGTCGATCCTGTACTCCGGGTGAACGAGAGCGCCCCAGGTGTCATCGCCGCCGATGCCCATCTGGGCAAGTCCGACACGGATATACGTGTGGAGCACAGGGGGCAGTTCATTGGGATGAAGCGCGTTGTCGATCTCGTGCGGAGTCCACGGGGAGACGGATAGGCTCAGCTTATCTCCCTCGATACGGATCCCACGGCCAAGATCGTCAGTTACCTCTGCCCAGCGCACTTCTGTATGGCTGCCGCTCTCCTGCGGGACCAGATATCCGGCCACCGTATCAAGGACGCTCGATCTGTATACACCGAGTTTTGCATGGTCTCGGTCCGCATATGTCTCGGCCGGACCATGACCGTACCATGTGAGATTACCAAAATCGGCATCGACTGTAAAGATTACACTGAACTCCGGAAGATCGCCGACCTCTTCCGAAGCGTCCATGTGCAGATTCACGTCGACGGCACCGTCGCTGTGCACTTTATAGGAGAGAGAGCACTGCATGGCAGGCTTTGTCGGCAGATTATAGGTATAGGTTACTCTTACGTCCTCCGGGTCGAATTCCGGCACAGCAGCCTCCCGCCCGTGATGTGATTTATGCGTCACATACATACTTGCCAGCTTCCAGTCACCGGCACGGAACGGGAGCAGGGCCGCATTATCATTTTCCGTCATCGGACGCCAGAAATTCGGCTTGGGGATGCGATCAAGCAATTCCCGCCCGCCAAAGCGGTAAGATACAAGACCTCCGGCAATCTTCGAGAAGAGGATCTCGTAATCATCTCCCCTGACACCGATGTTGTCCCAGCCTTCAGTAACTTTCATATAGGCTTTCCTGTGTGCTGCCGGCCTGTACGCCCCCACTGTCGTCTGGCCGTAGGCCACCTCATGCCCGGCTTTCGCCCAGATCGTATCCTCTTTGAGCTCAAAAGAAACTGTGATGGTAAATTCCCCGTCCATACCGCTCACATCGAACGGGAGCCCACTACGGCGCTCCGATAGAGGCGGGATGTCCATCATGAGGTCTCTGCGTTCAATCAGCCTTCCTTCTTTTTCCAGCCTGCACACGCACCTGTACATATCTGTGTTCGTGAACAGATTATTGTTCTTTATGACAATATCCGTGCCGTCGAACATGACTTTAATCGCCTGATAATTGAACTTAACTTCCTGCATTTTAGGTGAAGGATCGCGGTCAAGTCCATACACTATACCGTTGCCCGAGAAGCTGCCGTCATGCGGTCTGTCCCCGAAATCTCCCCCATAGCCGAGGTACTCCCTGCCGAAACGGTCTTTTGTGAGGATCGCCTGATCTATATAGTCCCAGATAAACCCTCCCTGATAGAGGGGCTCCGTCTCTGTGAGATCAGTGTACTTGTGCATAGCGCCGCAGGAGTTGCCCATCGCGTGTGTATACTCACAGTTGATATACGGCTTATCTCTATTCCGGCTCAGGTAGTGTATGATATCACTGACAGGGGCATACATTGTGCTCTCTATGTCGGAGGTATCGGGATATCTTCTGTCCCAGGCGATTCCCTCATAGTGGACCAGTCTTGTGGGATCCCACGCATGGAAAGCCTCATGCATTTTGAAAATATCTTCTCCGCCGAACGACTCATTTCCGCAGGACCAGATGAGAATAGCCGGATGGTTCTTATCTCTCTCATACATGGAGCTTGCGCGGTCGAGCAGCATTTGCACATATTCAGGCCGGTTTCCGGGCAGCGCGAACTCGAGCGGCGCGAGTTTCCGGCCGACTGCATTGAAGACACCGTGAGTCTCCAGATTGGTCTCATCGATCATATAGATTCCATATTCATCGCAGAGCCGGTAGAGCTCCGTCCGATTCGGATAGTGGCTTGTGCGGATCGCGTTGATGTTATTCTGTTTTAGCGTCCTGACATCTGTCAGCATATCCTCGCAGGTGACAACACGCCCGCTCTTAGCTGAGAACTCATGCCGGTTGACGCCTCGGAACACTATGCGCTTTCCGTTCAGGCACATCACGTGATCTTTTATCTCAAATCTGCGGAATCCGACCTTCTCACAGATAAATTCACAGACTGTGCCGCTTGCGTCAAAAATCTTTATCTCAAGCCTGTAGAGATACGGCTCCTCCGCGCTCCACTTCTTCGGCGCCGTGACCGGGATTGAAACATGGGAAGTTCCTTCGGTCAGGGCTGCCTGCCCACATGCTATGACTTCATCGTCTTCATATAGATTCAGCTCCGCCTTGCCGTCACCGATGCAGTCAAGCTCCACGGAAAGAACAGAATCCCTGTAATCTTCGTCCAGCAGCGTCTGTATTTTAAGATCCCTTATATGTACTTCAGGAATCGCATAGAGATAGACGTCTCTGAAAATTCCCGAAAAGCGGAAGAAATCCTGATCCTCGCACCAGCTGCCCGCTGTAAAGCGGAAGACCTGAGCGGCCAGCTTATTCTCACCATCAGGATCAATGAACTCCGTGAGCTCGAACTCGGAAGGGGTGAAGCTGTCCTCGGCGTAGCCGACATAATGACCGTTAAGCCAGAGAGCAAGACCGCTCTCCGCTCCCTGGAAGGACACAAAAACCCTTCTCCCTCTCATAAAAGCCGGAAGTTCAAAGTATTTTACATAGCTGGCAACGGGATTAAAACTTTCGGGAATCTCACCCGGCTCGATATTCTCATAACCATCCCAGGGATACTGCACATTTACATACTGCGGATGCCCGTAACCTTCCATCTGAATATGAGCGGGAACCCTTATCGTATCCCATTTCCTTGTATCGAATTCATTCTTCCAGAAATCCGTGGGAGCGAGCTCATAATTTCTTGCGTACGCGAATCTCCAGATTCCATTCAGACTGTACTTAAAATCTGATACTCCTGCCGCTGCAGCCGCTTTGCTGCTGTAATATTCATGGTCAGAGTGCGGTTTTAGCCGGTTTTCCATAAAAATTTCAGGATTTTTAACAATACTATATCGAAATTCCGTCATGTTCATACCCCTTTTGAATCTGATCTTAGCCGGTTATCTCACAAAATCACTTGATTTTGAGTACAAAAACAGCGGGGCACACGTATGTGGCATATGCCCCGCTGTCTTATTGCCTGTTCCCTGCTCCGCGAGGGCGCGCGAGACTTAAATTACTTGACAGCGCCTGTGATACCTTCTGTGAACTGCTTCTGCAGCACGAAGAAGATGATCATTGTCGGTATTGAGCAGAAAAGAACGCCGAGCATCAGAACGCCGTAATCAATGGTATATCCTGCCGCCAGGTTTGCGATCAGCATCGGCATTGTCTGAGCTTTCTTATCTGTCATAATGACTCTGGGCCACAGATACGCGTTCCACGCGTTCATAAATGTGATAACAGCTGCTGCCGCATAGGTCGCTTTCATGACAGGCAGATACATCCGGAAGAAAATCTGAACTTCGGAAAGGCCGTCGATACGGGCTGCCTCCATGATGTCAATCGGGAAGTTCCTCGAATTCTGACGGAACATCATGATGAGGAACGGAGTCGAAATACCCGGAAGCATAAAGCCCCATACCGTATTCAGGAAACCGAGCTTAGACATCATCTTAAAGAGCGGGATCATAGTTGCGACACCCGGGACCATCATGGCCATAAGGAGCACTCCGAACAGAAAGTCCTTCTTCTTATCATGGTAAAGCTCGAATCCGAAACCGGCGAGGGAGCAGATGAAAAGAGCGAGAATCGTCTGGACCAGAGCATAGACGAATGAGTTCTTCATAGCTCCGCCAAGGTCCTGCAGCTGGTTCAGCCTTGCCCAGTTCTCCATCAGATAGCTGCCAAAGACGATCTTGCCGCGGGCAACGTCAACGCTCTTGTTCGTCGCAGCAGTGATCATCCAGTAAAGCGGGAATACTGAAATAAATGACACGATAGTGAGGAATATATAAGAAGGAATCAGCCTTCTCTGGATCATAGAACGGTTCTTATACTCAGTCACGTGTATCACCTACTTTCAGGTTAATGGCGGCAAGGATTGCCACAAGGATAAATACAAAGAATGACATTGCAGAAGCGTAGCCAAAGTTCGCGACACCCTGTCCAAAGGAATTATTGTAGATATAGTGGGACATGGTAATCGTCGAGTTGGCCGGACCGCCGGCTGTCAGGTTGACCGACTCATCGAACAGCTGCAGCGTGCCGTTGATGGACATAATAAATGTCATGATGATTGTCGGGCGCAGAAGCGGAACGGTTATATTCCAGAAGGTCTTCCAGCCGTTAGCACCGTCGATCTTGGCCGCTTCGTAGACCGAATACTCAATGCCCTGAAGACCCGCAAGGTAGAAGACCATGTTGTAGCCTGTCCATCTCCAGATCAGAGCAAGGATGATGACCATCTTGGCCGTCCACGCCGTTCCGAGGAAATTGATATTCGAACTTGTGATGTGCAGAGCCTGAAGAATCGTATTAATGAGACCCTGGGTCGCGAACAGAGACTTAAATATCAGCGAGTAGGAAACCAGGGCCGTTGCGCACGGAAGGAACACACAGGTACGGAAAAGTCCCCTGAATTTCAGATCCCTGTTGTTAAGAAGCTGAGCAAGCAGGATTGCGAAGATCAACATGATCGGGACCTGGATGATCAGATATAAGAATGTATTTCCAACGGATCTCATAAAGAGCTTGTCCGAGAACATTCTGGTGTAATTGTAGACGATCGGCTGTGCCCATTTCATGTTGGCACTGGAGCCTGTTTTAAAAGATGTAAAAAGAGCCTGAATGATGGGATAGAAACTCATAATACAGATGAGAATCGTCGCAGGCATAAGAAACAGCCATCCCCATCTTTCCTGCTTAGCGGTTACGCTCTTATGTTTCAAGGCGTTTTCCCCCCTTTCGCTTGAACAGGGAACCGGAAAACCGGTTCCCCGTTTAATTTGTCAAAATCAATCAGCAGCAATTATGTATATCATTAGTAAACTCACATATCCTGAACGATTCGCTTATCGCCTGATTACAGACCCATCTCGAATCTCAGCTGATCCTCTGCTTCCTTCAGAGCATCCTCTGTAGAAGCACCGCCCTGCGCAATATTGATGATTGCAGAAGCAATCAGGCTGCGGCAGCTGTAATGATAATCGCTCTGCTCAACGACCGGAACATGTGCGCCCATTTCAACGATGTCTGTGTAGATCGGCTGGCCGTTGAAGTAGTCAACGCCTGCCTTATAAATCTCGGACTGGCCTGCGGAGATGCAGCATGTGATGACGCCGCCATCTGTCAGAGCCTTGTCATATGTAGCTGTGGAGCCGCCGAATGTCTTCGCGAGGAAATCCTTGGCAAGGTCAACATTCGCGCAGTTGCTTGTGATGTAGAGGGAGGAACCGCCGTTGGCAGCATATCCGCCGCCGCCGTTCAGTGTCGGGATGTTTGTGATTTCCCATTTTCCGGAGTTCTCTTCGACCTGCTTGATTGTCGGGATGATCCAGTTGCCGTTCATAACGCCTGCGACCATGTCGCCCTGGATCGTCTGATCTGTGTAGTCAGACCAGTTGTTTGCCAGATACAGCGCGTTCTTCTGAACTGCCTCAACGATAACATTGATGATCTGGACCATTGTCTCGTTCTCGGTAATGTACGGCACGCCGTCCTTCCACTGGGAAGCGCCCTCAGCCTGAAGCATCATGTACGGAAGGTCATTGCCTTCGCCGTCCATGGAGAGGAGATACTTACCTGTCTTGTTGTAGACGTCCTCGCCGATCTTGATCCAGTCTGCCCATGTACAGTCTGTCACATCGTCAAGTGTGTAGCCGGCTTCTTCAAGAATATCCACGCGATATGCGAAGATTGCTGTGCCGTTGTCTACCGGAACACCGTAGTGCTGTCCGTCAATTATACTGTAGGAAAGTTTTTCCTCACCGAAATCGGACCAGTCAATGTCTGCGCCCTCTACCGGAACCCATGCATCCGGATAATCGGCAACATATCTCTGAATGTAATGATCCTGGAAAAGGACAATGTCTGTCAGCTGGCTGTAATCGCCTGCGCTGCCGCCTGTTGTGATGGCTGTCTCGACGTCGGAAGAACCGGAAACTTCATTGATGACCAGCTCGAATTCCGGATCTACATTGGCCTTGTAGTCCTCTGCTGCCGCCTCGAGAGCCGGGATGTTGAAGTTGTGGTCCCATGCGGAGACTGTCAGTGTGTGCTCACCGCCGGATGTGACTGCCGCCGCTGTGCTTTCGCCTGCTGCCGGAGCGGCTCCGCCCGAGCTAGATGAACCGCCGCATGCTGCCAGAGAAGCGACCATAGCTCCTACGAGCATAACTGATAAAAGTTTTTTCTTCATAGATACCTCCTTTTTCTTTTGTCCGAAAACCAAAATTGCACATTGATTTGTGCAGTTTGACGGTCTTTCGAACTGTTTCCTTTAATCTAATTGTCATTATACTTTTTTCACTTCCGAAATTCTACTGATTATCAACCCGTATTTATGCATATTCAATCATTCAGCAGGAAGGAAATGATATCCTTCCCACCCTTCTTTAGTTGAGATCTTGAACATTCTAAGGGGTGTTGCCGTTCCCTTCATGCTTTTAAAGACACTTGGCGATACACCCATGACAATCTTGAAATTGCGGTTGAACGTCGATGGCGTCTGATAGCCCACCTCGTAACATATATCCTCGATCGACTGCTCACCTTTTCTTATGAGCGCGCAGGCTTGCTCGATCCTCACGAGATTCAGATACTCGACCGGTTTCATGCCGATGCTCTCGATAAATATCCTCCTGAAGTGGCTCTCACTGAGACCGCAGTTCTCCGCCAGCTGCCTTATCTTGATATCCTCGGTATAATGCTGCCCTATATAGTCGACAGCGCTCTTTATGTACCTGTTGATCCTGCTCGTGCGCTTGGCAGTCTCCCGCTCCTCGTCGAGCCTAAGGACCTCGATGATCAGAGAATACAGATATCCCTTTATGCTCTCCTGGCTGTAGACATCGGGCTCATGGCACTCTCGCAGTATATTCCTGATAAGGTTTCCCATAACAGGATGATTTTTCATCGACTTGAGCGTGCCGCGCTTACTTGTGATGCGGAGAGTATCATCTTTGGACAGGTATTCGGATCTGAACTCGTCACGAATAAATCTCTCCAGATCAATGAACAGGAACTCCCAACTGCATAGATTTCCCGGGTCACTGATCGTTGTATGAGGTACATTTTTCGGGATAAATGTGTACATATTGTCACTATAGCGATACTCACGGTCCTCAATAATAAGTCTTCCGCTTCCGTGATAGCAGTAGCCGATTTCCAGATAGTTGTGGAAATGCAGCATCCCGTTCATGCCGAGCCCGTATTCCTGTACCCACCCCTCACCTATCTTCGGAAGCACATATGAACCGTCGGGAATATTATAGTATCTGAGTTCGATTTTTTCTTTCTGTTTCGGCATAGTCATCTCCACTTTTCACGCTGTTATATCTATTAATTATAGCATAAAAACGGCATCCCATTGACCACAGGATCGAAAAGTGCATAAATCTGGCAAATTCGTGCATGGTGAGTGTGTTTTCCTCTTCAAATACTTTTTTATTCTTCATCGCGAGCACAATCCCGAGCCAAGGCGTTCTGGAAAATTTTTGACCGAACTCAGGATTTTATTGTAATATATATCTATGTGTGAGACGGTCCCGCCTCTATAGGCAGGCTGCCGGTCTGCAGGTTCAGGTCTTTCTCGCGAGACTTAGCGCGGAATTCCGGTCGGAGCCAGCCGGCATAGTCTCAGTCTCAGGAGGATATATCATGATCATAAGAAATATAAAATTGTACGGAGCGGATGAAAAATTCAGTGACATGGCGCTGCGGGTCGATGGGGACCGCATCGCGGGGATCGTCCCTAATGATGAACCGGTCTCTTCGGATGAAGTGGTGATAGACGGCTCCGGTGCTTATGCAATTCCCGGCCTTATCGACGTCCATTTCCACGGTGCTCTGGGGCTCGATGTCTGCGACGGCGGCTTTGAGACAGTGCGTCAAATTGCGCAGTACGAGGCAGCTTCCGGCATAACAGCTATCTGTCCCGCCACCCTGACTCTGCCGGTCGACGAACTCTGCGGCATTCTTTCCAATATGGCTGATTTCAGGGACGCAGCATCCGCCGATCCGGAGGCTTACGCGGACTGCGCTGATCTGGTCGGCATAAACATGGAAGGTCCATTCATCAGTGTCTCAAAAAAAGGAGCTCAGAATCCCGATTATATAATTCCGTGTGACGCCAAAATCGCCCGCAGGTTCCAGGACGCGGCCAGAGGACTTGTCAAGTTCATGGGGCTGGCGCCTGAGTGCAACCCGAATTACAGAGAGTACATCGCCGAAGTAAGCAGCTTCACAAACGTCTCTCTGGCCCACACTAATTCCGACTATGATACTGCCCTGGATGCGCTGTCGTGCGGAGCCTGCCATGCGGTCCACCTCTTTAACGCCATGTCCGGATTCACACACCGTGAGCCGGGGGTTCCCGGAGCTGTCGCTGACAGTCCTTACGCGAGCGTAGAGATAATAGCTGACGGTATTCACATTCATCCGTCCATGGTACGAGCTGCCCTTAAATTCAATGGGCCGAAGCGCATGGTACTGATTTCTGACAGTCTTCGCGCCGCAGGTATGCCGGACGGTCAATATGAACTCGGCGGTCAGCCGATTACAAAGCAGGGCCGTTACTGCAGGCTGTTGGACGGAACAATTGCCGGTTCTGTCTCAAATCTGATGGACTGCCTGCGCACCGCCGTCCTCGAGATGGGTATTCCGATTACCACAGCGGTCGCCTGCGCTACATCCCACCCTGCGAAGGCTCTGGGTATTCTTAATGATTACGGAACTCTGGAGGCAGGCAAGTACGCGGATATCGTACTGCTCGATGGCGATGATCTCACAGTACGACAGGTAATAAAGCACGGCAGATTTCTGTGATTGTCACGTTCAAGTTTTCATTAATTTGTTTTTTCTATTAATTGAGTTTTTTGATAATCCGTTATCGAAAAACTCATTGACACAAGAAATAGCAACCGCTAACCTATAGTTGTACTCTTTAAACACACCTCTCACATCGTCAAAACGGCTCTGGAGAGATCCGTCGGGCAGCCAAAGTGGACACTGCTTTTTTCTGCGAAGATGACTGCCCTGATGTGTCATATCCCGCTGTGAAAGGAGACTACTATGGCAGCACTTGAAAGCTTCGTCGGCGCGTTAAACGGCATTCTCTGGGGACCGATCATGCTGGTCGTTCTGGTCGGTACAGGCATTTTCTTCTCAATACGGACCCGCTTCGTCCAGGTCCGAAGATTCGGAACTGCGATGAAAAGAGTCTTCGGCGGCTTCAGCCTGCAGGGGACAAAAGCAGGCAAAGACGGCATGAGCTCATTCCAGGCTCTGACAACGGCTATCGCAGCCCAGGTCGGCACCGGAAACATCGCCGGCTGTGCGACCGCGATTGTGTCCGGCGGACCGGGAGCCATCTTCTGGATGTGGCTGTCCGCCTTTTTCGGAATGTCAACAATCTACGCCGAGGCAGTTCTTGCACAGAAGACAAAGACAAGAGATGAAGACGGGCATGTGATCGGCGGACCGGCCTATTATATCCGCGCTGCATTCAGCGGAGCCTTCGGCAAGTTCCTCGCCGGCTTCTTCTCAGTGGCAATCATACTTGCGCTCGGCTTTATGGGCAATATGGTCCAGTCCAACTCTATCAGCGAAGCTTTCTCCACTGCTTTTGGAGCACCTAAAGCTGTCATGGGAGCCATCTGTGCTCTGATTGCCGGCTTCATTTTTATCGGCGGTCTTTCCAGAATCGCAGCCTTCACCGAGAAGGTCGTCCCGATCATGGCAATTCTTTACATCATCGGAAGCCTGATCCTGATCATCATCCATATCGGAAATCTGCCCGGAGCAATCGCATCAATATTTATCGGTGCTTTCAGTCCGCAGGCTCTCGGAGGCGCGGCAATAGGTCTCACTGTCAAAGCCGCTGTTCGCTTTGGTATTGCGAGAGGCCTCTTCTCCAATGAGGCCGGTATGGGTTCTACTCCGCACGCCCACGCGCTTGCCCGCGTCGATCATCCGGCTGAGCAGGGCGAGACCGCTATGGTCGGTGTCTTCATCGATACATTCGTCGTTCTCAATATGACAGCCCTGGTCATCCTGACGTCGGGTGTGTATGAACCGCTGGGAGATCTGACAGGTACAGCCCTCGCCCAGAAGGCGTTCGAGTCCGGTTTCGGCACATTCGGCAACATGTTCGTCGCGATCTGCCTCCTCTTCTTCGCGTTCTCCACGATCATAGGATGGTATTTCTTCGGCAAGCAGAATGTCACCGACCTGTTCGGAGCCAAGGCCGTAATGCCTTACTCCGTTATTGTTGTCATCTGTATCCTGATCGGCTCCATGCTTAAGGTCACCCTTGTATGGGATATGTCCGATATGTTCAACGGACTCATGGTCATCCCCAACCTGATCGGTGTCCTTGCGCTGAACGGGATCGTAGCTGCGGAAGCGCAGCGCTAAGGAGCGTACCTCGCGGCAAAATGGGTATTGCGCGATAAAGAATAATCACTGAAAAGACAGATAAGCAGGCACCATAAGGATCACGAGAACAACGCCGAGCATGAGCAGCATGGGAAACATGAGCTTAGTACCGGCCTGTTCACCGAGTATCCTTGCCTGCTTTTTTCTTTCCTCAAATGCCTCCGCAGCCTCCCGTTCAAGAATACCGGTGAGTTCCAGGCTCCCTTTTCGCAGATTCTGCACTAGCAGTGTTGAAAACGTTTTATACCGGATCTCAGGTGTGTTCTGACCGATGTGTATGTATGCATCAATCTCAGAAACACCTTTTTCCATCTCAGCGGAAGCCTCAGCGATGACTTCGTAGCCCAATTTTACCTGTCCTCCCCTGTCGATGCTCCTTCTGTAATCGGAAGAAAGTCTTGCAAATGCCATACGCATGCTCATCCCCGCATTGAGAAGGAGCACAAGATAACTTATGACATTGGGATAATCGCACATAAGCTGCTGCCTCTTCTTATCCAGTTCGATCCCCCTGTTCTGTATCCTTGAGAAAAGAAAAAGAACAGATGAAAGTATTCCCATGACAAGGATCATAAGACCGGTCTGTGAATCCGGCAGAGACCAGCTGACCGGCCGTCCGTCTATCTCCTCCGGAAGCAGCAGGTTTTCATCCCCGGCGGAGCGCTCATTCTTCGATTCGACCGCACGCACCACTTCTTCGCGCAGCTTTTCCGCCGGCGTAAACTTCTTTGGATAGACCGTGATATCCATTGTGATTTCCCTCACATATCCATCCAGAGAAAGCTCTGCGGAAAGGCACACATCACTGCCTGCCGGCGGCACATCGCGGCAGATTTTTCCGTCCCAGTCGATCACAGACGGATTGCCCGTCATCCACGATACGGCTATCCCCTCATCGCCCAGACTGCTGACCAGCATAAGATCCCTGTCCACATGGGAGGCGGACATTCCATCAAGAACTATATCCGGGAGATCCGCGCATGCGGCGGTGAGGAGTTCTGACACCTCTTCCTCTGTTCGGATCCGCGGCGGCACGCTCAGAGCAACGCTCCCCTTCTCTCCTCCGACGTCCACCTCAAGGTCCTTGGTATATGAAGTTCCTCCGTACTCTTCGCGGACAAGATAGCCGCTTCGGACCGTGCTGGCCGACCATTCGCTGCCAATGGCTAAGGCCCCGAGAACATTTGCAGCGAAAATAATAATGAGCGCTGTCCGCACCGACGCATCGGCAAGATCCAGCGGCGCAAGCAGCAGTTTGTTGATCCTTGAAGCGGCAGCCGCAAATGCACCTCCGCTCCACACAAAAAGCACGGCAAATCCGAGACATGCAGCGGCGTGAATCATCAGCATTCTCATAACTACCTCCTACACCCTAATGTCGACAATTTTCGATCCCCAGTAAACCGCTCCTGCATAAGCGAAAAGGCAGCCCGTCATGGTCATAAATCCGAATGTCGTCGTGTACATTACATCAAGGAACCCCGGGGATGCGGCCTCCATGTAGATAATGATCCCGCAGGGCATCACCGACATGATCCTATGTTCGTATTTTTTAGCGGCAAGGGATGTCTCGATCTCCCGCTCGACATCAATCTTATCGCTGATGATGCGGGCAGAACGCGAGATAATATCCACCAGACTGCCTCCTGTCTTTTTTGCCGCAGCGAACACGGCAGCAAATGACTCAATATCCTCCGAATCCGACCTCGCCGCAAAGTCGAGAAGCAGCGCCTCGACCGGTACCGAGACCTGGATCTGTGAGTAAATATACGCGAATTCTCTCGTCATGTCAGCTTCAGGTCCCAGTATATTAGCCAGGTCTTTAGCAGTCTCCCTGATAGCGTTTTCTACCGAGTAGCCTGCCCGAAGGGAGACCGAAAGGCAGTTCAGGGCCTCCCGGAACTCGCTCCTTCGGCGGCGCTTCTTATTTTCAAGGCGCGTTTTTCCATGCATCCGCGCGGCGTAGACCCCGAGCGGTGCAAGAAGAAAAGTGATCCACCATCTCCTGTAGAAGAGAAAATTCACGGCGAAGACCAGCAGAGCCCCCAGAATGCCCCCCTCCAGATATTCTTGTATTATGCCCCCAAAGGCTCTTTCTCTGCCGCGGCTATGAGCAGCAGTACCTCGTTCGTACTTTTTGGCAGATGACGATTCTGTCCTGTATTTCATTTTCTGTATCCTTTCCGCTGCTATTGGATCCGCACACGACAAAAGTCATGAGAACGCACCGTGCTGCTTGTCAAATACCCTGCCCGGTTCCCCGCATCGTCACTGCAAAGCGGCAGCCCCGCTCCTTATCAGTTTCAGGCGATGCGAAAGATCTCCGGTCTTCTCGAACACTTCTTTTTCATCGTTCCATGAGAACAGGCTGTGGATCCTGACTTCGTCCCCGTCCATGCCGTCGACCTCGGCGATTTCGAGCACCCTTCTGGAATGATCTCTCAGTCTCCCGAGGTGGACCAGGATGTCTACGCCCGAGGCGATCTGGCGGCGGATAGCCGGAAGCGGCAGCGGGAATGCCATGAGGACCATAGTTTCCAGACGGGAGAGCATATCGTAGGTGCTGTTGGCGTGGATGGTACAGAGCGACCCGTCATGTCCTGTATTAAAAGCCTGCAGCATATCGACAGCCTCCCCTCCGCGCACCTCACCAACTATAATGCGGTCAGGCCGCATTCGAAGGCTCGATTTTATCAGATCACGTATCGTGATCTCCGCATTTCCCTCCATGTTGGCCTGCTTGGCTTCCATGCGGACCAGATTCGGAACGCCCTGGATCTGCAGCTCGGCGTTGTCTTCAATAGTGATAATGCGCTCGGTCTTCGGTATATAATTGGACAGCGCATTAAGGAAGGTAGTCTTACCTGCGCTTGTTCCGCCGCCTATGATGATGGAATAGCCCGACCTGACCAGCGTCTCGAGGAACGCGGCTGCCTCCCCGGTGATACTGCCGTAACCGATCAGCTTATCCATAGTGATAGGCACCTCCGGAAACCTTCGGATCGTGAGGATAGGTCCCTCAAGTGCGACCGGAGCAGTAACTACGTTCACGCGGCTGCCGTCCGGCAGCCGCGCGTCAACGATCGGACTGCTCTCGTTGACGACGCGGTTCACCTTGCCGACGATCTGCTGTATGACATCGTCAAGCTTCTCCGGAGATGAGAATCTGCTTTTTACACGCGTGAGCTCTCCCGCCCGCTCCACAAATATACAGTCAGGACCGTTGACCATGATCTCAGTGACCTGCCGGTCATCGATGAGGTCCTGCAGCACGTCAAGCTTGCGCACGGAATAAAAAAGCTCCCGCGAGATGTCGGAACGCTTCTCGAGCGTCATGTAGCGCTCTTTGCCGGCGTCTATGACAAGCTCTGTGATTATTTCTTTGATCTGTTTGTCAGTAACTTCACCCGCTCTGGCCAGCCGGGCCATCAGCTCCTTCCTAAGTTCCCTGTAGAGATCCTGCATGACTGCTCCTTTCTGTGTTATTGCCGCAAGACAGCTGCCTTTCCTTGGTTTTGGGTGCACTTAAGAGACCTGTGAAAAGAGCTCACAGGCATTAAGTACCATGTTCAGTTGTCCGGAATCGGGAAAAAGTCGGAAATGACGTTCAATCTTTCGTGTAAAGAGGGTAGCAGAAAAGAGATATTATGTAAATGGATTTTATCAAAGTCCGTAATATCCTACCATTTTTTTGCCTAATTCCGTAAAATTCTACCATCGATATATAATCGGAATTTCAGCCGGCAAACAAAAAGGCTGCCGCGCAGAGATCGCAAAAGCGTCCCGACGCGGCAGCATCAAAAGACGTTATTATCTTGCTCTGTAAAGGAAAGTTACGATCTGTCCGCGAGTGCAGTTCTCATTGATTCCGAATTTTCCTTTATTTACGCCTGACGTATAGCCATTCGTTATTTTGTTCTGGTAACCCCATAGTATCGCGTTGTAGAATGCGTGTGTCTTTGCGACATCCGTGAACGGAGACTTGGATACAGCCTTAGGTGCCGGCTTGCCCCTGAGTCTCCAGAGGAACATCATGCATTCGCCGCGGCTCACATTGCGGTCAATGCCGAACGTCCCGTCTGAGTATCCCTTGGTAATCCCCTTCTGGGATCCCCAGAGGATAGCATTGTAAAACGCATGGGTCTTCGGGACATCTTTGAACGGTGATTTTGACACCGGCTTTGCCGCAGGCTTGCCGTCATATCTCCACAGGAACATCATCATCTCGCCGCGGGTGCAGTTCCTGTTAATGCCGAATGTACCGTCAGGATATCCTTTGGTAATGCCGGCATTAGCTGCCCAGTAGATAGCTTTGAAAAAAGCATGGCTCGGATCCTGAACATCGGAAAACGCATACTGCGTCGGTGCAGGGGTGACGGACGGTTTGACGGCGGTGAGTGTTATGCTCGAAGTAAGCGCGGGCAGTGAAGTATACGACTTTCCGGATGCGTCATACATGGTCCCGGGAAGTTTTATGGAACTGCTGCTTCCTCCGTCACTAAATCGGAAGCATATACCGGCGCAAACGCTGCCAGGATACAGAGAATAGCTGCGCACGCAGCAGATACAGCTCTTGTCAATGCTTTTTTCACAATTGTTCTCCTTTTTTACTATGAACTATGAATAATAACACGTTTCTTCCTGCGAAGTCTCTTATTCTGTGTCTTAACTCATCCACCCGTGGCCCGGTCCTGTTCAGAATCCGTCGACCGGACCTTAACACATGGTATCATCTGGGCATCGTAAAATCAAGAACACATGCTTCCCCGCGAAATGTAGTCATGAAAATGCGCCCGCTTATCTGATATCACTTGTCACATAAGGCCGCGTGGAAGTATCATACTGATATGGAGGAATGAATCATGGTCATACACCCGGAGAGATTCATAAAACGCATGTTAGGAAAATCAAAAGCATATACAGCTGACAATCTTAAAATGGAAGCCAATTATCACACGCACACCTGGCGCTGCAGACATGCGTCGGGGACCGAACGTGATTACATCGAGAACGCAATCGATCACGGAATCAAGATACTGGGGTTCTCAGATCACACGCCCTACCCTTTTCCCGACGGGTATTCATCGGGATTTCGGATGCGTGTCGAGCAGATCGACGATTATGTTATGACGCTTGAGATGCTCAGGGAAGAATATCGGAGTGATATCGAGATCCACATCGGCTTAGAAGCCGAGTACTACCCCGCCTATTTTGACGATCTGCTTCGCCTCCTCGATGATTATCCGATCGAATACCTGCTGCTGGGTCAGCACTTCCTCGGAAATGAGCGCGGCGATTCATACAGCGGACTGCCGACAGCAAGTGAGAAAAAGCTCGCCCGCTATGTCGAGCAGACAAAAGAGGCCCTGGAGACCGGCCATTTTGCGTATTTTGCTCATCCGGACCTCTTTAATTTCATCGGTCCCTCCGAAGTATATGACAGATATATGCGGGAGCTCTGCGAGAGCGCCAAAGCTCTTCACATACCGCTCGAGATCAACTTTCTCGGTCTCTATGACGGCCGGAATTATCCTGACCCGCGGTTTTGGGAGATAGCCAGCGAAGTAGGGTGTGACGTGATTTTCGGCGCCGATGCCCACGCTCCGGATATGGTATGGAATCCATGGTCCCTCGGCGAGGCACTTGCTATGGTAGAAAAATACAGGCTGCATCTTACCCGGACAATCGAGCTGGGAGAACATATCTGAAGCCCGGTCGTCCGCAGAGTTTTCTTACTTTATCATTCAAATACCTGTTTTTTTGTGGAAGGAACTTCACGAATGTATTAAAATATAATCAGCAATACAACCAGACATACTGAGGATTTCCCATGTTGATTTATAGATCTTTTTCAGAACTTCTTGCGGCCTGGTCGCAAAGCAGCGCCGCTGCCCTGTTCTTTGGCGATCCCATATCCTCAATTTCATACAGTGAGCTTGCCGCCCTCATCCGCCGGGAAGCAGAGAATATCCGCAGCCAGAAAGCCGCGCGCCGTCTGATCGTGACAGATCACGAGGTCATGACCATCGTGAATATAATTGCATGCGCGATTGCGGGCTGTGATACGGTGCTGGCAGATGAGTCTCTTAATGACGGCGCTCTTGTGTCCATCACAAAAATGGTATGTCCCGACAGCATACACTGCAGCGACAGAGATCTTTATGAATATCTTTGTGATAACATACCGGCCACGCAGCATATCTCCGCGCTCCCCCATCACAAGACCGGCGAGGAGGGCTGTCTGATCTTTTTCACATCCGGAACCACAAGCCAGTCAAAGGCAGTGGTCCTCACTCCTGAATCACTGCTCCGCTGCACATACTCAGGCCAGTGTATGCTGGCATGTCATCCTGACGATATACTGCTCTCCGTTCTGCCGTTCTCTCATGTTTTCGGCTTTGTGTGCGGTCTCCTCTGGGGACTCACTTACGGCGCGGCAGTTGCTCTGGGGCGCGGTTCAAAGTATCTTCTTGCCGACTGTGAACATTTCAGACCGACGATTCTTCCCGCCGTGCCGTCAATCATCAACGTCCTTGTTCAGCGCGGCTGCCTGAACAGTGAACTTTCGACCGTGCTCATCGGAGCAGCTCCGCTGTCCACGGAGACAATGCTTGCCCTTGGCAGTTCCGGACGGAAAATTTATGTCGGTTACGGACTTACAGAGACATCCAGCGGCCTTGCCATTACCCAGAAGCTTTCTGAGCCGAACGAACTGTATCCGTGTCCGGATGTAGACATCTGTATTGAAGCTGACGGCGAAATCTCTGTGACAACACCCAGCATGATGGAGGGTTACCTTACATTTGCAGCTAAAGAGATTTTCACGCCTGCCCACGGAGAGCGCCTCTACACCGGCGATCTCGGTTTTCTTACCCGGGACGGCGCGCTCGTACTTACAGGCCGAAAAAAGGACCTGCTCATACTGCCGGACGGCACAAAGATCTTCTGCCCAGACTACGAGGAGAGCCTCGCGCCTATGATCGGGACAGATGATATTGCGCTGATCCTGCGCGACCATAAACCGGTCCTTATTGTGGGCGGAATGTCGTCTGACCGATATCAGCAGGTTGCCAACGTCGTTGAGGATTTCAACAGCATGAAACCGCAAAGCGGCCGTATTTACGACGTCATTCTGCAGGAAGCCCCGCTGCCTCGCACTTCCGCCGGAAAACTGCGCCGCTGGCAGGTGGATCCGGATCACAATCTTCCGAATGGCTGATATCCGGTCAGACTAAGTCATAACTGCCGTTATTCATATAAGCCGTCGTCCCAGACGGTGCCGTCCCATCCTTTCTCGCGGCTGCCCTCGACTTCGAGGGCTTTTTTGAACTGTGTCTCATAGAGTTCGGTGTACACGCCTCCCTTTTCTACCAGGACTTCGTGCTCGCCCCGCTCAACTATTTCTCCATCCTTGACGACAAGGATCTCGTCAGCCGCAAGAATCGTAGAGAGTCTGTGGGCTATAAGGATACTCGTCCGGGAAGCGATCAGGGGGTCAATGGCTTCCTGGATCTTATTCTCCGAGATCGAATCCAGCGCGGATGTGGCTTCATCGAAGACTAACAGCGCGGGATCCTTAAGCAGCACCCTCGCGATAGATATCCGCTGCTTCTCACCGCCCGACAGTTTGAGGCCTCTGTTGCCGACTTTAGTGTCAAGACCGAGGTCCTGCTTCTCTATGAAGTCATAGATATTGGCCTTCCTGCATGCCTCGATAAGGTCATCCTCGGTCGCGTCGGGATTGGCATACAGAAGATTCTCACGTATCGTTCCGTTGAATAGATAGGTCTCCTGGGATACGATTCCGATATTCCTGCGCAGCCATTCAAGGTCGATCTTCCGGACATCCACCCCCTCGAACTTTACGCACCCGCCTGTGACATCATACATTCGGGGAATCAGATTGATCATTGTGCTCTTGCCCGAGCCCGAAGGACCGACGATTGCCACCGATCTGCCGCTTTCCAGAGTGAAATTCACATCCTTAAGGATCTTTCGCTCAGGCTCGTAGAAAAACTCGACATGCTCGAAATCCACACGGCCGGTCGCCGTTTTCGGTATGACCGCGTCCGGAGGGCTTTCAATCTCGACCGGCATATCATAGTAATCGAAGATCCGCGTGAACATTGCCATAGACCGTATCCAGTCGACCTGAATATTGAGCAGCTGGTTGACCGGACCGTACATCTTGCCGAGCAGGGCGACAAGGACCGTGATATCGCCGACCGTCAGAGTGGAATCGTACTTCATCATGAGGATTCCGCCGACAAGATAGAGCAGCATGGGACCGATACTTGCAAATGTAGATATAGCCACCATGAACCACCTGCCCGCCATGCTCTCTCTGATATTGAGACCGATCATTCTCCTATTGGCAGCCTCATACTTTTCGTACTCCGCCTGCTCCTTTCCGAACAGCTTCACCAGCTGCTGACCGCTGACGGACAGAGTCTCGTTCAGGATGCCGTTGATCTCGTCATTGCACTCCTGAGATTCCCGGGTCAGATCCCACCTGGTCTTTCCTGCCCGACGGGTGGGAATCACAAAGAGCGGGATGATCAGCACACCGACCGTAGCCAGGATCCAGTTCTCCCTGTACATGACGACGACAGCCACCGTCAGCGTGATGACATTGGAGAGGATGCTGGTCATCGTATTCGTGATCGTGCGCTGCACGCCGTCTATGTCGCTCGTCATGCGGGTGATGATATCGCCCTGGTTATTGGCCGTGAAGAAGCGCTGCGACATTTTCTGCAGATGGCGATACATCTTATTTCGCATATCGAACGTGATGTGCTGCGCGATCCATGTGTTGAGATAACTCTCGAGCACGCCGATCAGGTTGGCTGCAAATGTTACCGCCAGGGACAGAAGGATCAGCCTGATCAGGGCCTCCATGTTTCTGGCGATCAGACCTTCGTCAATGATCCGTCCTGTCAGGACCGACGGAGCCAGCGTAAAAATCGATGACACCAAAATAGCCGCAAGGACAAGCAGCATCTGCTTCCAGTACGGTTTCAGATAAGAAAAAATCCTTAATATGAGTTCTTTAGTCACCTTTGGAGCGGCTGCCTTCTCCTCCTCAGTGAGGTAGCGCCCTCCCCGACCTCCTCCGTGTCCTCCCGGTCCGGCCATATAGTATCCTCCCTTCCCGCGATCCGCCTCTGATTATTCGCCATACACAGGATCCGTTTCAGAACTGCGGTTTGTCCCAATCCGGGACGTCGTCAATTATTCTGCCCTTCCTGACGTTCGGGCAGATAAAGTTATTGTAGGCATACTCCCAGAGCTCCTCCGATCCTAAATTTGCGCGTCCGTTCCTTCTGAGCACCTGCGAGAGCTTCACGCCGTGCTCGACCCAGGATATACCGTCCGTTGCGTTGTTAAGCATAAGCGGCTGAAAATTATCCAGGGCACGGGCAAATTTTGCTTCCGGCGTTTCCCATGCTTCGAACTCTTCCCATATCGCCCTCAATTTCGCGCCCGCATCCTCGGGGAGAAGTCCGAAAATGCGGTCCGCTGCCGCAAGTTCCCTCTCCGCCTGACTCTCTTTTGCTGCCTCATCGTAGGCATAAGTATCGCCGGCATCGATCTCCACAAGATCGTGAATGAGGACCATGATCATTGTCTTTGCCACGTCGATTTTTTCATTTGCATAATCCGCAAGAAGCCATGCCATAATTGCCATGTGCCATGCGTGTTCGGCATCGTTTTCCTTGCGCACACCGTCTGACAGATAGGTCTGCCTTCCGATGAACTTGTCCTTGTCGATCTCCAGTATAAATCTGAAGAAATTGTCCAGTCTCTCCTTGTCAGCCAATTTTGAGAACTCCTTTCTGACATCTCCCATCATGTACAGCGATCCGCAGGCAACGACCGCCCCTCCTCCCGCAAGGAGCAGCGCGCGTTTTACGCCGTCCGCGATGCTTTTTTCTGCAAATGCAGCCACGTTACAAACGCCTTCATCCCCCGGATTGTTCCGTTCACCGGGTTGTTCAGCGGCGCTCATATCGCAGCTCCTACCGCCCGTCGATGTCCGGATATGTTCGCCGGGCTGTTCCGCAGTGCTCATCCCGCAGCTCAAACCTCCTGCCGATTTCCGGATGATTTCCGCCAGCTTCTCCGCTGCTAAAGCTCTGGGATTGTCCAGTGTAACGCATACAAACGCTTTTGCATGTGGGAGAAGATACCTAAGCATTTTATCATACTCTTTATCCGCCAGAACTCCCATGAGAAATACGATTTTCTCATCCGGGAGCAGCGTGGACAGATTATTTTCCAGGGCTTCTATGCACTGGGGATTGTGAGAACCGTCGCATATGAAGAGCGGCTTCTCGCGCAGGATCTCGAACCTGGCCGGCCAGGTGACTGTGCCAAGGCCATCTCTTACAGCCCCCTCAGGTATGCTCCACCCCTTCTCCTTCAGCTTCCCGATAATCTCCAGCACCATAACGGCATTGAAGATCTGGTGCCTGCCCGGGAGAGCAGTTGAAAGATTACTGTACTCGTGCCAGGAAAACAGCTGCCCCTGCACTTTTCCTTCTGCAGCCCCGCTCAGTGCTTTTGCGCGCGCGCCATCTGCCGCTCCGTTCCGCACCTCCACCTGCCCGGAATCTGTCGCTCCGGTCTGTACCTTCGCCTGTCCGGCATCTGCCGTGTCCTCCAACAACACAGAACCCATATCAGCCAGGCATAAGACCGCTCCCCGCTCACTGCAGATCTTCCGGTAGACCTCCTCGGCCTCGACGTCCACAGGGTAGGTGACCACAGGGCATCCCTTCTTTATGATGCCGGCCTTCTCAAAAGCAATCTCAGCCAGTGTATCTCCGAGGAACTGCGTATGTTCGAGACTCAGATTCACAATTGCGCAGACTTCGGGAGGCGGGATTATATTCGTCGAATCAAGCCTTCCTCCCATCCCGACTTCCATGACGACAATATCGCAGGATGCGTGTGCAAATGCCGCAAATGCCGCCATTGTAAGTATCTCGAACTCCGTCGGCTTATCTTCCATCTCAGAAAGATCCTGCCCGTTGCCGCAGACAGCGATCCGGACTTCTCCCACCGCCCGGCAGAAATCTTCTCCCGAAATATTCTGTCCGTTTATCTTAATGCTCTCAAGAATCGTCTCAAGATACGGGGAAGTGAACATGCCGGTCTTATACCCCGCTGCCCGAAGGATGGATTCCAGCATAGCGCAGGTCGAACCCTTGCCGTTCGTCCCGGCGACGTGGACATAGCGGAGTTTATTCTCCGGGTGCCCCATCCGTTCCGCCATCTCCCGCATCCGTGAAAGACCGAGCCGGCTCCCGTGCCACCTGTTCATAAAATCCAGAGCTTCCTTAAATGTCATATATTCTTTCCTCGGATTCATTTGCATTCCTTCATCTGCAGCGGCGACGTCCTCTCACATTGAGAAGGCTTCACGCCGTCACAGTCTCAATCCTCGCTGCGATCTCTGCCGATTTTTGCCGCGTACGCCATAATGCCGGCTACCGTCTTCGCGTCCTGGATCTCACCCGCATAGATCTTCTCCATGAGAGTTTCGAGTTCAAATGCCTCCACATTGATTTCCTCGGCCTCATCGAGGTGCTGCCCGTCCGCCGGGACCAGATCCTCGGCAAGGTAGACATCCGTGAACTCGCTGCAGTAGGCGACCGCCGTCTTCAGCTTGATAAGCGGACTGATCTTGTCACTTGTGTAGCCAGTCTCCTCGCGAAGCTCGCGGGCAGCGGTGTCAGCGGTATTCTCAGTGAGTGAGTCTCTGGCTCCCGCGGGAAGCTCTATCGTCTCGCGGTCGATGGCAGGCCTCATCTGATGAATCATGAGGATCCTTCCGTCCGGGAGAACAGGCACAATACAGGCTCCTCCGCGCGGATGGTCAATAAAATCCCACTGTTCTATCTTTCCGTCCGGCAGTTCCATCGTGTCTCTGTAAAATGTGAGAACGCCGCCCTTGTAGGCCAGTTTCCTGTCGAGTCTTCTCAATTTGTGTTCCATAAACTATCCGCCATCCTCTCTTTTTATCTCAGTGTGAGATGACACCCGCCTCAGCAGGCGGTGAGTAACAAACCAAACTCAGTGGCGGGTGTCAATCCCCCACTGAGATATACGCTCCGCGAAGGCGCATTCCTCTGCGCACGTCTGCGATCCGCCGGAGGCGTTTGAGTAAATAAAGAAGGGGCTGTCGCATTAAGGCGCGCCGCCGCCATATAGCGCAGACGTTATATGCCAATGTCTGCCGTATATAGCGGCGGCACCGTCTAATGCGACAGCTCCTCACGGTCGCAATTCAAGTGTCGCTCTGTGCCCCGTCCTCTGAAGAAACAGTGTCACCCTATTATCTAAGATTTATTTTTTATTCTTGCAGGCTTTATTCAGTTCGTCGACGACGATCTGAAGGGCTTTAATTCTGGCATACTTCTTATCGACAGACTCAAGAATGTACCACGGAGCGGTGACTGTGCTCGTCTTCTGGAGCATCTCGTTGATCGCGTCGACATAGAGATCCCATTTTTCACGGTTTCTCCAGTCCTCATCGGTGATCTTCCACTGCTTCTCCGGTGTGTTCTGACGGTCAGTGAATCTCTCCAGCTGAGTTTGATTGTCGATCTGTACCCAGAACTTGATAACGACTGCGCCCCAGTCCGTGAGCTCACGCTCGAACTCATTCATCTCGTTGTAGGCTCTCTGCCAGTCATTCTCGGAGCAGAATCCCTCGAGACGCTCTACCATGACGCGGCCGTACCAGGTGCGGTCGAAAATGGTGATGTGCCCGGTCTTTGGCAGACGGTTCCAGAATCTCCACAGATAATGGCGGGCTTTCTCATGCGGTTCCGGGCTTGCGATCGGCTCGACGACATAGCCGCGCGGATCCAGAGCAGCGGTAATCCTCTTGATGTTGCCGCCCTTGCCGGCAGCGTCCATGCCTTCATAGGCTATGATGACCGGTATCTTCTTGCGGTACAGCTTATTGTGCAGAGCACGCAGCTCGCCCTGCAGGCGGTCGAGTTCCTTCTTGTACTCTTCGTCCGTCAGGGATTTGCTGAGGTCAACTTCATCAAGAAGCGGCATAGGCTTCAGCGGGAATGTGTTCTGCAGGATCGGGACTGCCAGCGAATGATTCTTAATGGCTGTGTCAATACCCAGATTCAGGAACTGAAGGACCTGGAGCTCTGCCCACTTCTTGTTCTTGGCATCGATGATATACCACGGAACATTTGAACGGTTCGTGTCCTCAAGATACTTATTGTACACGTCGAGGCACTCATTGTAGTGCTCATTCTCCCAGAGGTCTTCCTTGTCGACACGCCACTTTGTATTCTTGTCCGCAAGGAGAAGATCAAGTCTCTTCTTCTGCTCCTTCTTACTGATATGGAAGAAGAACTTCATGACAAGATAGCCGTTGTCTGTGAGCTGGCGCTCTGTGATGTTGATGCTCTTTATCCTCTTAGCGTATGTCTCCTCGTCGATGGTCCCTTCAAGCACTCCGTCCGTGACCTCTTCCATCCAGCATGTGTCAAAGAACTTGAACTTGCCGGCTTCCGGAATTTCAAGGAAATAGCGATAAAGGAACGGTTTTCTCTTCTCCTCTTCCGTCGGAGCGGCATCCATCGTAGCGACCCTGAAGAAGCGCGGATCGATACTCTTGATTACTTCTCCCATCACGCTTCCCTTGCCGGCGCTGCCCCATCCTTCAAAAATGACCATGACCGGAAGTTTTGCTTCCTTGATCCTCATCTGATTGGCAGCGAGCTTAGCCTGCTCGACCTTCAGCGCAGCTTTCACGGCCTCTTTTTCCGGCTGCGCTGTCTTAACAAAATTTTTCAGCATAAATGCCTCCTATGAAATATATATTGTTATTCTTCATCACGCATTACTCGTGACTTTAGTCGTGAGATACGGCCGCCGGGTGATACTCGTTTCATTGTGAACACGGTCCCACGCCCTCGCGAAAAGTTTATCTCTGTGGGGGATTGTTACCCGCCACTGAGACGAGCAGGGTATTGATTTACCCACCGCTTGTAAAAGCGGTGGAACTTCCCCACTGAAATAAAAAGAACTGATTCATTGTCCAAATTGTAGCACATTGTCACATATTACACCAGTACTATTGTAACTTTCAGACAACACTTCCTGACTGCTATCGTATCCAAATGTTACTTCCAGGCTTCACATCCCAACTGCTGTCGCATTCAAATGCAGCCTTCAGGATTCACATCCTATCTGCTTTCACGTTCAAACATCTATTTTCGCATCGCTCCTATGCTGTATCTGCCACGGCACGCGCAATCACGCCTTTTCATATACGACCTTACCGTCGCAGATCGTCATGTGCACCCGCCCGGTCAGTTCCATGCCTGTGAACGGGGTATTCTCTGCCTTTGACGCATAACCTCCTGCCGTAAATTTCTCATTTTCATCAAATATCACAAGATCGCAGGGACCGCCTTCGGCAATGTAGCCGGCGTCAAAGTGATACATTCTGGCCGGCGCGTAAGACATGCGGTCGAGAAGAGTCCGCATGGAAATATAACCTTTATGGACCAGCTCCGTTATCCCAAGGGCAAGGGATGTTTCAAGGCCGATAATGCCGCTCGGGGCTTCCGTGAGCTTTCGCTCCTTCTTCTCTGCTGTCGTGTGGGGAGCGTGATCAGTTGCAATAATATCGATTGTTCCGTCAGTCAGACCTTCGATGATGGCCATTCGGTCCGCCTCCTCGCGAAGCGGAGGATTCATCTTCGCGTAAGAGCCATATCGGATCGCAGCCTCCTCGGTCAGAGAAAAATGATGCGGCGTTGCCTCCGCGTGAATATTGCCGAGAGTCGCTTTCGCCTTAGCCTTTCGGACGAGTTCGACCGCCTCTTTGGTGCTGATATGCTGTATCTCTATGCTTGCCCCGGTCTCAAGGGCGAGACCAAGATCTCTCTCCACCATGACGATCTCCGCCATCCTGTCGGACCCTCCGATATGATAGTAGTCGCTGGCTTTACCGTGGTTAATACCGTTATTTTCAATATAGTCCGGGTCCTCCTCGTGGAAGCTGATCGGAACTCCCAGATCTCTCGTGCGGATCATGGCCTCCTTCACGATCTCAGAGTTCCGCAGCGGGATGCCGTCATCCGTGAAGCCTGCTGCCCCCGCGCGCACAAGTTCCTCCATGTTCGTAATCAGCTCACCCATCATGCCGCAGGTCACATTGGCGCATGCGTTGACGTGGATCCCCGTCGCTGCGCCTTTCTCCAGGCAATACGCAAGCGTGTCGACCGAATCGATGGTCGGCCGGGTGTTGGCCATCATGACCACAGTCGTAAAACCGCCGGCCTTGGCAGCCGCCGCCCCGGTGAAAATATCTTCCTTAGCCGTGAAACCCGGGTCCCTGAAGTGAACATGCACATCGACAAGCCCCGGACCGACAGTGAGTCCCTCCGCGTCAATGACTTCACATTCCTCCGGTGCCTCAATACTTTCCGCGATCTTTGTGATTCTCCCGTCCTCCGCGAGAATATCATAATTACCTTCCGTGCCCGATTTCGGGTCGATCATGTATCCGTTCTTAATAAGCAGCATCCTAATACCTCGCTCTTGTGCCGTCGGCCAGTCTTGCTTTACATCACATAGCTTCCCGCACACGTTAACAAAAGAGTCTCATCGATAAAGCATTACCGCTCATGGCCGTCGGGCGATACCCTTCGAAAGCAATATCATCGATTTCGACTTACTGAAACAATCTGAGTGGGAAGCATCTAAAGACATTATACATCCCGTGCGGGCCGGAAAATAGTAAAAAATGAACTGCCTGAGCAGCAGTTCACAATGGTCTGTGATATTGCACCCGGGCAGTCGAGACGGGCGTCTTAGCAATTAGGTTCCGGTGCTGCGGGGGTGGCTGGCTGCGTGTGTGCTTAGCTTTCGGCGCTGCGGGGCTGGCTGGCTGCGTGTGGGCTAAGCTTCCGGCGGTGCGGGGCTGGTTGGCTGCGTGTGTGTTGTGGTTTCGGCGCTGCGGGGCTGGCTGGCTGCGTGTGTGCTTAGCTTCCGGCTCAAAGCATACATCTTCGTGAGAAAAACATTACAGGTCCTTCCCTGAGAGATCAAAAAGCTTTAGCTTTTTAAGCTCTCAGAAAGGACCTGCGTTTTTCGATGAAGATGATGTTTGAGCCGGATCTTGAGACCCTGATGCAGCCAGCCTGAACCGCTGCGCCGGCCTTAACTCCCCGATGCAGCCAGCCTGAACTACCGCCGGCTTCCGAACTTAACCCTTGACAGCCCCCGCCGCGACGCCTCCGACGATATACTTCGACAGAAGCAGATAGACAACAATGACAGGGAAGATCGAGAACGCAATCGCCGCGTAGACCTGGCCCATATCGAACTTCAGCCAGTCAGCCGCGCGGAGCTGAGCGATCAGGATCGGCAGCGTCTTCACATGTTCCTTGTGAAGAATGAGGGCCGGTGTGAAATAATTATTCCAGCTCGATACGAACGAGAAAATTGCCTGGACCGCGATAGCCGGCTTCATGAGCGGGAGGACGATCCGGTTGAAGATGAAGAACTCACCCGCACCGTCGATCCTGGCAGCCTCCAGAAGAGACATGGGAAGATTGGCTTCCATGTACTGCTTCATGTAGAAGAAAGTGACCGGTGAAGCGATGGCCGGGACAATAAGCGGAATGAAATTATTCTCAAGTCCCATCTTATTGACGAGCTGTACAAAACCGAGAGCTGTGACCTGCGTCGGAATCATCATGATCGCCAGGATAAAGCTGAAGACCGCCTGACGTCCGCGGAAAGGATAGGCTTGAATGGCAAATGCCGTCATTACCGAGAAATACGTGCAGCACAGGGCGGTCAGCGAGGATATGACCAGTGAATTCCTCATTCCCTTGACCATGGGAAGCGTTCCGTGGAAGACGTTTTTCATGTTCTCAATAAGATGTGTGCTCGGGATGGCAGTAAAGCCCCTGCCGAGCTCGCCGTTCGATCTCGTCGCGTTGATGAACAGAACATAGAACCAGAACAGGCAGAGGAAAGAGAGAAGTATCAGGACTATATAAGCGATCGCGCGCCTTGCGCCGATGCTGAAACCGTTTGATTTATTAGCATTCATTGCGATATCCTCCTTTCCTTAGTTGTTCTCCGGCTGGGCGGTGGCTTTGAAAATAATCATGCTGAGTATGCCTGTGATGATCAGGAGGATCACAGATAGAGCGCCCGCCAAACCGAAATTCTTGCTGTACAGATGCTTGTTAAGGTACATAATGAGGGTCATGGACGACCGCACCGGATCGCCGCTGCCGTCGGTCAGGATCTGCGGGACGTCGAACATCTGAAGACCGCCGATCAGAGACGTGACCATGACATAGATCAGGATCGGCCGCAGAAGCGGCAGGGTAATCTTGAAGAAAATCTGCGTCGCCGTCGCTCCGTCGACCTGGGCTGCCTCAAAGAGGTTCGTGTCAATACCCATCATGCCTGCCATGAGAAGGATCGTCGTGTTGCCGAACCACATCAGGAAATTCATAAAAGCTACAAGTCCGCGAACACTCCAGATGTTGGACATGAACTTGAAAGGCTTTGCAAATACATGCATATTCACCATAATGGAATTGACCGGGCCCGTATCCGCGAACAGTGTGAAAAACAGCATCGCAAACGCGGAAGCCATGATCAGGTTCGGCAGATAAATGACCGTCTTGAATACTCTCTGTCCTTTCAGCCTGAGGGACGGATCGGTGAACCAGGCTCCGAGGAGCAGAGATACGAGGATCTGGGGCACAAAACCCAGGATCCACATGATCATCGTATTCTTGAAATACTTCATAAAATCGCCGCTCGTGAACAGCTTAGTGTAGTTGGCTATGCCGACGAAATTCGGCCCGATGTGCTTAAGGCCTGACATATAATTTTCGAACAGACTGTTGTAAATAGTGCTTGCCAGCGGTATCAGCTGAAAGACGATGAATACCGCCGCGAACGGTATGAGGAAAATATAGCCCCACTTTGTATAGCTCATTACCGCGTTCTTTTTCTTGCTGCCCATTGCGTTTCCTCCAAACACCATAGTTAGCTCTTTCAGGATCCGCAGCGCCCTTCCGGCTTACCGCTTTTCATATCGGAAGAACTCTGCCGATCCTGAAAATACTGTCTTTGAGAAGGGTGCCTGCCCGCATCCGCGGACAGACACCCCGTTATTATCCTGTAATGATTACTGAAAGAGATTATCAGCCAAGTTCCGGATACTTCTCAGCAACTGCTGTGTTGAACTGAGCCAGTGCCTCATCATATGTAGCATTGCCTTCGAAGTAATTTCTCATTGCCCTCTGGAATTCTTCGTTGCAGCCCTGATCGTAGATGGAGATGTTGCTCATATCTACAAGCTCAGCGCCTTCAGCGAGCATAGCATACGGATTCTGGCCGCCGAGGATGTCATTGCCGAAGCTCTCATCGCCGGAAAGCTTTGCAAGGACTTCCTTATTGTTGACACAGTCGGAATCCTTAACAGCGATGTCTTCAAGAACAGCTTCATCAGTTGTCATTGTGAGAATGATGTCCTTTACGAGTGTCGGGTTGTCTGTGCCGCGTGCAGCGCAGATCCATGTGCCGCCCCAGTAGTAGCCCTGCGGTCCGGTTGTAAGGCCCCAGCCGCCGGCCTTGCCTACGGAACCATCTTCATCAGAGTGCATGGAGAAGTTGATGAGCCATGCCGGTCCAAAGTAGCAGAATACCGGAGTCTCTTCGAAGAAGCCCTTGCTCCAGTCATCGGACCAGAGGTCGTTCGTTGTTGTCTCGCCTGCATCTACGAGAGCCTTGGAGTCCTCGACCCACTTCTCGATGTTCGGGTCAATTGCGACCTTGCCGTCAACTACCCACGGTGCGGATACGTTGTTGGAGTATACACGGTATGTATCGTTGACAGTCGATGTGATGTTGTAGCCTTTCTCCTTCATCTTGGCTGCTGTCTCGTTGAATGCGTCCCAATCCTTGACGAATTCCTGAACTTCTTCCGGCTCAGAAACGCCGAGAACTTCCTCAGCAAGCTTTCTGTTATAGATAAGACCGGCGGAGCATGCCTGCCATGAAGCGCCGCGGATCTCGCCGTTGGCATCTGTTACAACATCCTTGGTGTACTGATACTGCTGCTCAAGATCCGCGTCTGTGATTCCCAGCTCGGAGAGCGGCATAGCCACGTCAACATCGGCATCTACATACTTGAGCGCGTAGTCAGCTTCTACGAGGAAGATATCTACCTTGTCATCAGCTGCCGCCTCTGCATTGCCCGGAAGCAGTGCATCCAGGTTATTCTGATATGCGTTGTCCTTGGTCGCTGTGATAGTGAACTTAACAGTTACATCGCCGATCTTGCCGGTCGTAGCGTCGATTTTCTCATATCCCGGATAGTGATCTGTGACACGGCTGATGAATTCCTCGTTCCATACCTGGACATTGAGGACTGATCCCTCATCTCCTGCCGGTTCCGCTGCTGCTACTGTCGAGTCTGTGCCTGCCGGCTCTGCTGCCGGTGCCGGAGCTGATGAGCCGCCGCAGGCTGCCAGACCTGTAACCATCGCTGCTGATAATGCAAGTGCAAGCCATTTTTTCTTCATTTTGGATTCCCTCCTGTTTAAATTATGGTTTGTAAACTATTTTCATTGCATTGAATGCAAATGTTAACTAATTGACCGCTCCAAGCGTCTCGCCCTTCACCAGGTATCCGTCGAGCACCGTATTGTCCTTGAGCGTCGTCCGCGGCTTTTCAATGAGTTCAATGATCTTGCTGGCTGCCGCTTCCCCGAGCCCTCTCATGTTCTGAGAGTAGGTAGTAAGCTTCGGACTTAAGAGTCGTCCGATCGTCACTCCGTCATACCCGGCGACCGAAATATCCTCCGGAATCGAAAGTCCTGCGTCCCGTATGACGTTCATGCCGCCTATGCATGAGTAATCATCCGGATACAAAATGCAGGTCGGTCTTCTCCTCTGGGCAAGCAGCTTTCGCGTTGCCTCGCCGGCAGCCTCGTCATCGAGGTAAGCCACTTCCATCACGTATTCCTCCGGAACTTCCAGCCCCGCTTCCTCCATCGTGCCGAAAAATCCGGCTATCCTGTCATCGGTGACCGAGGAAGATTTTCCGTGAATGTAGGCGATCCGTTTATGGCCGAGCGATATGGCGTATCTGACCAGCTCCTGAATTCCTTTCTGGTTGTTGGAAGAAATTGTCGCGCACCGGTCAAAAACGTGGTCGATCGTGACGACCGGGATACTTGAATTGACCAGTTCCAGGACTTCCGGCTGGGTGAAATCCACACAGGCGATTACTACGCCGTCCACATTTCTGTACTTGCAGTGCTCCAGATAAGTCACTTTCTTTTTCTGAAGCTGCATGTTGATGAACGTTATATCATATCCCTGGCTCTCTGCCCGGACCCTGAGTCCCTCAAGGACTTCCGAAAAAAACGGGTGCGTCAATCCGCTTCTGTGTCCATCCGCAAACAGAACTCCGATATCATGCGTTGCCTTCGTCTTCAGTGCCCTCGCTGCCATATTCGGCAAGTAACCCATTTCATTGGCTGTCTTTCGGATCTGAGCTCTTCGGGCTTCGCTGATATCGCTCTGATTGTTCAGGGCTTTGCTAACGGTTGCCACAGAAACTCCGCAGGCCGCCGCGATATCTTTTAACGAAACCATGTTGCATCCCCTTCTCTGAACTGCCTTAATCGTTTTCGTAACTCCATCATATCTCATTCCTCGTTTTTGTCAATACCAAATATCAAATCGATGTCTTTTTTGTCATTTTCACACATCCAAAGCACTTGAAAATGTGCACTTTTCACAGTTGTTCTGAAAATTCAGCTTAATCACCTCAATTGTCCCCACTATCATTTTCGCAACTTTTCATCCGAAACCACGAAAACTCTATTGATTTTTTCGTAATTATCAATTATATTGTCCATAAGCAGAATGGTTTCTACTGGTCCTTTATCACAAGGATCCAGATATAGTCAGGTACACCTATCATCACAAGAAGGAGATTGCCATGAAATACGGTTATTTTGACGACAGGAATAAAGAATACGTCATTACTACGCCAAGGACTCCTCTCCCCTGGATCAATTATCTGGGATGCGAAGAATTCTTTACGCTCATATCCAACACCGGGGGCGGTTACAGCTTCTATAAAGACGCCAAGCTTCTCCGGCTCACCAGGTTCCGCTACAACAATACCCCAAAGGATTCCAACGGGCACTATTTCTATATTAAGGACGGTGACACGGTCTGGAACCCCGGATGGCAGCCGACCCAGACCGAACTTGACGACTACTCCTGCCGTCACGGCCTGGGCTATACCGTCATAAAGGGCTGCAAGAATAAGCTCTCGGCCGAAGTTACCGCGTTCGTGCCGATCGGCGATTCCGCGGAAGTTCTTCGGGTCAGGGTCAGAAACGAGGATGCGGTCTCCCGCAGCTTCAAGCTCTTCTCCTATGTGGAATTCTGCCTCTGGAATGCAATGGACGATATGACGAATTTCCAGAGGAACTACAGCACCGGCGAAGTTGAGATCGACGGGTCCACGATTTATCACAAGACTGAGTACCGCGAGCGCAGGAACCATTACGCTGTCTTTACAGTGAACGCCCCCTGCGACGCTTACGATACAGACCGCGACAGCTTCCTCGGCGTATACGGCGGCCCCCATGCTCCGGAGGCAGTCCTTGCCGGAAAGCTGAACAACAAAAAAGCCAGCGGCTGGTCTCCGATCGGAGCACACGAACTGGATCTGACTCTCGGTGCCGGCGAAGAAAAATCTTTTATCTTCCTCCTCGGCTATGTGGAAGTTCCGAAAGATCAGAAATGGGAATCCCGGGGGATCGTCAACAAAGAACCCGCAAAAGAGCTCATTTCCAGGTATTCGACAGATGAGCAGGTCGATGCTGCATTTGCAGCGCTCAAGGCCTACTGGGACGGTCTTCTCTCCACCTTCTCGGCCGTCACGCCGGAAAACGAGTTCACGCGTATGGTCAACATCTGGCATCAGTATCAGTGCATGGTGACCTTCAATATGTCCCGCTCAGCCTCTTACTACGAATCCGGCATAGGCCGCGGCATGGGCTTCCGCGATTCCAGTCAGGACCTCTTCGGTTTTGTACACCTGATCCCGGACAAAGCGCGTCAGCGGCTTCTCGATATTGCCGCCACCCAGTTCCCGGACGGCAGCGCCTATCATCAGTATCAGCCGCTCACGAAGCGAGGCAACATGGATGTCGGAAGCGGCTTCAACGATGACCCGCTGTGGCTCATCGCAGGCGTATCCGCCTATATCCGCGAGACCGGCGATTACACGATTCTCGATGAGATGACACCGTTCGATAACGATGACTCGCTGGCAGCACCTCTCCTTGAGCATCTGCACAGGTCTTTCAATTACACTGTGACACACAAGGGTCCCCACGGTCTTCCGCTCATAGGCCGTGCCGACTGGAATGACTGTCTCAACCTGAACTGCTTCTCCGACGAGCCGGGAGAATCCTTCCAGACAACAGGTCCGAGCGAAGGTCCGGTCGCGGAATCCGTCTTCATCGCGGGAATGTTCGTCAAGTACGGCAAAGAGTATGTGGAAATTCTGAGACATATCGGCGATGAGGAGAAAGCCCTTGCGGCAGAGAAAGAAATCGCGGTCATGGAAAAGACAGTACTCACCGAGGGTTGGGACGGCCGGTGGTTCCTCAGAGCTTATGACGCTTTCGGCCAGAAAATCGGATCCCATGAATGCGAGGACGGCCAGATCTTTATCGAGCCGCAGGGCTTCTGTGTCATGGCCGGCATCGGAAAGGATACGGGCGAAGCCCAGAAAGCCCTGGACAGCACCAAAGAGAAACTCGAGTGCGAGTACGGCATCATGATCCTTCAGCCCGCTTACAGGGATTATCACCTGAATCTCGGCGAAGTCTCCTCCTATCCGCCGGGCTACAAGGAAAATGCCGGCATCTTCTGCCACAACAACCCCTGGGTATCCATCGCGGAGGCGGAAATGGGCCATGGCAACCGCGCTTACAGCATATATAAAAAAATCACCCCGTCCTACCTTGAGGACAAGGGTGAAATACACAGGACAGAGCCGTACGCATATTGCCAGATGGTCGCCGGCCGCGATGCCGTAAACTGCGGTGAGGGCAAGAACAGCTGGTTGACAGGCACAGCCTCCTGGACGTTCGTGGACGCATCGCAGTACATTCTCGGCATCTATCCGGATTTCGACGGTCTGCGCGTGCGCCCGTGTATTCCGGCTTCATGGTCTGAATTCAGGGTGACAAGAAAGTTCCGCGGCGCAACCTACAATATAACAGTAAAGAATCCGAAGAATATCGAATCTGTCGATTACACAGTCACAGTGGACAGCCATGCGCTGGCGACAAACGTCCTGCCTGTGGCTCCGGCCGGAAGCACCGTCAATGTTGAGGTTCTCATCGGTTAAGATAAATTACCCGCCGCTTGCAGAAGCGGGGGTCTTCCCCTACTGAGATAAAAAGACCCCGGTCTCCATTCTTCCTGGAGACCGGGGTCCTTTTATTTCATTGACATTATTCTCTTTTGCTGCAGCAGATAAGCCTGTCTCGTATTTCTGAATCAGGCAGTCTCTGCCTCGCGCCTTGTGATAATGACCTTAGCCGGGCACTTGGACGCGCACTTGCCGCACTGTACGCACGTTGCGTAGTTGATGTGGGCAATGTTGTCCTCGACCTTGATCGAGTTGTTATCGCAAACGAGCGTGCAGGCTTTGCAGCCGATGCAGCCGGCTGCGCACTGGGCCTTTGTAGCCTTGCCCTTCTCCTGACTTGCGCATGCAACGGCGTAGATCTGCTTATCCGGAATAATCTCGATCAGATGCTGCGGGCAGACACTCGCGCACTTGCCGCAGCCGACGCACTTTGTGCGGTCGACTTTGGCGATGCCGTCCACGATGTGGATCGCGTCGAACTCACATACCGATACACACTCGCCGAGACCGAGGCATCCGGTCTGGCACATCTTTGTTCCCTTGCCGGGGATCGCGGCTGCGGCACCGCAGCTGTTGATACCGATGTAGTTGGCATTGTCGTAGGCTTTCTCGCATGTGCCTGAGCACTTGACGAAGGCTACTTTTTTGTCGATCGAACCTGCCTCGACGCCCATGATAGCGGAGATTTTCTCAGCGACAGCAGCGCCGCCGACCGGACACTTGTTGACCGGAGCGTCGCCCTTCGCGATGGCGGCAGCAAGACCGTCACAGCCGGGATAACCGCATGCGCCGCAGTTGTTGCCCGGGAGGCATCCGCGAACTGCGGTCTCCTTGGGATCGACCTCGACCTTGAACTTATTGCCGGTGAACACGAGCATGACACCTACAAGGAATGATACGACGGCAAGCAGGATAATAGTAATAATTAATAATGCACTTCCACTCATGACCTGCCTCCTTAGCTAAGCGTACTGAATCCGAAGAAAGCCATTCCCATCAGCGTAGCGGCAAAGAGAACAAGCGGAGCTCCCTTGATCGGGGCGGGGATGTCGTTCGCCTCCATCTTCTCACGGATACCGGCGAGAAGGACGATCGCGATCGTGTAGCCCACACCGGTACCGAAACCGGAAATGATACTTTCGATAAAGTTGTAACCGTCACTTACGTTGTTCAGGGCAACACCGAGGACCGCGCAGTTCGTAGTGATCAGCGGGAGGTAGATGCCGAGCGCTGTATAGAGTGCCGGAGATGTCTTTTTCAGGAACATCTCAACGACCTGTACCAGAGCTGCAATGACGATGATGAAGACGATCGTCTGCAGGTAATCGAGGCCGAACGGCTTCAGGATGAATGTGTACAGAAGATTGGCTACCGCGGAAGCGATCGTGATGACGAAGATGACCGCGCCGCCGAGAGAAGCCGAAGTCTTGATCTTGTTGGAAACGCCGAGGAAAGAACAAATTCCGAGGAACTGGCTGAGGACGACGTTATTGACAAGGGCTGCCGTAATAATAATCATAAAGAGAGACGTTTTTTCCATTATGCTTTCGCCTCCTTCTTATCGCAGTTTTCTTTCGTTGCCGCAGCGCATGTCGCGCAGCTGCCGTCGCATCCGCCGTCAACAAGATCATTTGCACGGGTCTGAATGCTCATCGCGTTCATGAACATAACGATGAGGCCGAGGATAAGGAACGCGCCCGGAGCTTTGACCAGAAGGTCGATCGGCTTGTAGAAGGACGGCATGATCTGTATACCGCAGAGCGTACCTGCGCCGAACAGCTCACGGAAGAACGCGATCGCGATGATACCTACCGTAAATCCAAGTCCCATGCCGATACCGTCCATCGCGGACTCTACCGGTCCGTTCTTGGAAGCGTACGCCTCGGCACGACCGAGTATGATGCAGTTGACAACAATAAGCGGAATATATACGCCGAGGGCATCATTGATAGCTACGAAGTATGCCTGCATGACCAGCTGCACGATCGTGACGAAGGATGCCACGATGAC
Organism: Lachnospiraceae bacterium; assembly: GCA_045112915.1. Lineage (GTDB taxonomy): Bacteria > Bacillota > Clostridia > Lachnospirales > Lachnospiraceae > Chordicoccus. The sequence continues at coordinate 73,088 of JBGUIK010000065.1, forward strand.
GATGAATGCCGGCAGACGGACCTCATCCGGGATAATATTGCGGACAAGGGAGATAACGATATTGGAAATGACCAGAACGGCGATCGTCGACGCGCCCATGCCGATGGCATTTGTAACTGACGTAGTGACAGCCAGCGCCGGGCACATACCGAGCATCATGATAAAGACGGGATTTTCCTTGACGATACCGTTGTAAATGCGTTCTGTATAATTATTCACAACTGCCCTCCTTACCCTGCGATCAGATAATTGTTATAGAAGTCGATAGCTGCATTGACCGCATTAACGACAGCGCCGCTTGTTGTTGACGCGCCGGAGATGGAGTCGATCTCATTGTCTGCTGTGGATCCGCCTGCCTTGTTGAGGGTGAAGCTGTCCACCTTGACGTTCGCGAACTGGGCTTTCCAGTCGTCTGTGTCTACGAGCATACCCATACCTGCTGTCTCAGTGAGGGTCGTGAAGGAGATACCGATAACTGTTCCCTCTGTGTCGAAACCGACGGACAGAGCGATCTCGCCGTCATAGCCTTCCATGCTTGAGCAGTTGATCGCGTATCCGACGATATTGCCGGAGGCATCGACTGCCTGAACAGCCTCATTGATATATGCCTTTCCGAAAGCGCCGTCAGCATAATAGCCGGCTGCCTTCATCTCCTCGATCTGTGCGGTGACAGCATCGTCATATTCAAATGTATCCGCTGTCGGAACAACTGCCTCATAAGCTGCGAGAGCCTTGGCAAGATTATTCTCGGCGATACGGTCGGCCGTCATCATGTTAACGCAGGCAAGACCGCCGCCCGCGACGACAGTGATGAGCGTGAGAACGATAGCCGAAGGCGGAACCGCGATGCCGCTCTTCTTAGGAGCATTCATTTCCTCGACGCTCGGGATCACGCTTGCACCCTTCTTGCCGATACCGAACGGCTGCGGGACAGGCATGAGGTCGATCAGCGGAACAGCGAGGTTAGCTATGATGATAGCATAGGTCGAGCTGTCAGCCATGCTGCCGAAACATCTGAAGACCGCGGACAGGAAGCCGTAAAGGCATCCGAAGATCAGCTGACCGGACCATGTCATCGGTGACGTGACGGGGTCTGTCGCCATGAAGAACGCGCCGAGCATGAAGCCGCCGCCGCAGATATGTGCCGCGATGAACATCGGGTCCATGCCCTTCTCGCCGAAGGCAGCCATGAAAATGATGAAACTTATGATACTGGATACCGGAATCTCCCAGCTGATCGTGTCGGAGACAATCAGCCAGATGCCGCCGATAATGATGCAGATTACGCTGGCGCCGATGTGGCCCATCTCAAGTCCGAGGAACATGCGGAGAACATTGACGGAACCGCCGTTGCCGAGAACAGCCAGCGGAGTAGCGCCGGTGACTGCATCGTAGCTGTAGTCAGTCATGACCTTGCCGAAAGAGATCAGCAGGAACGCGCGGCCTGCCAGGGCCGGATTCATGAAGTTCTGGCCAAGACCTCCGAAGAAGCATTTGCCGAACAGAATGGCGAAGACGCCACCTGCTACCGCGCAGTAAATCGGAGCCCGCGGCGGAAGGCAGAGAGCCATAAGGAGACCTGTCAGAATGGCTGAACAGTCATAAAGCGTGTTCGGTCTGTGGCAGATCAGATCAAAAACATATTCTGTCACCATGCAGGAAAGAATACTTGCGATGATGACAACGGCGGAACTGAGGCCGAAGTGGCCGATTCCGACGATCGTGAGCGGGATAAGTCCTATGATGACATTAATCATGACTCCGCCGGTCGTGATCGAGTCGCGAAGATGCGGCGAGGAGGATACATGTTTTAATGTACTATCTTTTCCGATTGTACTCATTTCTTGCCCTCCTTTGCTGCCTTTGCTCTCTGATACATCATAGCTGCCGGTTTCATCTGTTTAAATAATTGAGTCAGCGGGCGTTTTGCGGGACATGCATAATTGCAGGTTCCGCACTGGATGCAGTCAAGACCGTGAACTTTGATGAAGCGCTCATAGTCTTTCCTCTCTGCCGCTTCCGCCATCATTTGCGGGTAGAGACCGAGCGGGCATACGCGGATACATTTGCCGCATCGGATACAGTTCGTAAGCTTCTGCTGAGCTATCTCCACATCATCCTCGAGGAAACATGTCAGGGCATTGTTCCTCTTCTCAAGCGGGACATCCGTGCTCGGTATCGCAACGCCCATCATCGGACCGCCGAGAATGATTTTCTTGGTGCCCGGCTTGAGACCTTCGTCATCATTAACGAACTCAGATGCCATTGTGCCGAACTTAACAATATAGTTGCCCGGACTCGCGGCGCCGTCTCCGGTAACCGTCAGGCCGCGCTCATAGAGCGGAGTATTGAGGGCAACCGCCTTATAGATAGCCGCAAGCGTGGCAACGTTGTCTACGATGACACCGAGACTTGCCGGCAGTGCGCCCGATTCCATATACTGGCCGGATACAGCGTGGACGAGATTTCGCTCACCGCCCTGCGGGTACTTGACCTTGAGTTCAAGAATCTCAAATCTGGGATCATTGCCGACAGCCCGCCTCATGGATTCAATGGCTTTCGGCTTATTAGTCTCGATCGCGATCACTGCCTTGGCGGTCGGGAATATGCGGAGAACAATCTTGAGACCTTCGACGATCTGCTCCGGATACTCCTGCATCAGGCGGTCATCGCATGTGATGCCGGGCTCGCACTCAGCACCGTTCGCAACGATCCAGCGGATGTCTTCCGGCTTCTGAGGCATAAGCTTGACATATGTCGGGAATCCGGCACCGCCGAGACCGACAATACCGGCATCTTTGACTTTGTCGATTATTTCACGGGGGGTGAGTTTTTCGTAGTCAGTTTTCTCACCGACTCCCTCGAAAGGTGTATACTCCCCATCATTGATGATAACGATCGACTCTCCCATAATACCCGCGTTATTCGGCCTGTGCTCAATAATCTTCACCTTGCCGGATACGGACGAGTGGATATTTGCGGAGATAAAGCCATCCGCTTTCGCTATCAGCTGACCGACTTTGACCAGATCATTCCTCTTCACGACAGGAATGGCCGGCTTGCCGAGATGCTGGCTGAGCGGGAAGACCAACTCCCCCTTGGGGAGGTATTCCACCAGCGGCTTATCGGCAGTCAGCTCCTTATAGCCCTTCGGATGGACTCCTCCTCTGAATGAATAAATGCCCATACGTTTGTCCTTTCATGATAGTTACAAGTGATAATGCTGCAAAATCTGCTCTCGGATCCACGAGGACCCTCGTGTCATCTTTATTATGAAGCCTATTCCAAATCTCTGCGCCTCGTCAGCCTGCTCAGCCAAATACTGATTTCGTACAGACAGATCATCGGAACAGCAACCATAATCTGAGAAACAACATCCGGCGGTGTGATGACGGCTGCGATAAAGAAAATCACAACGATCATGACCTTTCTTGCTTTGACAAGCCACTCCGCCTTAATGACCCCGAGTCTCGTCAAAATGACCGAGACAACGGGAAGTTCGAAAACCACGCCGAAAATCAGGAATACGGTCAGAAGGAAATTCAGGTAATTCCCTATACTGATCGAGTCCGTCACATTAACTTCAAAGCTGAAAGAAATAAGAAAATTCAGCATGAACGGCATGATAAGAAAATATGCAAATGCCACACCCGCCGCAAAGCAGATAAGCCCAAATATCATTGCGAGAGAAAAATAAAAGCGCTCCCGTTTCGTAAGGCCGGGACTGCAGAACGCGTATGTCTCATACCCGATTGTCGGCGCCGCGATTACCAGCCCGCCGATGAAGGCAATCGTAAAATACGACATGAGCAGTTCCTGCGGCGCTATGTAAACGAATGTGTAATTGCACTTCGTTCCCAGCTCAGTGAGCAGAGTCACGAGTCTGGGTGCGCATGCGAGGCAAACAGCGAAACCGACAACGAAAAATACGATACAGACAATGATCCTGTTCCGCATCTCCCGGAGATGTCCGGTGAGGGACATGCTCCCTCCGTTGTCCGTCCGTTCCGCTTCTTTATTGTTTTCCGTCGCCATCGCTCTTAGGTTCCTCGTCTTCTGCCATTCCGTCCCGGAATCCCTTTACACTCTTCCCGAACATTTTTGTCAGTTTCGGAATCTGTGTCGGTCCGAAAATAATGATGACAATGACCAGAACGATCAATAATTCCTGCGGTCCTATTCGCATGTGTCTCCTCCTCTCAGATGCCTCCGTTTATTGTGTCAATGTTAATCTGCAAATATATCATCCGGCAGTTCTTCCGCCGGTCCTCCATCTGCGAATTCCTCCCCGGGTCCATTCGCGATTGAGACTGCCGTGTCTTTATCAGCATGAGTCTTGTCAGCCTCTGTATCCAGCTTTTTAACTTTTCCTATATTGTTCAGGGAGTCGCTGGTCTCTTTAAAATTATTCCTGACATCCCTGTCGAGCTGCTCAAAGGGTTCCATCGCTTCCCGGATCGGCTTCTGCGCCTCCTCGAGAGGTTCAACGACCCCCTCCCTGATCTCTTTTGTCATGTCATCCGTCGCTTTGCGGAACTCCCGAAGCCCGGCACCGAGTTTTCTCGCGTAATACGGAAGTTTGTCGGGACCAATCACGATCAGGGCGACAATAAAAATAAGTATGATCTCGGTAAATCCGATTTTCATATTCGTAAAACTCCTGTAGTCAAGTCTGAGAAGCCAGATATTCTTTCTTAATTAGTTTACATATTTATCTAAATGTCATTATAGTTTTTTGCGGAATACCATGTCAAGGTGGTTTGGAGCCCATAACACTTTGAATACACCATGTTTATTAAAAAATGCAAGTATCGAAATATCGATATCCCATGCGTGAAATTTCACACGGTTTATATCACACTAAGTCTCCCGTCCGGTCCGCTTCCTCCGGCGAGGCCTCCGCTATAACTTCTTCTGCTGCCGCTTCCGGCAAGCCCTCCGCCATCGCTTCTTCTGCTGCCGCATCCGGCAAGCCCTCCGCTATAGCTTCTTCTGCTGCCGCTTCTCCGTCTCCTGATTCGTCTTCCGACGGCAGTTCTTCCTTTAAAGCAGCATCTACCGCCGCAATGCCTGCCGCTTTTTTCTTCGTCCTCTCAATAGCGATTCCTGTGATGATGCCTGCTGCAAGTGTCACCGGGAACAGCAGTATCTGCACTTTATTCTTAATACCCATCATACCCTCCGTCTTTTCGTTCAATCACACAGGAGGCGGCAAGCCGCCTCCCGGATTCCCACATATCACATTTTGCCGCCTCAGCTTCGCATTACATTTTACCCATCTCAGCTTCAAATTCCGCCACGATCTTCGGCCCCGCGCTCGTCCCGATGCGCTCGGCTCCCGCTTCTATCATAGCCTTTGTATCCGCCCAGGTGCGGATTCCGCCCGCTGCTTTGACTTTCACCGCATCACCTACGACCGATTTCATGAGAGCTACATCTTCCACAGTCGCGCCGCCTGTGCCGAAGCCGGTTGACGTCTTAATAAAATCCGGCCTGACTTTTTTGGCTGTCTCTGCAGCCGCGCGGATCTCATCCTTAGTGAGATAGCAATTTTCAAATATAACTTTGGAGAGGACTCCGTGTTTCCTGCAGATATCTACAATGACCTGCATCTCCTTCTCTATGTAATCGAGGTCTCCCATGCGGAGTCTTCCTATATTCAGAACATAATCGATCTCATCCGCCCCGTTCTTTATAGCATCCTCACACTCAAAAGCCTTGCCTTCAATCGTCATCTGACCAAGAGGGAACGAGACCGTCGCTCCGACATGAACGCCGGAGCCTGCCAGAAGATCATGGCAATGTCCGACCTGAACGCCATTGATCGCTATCATCGCGAACTTGTTCGTTCTCGCCTCATCACACAGTTTTTCGAGATCCTCGTCGGTCGCATAGGCCTTGAGATTTGTGTGGTCAATCATTCCCGCTAACATTTCCCTGGTAAGATTCTTCGTATCCATGTGTACCTCCTTATTCTTAGTACATGAAGTCTCGCTCTTACTTATCAATATCCGGACAATCTAAATCGAAATTCAAGTCTCACTCGCCCGGCGTCGCCCATTATCCGAAAATCTCCGGCAGGTCATCCCCATACATGGCTGACAATTCCGGATCATTCTCTATATATTGTATGAGTGCGTCGCGGCTGATTGCCTTGCGATAGGCTGCAAGCAGCTCCTCCTCTCCGCACCCTCTGTGCCAGATCTCAGCTATCCCGTAAAGCCCGGCGTCCCACATATCCAGCACGGCATTATTAAAGCTGATCCATTTCGGCATCTCATCGAGATGACTCTCGATCTGCATGCAGATCGACCTCTGGGAATGGATCCAGTTAGGTCCGTTGTCGGTAAAATCGATCATCAGCGTGTGCGCAAGATTATTCTGGGCGGCCATGACGCGGGACCATGAATTTGTTATCCTGGTGAGGTGATAAGCGATCATCTGATCTCCGCCGCAGCGAAGTCTCACCTCGTCAGTTCCCGTGAGTTCCCAGAGCTTTCTCATGCTTGTAAGAGCCGCCTGGGCTTTCGTCCGCACCAGATTCCAGTCATAAATACAGAACTCCATGCCCGCTACGCCTCGCGCCCGGTCCATCTTCGCGCATTTAAGAGCGGCAAGTTCATTTCGGTACTTGTCGATCACCTCCAGAGCAGCACTGCGTTCTCTCCGGAAAGCTGCAAGATCGGCAAATGTATCCGCCAGAGATGCCGCGTCTATCGGTTCTCGCGCAAACGGCGTCAGCCAGTCGATCATTTTCTTCATAGCTAATGACTTTGTGAGCAGCCACGAATTTTCGATTTCCCTCAGCTGACCTCCGAGATTCTCGGCATCCAGTTCCAGAAATTCAGGCTTCCACTTCTCGAGAATCTTCCAGCCGTGATCTGCCGCAAGTTCGGCATTGGCCCCGGCCATGAGAAAGCTGTTGAGACTGGTCTGAAGACTTCCTGTCTGCGCCCATCCCGGCGGGAAAAGATACCAGTTGCCAAGCTCGTGCGCGACTGCCGCGTGATTTGCGTACTCTTCCCTTGTCTTTTTCCCGCTTTTTATCTGCGGTACGACTTTCAGAAAAGCGGCATCCGCGTCATTCAGTTTTTCCAATGCCCGCCTGTAGGCAGCCGCCTCTTTCTCGGCAGAAGCCGCTACACGCGCGTTCCACTCCCGGCAGTTCACATATCGGAGAGGATGCATACGATAAATTCCCTCGACATTGATCTTCCCGACTTTGCTGTCATCCATCCCGGCGTAAATTTCCTCTGCGGCTGCCGCGAAGCGAATGATCAGGTTCTCCTGTTCGTTTCTTTTCTCCTCGGTGAGCATGTCCGGTCCCAGTGCGATCTGCCTCATGAGATCCGGCGCAGTCTTGCTGTCTGCGTACTCCCGAATCAGGGACCCCAGGCTTTTAAATGCCGGCTCCGTCTGCATATCCATATTCAGCATTTCTTCCTGGTCAAAAGCCATACATTCCTCCACGCCCATACGAAAAATGAAGATTAATCCACCGCCTCCAGAAGCTGCGGTCTCCGTTTCTATAATTGTACATTATTTTCGGGCAAAACAAAAGACCGTCTAAAAGAACGGTCTTTCATGGAATATCCTGTTTTATCAGCTCACGGGCTGTCTCACCGAGCTGCGTCCACACCAGCCGCTCGACGTACCTGTCACGGCTGGTCGGCAGGTCCGCGGGCGAAAGAACAAGCCTTCTGATCCTGGACTTGACAGCCGCTGAATCCCACAGCTCAAGCCAGTCATCAAAAGCCTGTATCTTGGCTTTGGCAAATGCATTCTCCTTCGTCGGCATATAAATCACATCGCATTCGGAGAGCAAGTCCCTCAGCATACCGAGACCGTCGCCTATATCCAGTATGATGACTTCATAGCTGGACTTTTCGATCAGGGCACACAGAAGTTCATGCCATTCAAGAGCCTTCACATTCCTCAAATCTTCCGGTGAATTGGCCGGCGGAATATAATCCAGTCTGCCTGCCTTCTGAATGATCTGCGAGAGTTTGAGAATTATATTTTCATCCTCCTGACGCAGATAATAGATTACATCTGAGATATTTTTCTCATACTTATCCCGGAACAGACCCTCAAAACCCGCAAATTCCTCAAAACTCAGGTAGAGGACCGCCCGGTCTTTGCTCATGATCTGACCCAGCGTGAGAGCCAATGAGGTCTTCAGGCAGCTTGCGACAGGGGAATACACGCCGATGATCCTGCATTTCGGTTTCAGGAATTTCTCCGCGGGATCCTTAAGACTCTTCTTCTCGCCGTAGGCAGCCAGGACCTCCCTGACAACGTTCATCGACGACTGGTATTTGTACACTCTCGGATACCGATCCTGAGATTTCAGCTGTGTCCCCTCGGTAAGGATCACAGTCTCCGCGATATCCCAGGTCTCAACCTCGCTGCACATAGCTTTCTCCGATATGAGAAGGATCTCCACGACATGATCTCTCAGATATTCTCCGAGCTGTTCGGTGCTTGTAAACGCATGAATCTCGAACGGTATATTTCCCCGACGGTTAACATGCTCCGTAAAGTGCACGGCGTAAGACGCCTCAAGATTGCAGATCGCCAATACTTTCTTCTTCATGTATGTCTCCTTTTCCGCAGTATCGTCCTGTCATTTTGCGCCCGGATCACAGGCAGGATCCCGATACTCTCACAATTTGTTCAAGTCTCGCTATTTCCTATGTCCGCGTCAGGGCAAGGATAAGGACCGCCGCGAATATCGCGACCGTAAAATGGAAGTTCTCAGCACTTTTCCCTTCCTTTCGATATGGTCTGCGCTCGCCGGTCCTGATAAAATCCCGCACATACGCAGCCAGATAAGCAATGCGGGGCATAAATCCGGTCCTCCGCCACATGATGTACAAAGAGATGATCCCACCGCAGATAACTGACCACAGCATGATCTTCACATTCCGGGGAAAGCCGGCGACAGACCCCAGAGCCATGAAAAGCTTAATGTCCCCGGCACCGATCATCCGAAAGAGATACAGAGCGTAGGAAAGGGCGAAGGGCACGGCAATTCCGCCCAGAAAGGACAGTATACCCATAGGACCGAAGATATAGAACTGATAGGCAAGGCCGCCGGCCAGCATAACAGCCACCAGGTAATTCGGGATCCTGTCCTTCATGAGATCGAACAGCATGGCTAAAAATGAGTACAATAATAAAAGATATATGGCTATCGACATACATCCGTACCTCCGTTTAATGCATTCAGGGAATTTCGGAGACGGAACCGTCTCCGTAAGAAAGTATAGTCAGTATACCAGTTCGGTCGACCCGGAACAATCCGGAATACTCACCAAACCGTGAATGGATTTTTCGTAGGATTTTTTCATCGGCAACCAGTGTCCAGACTTAATCGCAGCGAGATCCCGGCCTTACAATAAAGTCTCGCGGAGCGTTTATCTCAGTGGGGGATTGTTACCCGCCACTGAGATAAAAAAGACCGCCCCGAAAGCTCATTGCGATGACCTCATTTTTTGATCATCTATCGCATCGAGCTTCCGGGGCGGTCCCCAATTATTTTTCTTTCATCAGTGAATTCACAATATCAGCGCCGGAATCGTTCAGGCTCACGTATTCAGCGATCCGCAGGGCTTTACTTACCTCGTTTACATATCCCGGCGGCAGACCCGACCTCTTGACAAATTTGTGCAGATCAGGTTCTTCTTTTCTGATCCGATCAGCGAAATGTATCGCGAACAGGTTCACGTTGCGAACTTTCACCGATCTTTCGGAATTCTGATAGACCAGTCTTAGTTTTGTATCCACTTTTTCGTCCCCTCCATCTGTAACTGGTTGTCACTATAATGCCCAAACACTATACAACAGAATCGTCTGTTAATCTTTTCTAAAAGAATAATCGTGACACCGGTTACATGAAAGATTCCATATAAAATGGATTTTCAGTCATTCCAAGACCGTAAATTACATTTTTCCCTGATAATCCGCCATGTCTTTGTACAGCGGTCCGATCAGGAGAATCATACAGATCGCGTTCGGAACGATCATAAGAGCATTCAGAATATCGGCGATATCCCAGGCAATTTCAAATGCGGATACGCATCCGACGAAAGCAATCACCGAGAACAGGATTCTGTATGCCATTGCGGCGCTGGTGCTGCGTGTGAGATACTCAAGGGCCTTCTCGCCGTAATATTCCCATCCGAGAATTGTAGAGAACGCGAACAGCGCAAGAGCGATAGCGACGAGCCATGCGCCCGGAGCACCGAGAGTTGACTCGAACGCGCGGATCGTGAGCGGAGCGCCCTGAAGTACGGTCTGACCGTCTACGACAACTTCTTCCATGACGCCTGACGTCAGAATTGCCAGTCCTGTCATTGAACAGACAACAAATGTATCCCAGAATGTACCTGTCTCGCTGATGTATGCCTGCTTGATGTAATCATCAGATGTAGCTGCCGCTGCCGTGATAGCTGCGGAACCCATACCGGCTTCGTTGGAGAAGCAGCCGCGGGCAACACCTTTGCTCATAGCCTGTCCCATAGAAGCAACTACAGTACCTGCCGCACCGCCGCCGACTGCTGCCGGTGAGAATGCCATGCGGATCATCGTGACAAATGCGCCGGGAATCGCTGTGATATGCATAACAACGATGATCATAGCGCCGCAGAAATAGAAAATAGCCATGAACGGAACGATAATAGAAGCCACGTTGGAGATGGACTTCAGACCGCCGACAACGATTGCCAGAGTTGCAAGACCTACAACAACACCGACGACCCACATCGGGATGCCGGCGATCGTCTGCATTGCGGATGCAATGGAGTTGCCCTGTGTAAGATTACCGATACCGAATGACGCTGTGACTGCGAAAAACGCAAATGCGATCGCCAGACCGCGGCCGAATCCCTTGAACTTGTCACCGTAGACCATCGGAATACCGCGCTCCATGGAGACCATAGGTCCGCCGAGCATTTCGCCTTTTTCATTTTTTACACGGTAGCGTACAGCCAGCGCACACTCTGTGAACTTGGATGTGAGGCCGAATGCAGCCGAGATCCACATCCATACCAGCGCGCCCGGACCGCCTACAGCGAGAGCCGATGCGACACCCGCGATATTGCCGGTACCGATCGTAGCCGCAAGTGCAGTACAGAGAGCGGCGAACGGCGAAACGTCTCCTTCACCGGTCGTCTGACGAGCCTCTTTTGACAAAGTGTTTCCGATTGCGTGGCCAAGGTTGCGCCAGCAGAGGAATTTGGTGCGAATCGTGAGGTAGATACCTGTGCCGACCAGAATGACCAGCATGATCGGACCCCATACGACGCCGTCGATTGCCTCAAGAACAGAAATAAATCCTTCCATCTTTCTTCTCCTCTCCTCTTGAAGATTCTTTAACGGCAATAACAGATTCTTCACCCAGCAGATATTTCACCTGGGCGCCTGTTATAGAAAAAACCGACAAGCTTTCTGTCAGAACTTGCCGGCCCCGTTGCCTGATTTGTCAATAATACCTTAAATGAGTCGAATTTGCAACCACTTTAGCCATCTTTTACTTTAAAGTGTTAAATTCAAAGTGACAGGCTGCATCGCAGTCCAATATCCGGCTCAAGCATCATCTTCATCGAAAAGCGCAGGTCCTGCCTAAACCGATTTAAAGTCTCACTTGATATGACCCACTTCCTTAAGAATCGGTCTCCGCCCACTGAAAAGAGAAAGGGGCTGTGAAAAAAGTCCTATGAAAAAGAACGCCTTTAGGTGAAAACCTAGAGGCGTCCTTTTTCATTTGGTATAATTATTTT
>JBGUIK010000066.1:0-30654 GCA_045112915.1 Lachnospiraceae bacterium
AGGATTTTGCTGCCTCTGCCGTAGACCCGATGAAACTCACCAAGCTCAAAGGCAGCAACCGCGCCACAGAAGCAGGATTTTGCTGCCCCTCAAGAAAACTGGTGATAATGACTAAAAAACATGAGCAAAGAGTGCAAATCTCCAACAAAATGAATGACATTTCGCCCCGATGTATTTATAATGAATTTGTTAGGGGCACACGCGTTCCGCCTGCGTTCAAGGCATGCATGCGGACTTTTGCTGCACCAACCCGGCAGAGCGAGGCGTGTTCGCGGTGCGAAAACCGAGCAGGGGATTCCGCCTGCTTGATTTCATAACAATTGTTAGGGAAGGAGACCTCCGGCAGGATATGCCGCACGTCCCTCAAATCAAATGTAACCTGTAAACCAGTATACGAGGAAACGATGCCATGAAAGTAGTATTACAGAATCTGACAAAGAAGTATCCCAATCGCAACAAAAAAGTCGGTGGGGAAGTCACTGCTGTAGGTGATTTCAACTTTGAGATCCCGGATGGGCAGCTGATCGGCCTCCTCGGCCCGTCCGGCTGCGGAAAGAGCACGACGCTCAATCTCATCAGCGGTCTTATCAAGCCGACAAGCGGCAAGATTTGGTTCGGTGAGACGGATGTCACAAATCTGCCCCCGGAAAACCGCGGCATTGGTCTGGTCTTCCAGAACTACGCGCTGTACCCGCATCTGACAGTCCGCCAGAATATTACGTTCCCGCTCGAGAATCTCAAAGGTGACAAGAAACTCTCCCGAGAGGTCATGAACGACAAGGCCCTGGAAGCTGCAAAGCTTGTTCAGATCGACCACCTCATGGACCGCAAGCCGAGCGAGCTCTCCGGCGGTCAGCAGCAGCGTGTCGCCATCGCCCGCGCTCTTGTAAAAGTTCCGCGCGTCCTTCTTCTCGATGAGCCGTTGTCGAACCTCGATGCCCGCCTCCGTCTGCAGACCCGTGAGGAGATCCGCCGAATCCAGCAGGAGACCGGGGTCACCACGATCTTCGTCACACATGATCAGGAAGAGGCCATGAGCATCTCCGACATGATCGTCGTCATGAAGGACGGTTATGTCCAGCAGATCGGCAAGCCGCAGGATGTCTATGACGATCCGGTTAACCTGTTCGTTGCGAAGTTCCTGGGCACACCGCCTATCAACGTATTTGAAGGCAAGGTCAAGGGCGGCAAAGTTTATATCGGCAATGACGCGATCGGTGATGCTGCAAATGTATCCGACCAGGACGTCTGGATCGGCATCCGTCCCGAAGGTTTCATTCTCGATGAAAACGGTCCTCTCCACTGCAACATGGAGCGCGTCGAGGTCATGGGCCGCGACGTCAGTATCGTCTCGACCAATCCTTGTTCTGCAAATGTCACCGTCCGCTCCATCATCAGCAGCGACATTAAGGTGGACAGAACAAAGACCGATGTGCGCTTCGCAGTGAAGCCGCACAAGATCTGCATCTTCAACAAAGATACAGAAGAGAGAATCCACATCTAAAACGCCGAAAGAAAGGAAAAACTATGGAAAATAAGAGTATGAAAGGCTGGCTCTACCTCCTGCCGGCACTCATCTTCCTCGGCGTATTTATGGTCTATCCGCTGATAGACGTTTTCATCTACTCCGTAGAAGAGGGGTATAATTCAGCTTCGCAGTCATTCTACGGCTACGGCGCGTACAACTTCTCGTACGTACTGCATGACACGTATTTCCTGCAGGCAATCCGCAACACGTTCCTTCTCGTTGTCATCACGGTCCCGATCTCCACGGGTATCGCGCTGCTCTTAGCGCTCGCGATCACCTCGATCGAGAAGTTCAAGGATATTTACCAGACGGTCTTCTTCCTGCCGTATGTCACAAACACTCTGGCTATCGGTCTCGTCTTCATGATCCTCTTCAAGAAGACAGCTTACTCAGAGGGTATGGTGAACATGCTGATCATGGCGGTCGGCGGAAGCTCGATCGACTTTATCGACGGACCCTACTGGGCCAAGATGTTCGTCCTGTGCTTCTACACGGTCTGGGTCGTCCTCCCGTTCAAGATCCTGATCCTGACCAGCTCGCTGGCATCGGTCAATCAGGACTACTACAATGCAGCCCGCGTTGACGGTACGAGCAAATGGCGCATTTTCTACAAAATCACCCTGCCCATGATCTCCCCGTCGATCTTCTACCTGATCATCACGGGCTTCATCGGCGCGTTCAAAGCATACTCCGATGTCGTCGCTCTCTTCGGCACGAACCTCAACTCGGCCGGAATGAACACGATCGTCGGTTATGTCTATGATATGCTCTACGGCGACAGCGGCGGTTATCCGTCCTATGCCGCTGCGGCAGCTCTGATCCTGTTCGCGATCGTTCTGACCATTACCTGCATCAACATGCTGGTCAGAAGAAAGTATGTTTACATTTAAGGGGGAAGGGCTATGGAATCACAGAACGAACTTACTATTATTGAACAGAAAGCGCGGAGAAGAAAAATAACGCAGAACACTGTGATCTACGCGCTGCTGACTATCTGGGGATTATGCGTTCTCTTCCCGTTCTACTGGATGGTCCTCTCCTCGGTCAAAAGCTACAGCGAGTACAGCTCGGAATATGTTCCGAAGTTCTACACCGCGGCGCCGACTCTGCAGAATTACATTGACGCGTTTACGGCGGTCAACCTCGGCAGATATTTGCTGAACACACTGCTCTTTACGCTGATTACAACAGGTGTGATGCTGGTGGTGACGATCCTGGCGGCGTATGCATTTGCAAGAATCGAATTCGCCGGCAGAGAGCTTGTATTCCTGATCTTCCTCGCGCTCATGATGATCCCGAACGAGCTCGTTATCATCACGAACTTTGTAACGATTACGAATTTGGACATGAGAAACACGTTCGCGGGTCTCATCCTGCCGTCGATCACCTCGGTATTCTACATTTACCTGCTGCGTGAGAATTTCGCGCAGGTGCCGTCGGAGCTCTACTACGCGGCCAAGGTCGACGGGACGAGCGACATCAAGTACCTGGTCAAGGTCATGGTGCCGATCTGCAAGCCGACCATCATCACGATCACGATCCTCAAGGTCATCGAGTGCTGGAACTCCTACGTATGGCCGAGACTCATCACTGATGATTCGAACTATTTCCTTGTATCGAACGGTATTCAGGAGATCCGCGAGAACGGTCTTGGCCGCGAGAATATCCCGGCCATGATGGCCGCGGTCGTTGTCGTCTCCCTGCCGCTCATCATACTGTTCCTGATCTTCCACAAGAAGATCATGGAAGGCGTATCGAGAGGAGGTACAAAGGGATGATGAAAATGAGAAAAAGCGTCGCTCTCGCTCTCGCCTCCGTTTTGGCGATCGGCACGCTCATGACTGGCTGCCACGGGTCAGAGGAGAGGCTCGAGTTCGTGGTGCCGGAGACATTTGACACGGCTGCCAAGCACGAGATCACGTTCTGGGCGAAGAACGATACGAACAAGACGCAGACGAGAATCTACGAGAAAGCAATCTCCGATTTTGAGGCTCTGTACCCGAATATCAAGGTAAATATGAGACTCTACACGGACTACGGCAAGATTTACAACGACGTTATCACCAACATCGCGACGAACACGACGCCCAACGTCTGCATCACCTATCCGGACCACATCGCGACCTACATGACTGGCAATAATGCGGTCGTAGCTATGGATGAGCTGTTCGTCGATGCGAAGTACGGCCTCGGCGGAAGTGAGGTCCTGTTCGACTCACCTAAGGTCGATGAGATCGTTCCGGAATATCTTGAGGAGTGCAAGATCGGAAATTATTACTATGCGCTTCCCTATATGCGGTCGACGGAGGCTTGCTACGTCAATAAGACATTTGTTGAAAAGATGGGCTATGAACTTCCGGACGTGATAACCTGGGATTTCATGTTCGAGGTTGCCGAGAAGGCCATGGAGAAAGGCCCGGACGGCAAGTACGCCGTCAACGGTCAGAACGTCATGGTCCCGATCATTTACAAGTCGACCGACAACATGATGATTCAGATGCTGAAGCAGAAGGGAGCGGATTATTCGACAGCAGGCGGTGAAATTCTTCTCTTCAACGATGATACGAAGCAGATCCTCTTTGATATCTCAGCGCACGCGAAGACGAAGGCTTTCTCGACCTTCAAGATTTCAAGCTATCCGGCGAATTTCCTGGATGCGGGCCAGTGTATATTTGCAATCGACTCCACCGCAGGTGCCACATGGATGGGTTCAAATGCTCCTCTTTCGGACATCTCGGCCGACAAGTTCGTCGATTTCGAGACGGCGGTTCTGCCGGTCCCGCAGTACGACACGGCAAATCCGCAGATGATTTCTCAGGGCCCGTCGGTCTGCATTTTCAACAAGGAAGACCCGCAGGAGGTCCTCGCGTCCTGGCTGTTCACTCAGTTCCTGCTGACCAATGACGTCCAGATCGCTTACTCCGAGACGGAAGGCTATGTGCCGGTCACGCAGAAAGCCCGCGACACCGAGGAGTATCAGGATTATCTGGCAAGGAGCGGAGAAGACAACAACGCGCATTACAAGACCAAGATCGATGCGACGGAGATGCTGATCGCGAATACTGCAAATACCTTCACGACGCCGGTCTTCAACGGCTCCGCATCGCTCCGCGACGCGGCCGGCGAGCTCATCGAGGCCACGGTCAAGTCGACAAGGCGTAAAGAGACGATCGACGACAAGTACATTCAGAAGCTTTACAAGGATACGAAGCAGCTCTACAGACTGGATTCGATCGCCGGTTCTGCCGAGGGCAAGGCAGACCTCGGCCCGCTGCCGTCGACGGCCAAAGCTCTGATCGGCACGCTGATCGTGATCTGGATCCTCATAGGACTCTATGTCGGCAGTGATTATATGAAAAAGAAGAAGCAAAAAGGCTGACAGGGGTGAAAAAATTGTTATAATGTTTATATCGGGAACCGCTTCGGCGGATCCCGATGTGAGGATTTACGGGAGTATCTGTGCAGGCAGGAATCCCGGTAACTGATGTCTTATACACATAAGAACAGAGTTAAAGGAGAAAAGAAATGAAGAAAAAACTGGCTATGGCACTGGCGCTTACATGCGCAATTGCAATGACGGCTTGCGGCGGAAGCTCCGCGCCGGCAGAGACCGCAGCTCCGGCACCGACAACAGAGTCCACAGTAGAAGAGGCTGCTCCGGTAGTCGATGAGTCCGTGGTGGAAGCGGCTGATCCGTCACAGGATCTCTACATCATGGAGTATGATGAGTACATGACCGCAGAGGTCGACGATCCTGTCTGCCTCGATGTCTATGTACAGGCTAAGCAGAGCTGGTGGGAAGACACAGCTTCCATCTATGCACAGTGCAGTGAAGAGGGCGGCGGTGTGTTCATCTATGCAATGCCGATTTCTCAGGAAGACTATGATGCCCTTGTTCCCGGAACAAAGATCAGAGTCAACGGCTTCAAGGCTGAGTGGTCAGGCGAGATCGAGATCGTGGATGCAGAGTATACAGTTCTCGATGAGGAGCCGCAGGTATTTGCAGCAGTCGATGCAACAGAATACCTTGGCACAGACACACTTATTGATCTCCAGAACTCCTTCGTGGCCTTCAAAGATATGACGGTCGAGGCAATCAAGGATGCGGACGGCAATGAGGCAACCTACATTTACAACTGGGACGGCTCAGGCGCTGACGGCGATGACCTGTACTTCAACGTCTCCAAGGACGGCACAACATATACATTTACAGTTGAGTCTTACCTGACAGGCGCGGGCACAGACGTCTACGAGGCAGTCAAGGCTCTTGAAGTTGGTCAGACAGTTGATCTTGAGGGCTTCCTGTACTGGTATGAGGGCGCTAATCCGCATATCACATCTGTGACAGTGAAATAATAGAGACTCAAATCTGCATCCCACCCGGGATGCAGACGTGCGGGATTTGGGTATGTGTTATCTGATATAATACCGGACGGATCCTGTGCATAATCACAAAGATAAAGCCACTGAATATGGTCGACATATATTACGTCGCCATAGTCAGTGGCTTTTTTTGTAGAGACGAGCCACCTCGCTGCTCAGAGAGTAGACGCGGCCGTCTGTTTCCGTATCTACGTAGAGAAGAGCGTGGCGCATCACGCTGTCAAGGTCGCTGATTGCGTTAATATGGCCGGTGGCCGTGCATTCAGCAAGCTCCGTGTATGGCGCTTCATAGTTCACAACAGCGGAATTGTTGATTGACGTCGCATGCCCGCCTTCCCATGTGATATCTGCACCGAACTCCGCGATGGAGGCGGTGACGACGTTTCCGAGGGACTTTGCTGCATTTGCAAGCCGCGTGTCCGCCTGATCAGAGGAGCGGCCCGTATAGAGAACATCGATGGCGGTGACTGCGGGATTATTTCGCTTCAGGAATCGTCCTTCCCGGTCGATATCGACACTCGTTCGGGAAGCGGAGTTCGTGTCATTTGCCGCCCATGCGGTAAGGTGTATCCTCAGAATCATCGTCTCGTGCGGTGATTTCTGCGGACATGACCCTGAGCAGTGTCCATGAATAGTATATCAAATGTTAGATGGAAACAAAAGTGAGCCCGCCTTTTTCTTGACAAGCGGCATTTGCTTTTTTACAGTATATCTCAGTGTGAGATTTGGCTTGGAAGTTGTCAGCTGACGCTGACCCGGATTCTACGCCAAGTTTCGCGAGCGAGACTTGAATAGTTTGGCAGATTGCCTGCGGATTGCATTGTCCGGACTTTGGGCGAGGGATGAAGGCGGGAATATATTGCCAAAGATAATCAGAGACTTTGTAAGAATGTACAGGAGATGAGAATTGCTATGAAATATGAATTATGTAAAGGCCGTCCGGAAACAGACGAGGGCCGTCTCGATAAAGAAATCGCGTGCTATGATTTTCTTGATTCGCTTGGGATAGAATACAAGCGGATTGATCATGAGGAGGCCAACACAATGGAGGCCTGTCAGGAGATTGATGAGGTGTTGGGGGCAACCATTTGCAAGAACCTGTTCCTGACCAACAGACAGCACACAGCATATTATCTGCTGCTCATGCCCGATGACAAGGTCTTCAAGACGAAAGAGATCACGAAGCAGATCGGCTCCGCGCGCCTCAGCTTTGCCTCGGGTGAGGAGATGGAGCGGCTGATCGGCTGCACGCCGGGTTCGTCCAGCATTCTGGGGCTGATGTTTGATAAGGAGAATGAGGTGCAGCTCGTCGTCGATCAGGATGTCCTCAAGGGTGAGTATGTTGGGTGCCATCCCTGCATCAACACTTCATCGCTTAGGCTGCGCACCGCGGATGTGTTTGGCAGGATGATTGAAGCTCTGCACCACGATATGATGGTGGTGGAGCTGCACGGGGAATAAGAAATTTGTGATTTTTGTTTTTGGGTTCAAGAATTGATTTTGGCAAAGGCAGCAGACATGGCCTCAGGTGGGTTGGTCTGTTGCCTTTTGTTTTTGGGTGTAAGAATGGGTCAATGGCAAAGGCAGCTAAAATCCTGCATTCAGGATAAATAGCTGCCTTTAGCTCACGAAAGTTTACATAAGAATACGGATTTCACTTAACCGGTGGGTCACACTATATGATGTAAGTTAAAGCTGACCTGAATCCCATTTTTACTCGCTCACATTATAAATCAAACCATTTACTTCCACATAATCAATCTTAGACGGATTGATCAGGCGATTGAACAGGAGCATGATCTCTGTCTGAGCCGCGCCGCAGCCCCCGCACATGTATGCGGTGTTGTCGACATTGCCATCTCTGTCGTAGACCTGGTAGGAGGTGCCGTCGATGTAGTGAATCGACATTGTATTCAGGTGAATGGGATCGTAAGCCTCAAGATTCGTGAGACCAAGTCCTTTTCCCATGTCAATACTGAGACTGATCGGTGACAGCTCGAGAACACCACCTGCGTCGGATGTAAATGTCAGCAAATCAAGCGTGTGCTCAGCAGGAATTGCGACCTGCGCTTCGTGAATCTTTGATTTGTCAGTGGTGCCGTCAAGCGGTTCGTCCGCATATGTGATGTCAAGCGTCGGTGACTTACCGTCAGCCAGAGGCCCGTCGAATACGAAAAGCCCGTAATAATAGCAATGCAGACAGGTCTCGGTGCTCTTTTCGAGATCGACGTAGATGTTCTCAGCAGTGCCGTCAACCATGAAATGGAAGGTCGATTCTTCTGACCTCCAGGCACCCTTTGCCTCATTGTCGAGTTTGCTGTAATTGAGTGCCGTAACGCCGGTCTCACACTCGAGGGTGAACTCCATCACAATGGCATTCTCATCGCGGACCGCGGAGTTAATGGTCAGCGTGTGGTCATTGATATGCACTTCGACCGGTTCAGAACTTATATTGCTGCCGATCAGGGCTTCCGCCATCTCCTCGTCGATGGGGACGTACTCCCGCTCGGGATACGTCACCGTGAACTGCCCGCCCTTGCCATCGTCCAGGACTTCCTCGTGGGCTGAGACGCTCTGCCGTCCGGCATTTCCGAATGCATTCCGATAGAAATCCGCATGTGTCACCGCGGCGTAGACAACTACCGGGAGCACAATGCATGCAGCCGCCGCTGCGACAGCCTGCATAAAGAAGCGGCGGGGTGCCTTCTTTTTGTTGTGTTCTCTGATGACCTTTCTCTTTTCTCTCTGATACTGTTCGGAAAAAACATGGTCCTCCGAAATGGCGTCAAACTCTTCTATACTCCAGTCGGGAAATTGTTCATTCTCGTATGATCTAAAATTCTTTTCCATGTCACTGGTCTCCTTTTACTATATCTTTTACTGGTAAATGCGAAACGCTGCGCAACCCCGCAGCTGCCCTGACTTTTATTCAATCTGCTCCCGCAGCATCCGCAGCCCCCGCTCTTTTCTTTTGCGGACGGCACCTTGGCTGATGCCGAGTTCATCTGCAATTTCTTCGGCCGAAAGCTCTCTGACATAGCTGCAGTAAAGCACATCCCGATATATTTGCGGCAAATGCCGCAGCAACGACTCTAACTCACCCGCCTCGAACGTGAACGCATCCTCCTGCCCGGAAGACCGCAGCGCGGAAGGGTCATCCACCAGAGTCTGCCGTTCTGATTCCCTGCTGTTTTTTCGATACAGGTCAATGGCTGCCGAGCGGGTAACTTGTATGATGAGGCGCTTGGTCGCATTTGCCGCGGGGTCTTCAATTGAATACTTCCGTTCCAGCAGGCGGACAAATGCATCCATCACCGCGTCCTCGGCCTGATAACTGTCGTGCAGGATCGCGTATGCGATGTGGTACATTTTCTGTTCGTACATATTAAAGACTGAAATGATATCGCTGATACCATCCTTTCCTGTCTTCACTGTGTTCACCTCGTCTTTATTATGGAGTAGTAAATCGCGATTTCTGTATATAATAACGCTGATGACGGATTAGGTGTGACAATAATTCATTACAGTTTTTTCTTCATTGCACAATACTTGTGACTTTTAGTTGTCACAAAGGACAACGTTCATGATATTATTAAGGCACTCAGGAAGAAGAAAGAAAACTAACCGGATATCATATCCATAGCAGCCACAACCCCGCACCATGTGGAGGTCCGTTATGAAAGCGGTAAACTTATACCTGCTTACAAGGCAGGTCGCCCCGGAGATACTGAGCGAGTATGAATACGCTCTGTCCGGGAGGGACAAATCTATCAAATGCAGGACCGAAGAAATTGATATGATCAGCAGCATCGTTGATCAGTTCTTTCTGTGCGATGCGGCTCCCCATGTCTATGACGGCTGGTTCTACGCCTTTACGATCCCGCAGATCGGAAAAGAATTCGATTTGCTCAGGATCAGCGAGGACGCAGTCATCAACATCGAGCTGAAAAGCCAGCCGGTCGAGCTTCGGAGAGTGGAAAAGCAGCTGTACCAGAATCGATATTATCTGGGGCATCTGAATAAAAAGATCTACAGCTTCACGCTGATCCATGATTACGAATCCATGCGGGTGCTGAGGTACGACAACGGGCTCAAATACAGCTCGTTCGAAGAAATCATCAGCAGTATCGGAGAGAATTACCGTGAGAGTGGGATTGAGGAGCTGTTTGATCCATGTTTTTACCTGGTCTCGCCGATCAACACGCCGGACCGGTTCCTCGAAAAGGAATACTTTCTGAATAATCAGCAGACGTCGATAAGAAAGAGCATCATGGAAGCGGATCCGGAGAGACGGCTCTTCGGCATCCGGGGATCAGCCGGTACGGGGAAGACGCTGCTTTTGTACGATATTGCATTTGCATACGGAGAGACCAGGCCGACCTGCATTGTGCACAGCGGGATACTCTCGGAAGGTCACCAGTATCTGAAAGAGCATGCGGACCGTGTAGACCTGCTCCCTGCGAAGACGGTCGACAGGCAGACGCTCGAGAAATATGAGATCATCTGTGTGGATGAGACGCAGCGCCTTTACGCGTCTGTCCTAGATGCCATTCTGGAGGCGGCGGAGCAGGGGTCGAAGCGGTGTGTATTTGCATATGATTTCTCACAGGCCCTCTCGAAGTCGGAGATTCGCCGCAACAACCCGGAGCGGCTGAATCGGATAGAGGGATTTGAAGAGTTCAGGCTCAAAGACCGAGTGCGCACGAACAATGAGATCAATTCGTTTATACGGAACATGCTTCGGCTGTACGACCGTCCGAAGAGGAAGATGTTGTACGAGGATGTGGACGTGCTGTGTGCCAATGACACTCATGAAGCCGATCTCATCCTGCGCCTTTACATGTCCAGAGGGTATCAGCTTATTACGCTGTTTCCGGCACCTGCGGATGGGGGTGACGTTGCTGTACGTGCCGAGGGAGATTCAGATGCGATATATTACGCGGATGCGGCGAGTTCCCGCGACGTCATCGGTCGGGAATATGACAAGGTAATTGTTGTCATGGATTCCAATTTTTATTACAATGAGTTCGGAGAACTCGCCGGCAGGAGCCAGCCCGATCCGGATTATCTTTTTACGAGGCTTTTCTATCAGAACATCACGAGAGCGAGGAGCAGCCTCAGCTTCGTCGTGCTGAACAATCCGGAGGTCTTCGAGACCCTGCTTAAAATAAAGAATAACCGGTGACGAACTGCCCCCAACCGCAAGGAGAAAACTATGTCAGGTTTCAGAATTGAAAACAATTTTCGTGAACTCGGCGGATATAAGACCAAGGATGGACGCACTATAAAGAAGGGTGTGTTCTTTAGAAGCGGAGCGCTCGGATCCATGAATGAACGGGAGATCGCCGCGCTGGAAAAGATGGGTATTAAGAGCATCCTTGATTTCCGCAGCCGGCTCGAGGAGGCCGCATTCCCGGACCCGCCGATCGAGGGGGCTACCAACTACAACATCAGTGCGATCCGCGACAACGAGGGCAACGACGTTGAGTATTCGGCTGCAGCCATGTTCGGCATGGCGCTGAAGGAACCGGGGCTTGATAAGATTGCGAGCCTGATGAGACATGTGTACGGCTTTATTGCATTTGACAGCGAGGCCTACAAGAAGATGTTCGATCTCATGCTCAGGGAGCGGACTCCCATGCTGTTCCACTGCACCCAGGGCAAGGACCGCACCGGCGTGGCAGCAATCCTGATCATGCTCGCGCTGGGCGTAGACGAGGAGACGATTCTTGATGACTATGTGCTGACCAACAAGTATCGCGGCAAGCTGATCAAGGCAAGCCTGCAGAAGCACCGCATATTGACCCGCATCAGTAAGAATGCGCACACTTTTATGTGGATCCAGGAGGGCGTCGACAGATCATTTGCAGAGGCTGTGCTCAATATGATCCACAAACGTTATCCGAGCTATGAGGCCTTTTTCGAAAGGGAGTATGATTTGACCCGGGAGGATCTTGAGAAGCTAAAGAATTTATATCTTGAATGAGAATTGAAATGTATTTTGGATAAATGTTGAAATGTAGAGGCAATGGAAATGGCTCAGTTCAGTTGTCTGCCCACTCAATTTGTTAATTTATTCAAGAAAAATCTGACAACTGTTCAATAAATCTCAAATATGTGGTACACTCTATGAAAAGCGTGGACTTTAGACCCGCAAGGCAGTACGATTCACCCCCTGACACCTGTCCATGCGCTGTTTCTGAAAGGAGGCCGTTTATGGAACATGAAAAACTGGTAGCCCATCTGTCCAGACTGTCCGAAGAAGACGCAATCACCGGACTTCTGAACCGAAGGGGCGGTGAAAAGAGGATCAATGAATACTTGTCAGCGCACCCCGATGAGGTGTGCGCGTTCCTGCTCTTTGACGGGGATCATTTCAAGAAGATCAACGACAGCTACGGACACCTCGTCGGAGACCATGTTATTGTGCAGAGCGGGCAGGAAATCAAGCGCCGCTTCTCGGACAAGGGCATCGTATTCCGCCTGGGCGGTGACGAGTTCGTCGTCTTTTACACAGACACTTCCGAGATGGAGGTCCGCGCGCGGCTTGAGGAGTTCCGGAGTTCCCTTAAGCATGCAAATGCAGTCAGCGACATCAACATGCCCTTCACCTTCTCCGTCGGTATCTCCATGACACCTGACCACGGCACTGATTTCGATGAGCTGATGAAGGGAGCGGACATCGCGCTGTACAATTCGAAATATGAGGGCCGCGGCAGATACCGCTTCTATGAGGACGGTATGGAAGTGCCTCACAGAGATCAGTTCATGTTCGCCCTGGAGGAGTTCGCCAAGGGAATGCCCGGAGGCTTCTTTGTCTATGAGGCTCAGGGTGATGAGAAAATCCTGTACGCGAGTGATTCGCTGGCCAAAATGTTCAAGTGCAAGTCGGTAAAGGAATTCCGCAATTATGTCGGGAACAGCTTCCGCGGGATCGTTCATCCCGATGACCTTGAAGCGTCGGAGAAGGAGATTGCAGTCCAGCAGTTCGAATCGCCGGAGAATGAGAATCGGATGGACTATGTGCGGTATAGGATCATTTGCAAGGACGGGACTGTCAAGACGGTCGATGACTTCGGCCATCTCGTGATGGACCCGACGTTCGGACCGGTCTATTATGTGTACCTGATTGACTTGGAGGACGCGATCTTCAGTATGAGAAAATGAGTGAGAATTAAAAATGCAGTGAGCGAAGAGGCCCGAGGAAAACAATTAGTTGTCCTATGCGGCCTCTATTATTGTGCCATCGCGTAAAAAAAGTATGCAGCATGTCCTGCAGTTTAAAAGGAAATTAATTTGACGACCGTCAAATAAATATGATAAAAAATCGATATTAAGCTATTTTATTTGACGATCGTCAAATAAACATGTATTATTAAGACGAGAATGAGTCGTTTTGACGTGCGTTAAAAGATCACATTCAACACAAGAAACTATTTGACGGGCGTCAAATATAAAGATACTCTGAGGGAAATATGGAAACCAGAATTATACATGATCTGCAGGATCTCACTTATCTGAAGTGGTCTCATATCAGGAGCTCCAGCGGTACCGCAGGTACTTTTCTGAAAAGTGGCTCAACACTGATGAACAGGAAGATTTACTATAAACTTTCCAATTTTGATGCTGCCCGCGGCATTATTGGTCATGAGTGCATCAATGAGATTATAGTTGACAGGCTGCTCACGATATTGGGAATTCCTCATCTTCACTATGAACTGATACATGCGGAAATCGAAATTGAGGGCAGAACGCATATAACATATCTGTGCGCGTCTGAGGATTTTAAACAGAGAGGAGAGAGTAAAATAGCACTGGACGATTATTACCGTACCAATGCTTTTCCGGGAGAGCCCCATTATGATTTCTGCGTCCGTAACGGATGGCGGAAATATATAGATGCTATGATCGCGGTAGATTTTCTGATACTGAACAGAGATCGGCATGGAGGCAACATTGAGATTTTGAGAAATGCGAGAGCCCGAACGCTGCGGATCGCCCCTCTGTTTGATCACGGATTATCGCTGCTCTATTCGTGTTATACCGAGGAGGACGTCACAAAATTTGATGTCCTTGGCGACAAACCATGCAATAATTTTATCGGTACATATTCATGCAGAGATAACCTGGATTTGATAGATGATAAGAAAAGTGTGTTTGCAAACAGTCTTGCCGCCACGGATCGGGAATACCTATTCGATGGTCTGAACGGGATCCTGCCGGATATTTATCTCGATAAGATATGGGATATGATTTTTGAAAGGTATCAGATTTATGAAAATCTATGAAATATATGACCGGGAAAATGAAATATCGATCGGAACTCTTCTTTATTATGAAAAGAGCCGGACATTCATTATTGAACTTCAGGACTATCTGGATGAATGGACCGCGCCGCTTCTTTTGACAAGTTTTGTAAAAAAAGGCATTTTCACGATTCCGAGAGATATCAGTCTGCTCTGGGTGCAGGAGCGCATAATTCCGAGCGGCAGGCAGAATATCGGCATGATCCTTAGCAATCATAAGCTGAAGGAGTATGATGAAATGACCTTCCTTGAAAAGTCCGGCGGACGTTGCTCTCAGGACAGCCTTTGTATTAGGAAACTCACACAGATGCCGGATTACGCTGCTATAAGGAGACGGAAAAATCTGAAAGACTGCGTTTTATGCGCGGATCATACCCTTCTGTGCTTTTTCCTTGACGGGAGTGTTAAGAAGGTGGATTTGAGTACATTTGCAAATGATGACCAACCGGCTATAGAAAAAATCCTCAGAAATGACAGGCTGTATAATTCCGGTAGGATCACAGCCGGCGGTTATGCGGTCACGTTTAATGATTCAATTGATATACCTGCTTCCTCGCTTTATGAAAACGGAGCAAATATCCCGCTGACCCTTGAGGATTTTTACTCTTTCGTAAAAAAGAATGTACTGGACACAGCGGAAGTGTGTGATGCTCTTCAATGCTCCAGGCAAAATCTTGCCTATATGGTCAAAAAAGAGCATCTTGCTCCAATTAAAGAGGACGTACAGGGAAATCTATATCTTAAGGGTGATGTTCTCGCGACAGCGTTCTAAATAAACGGCGCGATCCGCTCCTCGAACTGAGGGTAGAACGGGCGGTCCGTGTCGTACGGGGCGGTGAAGAAGATCTCAAGTATGCGGAGCGCAGTCTGCTGTATGAATTTTTCGTCGCCGGAAGCGCGGAGCTGATCCTGCACGTCACGGCAGAAGTAGTGCCATGTATTGATATAGCGCTCGTAGATGCCTATGCCGGGAATCTCGAGGTACTTGCTGATCTTCACCTTTGTGCAGGGGCGCGGGCAGGCTCCCTCGACCACGAAGTAGCCGAATGAGCGATCCTCATAGCGGCGCCCGAGCGGGAACAGGCGGCAGAAGCCGGGCCGGAAATCATGGATCCCGCAGCGGCCGTCGGGACCAAGGAATGTGCAGGCGACATTGTCCCCGCCCATGAGCAGGTGGGGAAGGACCAACCCGTCCTCGACATGCAGGCCGATGCGAACGTCAAAAAGCTCGTCGAAGCTCTTGCCAAGGTGCTTCTCGAGCTCGTACAGGTCATATGGATCCAGATGTATCGTATCATCCATGCCCCGGCAGCACTCGCCGCAGCCCTCGCAGGAGCTGCAGGAGACCCGCGCGAGGTCGCGGGAGGTCAGCAGTTTTGCCATATAGTTCCAGTTCCTTTCGAATAATCTGATGGATTGTGACCCGCCGCTGAAACGAGCGGGATATCTCAGTGTGAGATGACCCTCGCCTCTTTAAGCGGTGGATAATAAACCAGACTCAGTGGCGGGTGTCAATCCCCCACTGAGATAAAATATGGGATCCGGATCAGTGCCGAATCCCTGAGAGCTCGCGATTTACTTAAGCCTTCGAATATGCCTCTTGATATTCTTCTCCGGCTCCTTGTTCTTCTTTTTATTCAGGTCGTTCTTTTTCCATTTGAAATCATTGAGCAGCAGCAGAGCAGACAGAACGATGAAGATAGCGATCTTGCTGGTCAGAGCCACAGTGTTGCCCAGAAGGTGCTGTATAAGGATGTACGCTATCAGTGTCAGAAGGGCCCAGCCGAGGTCCAGAAGAATTCTATTGCGTGTGCTTTCGTCCATGAATTGTACCCTTTCTTCGATTCATTTCCCCATATTATCGGAACCGCTTCGCGAACCCGATAATCGAATTGCGGGCGATTTCATCGCCCTTTTATCGGGAGTTGCTTTCGCAACTTCCGATAAGACATACTATACCATGCAGCATAAAAACTTGCAAAGAAATTCATGTACGCCTCGGTGTTCCTGCCGAGCTGCGCAGGGCGCAAAGCACTTGTCACGATAATTCCATGTCATAGATTAAAAAGCACCTTGTACAGCATATAGAAACATGGTATTTTGGTGAGTAGCGTGCTATTAAAACTATAAAAATACATTTGCGATATTTTGCATCGCATCGAAAGGATACATAAATGGCAATCGTATACAGCAGGAAAGATAGGACCTTTACTATCCATACCGAGAATACCACTTACCAGATGCAGGTAGATCCATACGGATTTCTCCTGCACCTTTACTATGGCCGCCGAACAGAGGGCTGCATGGAGTATCTTTTGAATTATGGCGACAGAGGTTTTTCCGGTACTCCCGGAAACTCTACGCCCAGTCGTCAGTATTCCATGGATTTCCTGCCGCAGGAGCTTCCTACCAGCGGTACCGGTGACTACCGGAGTCCGGCTGTAATTATAGAGAACGCGGATGGATCTGAAGCCTGCGATTTCCGCTTTGTCAAGTATGAAATCAGGAAGGGAAAATACGGCCTTGACGGTCTCCCGGCGGTCTATGCATCGAAAGATGAGTCCGATACACTGGAGATCACGCTCGAGGACGCCGTCACTCATGTCCGCGCGCACCTGCTCTACGGCGTGCTGCCTGAATATGACATCATCACACGCGCCCTCATTCTTGAAAACTGGGGCGAAGGCCGCATTTACGTGGAGAAAGCCCAGAGCGCCGTTCTCGATTTCGTGTCCGGCGACTATGACTTTATTACGTTCCACGGCCGTCACACGATGGAGAGGAATCTGCTCAGAACGCATGTCGCGGAGACAGCGCAGGTAATCAGCAGCCGCAGAGGCATGTCATCTCACCAGCACAACTGCGCGGCTATTTTGTGTGAACGTTCTGCAAATGAAGACTCCGGCAAAGCCTACGCCCTCGTCCATGTATACAGCGGCGGATTCAAATGCGAGGCGGAGAGAGACCAGTTCTGCAACACCCGCTTCCAGATGGGTCTTATGGACGAAAAGCTCCGTTACCCGCTTGACAATGGCGAGAGCTTTACTGTCCCCGAAGTCATCATGAGCTATTCTGCCGATGGCCTTACAAGACTGTCGCAGAATATTCAGGATTGTATTCGAGAGCACATTTGCAGAGGAAAATTCAAACTGATCGAGCGCCCGGTGCTCGTCAACAGCTGGGAAGCTTCCTATTTCAATTTTACGGGCGATGTGCTCGTCGAGCTCGCCGAGCAGGCTCACCAGACCGGTGTTGAGATGCTGGTCATGGACGACGGCTGGTTCGGCTCGCGCGAAAATGACAGACAGGGTCTCGGAGACTGGACACCGAATGAGGAGAAGCTCGGCGGAACTCTCGGCCAGCTCGTCCGGCGTATCAATGATATCGGTATGAAATTCGGTATCTGGGTCGAGCCGGAAGCTGTCAACGAGTACAGCAATCTTTACCGCGAGCATCCGGACTGGGCGCTGAAGATTCCCGGCCGTGATCCGGTGCGCGCAAGAGACCAGCTGATCCTCGACCTGTCGAGAAAAGACGTCGTCGATTATCTGTACGAGTGCATGAAGAACATACTGGATTCCGCCAATATCGAGTACGTCAAGTGGGATTACAACCGCAACATCGCGGACGTCTACTCGCTTAAGACCAACGAGCAGGGCCGCGTGCTCTACGATTACATGCTCGGCCTGTATGATCTTCTTGAGCGCCTGAATCAGAACTATCCGAATGTCATGATCGAGGGCTGCAGCGGTGGCGGCGGACGTTTCGATGCCGGTATGCTGTACTATACGCCTCAGATCTGGTGCAGCGACAACTCGGACGCGATCGACCGTCTGCGCATCCAGTACGGCACGTCATTCTTCTACCCGATCTCTGCGGTCGGCGCCCATGTATCGGTCATCCCGAACGAGCAGAACGGAAGAGTGACTCCGATCGAGACACGTGCTCTGGTGGCTATGGCCGGCAGCTTCGGATATGAGTTCAGCTTCACGAAAATCTCCGATGAGGAGAGAAGAAAGATCGGCGATGAGATCAACATCTACAAGAAGTATGCGCCGCTTATTCATGGCGGCAGATATTTCAGACTTACCAGCCCGTTCGAGGATGCGGTGACAGCCTGGGAATTTGCTTCAAGGGATGAGAGCGAAGCTCTTGTGTGCGTGGTCATGAATGAGGTCCACGGAAACAATCCGACCCGCTATGTCAGGGTCAAGGGACTCGAGGCCGGCGCGATGTACTATGAGGAAACTACTCAGGGAACATATCCTGCCAATGTACTTGCCGAGATCGGTCTCAAACTTCCGGTCGAGACGGGCGAGTACCACGCGTATATGTATCATCTGGTGAAATGTGATTAACTGAAAAGCTTTTGCTGTGCGCCGGATTTGACTTTCTTTTAGTCTGTCGTTGTAACAGTTCAGACGGACTGAAACGGAGTTTCTGATGCCGGCGCAAACATCATCTTCATCGAAAAACGCAGGTCCTCCTCTGCGAGCTTAGAAGATGCATTTGCATCTTCTGATCTCTCGGTCGGACCTGCAATGTTTTTCTCACGAAGATGGATGCTTTGCCGCCGGCAGCTGAACTGCAAGTACAGTCCGTCTGAACTGTTAACTGCTGTTCTGATTCAATTCCGGTCGGCAGGTCAAATAAGTTGCTACAATCCATGTGATTGTGGTATCATAGCGGTTAGTGATGAAATGGCCGGCGAAGTCCGGCGTCATCTTTAGAGGAGAGAGGAATTGCTATGAGAAATATACGCGTATTTAACGATTTCAAGCGGGCAAAAGAAGATTTCAAGAGCATCGTCCCCGGACATGTCGGAATGTATGTCTGCGGACCGACCGTCTACGGAATGCCGCACGTCGGCCATGCCAAGAGCTACATCAGCTTTGACATCGTTTACAGATATCTCAAATACATCGGCTATGAGGTAAAGTATGTTCAGAACATAACTGACATCGGTCATCTCGTAGGTGATGCGGATGAGGGCGAGGATAAGATCCAGAAGCAGGCACGCATCGAGAAGCTAGATCCGGTAGCCATCGCTTACAATTATGAAAATGAATTCTTCAAGGCCATGGACAAGCTGAACATCTGCCGTCCGTCCATCAGCTGCCGCGCGACAGGTCACATCATCGAGATCCAGCAGATGGTCGAGACCCTGATTGACAAAGGCTACGCCTACGTCACGGATGAGGGCAACGTCTATTTTGATGTTCACAAGTATCCGGCATATGGTCAGCTCTCCGGCCGCACGCTTGACGACACGGTCAGCGGCGAGCGAATTGTTGTTGCTGATGACAAGAAGAATCCGGAAGATTTCGCTCTCTGGAAATTTGCGGATCCGACACACATCATGAAGTGGCCGTCACCGTGGGGCATGGGATATCCGGGCTGGCACATTGAGTGCTCGGTCATGTCTAAGAAGTACCTCGGCGATACATTTGATATCCATGGCGGCGGAATGGACAACCTCTTCCCGCACCATGAGTGCGAGTGCGCGCAGTCTGAAGTTGCAAATGGCAAGCCAATCTGCAACTACTTCCTGCACAACAATCTCGTGACGGTCGACGGCAAGAAGATGGGTAAGTCTCTGGGCAACTTCGTCACAATGGCTGACCTCTTTACGCAGGCTTCCCCGCTGGCTATCCGCTTCTATATTCTGCAGACACATTACCGCAGACCGACCGACTTCGTCGTCGCGCGCATCAAGGAAGCAGAGGAATCCTATAATCAGATAAGCGCAGTCTGCGACAAGGCAAGAAAAAAAGTTGAGATCCCGGAAGGCGCTGAGATCGAGACAGAGGCTGTGGCAGCGATCAAGGAGAAGTTCCTTGAGGCCATGGATGACGATTTCAACACATCGCTTGCGATCAGCTACATCTTCGAGCTGGTCAAGACCATCAACACAGCGCTTGCTGCCGATGACAAAGCAGTGCTTCGTGACGCGGTCATCTTTGTCGACGAGTGCGTGAACCCGGTCCTGGGTCTGCCCTTCGTCTCCGAGGCGGCAGCCGGCGGTGATGACGCTCTTGATGCATCCCTCATTGACATGATCCTCGCGATCCGCACGGATGCCAAGAAGAATAAGAATTACGCGCTGTCCGATCAGATTCGTGACAATCTGGCCGCTATCGGCGTGACTGTCCGCGATACGAAGAACGGACCGGAGTATGAGATCAACCGCTGAATATAAAATGATTTGAAGCTTTTATGAAGTAAAGAGGCTTTACATAATGAAAAATCCGGCCGAGAGGTCGGATTTTTCTTTTACACCTGACTGTATATTTACTGGAATTGAGCAAAGGCAACCAATGTATCCGGAAACGGGGAAATTGGTTGCCTTTCGCCGTTGTCCCAGAGAAGTCCAACTGAGCAAAGGCAACTATCGCACCCGGAAATGGGGAAATTGGCTGCCTTTAGCCATTTTAATCAATTTGTTGGAAAAACGTAAAGATAATTAAGAGAAAGGTGTGTATATGTTATAATAGTTCTATATTATAATCGCCTTTAGGAGTATATGTAGAGGATAAGTGGAGGATAAAAGTATGATGGATCCAAAGAAGCTGATAAAGGTGATAGATCAGCAGGAAGAGATGTTGAAGCCGGATACATTTACTTATAAGGAGGCTTTTGAACTCGGGACCAGAATGGCGCAGAAGGTGTATGATGCAGGCCAGCCGCTCGCGATCGGCATTTTTAATGTTGCAGGCGTAGCAATTTATCAGCATTTAACACCCGGGACGACCGTGAATAATACGTATTGGATGCGGCGCAAGTTCAACACGGTCATGAACCGTGAGAGGTCTTCACTCTGGTTCACGGTGTCCTCGGAGATGAGAGGAAAAGATCTGGTGGGCTATAAGCTTGATCCGAACGACTATGCTCTGGACGGAGGCGGCTTCCCGATCAGACTGAAGACCGGTGAGCTTGTCGCGGTCGCTGTGGTCTCAGCCTTCCCGCACTACGAGGATCATCAGTTTATTGTGGATGCGCTTGCGGAGTATCTTGGAATAGACGATGTTCCGTCAGTGATGGAGTTCTACAAATAATACGCAGATATGACAGGAACGTGAAACGGAGGTGCATAAAATGAAATATGAAGTGAAGGGCGGCAATCTTCCGGTCCTGCTTGTGAATCTGGAAGCCGGTGAGACAATTGAGTGCGAGGCCGGCGCAATGTCCTGGATGGACGATGGCATTGAAATGCAGACACAGGGAGGCGGCATCGGCAAGATGTTCGGGCGCATTCTCACCAATGAGAGCGCGTTCGTGAATCATTATACGGCGAGGGTGCCGGGGGAGATTGCATTTGCAGGAAAATTCCCCGGCTCGATCAGAGCCGTCAGAGTCACGCCCGGTGAACCGCTGTACATTCAGAAAGGCGCATATCTGTGCAGCATGGGACGGATCGATTCCGAAGTTTATATGCAGAGAAAATTCGGCGGCGGTATGTTCGGCGGAGAAGGATTCCTGATGAGAAAGTATTTCGGTGACGGCATTGTTTTCCTCGAGGTTGACGGAGCCGCTGTAGAGTATGATCTCGCGCCGGGCCAGAGAAAAATCATCGACACCGGCCATGTTGTGGCCATGCAGGGAAATATGAACCTGGATATTGTTCAGATCAAGGGTGTGAAAAATGTGCTGCTCGGCGGCGAAGGGCTTTTCAACACAGTGGTCACGGGACCCGGAAGACTGACTGTTCAGACTATGCCGGTATCGAAGACCGCTATGATGCTCTACAATCTGATGCCGCACCCATCTTCAAGATGAATTTGTATAAAGCGCAGACCGGACCACTACATATGCGGTAGTGCCCGGTAAGATTAAAAGACTATGGAGGATGTGACTATGAGAAAACGATTTGTAACCATACTGCTTACAGCAGTGCTCACCGCCGCCCTCGCGTCATGCGGATCGAGCTCGAGCGGGGCTTCAGCGAAAACAGAGAACCAGGTGACAGAAAATGCGGCAAATGCCAAGGATGATGCCAAAGCTGAGAGCGCCAAGGCCGCTCTGGAAAGTAAGGCAGATAGTGCGGCAAGCGAGGCTGCAAAGGTCGAAAGCAGCACAAGCTCTCAGACAGAAAGCGCGATCAAACCGGAGCTCACAGAGAGCACAAAAACAGAGAGCGAGAAGACCGACTCTGCTTCCCAGCCGATCAAGCCGGAGGAGACCGCAGGTGATGAGACAAAGAAACCGTCCGGAAACAGTGAATCTCTCGGTGATTATGACCCGGATGATGTGCAGGTGACACTGGAACTCGGTCATTCAGGCAACAATGAGTTCGCCAACATTACCGCCACATACAATGGAAAGGAACTCTGGAGCAAAAAGACCGGAGCATACCCGACATCGCAGCTTGACCGTGTGAGCAACCTCGGCAAGTACGGAAAGAGATATTATTATGTCGAGAGCGGAGCGATTGTCTGTGTGGATCTTGCGACAGGCAATGAGATCTGGAAAAACTACGATTTCGGCGGCAGCCCTGCCAAGTGGGCAAGCGGCTTCGGAGGCGACGGAACGCTCTTTGTCAGCGGCTATCTCGGCCCGGATCTCTTCGTATGCAATAGCGACGGCACAACTGTGAAGAGTATCGGATCCTTCAGAGACGACTTCTACTGGCCATATGAACTTACCTACTATGAGGACGCGAACCTGGTCAAACTTGTCTATGAAATGTCCCCGTACGGCGACGGCGGCGAGCTTTTCATCTCCCTCGATGACTATACAGCCCGCGAGGAGAAGGATTTTGAAGATAACAGCGGATCAAATGACAGCGGATCCAAAAACAGCGGTTCCGGCTCCGGTGAGATTTATTATCCGGACGTTGAAAATTATCTGAGCCTTCGCAGCGGTCCGTCCACGGACGCTCCGAGAACGAATAAAATTTACCCGGGTACACCGCTCATCGTTCTTGGCTTTGAAAACGGCATGGCGAAAGTCAGAGTTGAGGGGACCGATGAGGAAGGGTATGTCAATGCCAATTATATCAAGCCGGCAGGTTCATCCGAAAGCAAAAGTTCATCCGGCAGCAAGAGCTCGTCAAGCAGCAAGAGCTCATCAGGCTCAGCCCTGAAGCCCGGAATGACAGCATACGCGAATGTAAAAGAGTACCTGTCACTTCGTGAAGGCCCGTCGACATCTTCAGATGTTATCGCCAAACTTCCGGACTGGACAGAGTTCACGATCCTTGATTATCCGGAGGGCAAGATGGTCCACGTCCGGGTCGAGGAGACCGGGGAGACCGGATACGTACATACTGATTTCCTCTCATATTAATGGATTTTTTCCTGTCTCTCATGAGAGTTCTGCCGCATAATGCGAACATGGGCTGTGATTAGACCTGAAACATAAAACTCCCACACCAATTTTCCTTCAGTGTTCTTACAACACCGAAAGGAGATGGTGTGGGAGTTTTTTCTCGTAACGAGTCGTAAATCGCGGTCTCTGATCATGCGCGAGCTGCGCGGCGTACTCTGTTTGTCTGCCTTCGCGCAGCTCTGCGATTCTTTATTCCGCCGCCCCCCATAGAAGCTCCTCGTACTGGCGGGTGTACAGCTCGTAGTAGTAGCCCCGCTCCCGCATGAGCTCGGCGTGAGTGCCGCGGCTTATGATTTTGCCGCCCTTAACGACCAGGATCACGTCCGCGTCGACAATGGTCGACAGACGGTGGGCGATGACAAATGAAGTCCTACCCTTTATCACGACATCAATCGCGTTCTGGATCGCCTTTTCAGTGACTGTATCGATGGAGGACGTCGCCTCATCGAGGACGAGGATCTTCGGATCGGCCAGTATAGCGCGGGCAAATGACAGCAGCTGCTTCTCGCCCGTCGACAATATGCTTCCTCCCTCGCCGATATCAGTGTCGAGGCCTTTCTCCATCCGGGCAAGCACTGACTCCGCGGACACGATGCGGAGCGCGTTCATGATCTCCTCGTCCGTTGCGTCCGGCTTGCCGTATCTCAGATTCTCCCGGACCGTGCCCGAGAAGAGATGGGGCGACTGAAGGACGTAGCCTATATTGCTGTGCAGCCAGAGCTGGGATCTCTCACGGGCATCCCGCCCGTCGATAAGAAGCTGACCCTTCGTGGGTTCATAGAAGCGGCAGACGAGGTTGACCAGCGTGGATTTGCCGGCGCCGGTCTCGCCGACGATGGCGACGTTGGTTCCATGCGGCACGCTGAGATTAAAGTTCTCAAGAACATATTCATCGCCGTCCGGGTAGCGGAACGAAACATCCCTGAATTCGATATCGCCGATGAGCTCTTCCCAATTCTCCTTCTTCGGGTGGAAAGAATCGCCGTATTTTTCAATGACTTCCGGGCTGTCGGCGACGTCGGACTCTTCGGCCAGAAGTTTTACGACTCGCTCGATATTGGCCTGAATCGAAATAAATCCTGACAAAGTCTCGATAATGCTCTGAATCGGGTCGAGCATCTCGAGGGCGTAGGACATGAATACGGCGAGAGTGCCTATCTGCATCAGCCCCTCGAGCGTGAGCCGGCCGCCCTGCCAGAGGACCAGAGCCAGCACCATAGCCGACATCATCGTCATGGTCGAGATAAAGAGGGCGGAAAAGTGAGCTTCCCGGATGGACATGCGGCGCATATTGGAAGTCTCGCCTTTGAAATCGCCGATCATCTTTTCTTCCACGCCCAGCACTTTGATCGTCTGCGCGCCTGTGATGCCCTCGTTGTAGTTGCCCGTGATCTTCGAATTGATCTCGCGGATCTTTCTGTTGTAGTCGAGCAGCAGCCGCTGGAAATACATCATGAAAATGACGGCAATCGGGACGAGCAGGCAGATAAGCGCCGCCAGCCGCACGTCAATAATCAGCATCACGACGAGGACGCCGAGCACATAAGCTCCGTTCCACACAAGGTTCATCATTCGCCAGGAGATTACTTCGCCGATGAGGCCGGTGTCCGACATGACCCGCGCGTGAATATAGCCGACCGAGTTGCGGTTGAAATAGGAGAAGGACAGCGTCTGAAGATGGTTGAAAGCATCGTTTCGGAGATCCTTGTCCACCGACATTTCCACTTTGCCGCACTCCACGGAGCTTATGTAATTGATGATTCCCTGGAAGATGAGCAGCGATACGTAGAGACAGGTGAAGGGCCCGATCCCCGCGAGGGTCTGCCCGCCGATGAAATGATTCAGGGCGTAGCGGTTGAACAGCGGGTAGGCAGCGTCCATCCCGCTGGATATCGCGCCGAGCAGGATCATGCAAATGATTTTTACTCTATACGGTTTTAAATACGGAAACAGCCTGGGGATGCCGAATAAGGGCAGGCCGGCCTGTTTTTCTTCGTTCATTACCTTATACCTATAATGCTAAATGACAATAGTGCGCGGTGTACTCACGCCGAATGATCTTTAAAGTGTATTATCTGTTGGCATTAAAACCTAAACCCCTTTGCAGCGAGACTTGAAACTGCTTCAGTCAGGCCAGATGTTGCATCCAATCCGCCAATGAGGTCAGATACCTGCTTCCGACTCGTCAATGCCCGCCGTCTGCAGGTCATAAATCCTGCGGTATAAACCGTTTTTGGCTAAAAGCTCCTCGTGGGTGCCCTGTTCCCGGATTCTTCCCTTGTCGAGGACGATGATATGATCCGCGTTCATGAGTGTCGTGATCCGGTGGGCGATCAGGATGACCGTCGAAGATCCCGTATTCTCCTGGATCGCATGGCGGATCTTCATGTCCGTCTCGGCATCGACTGCGGACAGAGAATCGTCGAAGATCATGATCGGGGGCTTTGAAATCAGCATTTGCGCAATTGCGGTCCGCTGTTTCTGGCCGCCGGAGAGGGTGACTCCGCGCTCCCCTACAAATGTGTCATAGCCGGAGGTGAAACTCTCGATCGCGTCATCGATGCTCGCGATCTTCGCGGCACGGCGGATCTCGTCCATGTTCTTTTCATGCCCGGTAATTCCGATATTCTCGGAGAGCGTGCGCGAGAAGAGGAAGGGCTCCTGGAGGACCATTCCGATGTTCCTGCGCAGGTAGTCCTTTTTTATATTGGCTATATCTACTCCGCCGACAGTGATCTTGCCGCCCTCCGGTCCCAGATCATAGAGGTGATCAAGGAGATACATGAGAGTCGATTTGCCTGACCCGGTCCCGCCGAGGATTCCGAATGTGGAGCCGGCAGGGATCGTCAGGGAGACGTCTTTTAGAACGGGTGAGGAGGCATTTGCATATGCGTACGTAACATTTTCAAATGTAATATCGCGGTTCATCGGAGGCTCCAAAGCCGCCTTCGGATCTGTCTCGACTTCAGAGTTCATGATGTAGCGGAGACGCTCGATCGAGATGCCGGCCTTGCTCATCTCAGAGATAACGCGGCCGAGCTGGCGGACGGGCCAGATCAGCATCATGTTGTAGGAAGTCATCGCTATAAAGCCGCCGACGGTCAGCGTGCCGTGAATGCAGGCGACGGAGCCGAAGAGCATAATGAAGAGGATCTGAAGTCCTGTCAGTATGTCGGCCACGGACCAGTACATGGACGTGATTGTCATGAGGCGGATCCAGAAGCTCGTGTAGTAAGTGTTCTGTTTTTCGAAGCGGCCGCGCTCGTAGACTTCCCGCCCGAACGCGCGGACCACGCGCACGCCGGTCAGGTTCTCCTGAACGATTGAGGAGAGAACTCCCTCTTCGACGTCGACTTTTTCAAATGCACTGCCGATTTTCACATGGAAAATCAGTGAGTAGATCACGATGACTGGGATCATGAGCGCTGAGCCGAGCATGACGCGGAAGTGGATCCTGCCCATGAAAATAAGGGCCAGCACAATCATGATGACTGTGCGGAAAAGCTGCACGAGCTGCTCCGAGATGAATCGCTTGATGGTGTTCACGTCCGAGGTGCACCGCTGGATGATGTCTCCGGTGCTGTTTTCGCTGTGCCATGTGTAAGGCAGGTACATGATGTGGGCGAAGAGATCATCGCGCATCTTTCTCACGAATGTCTCCGCTCCCCGCGTATTCATAGTCCTGAAAATGTACCGGCACAGAGCGGCCAGGGATCCTATCACGAGTACTGCGGCGGCGATCCGGATCGGGTGGGCTCTGAGAGCGCCTGCGCCGCCTGCATTTTCAATCAGTCTCTCTACGACGCCCGGCAGTTCCGCGGGCTTTGTGCCGATGACGGAGTCGACGGTGTAGGATATGATTTTCGGGTTTATCATATCAAGCAGGGATACCAGTCCCGCAAAAATCATGCTGAGGGCAAAGTAGCGCTTGGAACCCGAGAGGAAATGCAGTATTAAGTTTGTTTTAGTTGGGAAATTTTGCATAATTTTGCCTTTCAATGGCCGGTGAGGTCATTCCGGCTCTGTCCGGTCTTTGGGTTCAGCGCTATAGCGCACGGTTTCTGTTCTTAAACGATTATGCCTGCAGCTTTATTCATCATTCGTAAGGCCATAGTTCAATATATAATTGTACTTTGCGTTTGCGGCCTCGTTGGCCTTCTTTTCTTTCCAGGCAGCGATCTCACTGCATATGGCAAGCATCTCATCCACAACAAGCTCCACGTTTCTGGGCTTGATATTGTAGAGATATGCTGTCATGCGCCGAATGGCTTTCGGGCTTCCGAGCTGCTTGGCGATGGCATCGCCGAGTTCACTCGGGAAACCGAGATTTCTTAGCTCTCTGTCCAGCTCCTCTTTGGCCATTGCCCATTCTCTTCGGTTATCTGTCATCGGTTTTTCTCCTATAAGACAATTATAATAATGATAACACGCGTGTGCACCTCTGGCAATTTACTGTTGGTATAAGATGAGGGCTGCCGCTATTGCGATGGCCTCTTATGCTGAGTAGTGGCGACGGTCATCTTTGTTCTGTTCGGCGTTTCATGACTGCCCGTGTTGAGAAGCGAGCAGTAGATTTCAGAGAAATCAGCTTTAACGACTGAAAGCAGGAATGCGGGCATTCAGTCATCTTAGTTCAGAACGGCGTATCATGACTGCCCGTGTTGAGAAGCGAGCAGTAGATTTCAGAGAAATCAGCTTTAAGCTACTGTTAGTCAAAACCTAGAATAAGTAAGTCTTACCATCATCAATTATCAAAATCAATAAAGGTGACTGCTTTTAATCTGACCATTTAAGTAACCCGTCAGCGGATTTATTTAAAGGCGAGCTAGTATGACTGCCTATGGAATGTGATTCAACCCTCGGAGGGCACTGCATATGTATGTTATTTTACAAGATCGACTGCTGATTTCTTGAGTATAAGGTTTAAACCGGATAATTCACTGATGGCATGGCATAAATAGAAAATATCCGCCCGGTTTTCACCGATTTTCAAGTCTCGCTCGCGAGACTTGACGTGGGATTCGGGTCAACGCTAGCTGACATATTTCCAGCCGAATCCCTGCGGTCTTCGCTATGCCACAACCGCTATTGTGACGGCCCCTTTGGAAAAAGTTTGGATATATAAAACGCTTTCCCGCTCCGCTATAGTTTTCAGTGGAGAGGTCTGTGGCGACTTGGCCTGAAATCCATTTTGCCAGCGCCAACCCGGAGCCACTCTCAGCCTCTGAAGCGAGACCTGAACTCGCCAATCTGAAAAAAGGAAAGGAGCGGATGTTATGAAGATTCTGAAGAAAGTGGGTATCGTTTTTCTTATCCTCATTGTCATTAGCGCAATCGGGAACGTGATCGGAGGTTCAAAAAAGTATCCGACCGGCAGCTCCGCGAAGACAGAGTCGAAAACGGAGTCAAAGGTCGAAAGTGCGGCAGCCTCTACAGCGACAGAATCCGCAGCAGCACAGGCGGTGGAAGCCACTGCGGCAGCCCCGGCTAAGAGCCAGCGGAACGGATTTGATCAGGCGACAAATCAGACGTACGAGTATCAGGGATTTGCATTCTCGCTGCCGTCCTATATGACGCCTGCTCTGAATGAGAAGGGAGCTGTGAAGATCAGTTTCAATGGAGAAGCACAGGGGACAGTTCTTATGGGAATTGAAAGGATAATTTCCTCATACACAGCCGAACAGTTCGAGTCCATGAAGACGGATCTTATCAATAAAGCGGCTGAAAGTCTTGAAATCACATGGCAGAGCACATCTGCAGTGACAATCGCAGGCTGCTCAGGCATGTATGGCACAACTGTGGTGTCCGGTGAAAAAGGGCAAGGCGAGATAAATGAATATATTTGGTATGATACGGTCAATCAAGCTTTATTCATCATGTATTATATCGAATCGGATCAGTCAACTTACACATACAGCGAAGATGTTAAAAAGCTCGTAGCATCAGTGACCTACACCGGAAACGGTCAAACGACTCAGGAAGCGCCCGCCGAGACACCCGCGGATACAGGTGCAAATGACACCGACGTCCCTGCAGGCGTCACCCCCGAGTTCAAGGCTCAGATGGATGAGTATGAGGCCTTCTTCGACGAGTATGTAGAATTCATGCAGAAATACGCTGCATCAGATAATCCGGTGGCCCTCATGAGTGAGTATCTGGACATCATGCAGAAATATACAAAATATATGGAAGCGCTTGATGCAATCGATGAAAGCACGCTTTCGGATGCGGATGCATTGTATTTTGCTGAGGTGACGCTCAGGATTGATGAGAAGCTGCTTGCCGCAATGAACTGAGAATCGGTCAGCTTGATAATTTGCGCCAAATATGGTATATTTCTGCCAACAGAACGATTCGCCGGCGGGCTAAACAAAATGCCGGCCGGCGTGACTCAAAAAAATCTGTATGAAAATTATTTTTTTTATTAGCCCTCCTCAAAAGAACTTCGTATCTATATATGTCGGGGCGAAAAGGAACCCGCTAATAAGAAGAATACGAACATACAGATAAAAAGGAGAATTTGAAATGGCAGATATGAACAAAATTAATGTAAACGATCTTGAGAACGTAGCAGGCGGAGAGAAAAGACAGGTCAACACAAAGACAACGCAGAACGGCGTCCTCAGAGCAGGCCCGGGAACAAGCTTTGAAAGAGTTACATCCTATCCGAACGGCACATGGGTAACAACAACAGGCAACGTAAGCAAGAACCGTGAAGATGGAAGAACATGGTATGAGCTTTGCTCTCCGGATTATGGCTGGATGGCCGGCAGAATTCTTGACCTTCCGGAATATTAATAACTGATAAGTTTTGGGCTGTCCCACCGAATGGTGAGGCAGCCTTTTTCGTCTCAGAGACGCCGGTTTCTGGGACTTCGCTGCAGCCTGTCTGAACTGTTATGTTTTTTCCGAGACTTTGCCGAGGAAATTTGAGGTAATGCAAAAGTCAACTTGCATATTAATTAAATATGTGATAAGATACCTACATCGCTTGGGGGTATAGCTCAGTTGGGAGAGCACTTGAATGGCATTCAAGGGGTCATGAGTTCGAGTCTCACTATCTCCAGCAAGCCCGAAAACGTTGATTTTATCAGGTTTTCGGGCTTTTTT
>JBGUIK010000067.1:0-14330 GCA_045112915.1 Lachnospiraceae bacterium
CATACGGTATCCATATTTCGCGGCTCTCCTGGAAGATGTAAAAGAAGCGGGCGTTCCGATAGAAGTAGTACGATGTTCAGTTAACAATGAAGGCATGACTATAGATTGCAAGATACCTTTTAGATGAATGGGCAAATAAGGAGGAGAGGAATAACCGATGACATTATCACAGGAAGACGGACAATTGTATTACAGGCTCTGGCTGCCGCTGCTCGATTATGTTAATGGGAAATATCAAGTCAGCAGTCAACTGAAAAACATAGCGACAGCAAAAGTATTGGACCCGGAAGAAGTGAAAAAAGTGGCGAATACGCTGTGGTCCGATGAAACTATTATTGATGAATACCTGAAGGAAAGAGAAGAGCTGCCTGAAGAACACAAAGATATTATTCGGAGTTGGAAGCGGCGAATTCAGGGACAGTTCATGATGGAACGACATCTGAAAAAAGGGAGCATTTTCATCTCCCTTGAAAATGAAGAGGTGTATCAGGTGAGTGGCATCATATCGAGTTGGGAGGAAATGTTTTATGGAGCGCCAATGCCACTCATAGTGGAAGCGACCTTCATGCCATTCAAGGACGTGATCATATCAGATGGATTGGTAATGCCATATTTCGTAATTGTCGGTGGCGGAATGAGACAGATGTTTAAGGATGTGTATTTGACTGCAAAAAAGAATGGTAGGATTCATCGGTCGCTTTGACCAGAGAAATAGAAGAGACAATAAGGAGAAAACATACAATGCACCTTCCTCAGTTTTTAAAGCAAATCGATACAATTAGCAGCAGAATGTCCCGCAATCAACTGGAACGTCTGCTTCACGAAATTGCCAGGACAATTCCGGAGAAAGAGCGAGGAAGGCTGCTTTCTCTGTTTACTGCATTTGATGTGAAGGATCCTGACAGTAGCAGAGGAGGTACCAGTGAAGGCGTAGAAGGACATTCTTTTGATGATGATAAAAAGAACGAAAGGCTGGAGAAAGAAATCGAATCCTTAATGGAGACATTGGAAGAATTAGAGGAGGGCGGAAGGGCACTGGTCAGTGACTATAACTATGAATATGATGACTGGTATAACAGT
This sequence comes from Lachnospiraceae bacterium, assembly GCA_045112915.1. GTDB lineage: Bacteria > Bacillota > Clostridia > Lachnospirales > Lachnospiraceae > Chordicoccus. The sequence goes on from JBGUIK010000067.1 coordinate 1,081, forward strand.
GATGCCGATGAATTTACCTTTGATGATCCGGATGGCATCATGGATGATGTTGGAAAGGCCATGGAGCTAGTCCATGTCTGTATAGATCACGGGCTTTATAGGCAGGGCTTCGCATTAGCCAATCTTCTTTCCTGTGTGACGGTTTCTGTTGAAGGAGCGTATCTGGACTATGACGATGGCAGTATGGATCTGGAAACACTGAACGCCCATGATCTTCTGGAGGATGATGTTTACAAATTGTTTTTAAAAGAGGCCATTTACCTGTGTTATCTGGTCAGCTCTTCTGGGGAGAGGGCGGAAGAAATACTGCGTCTGATCGGGAACCTCCACTACCATTCTTTTAAGCTGGAGGAGGTCATGCAGATGGGAAACGGGGATCTTCCGGATTTCAGTGCCTTTTTGCAGGATTGGATCCGTGTCCTGACCACGGGTTCAGGAGGGCAGTATGAGCGAATGCTGCAGGACGCACTCTCTATGATTCAGGACGAGAAATCAGCCCTCGAAGTCGCGAAACAGAATATACTGACGCATCCTGTACTGTTGGAGAAGCTCATGATGGATAATCTGAATACAGAAGCGCCGGATCTGAAAATGTCGATGCTGGAATCGGGACAGAGCGCCTTAGAACAGATTCCCTCAAACTTAAGAATCCGTAGTAGGATTGCGCTTCTGACAGCGTCTTATGCTGTGCGTTTGGATAATACAGAGGAATCGGAGAGATGCCTTCTGGAAGCTTTTCGATCCCAAACGACAACATTGAATTATTTGAGGCTTCGTTTTTTGACGAAAGACTGGGAGAAGCACAGGGCGAAGGCACTGGAGATATTTGAAGAAATGATCCGGGGCATTCCGGATATGAAGGATCGAGGCTCTTATTCTTATCATTCTGAATCTGATAATGTTCTCGGAAAAAATGACTGCTGTTGCATTTTATACTTTCAGGAAGAATTTGAAAAGATGCGTGAGATAGGCATGACTACTAAAAATGTGCTTGGATGGACATCCACTTTCATGAAGACGGGTATCGCGCTGATGCTTCTGCTGCTTCATCAGGGTGAGGACTATGGAAAAGGGATGCAGGCTATGTTGAGCCGGGCGCGGGATGCCTGCGGACTTGATATCCGGGAATACTATCGGGGCACTGCTATGGAGGCTCCAATGGTTTATTTGAAGGACGAAACGTCTTTTGCAGAGGAAGCGGATGATTATGAAGACACCACAGATGAAAAAGCTCTGTTTTCTGATATTTTGAAAAACTGGAAAAAAGAGGTATGCCTCTCCGGGAACGACTCCGCACTGTGGATGGAAAGGATCGATCACTGGATCGAGTGGCGTGTCGAAGGCATCATGAACGCAAACAAGAGAAACTATTATGGGGAATGTGCGTCCTTTATCGCGGCTTTAGGCGAAGTACAAGAATCCAGAGGAGTCACAAAGGGTAAAGAACTGATTATGGAACGGTATCGGGCTGCATATTCCAGACGGCGTGCTTTTCGCGATGAACTTTGCTTATATGGAATGAAGCGTGGAAAGAGGTGAGCATATGTTGATATCTCCAGATGAAGTAAAGGCAAAGGCCAAATCAAAAGAAAACGAGAATTATGCATTTCGTACATACTTGAAAATGCATGCGGATCCGCTCAAGCTAGATGAACAGTTTCGGAAGCTGCATGAAGAATTATTTACCGGATATGATTGCAGTCAATGTCGCAATTGCTGCAAAATGTATTGCGGAATGATCCCACAGGAGGATATTGAAAAGGCAGCAGGACAATTTTCGATGCGTGGGAAGGATTTCGTTGAACGGTTTCTGGAATATGATCCAGGAGAGATGTCATATAAGACAAAACACTGTCCATGTGATTTTTTAAAGGATGACGGAGCTTGCGCACTTGGAGATTGTAAGCCCGTAAATTGCCGCAGATATCCTTATACGGATCAGCCTGACAGAATGGGGAGCTTGTTAAGCATTATTGAATCAGCCGCAGTTTGCCCGGTTGTGTATGAGATACTGGAAAGACTGAAAGAAGAATATCACTTCATAAAAAGAAAGCGGGTTTATCCGAACGACCCCTGTCCCTGCGGATCTGGATTGAAATACAAGAAATGTTGTGGAAAGAAAAGATGACAACGTTAGGAACTGGTAATGCTTTTATGGCGAGTGCTATAACACTTGTTATTTGATGGAAGATGGTGGGCAGATATTCATAGTGGATAGCGCAGAAGAGAAGCGGTATTATATCGGGAGCCTTTGGATTTCGGATGATTTGGAAATAATAGAGCTTTGATAATTGAGATTGTATTTTATCAAATGCAAACCTGCGGGCGGCTTGACTCATGCTGGTACCGGTAAGACGGTAATGACTACATTTGATAACAGAAATACCCGGAAAAGCATGCCGCAAGGCTTACAGGAGAGAGGAGGGAAAATAAGTGAAAATAGAGCATATTGCCATGTATGTGAATGACCTTGAAGCTGCAAGAGACTTCTTTGTGAAGTTTTTGGACGGGCATTCTAATGATGGTTATCATAACAAGACTACGGACTTTCGCTCTTATTTTATATGCTTTGATGGCGGAGCAAGATTAGAGATAATGACGAAGCCGAAATTGGAAGACCGGGATAAGCCTTTGAACAGAACAGGGTATGCCCACATAGCTTTTTCAGTCGGAAGCAAGGAAAAAGTGGATGAACTGACTGAGCAGCTAAAATCAGATGGCTTTGAAGTGGTAAGCGGCCCTCGAACTACAGGTGATGGATATTATGAATCCTGCGTTGTGGCGATCGAGGGGAACCTGATTGAGATTACAGTATAATCAACTGCTGAGGTATGACTATGGAATTAATGAAGAGAGATTTTCTCACGGTAACAGATGACGGAGAGAATATATGTATGAGTCTCGACACTGCGCATGAGGACGTGCAGAAAGTTGGAAAGAAAATGGCGGAGATTCGGACAGGACTTAAGATGGACGGAAAAGGCTGGGAGGCTTTCCTTAAGTATTATCTGGATGCTAATAACCCTGCGCTCCTTAAGGATCTCATATGGAATTCAGAGGGAGATGATCTGAAAGCGTATTATAAGAAGACATCAGCCTTTACGAGAGCGAAAGGAATTTCACTCGGAAAATATGTAATGACACTCTTTGGAGAGGCAGGGGGTAAAGGCCTTTATTGCGTTATCAGAGATGAGGGGGATTTTATAGACTGGTAAAGAGCGATTTTTATGAATGAATCAGTAAAAGAATCAGATTGGAAACTGTTTCGAAAAAACTTCCGGGATGGCAGGAAGCCTATATGGGAAAGCTGACTCAGAAGTATGCAGCCATTCTGGCCGGTCCAGGCTTTGCCTCATAAAAGTGTAAATTTTATGAGGATTTCGGAGCATTCAAGTTGTTCATGTTGGATCTCGGTCTTCTTGGTGCAATGAGTGATGTGCAGGCAAAGGATATTCTCATTGAGAACAGCATTTTTTCTGAGTATAAAGGCGCGTTTACTGAGCAGTATGCTGCGCAGCAGATGATTTCGACAGGAGAGAAGCTATATTATTATTCAAAAGAGAACTCTACTCTGGAAATTGACTTTCTTTTACAGAAATCCGAGCTGTACCCGATTGAAGTAAAGGCTGAAGAGAACGTAAGAGCTAAAAGTCTGAGGCAGGTTGTTGATCATAATCCTGGGATGACTGGATGGCGGTTTTCAATGTCTGGTTATGTGGATCAGGAATGGATGGTAAATACTCCGCTGTATTTTGTCGAGGAGTGGGTTTCGAGCCATTAAGAAGGGCTCTGGCATTATCACGGGAACCTATGGACCCCGGGTATAAAGATATGAAGGAACTTGAGCAGGATAACATAGGAATAATTGAAGAACTACAATCAAAAATCCAGGCACTGGAGAATGAAAACCGGCTTCTCAAAGAACGTCTTGATGAAGCCGGCGTTTCGTATGCGGATATTGCAGCTGATGAAAATGCAGAGTTGACAGAGCGATATGACCCGGATCAGGGTGCCCGCATAAGGAAATTCGAGGTTACGGATAAGAACGCAAATGCATTTTTCCTGATGTTCTGCCGTGGAAGGAAAGATGTGTATGACCTTCGTTACACGAATCCTAAGACCAGAAAGAACGGGTATTACACGCAGTGCTTCAATCGGTGGGCCCCTTCTTGTCATATCCAGAGAAGAGACGGGGTACGATGTAAAGACTGTGAGATAAAGGCATATAAACCCCTGACGCTGCCGCTCATAAAGGCACATATGCAAGGGCTGGACCTAAACGGGAATGATGTTGTTGCAATATATCCGATGCTGGAGAACAATCTCTGCCAGCTGCTTGTATTTGACTTTGATAATCACGCGGAAGGCGCTGAGCAGGATGATTATGCAAATGTCGATGAGAGCTGGAAAGCTGAGATAGACGCGCTGCGCCGCATCTGCAAGAATTTGAATGTGGATGCTGTGGTGGAACGGTCAAGATCCGGCCGGGGTGCTCACCTATGGATTTTCTTTAAGGAAATGATACCGGCGAGACTGGCAAGGCGGTTTGGATTTGCGCTGCTCGAGAAAGGGGCAGAGTCAGTAAACCTCACATCTTTTAAATACTATGACCGCATGATACCGGCACAGGATGCCCTTCCGGAAGGGGGTCTGGGGAATGTAATCGCATTGCCGCTGCAGGGGATGGCCTTGAAAAATGGTAACAGTGCGTTTGTTGATGAGAATTGGAACGCATATGAGGATCAGCTGAATGTGCTTGCCGGTACGAGACGGTTAACAAGGCAGGAGATAGAAGATTATCTTTCTCTGTGGTACAGTGCGGGTAACATTGGTGATAATGATAGTGCTGATGCTCCGTGGGATAAGAATTCTGATCTTGATGCGGAAAATGTGAGGGGTATTGTCCATATTGTACTGGCTGACCGGATCTATATAAATTCTTCCGGGATGTCCAACAAGGTAAAGAGGCAGATTCGCCGTATGGCAGCATTTGCAAATAAGCAGTATTTTCAGAACCAGGCAATGGATCTGCCGAATTACGATGAACCCAGATTCATTTATCTTGGGAAGGATGAGGGAAATTACATAGTCCTGCCGCGCGGGCTCAGGGACGAGATTCTGAAGCGTTTTGACAAAGCAGGGATACTCTATAATCTAGAAGATAAAAGGACTGACGGCCGCAGGATAAATGTCTCTTTTAAGGGCAAGCTGCGGGAGTCACAGATACCCGCTGTTCAGGCCATGCTTGATAATGAGACAGGGATACTGCACGCCGCAACTGCATTCGGGAAGACGGTGGTCTGCTGTGATGTGATCGCGAGAAGGGGCGTTAGCACCCTGATTCTTGTGGACCGGGCGGATCTGATGGACCAATGGCTAAGGCGCCTTGAGGAGTTTCTGGATATAGATGAGGAGCTTCCGGAATATAAAACAAAGACCGGACGAATAAGAAAGAGAAAATCGTTGATCGGAAATCTGCAAGGGGCTCATGATACCCTGACAGGCATAGTCGATGTCGCAATGATACGCTCCTTAAATAAGAAAGACGGTCTGCACCCGCGGCTAAAGGAATACGCACAGGTGTTTTTTGACGAATGTCACCATGCGGCTTCGGACAGCGCGATAGAGGTCCTGCAGGAGATCAATGCAAAGTATGTGTATGGCGTGACGGCGACTCCGAAAAGAGGGGATGGAAAAGAAAAGATTAACGAGTTTCTGCTTGGTCCCGTAAGATATAGGTTCACGGCAAAGGACAGGGCGGAAGAGCAGAACATAGATCATCTGGTATATCCCCGCTTCACACGCACCGTAAAGCCGCATCGGTTGTCTAAGACACCTTATGGCAATGAGGCATTTGAGCTGATACGGAATAATGATATCCGTGATCAGCAGATAATACGCGATGTCGTGGAATGTGTGAAAGCCGGAAGGACTCCGGTTGTCCTGACGAAGTACGTTGACCATGCAAATAAGCTTGCCGAGGGGCTCAAAGAATATGCCGATAGACTGATCTTGCTTACCGGATCAAATGGGACAAAAGCACGCAGAGCACAGGTAGATGAACTCAATGCGGTGAATGAATCGGACAGCCTTATTCTTGTGGGAACGGGATCGCTGCTCGGGGAAGGGTTTGATTATCCGAGGCTTGATACTCTTTTTATGGCAACACCCGTATCCGGGGAAAGTGTCGTGGAGCAGTATGTGGGGCGCCTGAACCGGGATTATGAAGGGAAAGAAAATGTAATCGTCTATGATTACGTGGACAGTCATATTCCAAAGTTCGATAAAATGTACGCCGCAAGGCTCAGAGCCTATAAGAAGATTGGATACGAGCTCTGTGTCAGCATAAATGGAGAGAAGCAGGAGGCAAACGCCATCTACGACATCGACAATTATGCGGATACATATTGGAAGGATATTGGCGAAGCAAGAAGTAGTATAGTGATTTCCAGCCCTCGCCTGAATACCGAAAAGGTGAATAGAATTATCAGAGAAGCAGGCAAGCGTCAGGAATTGGGCGTGAAGGTAACGATTATCACATGGCATCCTGACGCGTATAAGTATGGAAGAGCCGAAGTTCGTATGGAGCTCATGGAAAAACTCCGGAAAGCCGGTTTCGAAGTGAAGCTTGTGGAGGAAAGCTGCGAGCATTTTGCGGTAATAGATAATGAAGTTGTATGGTATGGAAGCGTCAATTTATTATCAAAAGAGGATGTTGAAGATAATCTGATGAGGGTAAGCAGCAGGAAAATTGCGGCAGAGCTTTTGGAAATGACTTTTGCCGAGGGCCCGGATATGATGAACTGGTAATATGTTCAGAATAAACCACTCATGATTGAGGAGGTATTGTAGACAGAAAATAAGGATTGTATTTTATCAAATACAAACCTGCGGGCGGCTTGACTCATGCTGGTACAGGTAAGACGGTAATTGCTGCATTTGATTACAGAAACTTCCGGAAAAAGCACCCGGGAGAGGCTTGCCGACTTTTATTCGTAGCTCACCGCAAAGAAATCCTAACCTAAAGCTGGGATATTTCCACCGGAAACATTAAGGCTTCTGTCTATATATTGTCAGATATGTACCAACTTCGACGGAAATGCGACGATAGGTTATTTGTCGCATTTCTGTCTTGTTCAATGTAGAAAGCGAGTCACATTTCCGGATATTCATCCGTAATCACACCATAATGCTCATTCAAAAATGCATCAAATGTCGATTCATAAAGAGGCTCGCCGGTCGAAAGGAGTCCATCCAGCAACTGATAAAAAGTATCCTTTTCAGGGAAGGCAGGAAGCCCTTTTTTCAATATTGATTCTGATGCTTCTTTATAATGTTTGTATGCCTGCTTGTAATCATGTGGAGATTGCAATAAGTCCTCCACATCAATGATTTCATAAAGAGCCTTGAGAAGGAACAGGCTTTTGTCCTCTTCGGAAAGCTTGCCAAAATGCGCAAGCTGCCAGTGAATAAGTGCATCTGTGTATAGAGAAGGAGCTAGTATGAACTCCTCATTATTCTCATAGTATTCCATAGCTGCAAGAGCTTGTTTGCTTCCAAGCACATCTTCAATGTTCTCCCAAAGCAACGAAGTAAAATGAAGAATCATAGCTCTGTCTCTATTTGCATGAATCATGTTATAGTCAGACAGGTGTTTCGGAAGATTGTCGAACCAGTCAGAAGTTGGGTCTTCATAGGTGATCTCACTCAGGTTTGCGAGATAATGGAAGACGAGGGGGTAGAGGATTTCAACTCCAAAGTAAAGGTTTCCGTTCTTATGTTTTCGACGTATTTCCGAGAAATCCTTTTTATTCTGATCAGAAATGCTGAAGATACTCTCGGCAATAACACCTACTTCGGAGGCATTATTTTTCTTGATTTCTACATCTCTCGTACCCATATATGCATGACGTATGTCGTAGTTAAGGGAGAGCAGATATTCATACTCGTGATACGGGTAGAATTTGTTGTTTGCCATATATAATTCAAGATACCTTGCTATACTGTCATAGAGAGCATTAAGATCGTGATAGTCGCCCTGAAGAGATATTCCAAATCTGTTGGGGGTGGTTTTTATTGTTATCATTAACGGTCATCCTTTCTGCTGGTGTCCGGTTGAATGGAGATAAAGCGGCTGCTCAGGTAATTCCTTACGGTCCGTTCACTGCCGGTGTATCCTGCTGCTGTGATTTGATCTGTGATCAATTTACTGATTTTGCAGATTCCGTACTCTTTGCCGCGCAATCTTTTGGAAGATGACGGATGATTGGCTGCAACAACTATACCATCTGTGTCCGGAGAAGTGGCTTCGGATCCGTCGATGCCGGTGTATTTTCGATACAGCTCATCGATCATAGGCAAATAAGCAGTAAGCTTTTTCGCACAGTGCTGTTTTCCGATGTCATTGCTTCCCTGATTGAGGAAGAGACATTTACGAACCGTCCTCGGATCGCAGTGATATTCAAGAGCAATCTGTTTTAACGTTTTTCCCTGCTCATACTCGCGACGAAAGTCACTCCATTTATCTGATGAGATTTCAGGAAGATTCAGGCATATTCGGTTTTGAGTATACGGAATCAGTTTTGAGGGCATAGGCATTTCAACTCCGTGTGGATTAATTACGGAATGCAATGATTGTTGTGTTACCGGAACATTTGCAAATGTGTTTTACGATGTGATAGTAGCATGAATTATTTTGAGTGCCAACGACAAACTTTTTTCCGTGTTATTGGCTGTGTGATAGCCAAAAATATTGAGCGAAAAAATATTTGGTATGTAACTTAAAATGAGTTACAGTTTAAATATCAAATTATACGGGTAGGATTAGAATAAGGTTTGAATCATACGAAAGACAAAAACCCTGATTGTCGCGTGTGATACACATTTTTATGGAATTTTTTTTCCAAAGCATTGTCCTTACTTAGTGCTATACTTATACTAAGAACTTTATCAATGGAGGAAGGATAGCAGTGAGTGACAACGTAAATGAAGTGATGACAGAGAGTGATATCAGCACAAAGGAGTTTCTGGCAAAGGTCGAAGAAGCAGCCAGGAACGGAGCAATGCAGGGAAGCAAAGGAGGTAGAAGAGGAATCAGCCTGTTTGAATTGCTGAAGACCCTGATTCTTATAGCCGTGCTGGCGGCCGTGGGGTTCATGGTTTTCAAATTTCAGGGTTTTACCGGTAATCTCAAGGGACTTATTGCCCGTGATGCTCCGGTAGAGAATCATGATTTGACACTGGAAAACAATGGGATTCTGGGTTATACGGCGGCGGACTTTCAGGAGGCAATTTTAGGTGATTCCGAGCAACTCAAGAAGCTGGAGGTTTATAAGATTGATGTTTCTGATGCCGTTCAGCTCACAGATACAGGTCTTGCAAATCTGAAAATCTTTACGAAAACACAGCTTCTTACATATAAAGGAACGGCTACATATACCGTTGATTTAGGTAAGCTTTCAAAAGATGACATCACGCTTGATGAAGAGAAAATGACGGTTCATCTGAAGATACCGCATGCGGCACTGGAGCCAATTAACATCGATGAGAAAGATATAGAATTCGGCGATGTTGAGCGAGGCCTTCTTGGAGTCGGAAAAATGTCGATGAAACCGGAGGATATGGCCAAGATACAGGAAGAAGCCCGCAATAAGATGACAGAGAAGTTGGAAGAACAGAAGTCTGCAGAGGTGGCGGACCGATTTGCAAAAATGTCAGTCTGGGAGATTTACCAGCCGATGATTGACAAAGTGACTTCCGGATATTCGCTCAATGTGGAGATGGAGTGATTGTAAGAAGATTTACGCTTTATTAATAAAAAGAGCAAAGAAAGGCGGCTATCTGCATGGGTGCAGGTAAGCCGCTTTTTGATTGGATGCATTATGATGATAAGGACTAACAGGCTCGGATATTCAGGGAATTGAAACAATTTCTTGATAAGCATTTTTCTGCAAATGAACAAGTTTTAAGGTCAAATGGCAATTGACCAATTACTGCGTTATTCCTGATATCTTTATCTCAGAAACAGAAAAGAACTAAGCGGAAAGCTTAAGGAGGTAAAAAATATGTTAGGTGCAATCTTTGGTGATATCGTAGGATCTGTATATGAACGCATTAACACGAAGCGTGAGGATTTTCCGCTTCTTTCCGAGTGGTCCCGCCCCACAGATGATTCAATCATGACACTGGCAGTCGCAAAAGCCTTGATGAACAGCCGGGGAGAAAATGATGAGGAAATCAAGAGAGAACTGGTTAGGTGTATGCAGCATTTAGGAAGGAAATACCCACGTGCCGGTTACGGAGGACACTTCAGAAAGTGGCTTCAGTATAAAAATCCGAGACCGTATTACAGCTATGGGAACGGAAGTGGTATGAGAGTATCTTCTGTAGGGTGGCTCTGCCAGACATTGGAGGAGACACTGCACGTAGCTGAGCTTACGGCGGAAGTAAGTCATAACCATCCAGAGGGCATAAAAGGAGCTCAGGCTATAGCCGCAAGTGTTTTTCTTGCGAGGACCGGTGCTTCGAAAGAAGACATTAGGATTTATATTGCAAATGCATTCGGTTATGATCTGTCCCGAACCCTTGATGAAATCCGTCCGAAGTACCATTTTGATGTGAGCTGTCAGGGGTCCGTTCCTGAGGCAATAATTGCTTTTTGTGAAAGCAGTAATTATGAGGATGCTGTTCGAAAGGCGGTATCTCTTGGCGGTGACAGTGATACAATTGCCTGCATGGCAGGCGCTGTCGCGGAAGCTTACTATGGGATGCCGGAAAATCTGAAAGCAAAAGCTATGCGGATTCTTGATCCTTATTGCAGAGAGATAGTAGAAGAGTTCGAGCAATTCTCCTCAACATAAGAAAGTGATTTATGCAGCTTATTTGGAGTGGCAAATGAGCTGCGTTTTTTGTTTGAATGAGTCTGTATATGCAATTATCAGAAGACTTCTTGCTTCCATATTTGCCCTTGTAAGATTAAAATAAAAGGAGATACGTATGGAAAAGAGGAGACTTTCAAATGCCGTTTCAGATCATCAGGAATGATATTACAAAAGTTGAAGCTGACGCAATTCGCAGAATCAGCCTAAGAGGGAGACTGTTGCGGCGTTTGCCGTTGGGATGACAGAGATGAGGGTGATTTTTATGAATGGAGTAAATGAATCAGATTGGAAACTGTTTCGAAAAAAGCTTCCGGGATGGCAGGAAGCCTATATGGAAAAGCTGACTCAGGAGTATGCAGCCATTCTGGCCGGTCCCGGCCTTGCTTCAGAAAAGTTCTGGAAGTTGGAGAAACGTATTAATTCTGACAAGCGGTGTACAGGTGTTATAGTAATCGGAATGAGTCGCTCGAAGATGTACCAGCATCTTGTTTCGCTTGCATATGAAGGTGTCATTGGATCGGATGACCTTGACGGTTTCAGTGATGAACTGCGGGAACAGTTGGCTTATGTCATAGGAAAGAAACATAAGTTATGATGAGGAATGTCTTCTGAAGAGATAATTATTATCAGTATCAATAGGAAACTGGTATCACGAAAATAAAATGGGTAAGGTCAAATACCATTCGAAGTGCTACTGAACGGATCTCTTGAAACGATTGAGGAAGGATTTGGATATGTCAGAGCAAATCTGCGATATTTGCAAGAAAGAACCCGCGCGGGTTTTCATTAAGGGACAAGGAAAATTCTGTCTGAAGTGCTATAATACGATGGCTCTTGAAAAATCTGGAACTGATGATACTTACCAATATCCGGAAACCGTAGCGGTAAGGGAAGCAAACGGGAAGCTGCATATCTTTCATATAGAGCATATGGTTATGGGAGATACTGTCAGCTGGGAAGCATTCGAACAGAAAGGGAACTATCATTTCGGGGATATATCCAACATTGCGATGAACGGTGCGTTGGCTGCCCAAAAATTCTTCCGAAAGATTGTTGAAGGGGTCTGCACAAAAAGCCTGATTGAAGATGATTTCCCTGCTGATAACCTGCTGCACCGTGACGGAAAGTATTTGAGCCTGCATGACAAAGGGACCATAAATATCATCGCAGATGAGGACCGTGATTATCAGGTCGCTTTTGAGATAGACGGACTCAAGTTCAGTGGAGAGGATTTAGAAAAACTATTGGGTCCTTTCCCAGGTTTTTCTATGAGATATCAAATACAGGACGCATCGGATCCGATCCTGAAAGAAGACGAATATCTTGTTCCTGTTTATATAACAAAGGCATCCCTGATCGATGAATTGAACAGAGCCATCAACATCTATAGTGATAGGGGATTTATCTCCTACAAGGATACGTTGAAATTTGACGAGTCATTCTACAAGATCACGCATAAGCTGGAGATCCTGGCTCATACTAAGAAACGGGATGACGCACTTGAGGCTGGCAGGGAGATGGTTCGGATCATAAAAGAGATCGAGACTGATGATGATTATTTCCCTCTATATAATATTGAAGTAATCCGTAGAATCGTAGATCCCTATGGTGACGATGAGGAGATGCAAAGGCTTTGTGACGCTTAATGATGAAGGAAATTGCTCGAGTCAATGCAGGTGCAACGAAATTATGCAATTATTAATCTATGGTAGACCATATACTATGATTTGTTCGAGACGATAAAAGACAGTCAGCCGTCATTTGAACAAATCATAAGGACCCTGTATAAAAACACCGGAAACATTGAGGCTTCCTTCTCAAGTAAAATGCTGGCGACGATTAACTCAGATATGCCAATCTGGGACCGTTATGTCGTTAACAATCTCTGCCTGAAGGTGAAGGGAAAGACAAAAGAAGAGCAGCTAAGCTGCACGGTCAATCTGTATGATCAGATGGTCCGGTGGTATAGGACTTTTCTCGACACGCCAAACGGGAAAGAGTGTATTAAAGAGTTTGATCGTATCTTGCCGGAATATAAGTGGATGAGCTCTGTAAAGAAGATAGATTTTTATCTGTGGAGTATTCGGGAATAATACTTTCAAAGCTGCTTATGATAGCATGCATCTGGGAAATGGACTAAAAGGTGAGAAGAGACTAAAAATGCAGACAAAGACATATCCCCCGATAATAAACGATACACAGTATAGATTCTCTACCAGGGATTGCCTAGGCATGGAAAGATGGCGATGTTTACAATATTTTATAGGGGACTAACAGATGATAAAGAAGATATCTGAACTGACTGCTGAAGATAAGGCTGAATTTCTGAAAAAGACGAAGCAGGCATTTATTAGGGAGCACGGTATCCCG
>JBGUIK010000068.1:0-10607 GCA_045112915.1 Lachnospiraceae bacterium
AGTCTGTTATCAGCGGAATTGCTGATTCTATACAGAAAAAACGAATGTTGGGAGTACGCTGAAAACCTGTTCAGCATACCCTAATTAACAATTATAGTTTCCATGTGTTTACCTCATTATTGAAAGTATAGTAGTAATTCATTGTATTCTATAGTATAAGGTTGAATGGTTTCATGAGCGTCTAATGTAGGGGCGTATAGATGGTCATGTATAGCAATTCCTTGTTCTATAGCTGTTTTCCAATTGTTGCCTTTTAATTCAATATGCATATTATCTAATTTTTGAAAGAGCTCACTAGAAACGCTGCTACTATTGTGGATGCACATAAACGCAGAATAAAAGGGGTAGTTGTGATCATGTATGTAATTAATAAGCTGACTTATACCCTCGTTTTTAAATGTAATGTGCATTTTGTGCATGATCCTACTTGCTATAATAAAGATTTTAACAGCATTCGCTTTTTTTCTTTTATTAAAAAAGAAACGACCATGGCTAATAGACATTGTATGTGGAATATATTGTTATGTAGATATTGTGCTTGGTGAAAGCCAGTTTCAATAGTTGAATCAATGTCATCCATACAGAGATTACTACTTGCGTTCCACAATTCTATAAACCGTTCAACGGTTGTGATTACGACTTCTTGTTTCTTGAGCTCCGTGGGATACTCTTTGTGAAGCCTTTTTTGGTTATTATATATTTGAATAACTTCAAGTTTTTCGGATTCATTCAGATCATTGACGGATTGAAACAGATTCATTATTCCTTTCCCAAAGATAGATGCCATTTCATAAGCTTTGTATTCGGGATCGGTTAGATTATTGTCAAGCCAATCTGCTGCTCTGAGTATGTTGCCCGGATTATTGATATGATGTCCAATATCTTCAACTATCCGTCTACTCTTAACTAAGGCGATAATTTTTTTTTGAGATTTTTCACTCATTTGTACTGCGTCACTTTGCAACTTCCCAAAAGCTAAATGTGCATCATCAATTCGACCTCGTTTAAATAATAACCGTGCATAATAGTATATTACAGCGCATCTGATTTCGGCACTTTTTCTATCGAAGTCATCTGAGAAAATAACCTTTTTCAGTTTTAAATCTATATTTCCCTCTCGAAAATGAGCATTAGATAAGATATTCCAAATTCTCTTGTCTTCCCTGTCATCTGAAAAAACAAAATCATCATTAAAGCCAAAAATTGCATCGATGTAATCGCTTGGTGTAATATTTGATGGTTGATTATCAAATACTTCTGGACTAAGACCAGTTACCTCGTTGGCTACATAGAAAATAGGAACAGCATAACGTGAAGGGGTTCGATATTCCTTATCTATTTGCGAGAGAATCCCTATACAGAATTCTTGGCCCAAATGATTTACGGTAACAGGAGAACCTGATGTTCCTTTTAATAATTCCTGAGTAGAAATTGGTTGTCTTTTTTCATCAAGATAATCAGTCTTAATGCCATTTAAGAAAAGGATATGTTTTCCGAATTTTGTTTTTACAGCTCCCTCATATATCGCCGTGAAAGGCGTAAATTGGAATTCAAAATGTGTACTTGCACCTCGTATACTGCATTGCGCTGAATTATTTATTTCCGAGTAATTTATAGGTTTGTATATTTCATAATCTTTATTTATAAATGCTTCAAGAACAGCGTAATCATTTTCGGGTTTTTCATAATCGGACAGAGACTTTGTGGATGATATTAAGTTAGCAGTTGATAGAAATCCGTCTTCATCTTCTAACAGGATTGAATCATTATTGGCGGCAATTTCGGATACAACATGGTATGCTGTAACTATAAGATACCGATTTATCGGTTTTGTACGGTCGATCGCAAATGCTGTCCCTTCTACTTCACTTTTCTTGGCACTTTTGAGTTGAAATAATCCTTTTACCATGGCTTTTCCATCTTGATGAAGAGGTGTCCTTAATTTGTTAAAGCTAGTTTATATTGTATATTATTTTGATTATTATACCACATATAGTTTGAATGGAATAGTTATTTTATTTACTAGCAGAAAGCTTGTGGACTTTTTAAGTGTTACTTTAAATAATAATGCATAAAGACTTAAGGTCATGATTTGAAGTTTGAACTGACACCGGCATTCTGCCGTGTTAAACTTGATATAGGGGCTTTATCACCATGAAATACGAAGAGGCTTATTAAACCTTTCTTTTTTGTTAAATTTAATACATACTGTTCACAAACACTCCTGATTAAGGCATGCTATCCGTAGTTCCATGCAAGATTTGGGGAGATAATGGTATGAGCATCCACCCTGCCCAGATAAAAGGGTGGTTCTATATCCTCAAGGACATAACAAGGAACAGCAAGCATTCAATGAACACTCTAGAAAAAACTCGGCACTGCCGAAGACACTATGAACACCTATGGCTGTGATGATGCATCTAGATAGGCAAGGATCATGCCAATGACCTTGGCTAGAAGGAGCGAGAAAAGGAGGATCCCGAAGACCGGTACTATATCCTTGCTAAGGATAACGTCCGCGTTCCAAAGGGCACGGCGAGTTCTTTCAACGTCGGCTATCTGCTTTTCAAGAAGATAAACAATGATCTCAGATTTCCATCTATCTGCAGATAAATCTCAAAGAAGTATGGCTTTGACTTGGATCTCAGTCTCTCGAGACTAATCTACAGCCAGATCCTCTTCCCCGGTTCATAGATAAAGGTTACGGAACTGTCGAAGAAACTGTACGAACATTCCAATTTTGAATATCACTAGGTGCCCCCGGCGCTTCCCGTCATCTGCAAACACTTCAACGAGATCCAGCAGCGTGTCTACAGGAACAGCCTGAATGTCCTCGTCAAGACGAAGGGAGTCGCTTTTTATGAGTGCACTAACTATTATTTTGGGATTGAGCAGGAAGACACGGATACCCCCGTTAGCGGCAGTTTATTAGACGAACTGTGAGTAACCAATGAACTCCGGAAATGCGCACACAGCAAACCGCACCAATCGGCCCCGCCGTCTGTGTCAGCCTGCTGATGTACAGGTCGGACCTCCCAATCACGATTATTGTCACTAGCGGGAGCCGGAACGAATAGTTGACGATGGTGCCCTGGAAAAGAAGATTCCTCAGGGATACGGGTTCCAGGATTTCATCATCTGCACAGACGCTGGGTTTGCAGGCGAGGAAAGCAGGAAATTCAACATTTATGCGGGGAGGTTGTTCATCACGAACGTATTCATAAAAAAATGTCCACTACAGATGTGGAATGATGCACATCCCCCGAAGGATGGTTACCGGGGGGCGTGGACTAACAGAGCCGCTCTTTATATGAAATCTCAAAGCAGGAGGAGACACCGGAATTCGGAGAAGGTATCATGACAGGAGCTTTTACAAGGAACGCCGTGTCGAGTCCTACGACGAGGAACAGGACTTCTCGTACAACCAGACGCTTCTGGTGACATTCTGTACCCTGAGTATCTGCCACGCCTAGGTCAAGCTCTCCAGACGTGCCGTAAGGCAGGGCGCATCAAGAATCGAGAAAAAGAATTAGGATGACTAGCGCAGGTTGATAGCATTAAGGAGCACTACGGAAGACGGAGAGGTCGCGGACCGTACGAAATACAGTATCAATGAGGATGCGATTCGTGAGGAAGAAAAGTTTGATGGCCTATACGCAATGATGTACTCCTTTCAGGAGACAGAAACGTCGGACGTCCTCAGCACTGCAAGGGATCGATGGGAAATAAAAGAATCCTTCCGAATCACGAAGACAGGAATGCGGGCAAAGCTAATCTACCTGTTCAGGAAAGACCACATAATTGCCCAGATGCTGATTATATTCATCGCCCCACTGTTCTACAGGATCCTGGAGCAAAATTTAGAACGTCGCTATACGGCACCGCAAATCATTGAATGCCTCAGTGACATGAACACTGCTAGGAATTCATCCAAAGACTCATATCATCCTGCCTGTACACGTACAGATTTGACGTATGATATCCATAAATACCTGGGATTCCATACGGATTACGAGCGGATGAACGACTGGAGGATGCGTGGGAACTGCCACATCACTAAAAGTACATAAAAAAACAAGATGTATAGTACGGAGGGGGAGAGAGTCTTCTTCGCTGCAACAGGCCGTGATAGCTGATGTATCTCTACGTTAGAATAAAAGAGTGTAGCCCTTTTGAAAGCCGTTCTGCGTGTTACACCAACAATGCTATGCAGAAAACTATTATTGCAATTGTCTTTATTCTCCGGTTAGGAAAGTTTAGGAAATCTGGTTCAAAAACCAATCAGTAAAGTTTGTTTTAAATATTACGTTTTTTCGACACTTTTTAATCCGCGAACTGTCAAAAGTAGGATTATAGCATAACCATCGCTGAAAATTAGGGATGATGTCTATTTTTAATGACGAGGCCATAATTCAAATGTTATATTTTTTCTCGTACATTACAATGTTAGAAAAGGTGATTTATGAAGATTAGTGATCTTAATAAGGAATATGATTTGTTACAACTAAAGTATGGTGCGCCTGAATTGCATTCCATCTATAATGGCGGATGTGAAACAAATCCTGAGATTTGTTTTGTCTTTATGAATCCAACAGGAAAGAATATTGCATCTTATTCGGATTGGGATGGTATACATTCTCCGTGGGTAGGAACAAAGATTATTTGGGATCTTTTTATGGCGGTTAATATCTTTGACAAGCAGTTGTATTACGAAATAAAGGAGAAAAAGGCAGCGGATTGGACTCCTGAATTTGCTGAAGCGGTGTATTCATGTGTAAAGAAGCATAAGTTATTTATAACTAATTTGGCGAAATGTACCCAAGTTGATGCGAAACCACTTTTAAATCGGGTTTATGAACAATATTTGCCGTTACTTCAAAAGGAAATAGATATCATTAGGCCTAAGGTGATAATTCTATTTGGAAATCAAGTAAGTACTGTATTTTTAGGACAAGGCATTTCGGTTTCTAAATGTCGAAAAACTGTATTTCAAAAAGAAATTTACGGCAATATTTATGAGTGTTTTCCTGTGTTTTATCCTGTTGGAAATGGTCGAAGTAATATAGGAAAAGCAATAGAAGACGTACAATGGATTATTGAGACAAGAGGGTTAAAATGCTAAGAGGTATTTGTGGCATCGTCAGTTCCTGAGTTATATTCAATGTCATTCAGATATTATTGAAGAACCACCAGAAGCATAACGGAAAAACATGGGATCTGGGATTTGTTCCGCTTACTTATGTGAGAGATAAAGCATTGCTTGATATGCTGTGCAGTGCGGTTTTCGCGGTCCTTTCTGAAGTGATAGGTGACAAGGGACTGGAGAAACTGCTTGTCCAATAATAGAGGCGGTATCTGTTCGGTGATTACGCAGCCTAATACGTTGATAAGTGTAATATCGATAATCTGAAGACGCCATTGGAGAAAAAAGACAAACTGTGTAATATTGCCAAACGAATGGTGAAGAAACCGGAATCATATGAGCGCCTGAAACAGGATCTCTAGTACTCAGCGAAGATTCATAGGTGCAGCATGCACGAGCTACATTATGCGGAGCTTGAATATCCGGATGAGATTGAGTAGTAATGTAGAAAGGTGTTTGTAAAGACAAAAAAGATACGTATAGAAAAGAGGAGATTCCCAAATGCCGTTTCAGATTATCAGAAATGATATTACATAAATTGAAGCTGGTGCAATCGTAAATACAGCAAATCCAATTGTAACCTATGCCGGTGTGGCTGATCGTTCGATCTGCCTTGTAGCCGGTGCGGAAGAGCTTTGTGAGGTTGCAGGCTATGTTCTGACCGAGACTAATAAGTTTGATTAGTGTGTAAGATATCTCCTCAATTCTCGAAAGTAAAATACTGCGGAGGACAATATAATTATGGATGAATACGGGCTGCCGCTCATGGGTGCAAGAGTATAATTAGATATCTTTTGTATTATTGGTTTCACTGTTTATATAGGTTTCAATCCTGCCTTGAAACCTGCACGTACAGTGAAAGAGTGTAAAGGATATTTCAAAGACCGGTGTATTGGGATAAATCAGATAAAGCAAAACAGCTTATTGGCGTTGAGAGCAATTGATTCAATAATGATGAGATGATAAATGAGAGGGATTTTGCTATCATGTTGGATTCTATTTTTTTGCAGAAAACAAATACCCTGCTAGAAAAGTAGTTATTGAAGGCTACGAATCTGAACTCATGATATCTTCGGAAGCTCTTGACTCCGTGCTTATCAATGAGGCTGGAGCCTATACTTCTACAGAAGTCTTAAGTATTAAGATGTTTTTAGTACACTGTCGGCATGAAATTAACGTAGAAAGGTGGATCTTGCCGGTATGAGTGAATAGGGTGCAGGCAGGTTTAATAGATTATGAGATAAACGTAAGTTGAT
Source organism: Lachnospiraceae bacterium (assembly GCA_045112915.1). Lineage (GTDB taxonomy): Bacteria > Bacillota > Clostridia > Lachnospirales > Lachnospiraceae > Chordicoccus. The sequence goes on from JBGUIK010000068.1 coordinate 6,400, forward strand.
TGATAAAATATTGGAATACAAATTGATTTTATAAGGTGAATACTATTAAAAGAGTAAGTATCGGAAAGAGGAGGGTACCAATTGAATATTGAAAATGTTATAAGAGATAATGCAGCAAAACTGACTATGCAATTCGGAAATCTTTACATCAGCCCCGACATCCCGCCCAAAAAGCTCGATAACGCCATTGCCGCCTATGCCCGCGATGTTCAGCCAGGCTATGTTCTGGCCCTGTATGACCAGACTGTCTTTGGCAGCGCCAAAGACGGCATCCTGTTTTTAGGTGACAGGATGTATTTTAGCTGGAACAGGAGGGTAGTCAATTATCTCGATATTCAGGATGTTGAACTGCTCCAGAACTATAAGGTCGCCAAGGATGGAACGAGGAAAGAAGTCGAACCATCCGTTATCCTGTCCTGGACAGACGGTACAAAAGAAAGATTTGATGAATATTTGGGCGGTATCAACAAACAGGACTTCAAAGAATTCATACAGATTATCCATGATGAGGTGGGAACAGAAGAAACTGAGCTCGACAGCACGAACCAGTTACTTCCGCTTTCCATGATGTCAGATGAGATAAAGGAGACTTATATCAAGTTCCTGTGCAATGCGGTATATATGGATGATAGGCAGATCGATTCCCGGGAATATGCCGAAATTATGACTCTCATTGCAATCAATTCACTGACTCACGAATCCCGAATGAAAATCCGTATGTATATGTACAACACGGACGGTATGGAAGATATGGAAGCTCTTTTGGAGAAGCTGGACGACCTCGTTCCATCCGGAAGCGTTGAAGCTATAAGACTGTCTCTGTTCAAGGATGCAGTGAATATTCGCTGGGATGTACTTAATCTTGAAGAGAATAAGGCAGCAGCTAAAGAAGATCGCTATATTAGAGAGCTGCAGGGGCTGTTGAATATCAACGATGATAAGGCTGAGTTTATCATAAGTGAGATTCAGAGCAATAAAGATATTCTCAATAAACGCCAGAATGATGATCAGATAAAGAACAGCATGAAAGAAACTATGGCGAAAGCTGGTGCAGTCGGAGTGCCGATGGCCGCGGTATATTTGTCGGGCTCTGTTCTTGGTGTCAGTGCTGCCGGCATGACTTCCGGTCTTGCGGCTCTTGGCATGGGTGGTATCCTTGGGTTCAGTTCAATGTTCACCGGGATCGGTGTTGCTGTTCTTATTGGCGTGGGTGCCTACAAGGGCGTAAGAAAGTTCTCCGGCCTGGATGATCTTGAGAAGAACAAAGAGCGAGAGATGATGCTGAAAGAGGTGGCAAAAAATGCGCAGAAGACGCTGAACTATCTGGTCGAGGATATCAATGCGCTGAATGACCAGCTGCAGCAGGCATTTTCCGAGCAGGATATCATGAATGAAAAGACACGGCAGCTCGCTCTCAAATTGTCCAAGCTGATGAGGCAAATGGGACAAGGCGCTCAGTACACGACCAACAAGATGGGGTATGCGACTAAGGAGCAGGTCATTTGCAGACTTCCGCGCAGTATCAATATAGATGTCGTTGAAAAGCTGGCATCGGGCGCAACGAATGCAGAAGCCAGAGAGCTCTTGATGAAAGTATATTCTAAGCAGGAAATGGATGAGAAGCAGCAGGTCGTCAATCATTGTCTGGATCCCGATTGCAGCGAGGAGGAACTTGCAAAAGCCTATAATGTACTTGAGTCTATTGGATATTTCAAGCTTTCTGAAAATGCAATGGCATCCGCCAAGAGTGCCGCCGACAGCGGAGTCCGGGAAGTGAAGAACTTTATGAAAGGGTTTATGAATTGAAGCGGGTAGATGATAAGATCCTGAATGAGGCTGCCCAGTCCTATCAGGTCGTAAAGCATCGGACAGAGGGGGCACAGAAGGCTATCGATCAGGCAAAGGCAGGCGCTGACAGACTCGGGCGCGAGATCAATCAGCTGAGTAATGAGCTTGATGATCTGCTGAGCCAGGTGGATGCGCTGCTGGACGGAGACGTTGACTTTTCTGACGAAGATGTTGCAAATGCCGACGACATGCTGAAGCAGATCGAAGACAATTACACGCCTCAGCCCAGATATGAATACGAGAAGCTCGATACCCTGGATGCCTATGGTTCCTGGGAAGGTCTCATGAGTGAGGTCAGTGATTACGCGGAGAGAAATGGGATCGACCTTAACGCGGATCCATTTGATGGCCTGCTGACACAGACGGAGAGAGACCGCATAGGAGAGAAGATCCTTGCTGATTATAAGGTCGATATGGATCCGGAAGAACGGAAGAGCGCGATAGAGACATATTTGTCTTACGCGATGCTGTTTGCCGCTATCGGTACAGGCAGGGCTTCTGAGCATAGGGATGAGATAAACAGCCTCTGCAAGATGGCGTCTGATCTGCTCGGCCAGTATGTCAATATCGATCCGAAATACAACCACAAGGATTTTCTTGAAAAGCCGAGCACTCTGAATGAGTGGTTCATATACTTTAACAAGTATTATCCTGATCTGGTCAGGGGCAGCCTTGTGCCTTCAGATGTGTCTGACGGGACTTTCGAGTCAAGTGGCGCAATGGAAGATGTCCTGCACGATATGGGAAAGCGCCCGACCTGGGTGGGAATGGCGTTTTCCATGATCTACCAGTTCGCGCGAGCGGAGGAAAGTACTGGCATTGATAAAAATCTGTATGTTGCAAATGTATGCGGCGCTACCGAACTGGTCGGTAGGAATACAGCTTGCAGGTTGATTGCCGGATTTGTCAACTGGCTGGATGCCTTATGCGGGAGTGCGGAAGAATATACCAAAGCTGCTGATGACACTTCTGATATAAGGAATCTTGTCATGGCTGTTCTTAATAAGTGCGGTTTCGGCGAATCCGATCAGGAAGGCCTTGTGAAATCGGTCCGGGATTTTGCGCTTGATGTCTACAACAATTTGTGCGGCGAAGAAAAGCAAGTCGATGCTAATGCTGTAGAGTTATTTGTATGTGATTACATTATGCGGTTCCTTGTGTCGCTGCAGAAGCGTGCGGAGGGAGTGCCATTTGCACAAGCCGCTGCTTCGGCAGGGGATGACTTCGTGCGCCGATGCCAGGTTGCAGGTTACGGCATGCTGTCCATTTTGAAGAAGGGATCGGCCGTGGTCGGAAAGGCGGATGTCGTAAGTCCGTTGTTCAGGCTTGTGAATTCCGTTGATGTTGACGGCTGGGCGGAGTTCACATATCAGAGCCTTGTGCGAGCCCGTACCGTATACCTTGGCTATTACATCGATTTAGAGAAGATGGATGAGGACCTGGAAGAAGGGTGGCAGGAGCTGCTGGATAATGGGATAACGGTGTCGAGGAGACAAATAAAGTGACCTGAATTTGCGTGGAGCCAAATACAATGCACATTAATGCGAAAAGAGTGATAGAAACCCGTATTGCAGAGAGTATGGGGTTCAATAAATATAAGCAGATAATGGAAAGGGTCCGCGATACGGACGTATCTTCAGACGAGGATTTCCAGCGAACATTTAACAGCTATTATAGGATCCGCAGGAATGAAGAATGGCAGGCCATATACTATGATTTGTTCGAGAAGATTAAAGATAGTCAGCCGTCATTTGAACAGATCATAAGGACCCTTTATAAAAACACTGGAAACATTGAGGCCTCCTTCTCCAGTAAAATGCTGGCGACGATCAACTCAGATATGCCAATCTGGGACCGTTATGTCGTTCACAATCTCTGCCTTAAGGTGAAGGGAAAGACAAAAGAAGAGCAGTTAAGCTGCACGGTCGATCTATATGATCAGATGGTTCGGTGGTATAGGACTTTTCTCGATACGCCAAACGGGAAAGAATGTATTGAGGAGTTTGATCGTATCTTGCCGGAATATACGTGGATGAGCTCTGTAAAGAAGATAGATTTTTATCTGTGGAGTATTCGGGAATAATGCTATCAAAGCTACTTATAATGGCACGCATCCGGGAAATGGACTAAAAGGTGAGAAGAGACTAATAATGCAGACAAAGACATATCCCCCGATAATAAATGATACACAATATAGATTCTCTACAAGGGATTGCCTTGGCATGGAAAGATGGCGATGTTTACAATATTTTATAGGGGACTAACAGATGATTAAGAAGATATCTGAACTGACTGCTGAAGATAAGGCTGAATTTCTGAAAAAGACGAAGCAGGCATTTATTAGGGAGCACGGTATCCCG
>JBGUIK010000069.1:0-46030 GCA_045112915.1 Lachnospiraceae bacterium
GTGTTCGTTGATACGGGTAAAAATATGGTCAGAGAACGCCTGCGCCCAGGACTTCTCGATCATTTTCTGCTTCCTTTTGGAAAGAAACGCGAGCTTGTCAAAAAGGGATATCTGCTGAGCGGAATTCGGGACAAAGGACATGGGGCACCTCATAAATAATAATAAAATTTCTATCTCTATTATACTACGATGAGGGCTGGAAAACCGCATAAATCCAACGCAGAGTCGACTATATGGAATTCATGAACTGTATTCAGTTGTCAAAGGGCAGAATTAATAGTTGCTTGTAATTGGTGTCATCACCAATACTTTTGGCGACCATATCATATAGTAAACTAATTGTATATTTTTGTGAAGTCGCACACGAACTGAAAATCAGGAGAACTTGTGGGGATATTACGGTTCAGGTGGGGCTGTTCATGAATTATGCTACCGGCAGCAAAGCATCCATCTTCGTGAGAAAAACATTGCAGGTCCGACTGAGAGATCGCGCAGGCGGCAAGCCGCCTGCGCAAGCTCGGAGGGAAGGACCTGCGTTTTTCGATGAAGATGATGTTTGCGCCGGTTATGGAACTCGGTTACAGCCTCACCCAAACTGCAGCCAGGAACATTCTTGCTTTGATCAGACGCAAGATTTAGTTGGATTTTCGAAAAAAACTACTAGATTATGTTGATTTAATGGTTCAAAATCTTTTCATGATGTGTTACACTCTAATCTGTATGAAAGTATACAGGCATGACAGAACTGCCTGAATAAGACGCCTAAAAGCGCCATCCGATACCTTTATGCCAGACTTAGGGCTTGTTTTGGCAATTGCGAAACCTCTCTGTTTGATATGTTTTGCGGTTACCTAAGAGCTGAGTATTTGTAAGGAGAGGTGAAAATTACCACATGAAAAGAGAAACACTGAGGAGGTCAGGAATCCTGGCTACAGCCGGACTGCTCCTGACTGCCAACATCGGTATTGCCACACCTGAAGTAACACAGGCTGCAACAGTCGAATCGGCAGTGACAGCGGAAGTGACCCCGACCGGGTCCATCACTCCGACTCCGACAGGATCCATCACCCCGACGCCAACGGGCATTATTGATCCTGATGCTGCAGAGGTCCTTCCGGAGATCACTATTCCCGAACCGACCGAAATTCCTGTTGCGACACCGGTACCGGCACCGCAGGCAGAATACTATGAGGAGTCCGGTGAGGAAGAGGAAAGTGACGAATCGTATGATATAGAAGAGGACGAGGAAGCAGAGCCGGAGGAGACTGAGGAAGCATCTGAGAACGATGCGGAATCTGACGTACCGGCAGCCACAGAAACCTCGGAAGGCGGAGCGGAAGGAACGGAGGAGGCAGCTGAGACAGCCTCCGCGGAAACTCCCGAAGATGAGATTTCAGATGAAACGGATGTTGAGACAGAAAACGCGGAAACTGTGAAGACTCAGGAGACATCTCTCTCTGAATCAGCAGACGCACAAGCGGCAGGCGCATCTTCGGAGGCAGAAGATGCCGAGCCTGCGGAGACCTCCTCAGAGATTCAGCAAGACCTGCCCGCCGGGGAAGCCGACGCAGCATCTGATACAGCGTCAGCTGCACCTGCAGAGCCTTCCGATATGGTTCCGGCAGATGAAACGGCAGCTGAGACTCCCGCAGAGACAAAAGAGGAGCCTGTCGCGAATCCGCTCGAGGTCCTTGCGGCCAAGGAGGCAGAGGCTGACAGGATACCTGAAGCGACTTCCGCAGAGGATCATCTCGTGGGCGCCGGGACGGCAGCAGTGAACGCGGCTTTGACAACTTCCGCTGAAAATGCTGTTTTGACAATGATGGCTGACAATACCCAGGGCGATGCCGACGGCGCGGACATCAGTGCCGCCGATCACGAGGATTCCGAAGTGCTCGCAAGCCCGGGAGCGAATCAGTTGGTAGGCGATACAGACAGAGTCGGGACCAGGGTCAGAGATAAAGATCAGAATAAGTCTTCCGGTTCATCGGGCAGCTCCAAGAGTGGCAGCTCATCCGGTTCATCGGGCAGCTCCAAGGGGGGCAGCTCATCCGGCAGCAGTTCATCGGGCAGTTCCAAGGGCGGCAGCTCGTCCGGCTCATCGGGCAGCTCCAAGGGCGGCAGTTCATCCGGCAGCAGTTCATCCGGCAGCTCGTCCGGCTCATCGGGCAGCAAAAAGAGCAGCAGCTCATCCGGAAAAACCGGCAGTAAATCGACCGGCGGCAGCTCAGGCGGTCTGACCCGCACATCCGCTAGTACCTCGAACATGAAGAGGACCAACCCGAAGACCGGAGATAATTCAAAGCCTGTGCTTTTCTTCGGGACCGGACTTGCTTCGATCGCTGCCATGATACATCTGTACCTCGAGTCGATCCGCGAGAAAAAGAGTATCTGGTATAAAAGGCGTATGGAAAAGTAAAATATCACATCTTGTACGGTGACATTACTTGTGATATACTGTACACCAAATGAATAAGGAGGACCTGAAACCGTGAAACATGTTAAGAGCCTGAACACAAAGAATCTTCAGAACACTCTGAAAAAAGGCGGCTGCGGCGAGTGCCAGACATCCTGCCAGTCCGCTTGCAAGACAAGCTGCACAGTCGGCAATCAGAGCTGCGAGCGCAAGTAAAAGCGGCATTTGATATATATCATTAGTCAGAAAATCCGGGGTCTGCCGATGCAGACCCCTTTATGTGTGCAGGCAGCTGAACGTTCTCGCCCTGCGTGAAAAGCGGGATGTAGCCGGAGGCTACCTGCGCTCAATTTTGCCTCGAAAGCGAGGCGCAAATGAATTTAGAAAACGGAGTAGCATAATATTATGCAGGTTCATCAGTACAAATCAGAAGGGCTGGGCATCATCCTTGACGTTCCGAGCGGATCGGTCCACGTCGCGGATGACCTTTTTTATGATGCTGTCGCTGTCATGAGCGAGACTCAGGATGAGTATGCTGTACGCAGGGCTCTGGCTGAAAGTCATCCCGAAACGGATAGCAGGGAGATCGAGGAAGTTTTGGAGGAGATCGAGGAGCTCCGAAGAGACGGCTCTCTTTTTTCACCCGAACCATACAGACCTTCTATCGATCAGTTCACAAAGCGGCCGACTGTCGTCAAAGCGCTTTGTCTTCATATTGCCCATGACTGCAATCTTGCCTGCCGTTACTGCTTTGCCGAGGAGGGAGAGTACCACGGACGCAGAGCTCTTATGTCCGCTGAGGTGGGGAAACGCGCGCTGGATTTCCTTGTGAAAAATTCCGGTATGCGCACGAACCTTGAGGTGGACTTTTTCGGCGGTGAGCCTCTCATGAACTGGGAAGTCGTGAAAGAGCTTGTCGCTTACGGAAGATCCCTTGAGGAGGCGACGAAGGATACAGTCAATCCAAAGAAGTTCCGATTTACGCTGACGACGAACGGTGTGCTTCTTAACGACGAGATCATGGAATTCTGCAATAAGGAGATGCACAATGTGGTTCTCTCCATCGACGGCAGAAAAGAGGTCCATGACAGAATGCGTCCGTTCAGAAAAGGGCAGGGAAGTTATGATCTCATTCTTCCCAAGTTCCTGAAGTTCGCTAAGATGAGAAATGAGCTTGGACTCTCTTATTATGTTCGCGGAACATATACACACTGGAACCTTGATTTCGCCGAGGACGTTCTGCATCTTGCGGATCTCGGCTTTGACCAGATCTCAGTGGAACCGGTCGTGGCCCCTCCGGAGGAGGACTACGCGATCAGACCGGAAGACGTCCCATTTCTGTGTGAGCAATATGACTATCTGGCCCACGAGATGATTAAGCGTAAAAAGGAAGGAAGGGGTTTTAATTTCTTTCATTTTATGATAGATTTAACAGGTGGCCCATGCGTGTACAAGAGATTATCCGGCTGCGGAAGCGGCACTGAGTACCTTGCGGTCACGCCATGGGGTGATTTTTACCCCTGTCATCAGTTTGTCGGCACAGAAGATTTCCTTCTCGGCAATGTGGACACAGGTGTGACGCGGACCGATATTGTGGAAGAATTCAAGAAAGTGAACGTCTACGCTAAGGAAGAGTGCAGTACCTGTTTTGCGCGATTCTACTGCAGCGGGGGATGTGCAGCGAATTCTTATAATTTCACAGGCGGAATTAATGACACGTATGAGATTGGCTGCCTGCTGCAGAGAAAGCGCGTCGAGTGCGCGATCATGATCAAGGCTGCAGAGGCGGATATGTGATAAAAAGAGACACGAAAGGTGCCTTGGGCACCTTATTTTATCGAGGGGTGTTCTCTTGGAGGAGGTTGTGTTATGAAAAAGAAAACAGGAATTTTTGTCATCCTCTTGTCGGTGATCGTGTCGATCGTCATGATCTTCACGGCTCTGGCAGGTTGGGGCAGCACAAAAAGAGGTTCAATGCAGAACATTAAGCTCGGTCTTGACCTCTCGGGCGGCGTATCGATCACCTATGAAGCTGATCAGGCTGCTCCTGCGATCGACGATATGGATGACACTGTGTACAAGCTGCAGCGCCGTGTCGAAGAGTATTCGACTGAGGCCAATGTGTACAAGGAAGGTGCCAACCGAATCAATGTTGAGATTCCGGGTGTTACCAATGCCGATGAGATTCTTGAGGACCTCGGCACTCCGGGTTCTCTGTATTTCATTGCCGAGAAGGATTCGGACGGCAATGCGAGTTACCACTATGATCAGACGACAGGCGAGTACGTCCTTGATTCTACGATCGAGGAACTCGAGGCCAAAGGCGCGATCGTCTGCACAGGTTCTGATGTCGCTGATGCCCAGGGCGGAGTAGATTCTTCTGATACTTCAGGCAACAAGTATGTCGTTTCTTTAGAGTTTACTTCTGAAGGCACATCCAGTTTCGCCGAGGCAACCTCCAAGGCGTATTCAGCGGGCGAGTCTATCGGTATCTACTATGACGGAAAATTTGTCTCCGTGCCGAGAGTAAATGCGGCAATCACGGACGGCAAGGCTATCATTGAGGGCATGGATTCTATCGAGGAGGCAAAAGAACTTGCATCCTTCATCCGTATCGGCGGTCTGAAGCTCACTCTGAATGAGATCCGTTCAAATGTAGTCGGTGCCCAGCTCGGTCAGGAGGCAATCCGCACATCTCTGATCGGCGGTGCGATCGGTCTTGCTATTGTAGCGGTCATCATGATCGTTGTTTACCTTGTGCCGGGTGTTGTCGCTGCATTTGTTCTTGCGGTTTACGCGGCAATCATGCTGGTACTTCTCAACGCGTTCGACCTTACACTTACCCTTCCGGGTATCGCCGGTATCATTCTTTCCATCGGTATGGCGGTCGACGCGAACGTTATCATATATGCTCGTATCCGTGAAGAGATCACTGCAGGCGGCGGAGTCCTTGCCGCCATCCGTTCCGGTTACAGCAAGGCTATGTCCGCAATCATCGACGGAAATATCACGACTCTGATCGCGGCAGCAGTGCTCGGCGCTCTCGGCACAGGCACGATCCGCGGCTTCGCGATGACTCTCGCTCTCGGTGTCGCTCTTTCCCTGTTCACCGCATGCGTTGTCACAAGATATATCGTATATGCTGTATACGCTGTCGGCGTTCGCAACCCGAAGTACTGGGCAAGAACAAAGAAAGAACCGGCATTTGATTTCATCGGAAGACGCAAGCTCACATACAGCATTGCCGCAGTCGTTATCGCTGCAGGTCTTATTGCCATGATTGTCAACGGTGTCAATGGCAAAAGAGCTCTCAACTTCTCTCTTGAGTTCCTTGGCGGCACATCAACGACAGTTGGTTTCAATGAGGATTATTCCCTTGCCGAGCTTGATGAGCAGGTCAAACCGGTCGTTATGGAAATCACAGGGGATGCAAATGTATCCATGCAGAAAGTCGTCGGCAGCAACCAGGTCATCATCAAGACAAGGACACTGGATGTTGAGGAGCGTATAGCTCTGACTGATGAACTTGAGAAGAATTTCCAGGTAGATTCCGAGAGCATTACAACAGAGAATATCTCTGCAACAGTCGGTAAGGAGATGCGGAACGCGGCTATTCTCGCCGTCATTATTGCGGTCGTCCTTATGCTGCTCTATATTTTCATCCGATTCAAGGATATCAGATTTGCGACATCTGCCGTCATCGCTCTGCTGCATGACGTTATGATCACACTGACAGCATATGCAATCCTCCGCATCTCAGTCGGTAACTCCTTTATCGCAGTCATGCTGACGATTCTTGGTTACTCCATCAACTCCACGATCGTCATCTTTGACCGTATCCGTGAGAAGCTCGCCGGAGCTACAAAGAGCAGCGACCTTCGGGCTATTGTTAACGGAGCTATCAACCAGACACTGACTAGATCTATCTACACGAACCTGACGACATTGGCCTCCATCCTTGTTCTCTATATCATGGGTGTTGCTTCTATCAAGGAGTTCACACTCCCGATGATGGTCGGTATCGTGGCTGGTACATTCTCATCAGTATTTCTGACAGGTCCGCTCTGGTATCTCATGCGCACCCGTCTCGGTAAGGAAGCTAAGGAGTTCAAGGCTGCCGAAGCCCGGGCCGCACGAATCAAGGCTGCCGAGGAGGACGGTACGGCTCCTGCGAACGGCGGAGTGAGAAGTGCGAACAATCCGAACGTCATTCGTAAAAAGAAAAAGAAAAAATAACTGAAAACTATAAAGCTGCCGCTTTTCCCGGCACTGTCAGAGCAATGTGACAGTGCCGTAAAGGAAGGCGGCTTTCTTTTATAAACGGTCTTCTAAGGGCGTAATTCTTTTAGAAGTCATCCGTGCGTAAGCCGGAGAATACAGGAAAAATAATATGGAAAAATGGGTGATCACAGCCAAGCGGGCTGATTTCAACGATATCGGGAGGCGTTTTAATATTGACCCGGTAATCGCAAGATGTATACGGAACCGGGACGTCGTAGGCGATGAGGCGATCCGGGAATATCTTTACGGGGATCTCACGTATCTTCATGATCCCATGCTTCTTCTCAACATGGATAAGGCTGTCCGGATCCTGAAAGGAAAGATCGCTGCCGGAGCCAGAATACGGGTCATCGGTGATTACGATATAGACGGAATCATGTCATCCTATATTTTAAAGCGCGGTTTAACTGAGCTTGGCGCAAATGTCGACGTCAAAATTCCGAACCGGGTCACTGACGGCTACGGCATCAACGAGAACCTGATCCGTGATGCTTTTGAGGATGGAATCGACACAATCGTTACCTGCGATAACGGGATTTCCGCAGGACCGCAGATAGAGGTGGCCAAAGATCTCGGCATGACAGTGGTCGTCACCGACCACCATGAGGTGCTGTCAGTTCCCGGCGCGGCGGATGCTGTCATAGATGCCAAGCAGGAGGGGGATTCTTACCCGTACAAGGAGATGTGCGGGGCAGGCGTTGCCTGGAAACTTATACTTGCTCTGGGAGGTGATCCCGGGTATGACCTTCTGCCTTATGTCGCTTTTGCGACCGTCGGTGATATCGTAGACCTCACAGGAGAGAACCGGATTCTGGTCAGAGAGGGGCTTAAGAGGCTTCACAGCGTAGATAATCCCGGTCTCAGGGCTCTCGCGAGGGAGTGTAGGATAGAACTCTCAAAGATTGATACATATCATATAGGCTTTGTACTCGGCCCCTGCCTCAACGCGAGCGGAAGGCTGGATACGGCAATGCGCGCGTGTGCTCTCCTCGAAGCCCGCGATGAGGAGGAAGCGGGCAGGCTCGCCCGTGAACTGAAGGATCTCAACGACAGCCGCAAAGCGATGACAGAGGAGGGAGTGGCTCTCGCGTGCGGCATTGTGGAGGCGGAGGGAATCGCAAATGACAAAGTTTTTGTCATTTTCCTTCCGGAAGTGCATGAATCTCTTGCCGGCATTGTAGCCGGCCGTGTGCGTGAAAGGTATAATCACCCGGTCTTTGTCCTCACAAGAGGAGAGGAGGGAGTGAAAGGCTCAGGCAGGTCGATCGAAAGCTACCCGATGTTCGATGCTCTGGTGGGCGTATCCCATCTGCTGACTAAATTCGGAGGACATCCTATGGCTGCGGGCCTGTCTCTGCCGGAAGAGAACATCGGGCTTCTCCGGAGAGAACTGAATGAGCAGTGCACGCTCACGGAGGAGGACTTTGTAGAGAAAGTTAAAATAGATGTCCCGATGCCGGTCTCCTATGTGACGGAGAACCTTATAGAGCAGCTATCCCTTCTTGAGCCGTTCGGGAAAGCGAATCCGAAGCCTGCATTTGCTGAAAAAGGGGTCATCTGCGCGTATCCGAGGATATTCGGGGCCAATAAGAACGTGGTCAAAGCCAGAATTCTCACTCCTTCAGGGAGGCCCGGTCCTGATCTCATAAGTTTCCGCGACGCGGAAGCGCTCAAGACGGCTATAGACGAGAAGGGGGCGCTTTCAATCGTGTATTATCCGCAGATCAATGACTACATGGGAATGCGAACGATTCAGATCGCGGTCACACGATTTATGTGACTTTGTATGAATCCATTTTTCTGTTTTCATGAACGCGGTAACGTGTTAAAATTAAGTATTATGATGGCGGCATGTGAACCGCCTCTCGACATTTCCAAGGAGGGTAAAATAATGGTCAGAGAAAGACTTGAAGATTATGTGAGAACTATTCCGGATTTTCCGGAGCCGGGTATCATGTTCAGAGATATTACCACTGTGCTGTCCGACGCGGACGGACTTAGAATGGCAATTGACGAGATGGCAAAAAAACTTGAAAATGTGGATTTTGACGTGATTGCAGGTGCTGAGTCGCGCGGATTCATTTTCGGTGCTGCCCTTGCCTACAATCTTCACAAGCCGTTCATACTTGTCCGCAAGAAAGGTAAACTTCCCTGCGAGACAGTGCAGCAGACGTATGACCTTGAGTACGGCACCGCGACAATTGAAATCCACAAAGACGCTGTACAGCCCGGTGAGAAGGTCGTTATCGTTGATGACCTCATCGCAACAGGCGGCACAGTGGAAGCAGCCGCGCAGCTCATCGAGAAGCTCGGCGGTGAAGTTGTTATGATGGTATTCCTCATGGAACTGGCAGGCCTGTGCGGAAGAGAAAAGCTTAAAAAATACAACGTAGAGAGCGTGATCTGCTACGAAGGAAAGTAATCGTATGTGATCCGCGCCCTGGGGAGTCAGTATGGCGGATGAGATAAAGAAAGAGGATCTGCACGCTACAGAGACACTGCTCACATCGTCGGAGCAGGAACTTTATATGCCAAGGGATTTCACGTCTCCGGAAGAATTATATCGGGAGCTTGTTGAACTTGTGCTTAAATATCATCCATCCGACGATCTGAGCATGATTGAAAAGGCATACAATATAGCGAGAAGTCAGCACAAGGATCAGCGCAGAAAATCGGGGGAACCGTATATTATCCATCCTCTCTGCGTTTCGATTATTCTCGCTGAGCTCGAGCTTGACAAGGAAACAATAGCTTCCGGTCTTCTGCATGATGTTGTGGAGGACACCGAGATGACCAACGAGGATATTCGAAGGGAGTTCGGTGAGGAAGTGGAAATACTGGTTGACGGAGTCACAAAGCTTGGTCAGATCGGCTATCAGGCCGACAAAGTCGAAGTCCAGGCTGAGAACCTGAGAAAGATGTTCCTGGCTATGGCCAAGGATATCCGGGTCATACTGATCAAGCTGGCTGACCGTCTCCATAACCTCAGAACGCTTCAGTACATGAAGCCTGAGAAGCAGCAGGAAAAAGCCCGCGAGACGATGGATATTTATTCACCGATCGCCGGTCGGCTCGGTATTTCCAAAATCAAGACAGAGATGGATGACCTCTCGCTCAGATATCTGAAGCCGGATGTCTATTTCACCCTTGTCCAACAGGTGGATGCGAGAATGACTCAGCGGCAGGCATTTGTCGATAACATTGTTCGGGAATGCAGGGAAAGACTCGAGGAAGTCGGCATTAAGCACTATGAGGTCAAAGGCCGCGTCAAGCACTATTTTTCTATTTATAAAAAGATGGTCAATCAACACAAGACGATTGATCAGATTTATGATCTCTTCGCAGTGCGTATCATTGTGGACACAGTGCCTGAGTGCTACGGGGCACTCGGTCTTATACATGATATGTACACGCCTATGCCGGGGAGGTTCAAGGACTATATTGCGATACCGAAACCGAATATGTACCAGTCGCTGCATTCGACTATGATCGGTCCGGGGGGAACTCCTTTTGAGATCCAGATCAGGACATTTGAAATGCACCGCACGGCTGAATACGGTATCGCTGCCCACTGGAAGTATAAGGAAGTTTCGAACGGGATTCAGATGTCCGGAGAGAAAGAGGAGGAGAAGCTGGCATGGCTTCGCCAGATTCTCGAATGGCAGCAGGATATGTCGGATAACCACGAATTTATGTCACTGCTCAAGTCCGATCTGGATCTGTTCACGGACAACGTGTATTGCTTTTCTCCGGCAGGCGATGTCAAATGTCTGCCGGCAGGATCGTGCACAGTCGACTTCGCTTACAGCATACATTCGGCGGTAGGCAATAAGATGGTCGGAGCGAGAGTCAACGGCAAGCTGGTCCCGATAGAATATCGTCTCCGCAACGGTGATCGAATTGAGATCATTACATCTCAGAACGCCAGGGGACCTAGCCGAGACTGGCTGAAGATCGTAAAGAGCACTCAGGCCAAGAATAAGATCAACCAGTGGTTCCGCAAGGAACTTAAGGAAGACAATATTGAGCGAGGTAAAGATCTTATCGCTCAGAATATCAAAGCTAAAGGATTTTCGTCCCCGGATCTTCTGAAAAACGATTACATGGAAGCTGTCATGCAGAAGTACGGCTTTCGGGATTGGGAGTCGGTCCTTGCGGCAGTCGGTCACGGCGGACTCAAGGAAGGTCAGATCGTTAACAAGCTGATCGACATCTACAACAAAGAGCATGCAAAGAATGTCACTGATCAGGAGATCCTTGATGCCGCGACGCACACTAAGGAGAAAGTTCCTCTTGTCGGCCGCGGCGGTAAGGGGGGAATCGTTGTCGAGGGACTGCATGATCTGGCAGTGCACTTCGCAAAATGCTGTAGCCCGATTCCCGGTGATGAGATCATAGGATTTGTCACCCGGGGCAGGGGAGTGACGGTCCACCGCACTGACTGTATCAATATCATGAATATGTCAGAGGAGGATCGAACGAGACTCATCGAGGCGGAATGGTTGAGGACAGAGGCTGCCAAGTCCGATACGTACGAGGCGGAAATTAATATTTACGCACAGAACCGTACAGGTCTTCTCGTCGATATCTCCCGCGTGTTCACCGAGCGCAAGATCGATATCGGATCGCTCAGCTCCCGCACGAATAAGCAGGGGACTGCGACACTCGAGATGAGTTTTCAGGTCCACTCCAAGGATGAACTTGGGGCAGTGATTGCCCAGATAAGAAAGATTCCAAGCGTCATTGACGTGACGAGAAAGATCGGATAGGGAGACGCACACATCCCTATCCGATACTTTTTTCGATTTCGCCTGTACTGTTACGTAGTAGTGTACTGCAATATAAATAAAAGCAGAGCGGAAGCTTAACTGATTCATAAGGAGTTTGCCATGGCAGAAATGAAGATTTACGCATTAGAGGTAGGAGTGATTTGCACCAACTGCTACCTGATACTGAACGAAGAGAGCCACGATATGATTATTGTCGATCCGGGCGGAAGTACGGATGAAATTATTGAAAAGATCCGCGAGCTGGGCGGAAAGCCGGTCGCCATCCTTCTCACCCACGGGCATTATGACCACATTCTTGCAGTCAACGGGCTGAGGGACGCTTATCCTGAGATCGAGGTCTATATTGGGGAAAAAGACGCGGCCATGCTCAAAGATGACAAGCTCAACTGCTACTGCTACGGGAAAAAAATCGTAGTCGAACCGGACCACCTGGTCAGCGAAGGAACAGTACTTGAACTGGCAGGTCTTAGCTGCGCTGTCATGCACACACCCGGTCACACAGCCGGCAGTGTCTGTTACTATTATGAAGACCAGGGAGTTCTCTTCGCCGGTGACACACTGTTCTTCAGAAGCTATGGCAGAACCGATCTTCCTACCGGAAACGACCGGGATATGGTGACGTCTCTCACCCGTCTGCTCACTGAACTGCCGGACGATGTCACTGTGCTCTGCGGCCATAACAGGAGCACTACGATCGGGTATGAAAAGAAAATCAAAGGATTTGCATAATGGAGCGTTGGAGGATCTATGAAGGTCGGTGTAAGACTGAGCAGAAATGACTTTATGTATGATATGCATTCGCTCGTGAAGGCATTCTTTCCGGACGATGATGTCAGCATATATACGGAGGACGAGACTGAAAAATGCAGCCTGCCGAAAGATCTTGAGTTTTTTGTCACCATACCGGAATATGAGCACAGAAAAGAGACAAAGGACGGGTTGAAGCGTTCGCTCTATCGGACTCTGTGTGATTATACGGGGCATGAACTGCCATGGGGTACGCTGTCGGGTATTCGTCCGACCAAAATTCCGATGAAAATGCTGGAAGAAGGCATGGCGGATGCGCAGATCATTGACAGCATGATGGAGACTTATCTTGTCTCGCGGGCTAAGGCAAAACTTTCCCTTGAGGTCGCTAAAAACGAAATGCGGCTGCTCCGCGGAGTGCCGACAGGTGAGGGCAGTATGAGCCTCTACCTGCATGTTCCGTTCTGTCCGTCGATCTGCCTTTACTGCACATTCTCCGCTTCACCGGTATCCCTGTGGCAGGACCGGATGGATGAATATCTTGACGCAGTTGAAAAGGAACTCTATACGAACATTCACTGCAAAGAGCTTCCGGAGATTGTGCTTTTGCCCGACCGGGGTCCCAAGAAACCTGTCAGTGAGCCCCGAAGACAATACAATCCACCGGAGAAGAAATATCCTGCGCCGGTCACGTTCTATGTCGGAGGCGGCACTCCGACGTCCCTGACCGCTGCTCAGCTGGACCGCCTGCTCACTGCGGCAGAAAATACGTATGATCTTGCCAATTGCGGTGAGCGAACCGTCGAGGCAGGCCGTCCGGATTCAATAACGAGGGAGAAGCTTGAGGTCCTGAAAGCCCACGGTATCAACCGGATATCTGTTAATCCGCAGACCATGAACCAGAGGACGCTGGATCTCATTGGGCGCCATCACACAGTCCTGGATACGAAGAGGGCTTATGCGCTTGCCCGGGAAGTCGGTTTTGACAACATTAATATGGACATTATCCTCGGTCTGCCCGGGGAGGAACCCGCGGACGTTGAGCACACATTAAGAGAGATTGAAAAACTCGATCCGGACTCTTTGACGATCCACTCGCTAGCGGTCAAGCGGGCTTCAAGACTCACGAAAGCCCTGAAGGAAGCTCACAGGGCAGGGGAGATAGAGGATATGAGCCGATACGCAGGCCTCGAGTTCGTCAACTCCGAGACGATCATCAATATGGCCTACGCGTATGCGGAGCGTATGGGTATGTTCCCATATTATCTCTACCGCCAGAAAAATATGAAAGGCGGGCTGGAGAACACGGGTTTTGCGAAGCCCGGAAAGGAATGTCTCTACAACATCCTCATTATGGAGGAGAAGCAGGAAATCCGAGCTTTCGGAGCTGGGGCCTCATCCAAGACCATTTCTCCGGACGGTCTCATTGAGCGGATCATAAACCCAAAAGATGTAAAGACCTACCTCGCCCGAATGGAAGCTGAATAATTCAGCCCGGCTCCCCGCGGGTCCCGGAAGCCGTCGCAAACACCATCTTCATCGAAAAGCGCAGGTCCTTCCCTGCGAGCTTTAAAAATGCTTGCGCATTTTTGATCTCTCGGTCGGACCGGCAATGCTTTTCTCACGAAGATGGATGCTTTGCTGCCGGCAGCGACGTGCGGGAACAGCCCGGCTGCCCGTGGGTCCCGGAGGCCGTCGCAAACATCATCTTCATCGAAAAACGCTATACCTCCTCTCTTAAAAAAGCATCCGCACTTTACATTAAAACACGCAGATGGTATGATTTAAAACTGGATGCCCGCGGCAATGCAGTTCTATAGCAGTGGAAAACTATGGGTAAGATCGTAGACTATAATCTCACAGAGGAAATTGCACACGGAATTTATGTGAGCCGCCTTGCGCGTGAGGTCGCAAGGGAACTTAACATGTCCGAAGAAGCGGAAGAGCGCATCGCGCTCGCAGGCCTCCTCCATGATATAGGAAAGCTCAGGCTTGCCAGCTATCTGTACGCGGACATAAGACCGGGAAGCCCGCTCGTCGTTGAGGAGATGAAATATGTGCGCATGCACCCGGTGCTCTCTTCTCAGACCCTGAAGAACTATGGGGTGAGCGAGGACGTGTGTACAATTATTCGCCATCACCATGAAAATTATGACGGTTCCGGCTATCCTGACGGACTGTCCGGTGACAGCATCCCCATAGGAGCCAGAATTATCCGCGTATGCGACGTGTATGCAGCACTCACTTCGGATCGGCCCTACAGGAGCCGTTTCTCCGAGGAGGAGTCAATGGCTCTGATGATCGAGGATATCAGCTGTTTCGA
The DNA here is from genome assembly GCA_045112915.1 of Lachnospiraceae bacterium. Taxonomy (GTDB): domain Bacteria; phylum Bacillota; class Clostridia; order Lachnospirales; family Lachnospiraceae; genus Chordicoccus. The sequence goes on from JBGUIK010000069.1 coordinate 14,558, forward strand.
TCTCAGGGTATTTCTGGCATTTGAACGGGTCGTGCACAGAGTCGGGACATCCTATAAGGTATATATCCCTGATTCGGACGAGGAATTGTGTCCGGCACTCGCAGTCAGGAACAAGAGACCATACGTGCGGTACGCAAGATGGAAGCCTTCCCACGGTCATGCGGAAATGTCCCCTGAAGGCGGGCAGAGCAAGAGTACATAAAAGAAAGAGGAACAACTATGGCACTTAAGAAGAAGCCGGTCAACGGCATGAAAGATATTCTTCCGTCCGAGATGGCGGTCCGTATGTATGTGACGGAGCTGATCCGCAGGACCTACGCGGAATTCGGTTTCTCATCAATTGAGACACCGGCAGTCGAGCACATCGGGAACCTGCTCTCAAAGCAGGGCGGAGAGAACGAAAAGCTGATTTTCAAGATTCTGAAGCGCGGTGAGAAACTTGATCTCTCCCAAGCCACAACAGAGGAGAATGTCACGGACAGTGGTCTGCGTTACGACCTGACCCTTCCGCTTTCAAGATATTACGCAAACCACATGAATGACCTGCCGTCTCCATTCAAAGCTCTGCAGATTGGCAGTGTATGGCGCGCGGACCGTCCGCAGAGAGGACGCTTCCGCCAGTTCACTCAGTGCGATATCGATATTCTCGGCGATCCGTCCTGTCTGGCTGAAATAGAACTCATCCTTGCGACGACGACAGTCCTCGGGAAACTGGATTTCCATAATTTCACGATCCGCATCAATGACAGAAAGATACTGAAGACCATGGCTTCGAAGGCAGGCTTTGAGCCGGCTGATTATGACAGAGTTTTCATCATTCTCGATAAGATGGATAAGATTGGTCTTGACGGCGTGAGAGAAGAGCTGCTCGAGAGCTATTCCGAGGAGAAAGTTACAGCCTACCTTGCCCAGTTCGATGAGAACGTTGATCCTGCGGTCCTCATGGAGGGGTCACCGCTCCCGGAAATTATCTCCGTTGTTGATAAGGTCAAGACGGCAGATTTTAAGGTCAAGTTCGACCCGACCCTGGTTCGCGGCATGAGCTATTACACGGGTCCGATCTTCGAAATTGCAATGGATGAATTCGGCGGCTCTGTCGGCGGAGGCGGGCGCTATGATGAGATGATCGGCAAGTTTACCGGTCACGACACACCGGCAGTAGGTTTTTCCATCGGCTTCGAGCGCATCATAATGCTGCTCCTCGAGCGCGGATTCGAAGTTCCGGACGCAAAAGAAAAGGTAGCTTTCCTCATTGAAAAGAAGATGCCTTCGGACAGGCTCGCGGAAGTATTTGCAGAAGCGCAGAAGGAGAGAGATGCCGGAAAGGCTGTCGGGATCTCTATTATGAAGAAAAATAAAAAATTTCAGAAAGAACAGCTTACACAGGAAGGTTATACAGACATCAGAGAATTTTTCGCTGACTAATTGGAGGATATAATGGCTGAATCAATGAAGGGTCTCGTACGCACGGCAAGATGCGGCGAGGTCACAGAAGATATGATCGGAAAACAGGTGACACTCATGGGATGGGTCGCAAAGAGCCGCAATAAGGGCGGCATCGTATTTGTTGACCTGAGAGACCGCACCGGCATCATGCAGGTCATCTTTGAAGGAAACGAGAAGGCGGCATCTCTGCACAGTGAGTACTGTATCGCAGTCACCGGCACAGTTAGAAAGAGAGAGGGTGCCGCAAATGCGAACCTGAAGACCGGAACAATGGAGGTCGCAGGTGATTCTCTTCGAATACTGAGCGAGTCTCAGACACCGCCTTTCCATGTGCTTGACGGAATTGACACAAGAGAAGACCTTCGCCTTCGCTATCGCTATCTTGACCTTCGCCGGCCGGAGCTTCAGAAAAAGATCATGTTCAGGAGCCGGCTTGTTGCGCTTGTCCATGAATTTATGAACGGAGAGGGATTCCTCGATATCGAGACACCGGACCTTATCGGCAGCACGCCGGAAGGTGCCCGCGATTATCTCGTTCCCAGCCGTGTACATCCGGGATGTTTCTATGCTCTGCCGCAGAGCCCGCAGATTTTCAAGCAGCTGCTCATGTGCTCAGGCTATGACCGCTACTATCAGATCGCAAGATGCTTCCGGGATGAGGATCTCCGCGCTGACCGTCAGCCGGAGTTTACCCAGATTGATATGGAGCTCTCCTTCGTGCAGCAGGAAGACGTCATGGACGTCAACACTCGTCTGATCGCCTTTATCCTGGCGCGTCTGCCGAAAATCTATCGCGATCTCGGCATGGATGAGTCCCTCGCTGTTGCAGCTGAGAAGGCTGCGGCTGAGGTCGCCGCGAACGGTATAGAGAAAATGCCCTGGAAGCAGGCCATGGATCTCTATGGTTCCGATAAACCGGATCTTCGTTTCGGAATGCCTATAACTGATGTCAGCGATGTTGTTAAGGACTGCGGTTTTGGTGTGTTTACCGGAGCGCTCGCTGCCGGCGGTTTCGTCCGCGGACTCAATGTCAAGGGCCAGGGCGGTATGGCCAGAAAGAAGATCGATAAGCTGACTGAGGTCGCAAAGACCTACGGTGCCAAGGGCATGGCCTATATCGCGATCAAGGACAATGGTGAAGTCAAGTCATCCTTCGGCAAGTTCATGACAGAAGATGAGATGAATAATCTGATTGCCGCTATGGGCGGCGAGAACGGTGACCTGCTTCTCTTCGCGGCCGACAAGTTCAAAGTCGTCTGTGCAGCTCTCGGCGCGCTGCGTCTCGAGCTCGGAAAGCAGCTGGGGCTTTATGATGAGCGCGAACTGAAATTTGTATGGATCACCGAGTTCCCGCTCCTTGAGTGGTCGGATGAAGAAGGGCGCTATATGGCAATGCACCATCCGTTCACGATGCCGGTCCTTTCTGACTGGGAGCATGTGGATGAGGATCCCGGGTCTGTCCGCGCGGAAGCATATGATATCGTTCTGAACGGTACGGAGCTTGGCGGCGGAAGCGTGCGTATCCATATCGATGAAGTGCAGGAAAAGATGTTCGAAGTCCTGGGCTTTACGAAAGAAAGGGCAGAGGAGCAGTTCGGCTTCCTTCTCACAGCTTTCAAGTACGGTGTTCCTCCCCATGCGGGACTTGCCTACGGCCTTGACCGTATGGCTATGATCTTCACCGGATCCGACTCGATCCGCGACGTCATCGCGTTCCCGAAGGTCAAGGATGCGTCCGATCTGATGATCAAGGCTCCGGGTACAGTCGACGAGAAACAGCTTAAGGAACTCTCTATAGAGGTAGTGATACCTGATGAAAATGAATAATTCAGGCGTAATTTCTGACGCAGATTGTTCGCGGCTTTGACCGGCAGATCGTACTCACGATGAACGCAAGTATTAATGTGCATGCGTATCTCACGACTGAAGCCATGAGTATTGTGCAAAGAAGAATATGAATGCTGCCGCACTTGATAACTGCATCAAGCTGCGGCAGCATTCTTTTATGGCGGCATCATGAGAGATGACCGGGGAAAGCTGACGACCTGATCTTTTCCGTATAAAATAAGAAAAATAACATGAGATTTAAAGTGCTTATTTGCAAAGGTGGAAATATGTGCTATTATAACAAAGATTATGTAATACTATTGTTAATGGGCATATACTGCCTGGAGAATGTAGAGGGCGTTTGAATGGCTAATGATCAACAGATCAATGACAATGTCAATCCGGATATGACAAGACCGGATCAGACAGCCGGCGCAAAACAGCCCGGAAGGGCTGGCGGTAAGCAGACCGGCAGGAAAAAAGATGAGTATTTCGACTATCATGACGCGATGATACAGATCGAAATGATTTTCCAGAGCCATATCCTGTCCTACGGATTCAAGGAATACTCGATAGAGAATTTTGTAGACAAAAAGTATTTTTATTCCTGGAAGGGTAAGGAAGGCTGCTCGGACACAGACGCGATGCGGCAGGGGCTCAATATTGACGGAATTCTGGCAAAGCCGGATCCGACAAAGAATGAGATCCTGACATATCTGCAGTACACACTGAATATCGCTGAGCTGTGCCGAAGAAACTTTAATGCGGATGAGACCCGCGGTTATGATTTTGACCTCAGAAATTACACGGTCCTCCTGTCAAGGATCAGAGAACTGCTGGCAAGGCTGAAGTATGATGTCAAGTACATTTCCGATAAGGAAGTCATCTACCTGGTGACCAAGGACGTCGCCATGGACGCTGTTGCAGAGACATCTCACGATCCCGCGATCGACGCGATCATCGAGTATAACAGCTACTCGGTGTCCGGCAACCTTGAGCGGAAGAAGAGTATTCTGAACGCCATGGGGGATACGATCGAGAGTTATACCGACAACAGAAGTCCCGGAAATGTCAGACTTTTCAGCAACATCGAGTTCATGCTTTATAACTTCAACATCCGGAATAACAATATGGATGGAGATGATAGAGTAGAGCATGTGGCTTCCATGTCGAAAGAGGAGCTGGAAGCCTGGTACGATGAGACCTATCAGCTCATGCTTCTTCGGATCCTTCAGCATAATAACGAGGATCGCATGAAGCGCATCGATTTAGTGCAGCAGCAGTGTGAGGCCACATCCGTTGAGGATGTTAAGCGGACACTCGACGAGGAGGGAGAGGACAGGGTCGTCTCCAACCGAAGAAAAGAAGATCTCGAGTTTGTTGCCAGAAATGTGGCCGAGGCTGCGGCTATTGCGAGGGGAAATTCCGAGGAGTTTTCCGAGATCGGGCCGAACGCATCAGATCAGCTCGAGGAGGATATCAAGGAAGCTCAGAAAAAGAGCGCCATATCAGCCAAAGCTGAAGCGGACAGCAGAAAAGAGGAGGTCTACCAGGCACCTGTGGCGGACGCCGAAGCCAAAGAAGTGACGACAGCCCCGGAAGAGCCGGAGGAAGCCAGACCGGAAAAGAAGGCTGCTTATACGCCGAGCTTCAGAGATGTCTCGGACACAGCTTCATCGGCTGTCAGCCACACGGAGGATAACTCTGCCGGGTTCGTCAGAGACCGCATCAGATCCGAGTCTTTAGACGAGGATGATGAAGACATCGATGATTACGATGATGACGACGATGATGATCTGACAGAAGATAAGCCCAGAAAGCACATTGGCTTTATGATATTCGGTACGATCGCGGCAATTTTGGCAATACTCTTCATTGCTGGATTCGTGGTCATGCACACATATTACAACAGGGCTAACTTCATTGCCGATACGCAGATTGCCGAGAACACGGACAATCTCGCACTGGCAGCCACGGTCGAAGATACCGGCCTTACTGCCGAGGATGAGAGCGCGCTTACAGAGACAGTCACAGCACAGATGGAAGCAGCCGATGTTGAAATGGTCGGCGGAAAAGATGTCTACAATCTTCTGCTGGTGGGAGTTGACCGAAGAGATACCAGCTGGTACGGTAATGCCGACTGCAATATTCTTCTCTCCTTCAACCGCACGAAGAAAACCATCACGATGATGTCCTTCATGCGTGACCTCTATGCTGAGATTCCCGGCCACGGTATCCGCAAGCTCAATGCCGCATGCGCGTATGGCGGCTGCCCGCTTCTCGTTACCACGATTGAGAACAATTATAAAATTCCGATCGATAATTACGCGTGGGTAGACTTTAACGGAATGATAAAGATCATCGACCTGCTCGGCGGCGTCGATCTCCGAATCTCCGATGCTGAGATGCAGGCTGCCAACGGCTATATCAGTGAGATGGCCCGGCTGAACGGCGAAGACCCGCAGCAGCATTTCCTGCTTACCAGCGGCGATGTCCACATGAGCGGTTATCAGGCCGTAGGCTATGCCCGGATCCGAAGTGTAGGAAATTCCGATTTCGGAAGAACCGAGCGCCAGAGAGTCATCCTTGCGCAGATCATGGGTAAGATCGCCGGCGCGAGCACCAAGGAGAAAGCATCCATTGTCCGCAGGATCCTTCCGTTTGTTACACATAACATTCCGGAGTCGAAGATATTCGGTTCTATTCCGACGATCATGAGTCTTTCGGGCTATAAGCTGCAGAGCGCAAGAATCCCGTTCGACGGATTGTTCACGATCGACCATGAGATTCTGGTACCGGATTTTGCGACAACGCTCCCGATCATTGAGGACATCCTCTACGGTGACGGAAGTTCCGCTTACACAGATAAGGTGAATGCGACAGGCTTCCTGCCGTCAGATACCGGGTCCGTTGCGGCGGCAGCAGACGATGCATCATCTGATACAGAGTCAGTAGTTTCTGAGAGTACCGTTGAATCCGCGACGGCTTCCTCCGGAACAGATGAGTCCGGACAGACAGCAGAGTCTACGGAACCGACAGCGGCACCGACCATTGAGATCGAGGACCCGTGGGATTGGGTCACCGCAGCATAATCGAATACGCAGTTTTAGAGATGGCAGACATTCGTAAGAATGCTGCCATCTTTTTCATATCCATGAGGCAGGGGCGCATCAAGGGTGTCGGCGGTATTACAGTTCAGACAGGCTGCTCGTATACGTCGTTACTGGCGCAAAGCATTCATCTTCGTGAGAAAAATATTGCAGGTCCGACTGAGAGACCAAAAAGCGTTAGCTTTTTTGGCTCGTAGGGGAGGACCTGCGTTTTTCGATGAAGATGATGCTTGCGACAGTAAATGAAACTCCGATACAGTCTGTCTGAACTGTTACTCGGCCAGTAACCTGAGAAAATTTCGCTTCCTTATTCAGCCCAATGCTAGTATAATCATAATATCTATGGACTATTGTGAGGGCAGGCAGAACAAATATGAGAGCATCTTCAGAGAAGAAACTGAATATTCTGCTCGCGTCCACTAAGGTGAGGGCCGGGGGAGAAGCGGTACATGTGTACACGCTGGCAAGAGAGCTCACTCTTATGGGGCACTGCGTCTTCCTGCTCACTTCGGCGGAGGATGGCGGAATGTGCGCTGAACTGCTGAGAGGCCGGGTATTCTTCGCACCGATCAGCGACCACAGCCCTGCCGCCCAGTTACGATGCATCGCCATCATTAAGAAATTAGTCAGGGAATACAAGTTTGACGTTATCCACTGTCACGGGAGAGACAGCGTGTTTTATTTCAAATGCGCAGGTGTCCGGGTGCCGTGCGTGTTCACCTGCCATTCACTGTCTCTGAAGACAGATATTTTCCACCGAGCCCTGGCCGGCGGCGCCGCCTTGAATATAGCTGTGTCCGGCGCGTCAAAGAAATTTATGATGGAAGGGCTGCGCATTCCGGAAACAAAGATCCGCGTCGTCCAGAACGGGGTAGACCCGTCAACCCTTTTGCCGCTCACCGATGCGGAAAAAGCGGTACTGCATCAGAGATATTTCATTGCTGCGGGCAGCCGGGTCGCCTGCATGCACGGGCGATTTGATCCCAGAAAAAATCATGTTGTCATAGGGCGGGCACTTGCAGCTCTTTCTCCCGAGAAAAGGGCCAGGCTTGTTATTCTGTGTTCCGGAAGGCGCGAAGTGCCTTTCTACAATACTCTGATCGGGGAGCTCAGAGAGCTCGGCGTGCTTTCGCATTTTCGCTTTACCGGTTGGACATATACGAGGGATATTCTCGGAATGTCGGATCTTTTACTTGCGCCGAGCACTGAGGAGAGCTTTCTCATGACAGCACTCGAGGGTTTCTTCATGAGAGTGCCGGTCGCCCGGTCAAAGACCGGAGGCTATGAGGAGATGAAGGATATCTGTCTTGGATATGATGCCATGGACGTGAAAGCGTGGAGCGGGATTCTTGACGAACTCGCTGAAAGCGACGGAGCCATGTATCCTGATATGACGGAGAAAGCCTACGACTGCGCAATGTCGCGCTTTACATCGAGACATATGACCGAAAAAATCCTTGAAGTATATCTCAGTGTGATATGACCCAACCCGACAGGATGTGGGCGCAGAACATTCTGAGCGCGATATGACCCAACCCGACAGACGTTGGCAAAAGATGGAGGGGCTTTGAGTTGTCAGGCACTTGTTATATAGCCTGTGAGACGGCTTTCACAGATAACGAAAAGAGACTTGCGAGCGAGAAGGCGAGAGATGATATCACCCGTATTCTGACCGAAGGCGGGACGGATATGACATTTCGCAAGCTGAATATAAATTTTGACACGGGAAGATGGATGGATCATCCGGTTCCGGTACAGATCGGTGAGCACCTGAAAGCGAAGCGGGAGTGGGAGAGAAAAACGAGAAGTCTCGCGCGCGGTGATGTGCTTCTTGTGCAGTTCCCCGCGGTGAACCACTCTCTTTTCCTCTATCAGGTCCTTAAGTCTCTCAAAAAGAGAGGGGTTTTTCTGATCGCTGTTCTGCACGACGTCGAAGCGATCCGCGGTTCCAGGCGCAGAAACAAGTCACTAAAGAACCGCCTGCGCAAGTACTTTGAGGAAGTGCAGTGCCTTAAGTATTTTGACAGGCTGATCGTTCATAATGACCGTATGAGGAAAATGGTCGGGGAAACAATGAATATCCCCGCCGAAAAGCTGATTGATCTCAAGATATTCGATTACCTGAACGGTGAGGTCCGGGCGTATCCCCGGGAAAAAAACGCAGGTGTGGTCATCGCCGGAAATCTGACTCCGATAAAGGCCGGCTACGTTTATCGGCTTCCGGGGGATGTCAGATGGAACCTTTTCGGCGTCAATTTCGCCGGGAACGCGGTGCCTGCCGAGAAAGCTGCCGAGCTTAATGTGGAGAGAGGCGCGGTCTATTATGGCTCTTTTCCGGCGGAGGAGATCGCGGACGAACTTGAAGGCGGATTCGGACTTGTCTGGGACGGGCCCTCCTGCGAGAACTGTGAGGGCGTGTATGGGGAATACCTGCGCGTCAACAATCCGCACAAGACATCTCTGTATCTGGCATCCGGCCTTCCGGTCATCATCTGGAAGGAAGCGGCTCTCGCCCCGTTCATCCTTGCGCATGAATGCGGCGTGACCGTCGGATCTCTCGATGAAATCAGCGATATTATCGGGAGCATGGACGAGAAAATATATAGCGCCCTGCGTGAGAACGCGCAGGCAGTTGGCCGGCTGCTATCAGCCGGAGAATACACAAAACGTGCCGTAGGAAAAGCTCTTGCGGACGAAATGAAAGAGGCATGAGTGAAGACAGCATCATATCTTGATAACAAACAAAAAGCGATACTGTTCACACCGTCCGAAATGATCTTCTTTATCGGAGCGGGATTTTACTATATCTCCCTCTTCCTCACGACAACTATGTTCATAGAGTTCCTGCCTCTGGGCGACGGAAGCCGAATGATTGCCAGGGCGCTTCTCTATTCAACAGTAATCGTGAAGATCATTATGGTCGAGAAGTTCACGCTGAAGCGGCTTTTACTTTACGGAGCCATGATGTTCCTTCTAATCGTGTGCTATCTGTCGTCAGGGTATACCTACAGTATCGACCTCTTTTTCCTTATCATAGGGGCGAGAGGGATCAGGTCTGACAGAATCGTTAAAGCTTTCACTTATATAGGCTTGTTTCTTATAGGCATCACGATTCTTTTCACCGCTACGGGTGTAATCACGAACCGAATTTTTTTAAGAGCGACCGGGAATGACATATCCGGTGTCAGCCACTCGATCGTATTCGGTGGTAAGACCAGGAATGCTATGGGATTTATCTATCCCACGGATTTCGGTGCGCGCGTATTCTACACTTACCTGGGCGTTGCCTATCTTCTGGATAAGAAGTTCAATTGGATCCACACTCTGATTTACATTCTGACAGGCTGGGCGATCCTCTATTTCTGTGACGTTCGTGTGGACGCTATTCTGATCGCCGCGGCCGGCATCATATTCTATGTGAATGCAAAAACGAGGTTTTTTGAGGCAAAGTGGTGCGGAAAACTTCTGCCCATGGCCATGCCTGTGCTATACGTATTCGTATACTTCTTTATCATGAGCTACAAAAGGACTCCTTTCTGGAGCCGGGTCGACAGCATTTTTACTCACCGGGTTGCCATGGCATATTATAACGTCCTTATTTTCGGGATCAAGCCGTTCGGCACATACCTTTTCCAGCAGGGACATGGAGTCATCAACTTCAATAATACAGTAGGTTATAACTTTGTCGACGTCGGCTATATGCAGGCGCTCATTATGTACGGTCCGATTCTCACGACAATCGCAGTAGGAATATTTGCCTATATCGCGATGAGAGCAGTAAAGAGAAGACAGCCGAAAATCGCGTTGATCATCGCGTTCATCGCTGCGACGACCTGTATTGATCATCACTTCCTAGAGTCCTGGTATGATCCGTTCATTCTTTTTGCGTTTGCGAATCTTCCGGGAACTTATGCAGCAGTACAGAAGCAGAAAGCAGTGAGCAGCGATGATGAGAAGCTTAAGTCCGCCGTGATTAAACCGATCCCGCAGAAGCTGTCACATCGTATGGACGTCTGGGGAGACATATTCCGCAGACGAAGAGAGGGTCAATGATGTATAACGAAGAAGTTCAATCCAATTTGAGAAAATTGCAGCTGGCAGAGCTTGAGATCATTCGTGTATTTATGGACATCTGTGAGAAGGAAAATCTGCGCTACTACATGATCGGAGGAACCATGCTCGGGGCAGTCAGGCACCGCGGCTTTATTCCCTGGGACGATGATGTGGATATCGGTATGCCCAGAGAAGACTATGACCGGTTGTTCGACCTTCTCTCGGGAGGAAAGGGTCTTCCGGAGCACTTTGAGTATCTGAATTTCAAGATCAAGGAAGACTATAACCGGTATTTCAGCCGTATCGTGGACAACCGTGTGCGCGTGTATAATGCCTCGGGGGGCAGGGAAATCGTCGAGTCCGCCTGGATCGACATATTTCCGCTCGACGGGAACCCGAATATCCCCTTCTTCCGATACCTGCACTATACATCCCTTATGTGGACCAGGCTCAGATATCATCTGTCATGCTTCGATTATCTGGTGAATCTTAACAGGCCGGGCAGACCTCTTTATCAGCGGCTCATTATCGCGGCCGCAAAGAGAGTGAATCTCGGCAGGAGAGCTGATACAAAGGAGATACTCTGGGAAATCGATAAAAAGCTTCATCGCTTCGGATGGGACGGCAGCAGTACAGGTGCAAATGTATTCGGCGCATACGCGTACCGCGAGATCGTTCCCAAAAATGTCTGGGGAGGAGAGCGTGCCCGCAGATATCAATTTGAGGATCTCATGCTGCCCGGCCCGAGACTTTATGACGAATTCCTCTCCAGATTCTACGGCGAGTATATGAAGCCGCCTGCTGAAGGGAACCGGGATAAGCACAATATCAGAAAGATAGAATTTGCGTACTCTGAGGAGAGCGCTGATAATCAGACACTTGCCGGATACGATGATAACAATCCGGGGAATTGGGAGACAGAGACAGATGATACATGAACTGGGGGCAGTGCTTCGGGACGTTCTGAAAAAAGACGCAGGACTTTTTGTGTGGACACTGGTCCTCATGATCGTCTCATCACTGCTGCAGGGCGTGACCATACTGACCCTGATCCCTATTCTTGGCATTCTGAATATAGGAGGAGCGAGCTCGGACGCGACTCTGCCGTTCGGACTCAGCCTTGCCGCAGCGAAACTGAATGAGCAGCCGCTTCTCATAAGACTTATCCTTGTTCTGGGATTCTTTTTCGTTATCATGCTGGTCCAGGCAGTCGCTCACAGGAAAATGCGGGTCCAGTGCATGCAGCTGGCGTCCAATTTTACAGCCGACATGCGGGAAGAGTATTACAACTGCCTTATGGATACGCCGTGGGAGCGCTATATCACTGGCAGCCAGGCCAGGCATATGGACGCTATGGTAAATGAGATTCCCAGGCTTACGACCACTGTCAATTATTTCCTCTGTATGCTGACCAACATAGCGACAGCTATGGTGGAACTCATCGTGGCATTTGCCATGTCAGTGCCGCTTTCCCTTTTCGTCATCTGTGCGGGAGGCATCTTCTTTGTCTTCTTCAGACCTTTTACGAAGAGGTCGAAAGAGATCGGGAATAAACTGACTGCCCAATATGACCGTTTCACGGCAGAGATGAAGACCCAGCTGGCGGGTTTTAAGGAAATCAGGAGCTACGGCATCGAGAAGGAGGAAGCGAGTCGCTTTGACAGGGCGTCAAGGGATCTCGAGCATACGATGGTCATGTCTGCGGACAATGTCGCAAGGCCGCGCATGCTGTCTACGATCGGTGAGGCTGTTCTCATCAGTGTGATCTTCTTCGGCGCGGTCTACTTCCTTGAGATTGAGACTTCGCACCTTGTCATCGTCCTATATGTATTTATGAGGATATGGCCGCTGCTCCCATCGACACAGGAGTACATCATGGGAATCAGGGAAACGCTCCCGGCTTACCGTGTCATGGAAGATGTGCGTCAGAAATCGGAAGGAATGAAGTCAGACCGGAAGATTAATACGGAGGGTGAGTTTGGTGTTGACCTGCCGGATGGCATAGCCCTGTCGTTCTCCCACGTGAGCTTCTCCTATGCAGGTGCTGTGGAGAATGCGCTGGAGGACGTGACATTTGAAATCAAAAATAACACGATCACAGCACTCACAGGTCCGTCAGGCGCAGGCAAATCTACGGCAGTCGACCTCATACTCGGTTTCTTAAGTCCGGGATCCGGCGAAGTAAAAATTTCGGTCGCCAAGGACAAAATATGTTATGTGCCGCAGAACCCGATGATATTGAACGCATCGGTGAGGGAGAACATTGCGAGATTTCACCCGGGAATCAGCGATGAAAAGATCATATCTGCTCTCAAACAGAGCGGTGCGTGGGAGTTCCTTGTACGCAAGGCTGACGGTGAAGTCCTGCCCCTTGATCTCAGGATGGGGGATGACGGAGCTATGTTCTCCGGCGGCGAGGTCCAGCGGATCGTGCTTGCCAGGGCTCTTGCGGGCGATCCGGAACTCCTCATACTGGATGAGGCGACGAGCGCTCTCGATTTTGAAAATGAAAAACTGATCGCGGACGTACTGGCCTGCCTCACGGACCATGTGACCGTAATTCTCATAGCCCACCGCGTATCGACAATACAGACTGCAGATGATATACTCGTCATTGCGGACGGCCGTCTCAGCGAGTCGGGAACAGCCGATGAGCTGCTCGCGGATCCGGACAGTTATCTCGGAAGAATGAAGGATGGTTAAATGACATACACTATGAAAGGCTTCGGCCTCATAATAAGCAGCGATTTTCCGCTCGCCCAGATGAGGAAAGCACCGGATACCGATAATCCTGACGTGCGGATCATAAGCGCGCCCGCTCCGTCGAAACTTGTCAGGGAGCCGATAAGGACATGGCCTGACTGCATACTCGGCAGGAAGGAAATGTGGACGGAAATTGAAAATGTTGTAAGGCTGTATGCCTCGAACGGCAATGAGATCAGAGTCGAGCGCCTCTATGATGATCCGGCAAGGGAGGGGGAGATGCAGGCCTATGTCACGGGTCTCGCTCTCGGCGCGATCCTCCACCAGCGAGGCGCGGTCCCCATGCACGGCAGCTGTGTGGCGAGAGACGGAAAAGGAATTCTCATAACAGGAGTCTCGGGCGCCGGGAAGTCATCGCTCTCAGCGGAAGCCCTGAGAAGGGGCTACAGACTTGTGACGGACGACGTCACCCCGATCCGACTTGAGAACGGTAAGGTCCTTGCGGAGCCGTCCTTCCCCCAGCAGAAGCTCTGGGAGGACGCGATCGACCGGGGCGGGAGCTGGGATATGAAAGACCACCCGGTATTTCATGAGGAGAGCAGGACCAAGTTCGCGATGGATGTCGGCGACAGCTTTCTCGATGAGATGGTGGAGCTCATCGGCGTGCTGCAGCTCATCCCGAAAGAGGGTGAACAGGGGGATCGGCCGCTCCTTAAGGAGGTGACCGGCCTCGAGAAGGCAGTTCTTCTGCAGATCCACACCTACAGGACATACCTGCTCGTGACGGCAGAGGACAGGCAGACTCATTTTCAGAAATGCGCGTCTTGTGCCTCACACCTTTCCGAGGCACATCTTTTCCGCTACGAAGGAACGACAGAAGCAGAATTATGGGATAAAACGGAGGAATTTATCTATGAGTAATACAGTATATTACAGAAAAGAAGGACTGATCACAGCTGACATGGACGGTGAGACTGTCATGATGGATATAGAGACAGGCAAGTATTATAATCTCGGCAGGACCGGAGGATCTATCTGGGTGATCATAGAGAAGCCGCATACTTTTGGTGAGATCATTGATGAGATGATGGAAATATATGATGTGGAAAGGTCCGTGTGCGAGGAGCAGACGAAGAACTTTCTTGCTCAACTTATAGATGCGGGTATTGCTTTTAAGGAAGAGAAATGAAGATACTCAAATTCCTTATGTATCCGCTGAGCCTGAAGATCCTCGTCGTAAGAGTCTTTTTTCTGGCGCTTTATTACAAATGGCTGATCAGCAAAAATGCTTTCCGCGACATCTGCATAAGACTCGGAACACGCCGGGATTCGGTTCCTGTCGAGCCGTATACGGGGAGTAATAAAGAGCGGATCCTCGCGGTCTCCAGGGCTATAAAGATCGTGTGCCCGAGGCTGCATTTTAAGAATGAATGTCTTGTGGAGGCGTTTGTAGCCAAACGCCTTCTTTTGCATGAAAAAATGACTGTGTATATGGGCGTCGCGAAGACCAAAGACGGTGCGATGCGGGCCCATGCATGGACGCGCTGCGGGGATATCTATGTCACCGGAGCAGAAGGGAGAGAGCAGTTCACGGTGACTGCTGTATTTGCATGAAGTACGGTATAACGAGGGAGATGAGATTTGTCTTCCTGTGCTCGGCCATGCCGATGCCGGAAGTTTACCTTAAGAGGGCGGAAAGACTTTTTAGCGAGGGACTTGATCTTGCGGAGTGCGTGAGGATTTCTTATATTCACCAGGTCTACGGTCTGTTCGCGTCTAATCTCAAAAAGTATTTTCCGACTGCCGGCCGGGCTACAAGGAGCGGGGAAGAGAGCGGGGTCACAGATGTGATCCGCGGCCTCTATGAGAACGCGAACAAGAATAAGATCGCGGCTATGAAGCAGTCCGGAGAGCTTGTCCGCCTTGTCCGTCTCATGGAGGGGGCGGGAATCCGCGCTGTTCCGATGAAGGGAGTCATCCTGTCAAAGATCCTTTACGGGGACGCGACATACCGGGTCGCGACGGATATAGATATTTTAGTCCCGCACGAAAAGCTCGCGGAGGCCAAAGAGCTTCTCCTGTCCCACGGATACAAATGTCTCAAGGACTATGTCGAGACCGAGAAGCAGACTGAAGTCTACGAGTCGAAATTCCATGACTATGATTTCGAGTCCGAAAACGGTGTCCGACTGGAACTTCACTGGAGGGTCGCCGATTATAAGAACGCGGAGCTCCTTACAATTGATGACGCGCAGTCAGAGCTTGAGTTTTACGGCAAGGTCCTTCCGTCTTTTTGCGCCGAAGAACTTCTTGTGTATCTGGCTTATCACGGCGTGCACCACGGCTATATGTGGATGAAGTGGCTGGTCGATTTTGACGCGCTCTTCCGACATCCGCTCATCGACCGTGAAAAAGTCAAAAAGATCGCAGCCATGAGAAAGATGACCTTTGCGCTTGAGGCTTCGGAAAGCCTTGCCGCGCTGGTCGCGGGTGAAAATGAGACCCGGACGGTCTTCGGGACCCAGCTCACCAGGGAAATGCTGAAGGTGCTTACCGGATCGAACGGACTCAAGGACGATACATTTAAGGCGTACAGGCTTTATCTGGACGGGGAGATGGACCGCCGGGGCCTGGTCACGAAAAAGGAAAAGAAAAGAAGGATCGATCCTTCGGAAAAAGATTTTGAGAGATTCCATTTCAGCGACCGTTTCTTTTTTCTTTACTATATCGTGCGCGGGCCTTATAAGCTGTACAGGAAAATAATGAAAAAAGATGAATCAGAAAGAAAACCCAAGAGACGGAAGAAAACTGACAGATGAGAGGATACTCTATATCCTTCTCATTATCTATCTGCTGTTTTTTCTGTCTCAGACTCTGCTGTTTCGGGGAAACCATGACCGGAGGGCCAAACTGGTACCTTTCTGGACGATACGGCAAGCTCTGAGAGGTGATATTTACAGATTTCAGCTCCTGGTCATCAATATACTGCTGACGGTGCCGATCGGATATCTTGCGGCAGCGGCAGCGTGGAAGAAGAAGATTACGGACAAAAGACGTATCTTTGCGGCCTGTGTGCTCCTTTTTGTGTTCGTGGAAGCTGCGCAGTACGCAACAGGCAGGGGCCTCGGTGAGTTCGATGATGTATTTCACAATTCTCTCGGCGCTCTTTGCGGTATGATCTGCTTCTTCGGTCCTCTCTGGACCTACGATGCCATGGCGGTGATCCTGACCGGAGGAGGCATGCTCCAGATCGTGGACATCGTATTCTTCGGCCCGACGAAGTTCCTTCGGGCTGCCATGATGCCCATGCAGATCTGGATCGTCTCCAGTGTCCCTGCAGCCGCGCTCACGGTGCTGATCTTCAGGCAGTGGAAGCTCTATGGTACAGAGACGTATTCCGGGAGAAATCTTATGGTCAGGCTGCTCGCAGCCAACTTCCTGAGCGTTCTCACCGGACTGCTCCTCATATGGCTTGTGCTCTTTCCCTACCGCCTGCCCTGGTATTATTACGCGGGAAGTGTGATCGTTCAGACGGCTCTCACGTATTTTGTCCGGGAGACATCAGGGTTCCTGACAGGTCAGACCGCCCGGTAATGGCAGGAATTTTGATGGATATGCCGGAATACAGAAAGTACAGGAAAAATACCGGTAACTAACTGACGTGTGCAAGAGGCATAAAAATGAGCGGAATATTTGCAATCATCAGTGAAAAAGAAAACAGAATAGAGGACGCGATCGGCGCTGCGGAACATATGACAGAAGGCCTTGCTGCTTACGGCAGGGCGGAACGCGGCTATGAGATCCTCGGTGCCGCGGGATGGCAGGTGATCCTCGGAAGCTGCATTTCCGGCATGCATCGGGACACGCCTTCAGGTAAGCCTGTCATCATGACAAGACGCTTTATTGCTGTGTGTGACGCGATTATTTACAACAGGAATGAAATGCTGAAAGCGGTCTTAGCCGAGGGGGGCGCTAAAGGCAAAATGCCGAAAGCTGCATCTGCCAATCCTGACATCAGCGATGAGGAGCTCCTTGTGCTCGTATACGAAACGCTCGGCGCGAAGGGTCTTCTTCGCGTGAACGGTGATTTCGCCGCTGCCCTGATAAGCCGCAGCGACGGCTCGGTGCGCCTTATACGCGATCATATCGGCGTGAGACCGCTCTACTATGTCCGCACGGAGGGGCGTCTCACAGTATCGACAGATTACCGTCCGATGCTGCACCTCGGCTTCATAAAGGCTGAGATCAATGAGAACATGGTCTACGATGCCCTTACACTTGGGTCGATGGCTTCGGAGACGGATACGGCATTTGCAAATGTAAAAAAGGCCGTACACGGAAGCGTCACCCGCTTTTTGAACAATGGGGAGGCAAATACCGAGCGATTCTATATTCCCGGAGCGCGAAAGGCGAAAAGACGCGACTACGATGAGGAATACTACGATGAGGCGGCAAAGCTCCTCAGGGACGCTGTCAGGATCCGCTATGAAGCTGTGCTCGGCACAAAGATCGGCTGCGAATTCTCCGGCGGACTTGACTCCGGTATGGTCACCGCGCTCATTGATGAGCTTGCGGATCAAAGAGGTGAGGAGAAGCCGGTCGTATTCACCTGGTCACCTTCGCCGTGGGATTATAAGATAAGACAGGCGGAGAGCGGAAAGCTCCGCGATGAGAGAGAAGTAATCACCCGATTCTGCGAGGAGAAGGGGAATGCGTGCATCTTCAGAAACGCGCAGGAGGCGACAAATCAGGAAAAAATCTTGTCCCGCGGCGCGCGGGAGGAAATCTGCGAATACGAGACAGGCATCATAGCGGATTCGATGGAAGTGCTTGCCGATGCCAACGTACAGGCGGTCTTTTCCGGCTGGGGAGGAGATGAGGGAATCTCGATGCGGTTCGGTCCGTTCCACCTGGCTAAGGCCGGAGAGTACAGAGCCTACTTTAAGGCTGCCGGCCACGCGGCAGGCGGATCCCCGAAAAAATATCTCGGCTTCATGAGGAGAACTGCAAGATATCTTTATGAGTCCCGGAAACCCTGGAACGGGCTCCGGGCCAACGGGCTTGATTTCAGTGTGGTCCAGCCTGCATTTGATGAAGAGATGAGGCACAGCCATCTAAAAAAAATGAAATACTTCGGTGTCTCTCCGGAGAAGAACCTGCTGTCCGGAACTCTGGAGTCAAGAACGCTGCTCGCGGCGTCTGCAGGCGCGGACGCGGGGGTCATGTACATTTTCCCACTCCTTGACGCCCGGGTGCTCGACTTTGCGCTGACAGTCCCGAGAAGACTCTATATCGACGGGGACTCAAAGCGCGTGCTGCCCCAGCGGGCCCTCTCTGATATACTGCCTGACTATCTCACGAACTTTGCGGGAACTTCCAATGTGGAAAAAGAAGATACGGGCCGCATGGATTTTTATACCGAGATCGAGGAGAAGGCTTACGGCGTTCTGACGGATTTTTATTTTGAACATATAGACAGACTCAGATTTGAGGATTATCTGGATTTTGATGAAATGAAAAAGACTATTTTGGAGGAGGAAGATCCGATCATAAGGACAGTACTCCGGAATATGCTGCGGCTGCTCTACAAAATGCAGCTGCTTATGAGATGATGATATGGCTGACAAGATGTTAAGGGGATGGGGAAACATCCTTCGTGCTTCAGGAAAGACGGGGGCATCCGGACAAAAGGGAAAACAGAAAAAAAGAGGAAAAGCGTTTTTCATCGGTTACTATATGCAGGCTTTCCTCTTTAATCTGGCGGCGGGGGTTCTTTCATTTGCCTGGACGATCATAGAGCAGGGCGGACTTTTCTCCCTTGCGGGGGATTTTAATTCCCAGCAGATCACATTTGCAATGGCTGCCAATGATGCCGTCAAAGCGGGAAACGTCATCTGGGACTGGTCCCTCGATCTGGGTTCCAACTTTATCGGCGGGCAGATGTTCTATGTCGTCGGAAATCCGTCTTTCTGGCTCTCGCTGCTCTTTCCGTCCAGATACTTTATGTATGTGGTCGGCTGGATCTATATACTCAAGTACGCAGTCGCGGGCCTGACATCATACGCATGCATGAGGAGATATGTCAGGGACCAGCAGATGGCGGTCATCGGTTCCATGCTGTATGCCTTCTGCGGGTTCATGGGCGAGGATCTGCTGTTTTACCATTTCCACGATGTGGTCGCGCTGTTCCCGCTGCTCATTCTGACTTTTGACGGCATGATGCTGGAGAAGAAAAGAGGGCCGTTCATATTTGCCGTGTGCATAAACGCGCTGGTCAATTACTTCTTCTTTATCGGTGAGATCATTTTCATGGCTGCCTACTATATAATCCGCTATCTTGTGCCGAGATTCCGCGAGTATATAAGGCGGCTGCCGCAGGTCATTCTGGAGGGGGCTCTCGGCTGTATGCTCGGCGCGGTCCTTCTGCTGCCTGCCTTCTACTTTGTCATACAGAATCCGCGGATCGGAGTGGATTACACCGGATCGATAGCGCTGGTCTACGGGGCAGAGAGATATCTCTACATACTAAAGGGGCTTATACTCCCCGGAGAGGTCATGTCCCACCAGAGCGCGGTGATCAAGAATAACTTTTCATCATGCAACGCGTGGATCCCGGCCACCGGACTTGTTCTGGTCATCGCGTTCATTACAGAGAATCGAAAGCACTGGATCACGAGGATGCTGATATTCTGCCTGATCATGGCAGTGGTACCCATTTTCAACGCCTCGTTCTCGCTCTTTGCGGGACTCTACTGCCGCTGGTATTATATGGCGGACTATATCATGGTGCTTGCCTCGACCATGGTCCTCGACCGTTGGGAATCAGATAAAAAGAGGTGGGCCGGCAGAACACCGCAGGATGCGGCAATCACCAGAGGCGCCGTCATCTGGGGTGCCGTTCAGGTGGCTTTTATTCTGTTCCTTACACTGGTGAAATGGAGCGATTCCGAGCCGAGCAAAATATATCGTCCGGGGCTTTTCGCCTACTGGTGCGTGATCGCGCTGCTCGGGACCCTGCTGACATGGCTTGTACTCACGGTGCTAAAGAGCAGGCAGAAAACCGTACTGGCAGCGGTGATCTTTGTCATCTCGGTGACTGTCACCATATCGGATGTATATCTCCTTCAGCTGGCTCATCGGGAGGACGCGCGTCATATATATGACCGCCTTATGACTTCCGCGGATATCGAATACACAACGCCGGAATACCGCTTCACCAGCCGGGATAATATTGAGACTCTTTCCCACGGCTACCCGGCCAGTGCCAATTTCTGCAGCACGGTGTCCGGCTCGATCTTCCGTTTCTATGAATCTCTCGGACTCAAGCGTGACGTCAAGAGCCCGGAAGCGCCGGACGGTATGATGAACCTTATTTCTGCCCGCTTTTCCATTGAGACAAAACCCAGGGAAGGGGAGGAGCCGGTACAGGTCGTGAACGGCCGGTACACAACCTATTATGTATATGAGGATCGCGCGGTGCCGCCTATAGGCTTTACTTACAACACCTATATGACAGCGTCGGACTTTGCGGCGACTTTCGAAGATGACCGGGCGGTACTTATGCTGAAGACTCTGATCGTACCGGATGATATGGAGGATGAGGTCTCTCAGTATCTGAGACCATATGATCAGTTCACTGACGGACCGGCGCTTAAGGAGTACATTTCGGACATAAGCAGAGACCACATGGATGAGTGCGCGTACAATGTCCTGCAGACAACGGACAGTTATGAAGTCTCGATTGACGCGGATTCTGACAAATACGCGTTCTTCTCCATACCGAATGACTCGGGCTGGAAAGCTTTTGTTGATGGTGAAGAGACAGCGATTGTTGACGTTAACGGATTTATGGCGGTGAAGATCCATCAGGGCACGAACAGGATCCGCTTTGAGTATACTGTGCCGGGACTTATGTCCGGCGGAATCATTAGCGCTGCGGGGGCGGCTCTCACTGTCGTCTACATCCTCCTCATGCGGAGATGGCGCAGGGCGGAAAGGTAATATATGAATCATCTTCTGTGTGTTTCCGGCGGCGTGGGCAGTCGGATGACAATAGGAAATGTGCCTAAGCAGTATCTGACTGTAAAAGGCAAGCCGGTCATAGCTTACACGCTGGAGCGGTTCGATTCCCACAGAGACATCGACTCGATATGGATCGTGGCTGACGAAAAGTGGCATGACTTTATTAAGGAGTGGATGCGGAAGTGCGGGATCAGAAAGTTCCGGGGATTTGCGAAGCCGGGAGATTCCCGTCAGGAATCGGTCAAGAACGGCCTGCTCGCAATGAGAGAGCATGCCGCAGATAGAGATGTTGTAATCGTGCATGACGCGGTCAGACCGTGCACATCCGATGATATTATCACGGACTGTGTTTCAGGCTTTGACGTTTACGACGGTGTGATGCCGTCACTGCCGGTCACCGATACGTGCTATCTTTCGTTCGACGGAAAAACGATCGGACGGCAATTGCCCCGGGATCAGATTGTTGCCGGGCAGACACCGGAATCATACCTGTTCGGCAAGTATTACGAAGCTCACCTTAAGGCAGATGCCGAATATCTGGCAGGATGCAGGGGGAGCTCCCAGATCGCGTTCGAATACGGCATGAAGATACGGATAGCTCCGGGAAGCCGCGACAATTTTAAGATAACGACAAAAGAGGATATGGTGCGGTTCGCGAAAATCTGCGGCGGAGTCGAGGAAACAGTGAAATTTGATTGACGGAGGTAAATATGAAGGCACTTGTGCTTGAGGATATAGGAAAAATTGTGTATAAGGAGATACCGACACCGAAGCCGGGGCAGGGTGAAGTTCTCCTGAAAATCAGGAACTGCGGCATCTGCAGCAGCGACAAGGACAGGATATTCAAGAATGGGACATATCATTTTCCGACAGTCCCCGGCCACGAGTTCTCGGGTGAGATCGTAGAGCTCGGACAGGGAGTAAATCCGGAGCTTCTCGGGAGAAGAGCAGGTGTATACCCGCTCCTTCCGTGCAGACAGTGCGGTCCATGCAGGTCAGAGCGCTTCGCTCAGTGCGAGCATTACAGCTACTACGGCTCGAGATGTGACGGTGCATTTGCTGAATACATCAGTGTCCCGGTCTTCAACATCAATCTCGTTCCGGACGACCTTGATTTCCGCGCGGCAGCTATGTGCGAGCCGGCAGCGGTCGCGCTGCACGCGCTGAGGCGCGGAAAGATGAAAAAGGGCGACGTCGTCGCGATCGTCGGAACAGGGACTATCGCGATACTTGCGGCTAAGATCGCCCGCATCCTCGGAGCTTACAAAGTCATTCTGATCGGCCGCACGAAAGATAAGATCAAAAATGCGTCACAGTATTCGGACCATGTGGTAAACTCGTCAATCTGGGATCCGGAGGAAGCCATACGTGAGTTCACTGAGGGCGGAATGGCGGATGTTGTTCTGGAATGCGCCGGAAATTCGGACGCGGTGCTGACTGCGATGAGAGTCGTAGCCCGGGGCGGCAATGTCGTGATCGTCGGCAATCCTGTGGAGGACGTCAATATTAAAAAGGATGTTTTCTGGCGGATCCTCCGCGGAGAGCTCAATATCAGGGGAACGTGGAATTCGTCTTACTCTTCGACAGTGAACGACTGGAAAAGTGTGATTGCCATGATGTCCGACGGAAGCCTTGACCCTACGGATCTGATCACTCACGTCTACAAACTGGAAGAAGGTCAGGAGGCATTTGCGACACTCATGGGTGATGAGCTCTACACAAAGATCATGTTCGAGATGGGCTGACAGAGCGCTGCTGAAACCGGACACGCGGGACATGTGAGATCCGGACCGGCGCTGCTTAAAGAAAGACCCGGAGAACCTTGTCGGAACTCCGGGTGTTCGGTGAAAACGGAATCATGCTTACCTGTCCTGCAGATAAGTGAGGACTGAGAGCAGCGCGATAAATGCAAGACACGCGATTGAGAGAATTATGTCGAGCTGTCTCTGCTGTTTTTTGAACATGTCTATACTCCTTTCGGTTAATCAGGAACGCATCGGCGCTCTTTCCGCGCCGCACAAGGTGCGAAGCACCCTCATCACTGCGCGGCTGCGATTAAATACAATATCAGTATACCCTCAAAATGTATCGGAGACAAGAAGATGCGGGGATCATTGAGAACAGTTTTCATGAACTTAATACCGATAGCTGTGAGCGCTGTCATCGCGCTCCTTCTTGTCAGTACGTTTTACACAGAACATTACAGCGTGTCGGTCTCAAAGCTGAACGAGTACAGGCCGTGTGATGACAGGCTTTTATGCAGTGTAGAGTCCGTGACCTATGAGGGAGATAATAAAGACGTGCTTGTCATACGCGGCTGGGCAGCAGACACTAAACTCTACTCCGGGTATAACTATGGTGCGGAGATGACAGTCACAAGTGTCTACAATGAGACCGGTTTTGCGGTGACTGACGGCGTCGATGTATACAGACTGAAGACCATAGCGTCGGTAAGGCCGGACGTGAACGCAGTGTTCCCGGACACAGTTCTGCCTCAGGGCGTGGAGAGACGGTTCGGTATAAAGAGTGCCGCCAAAATGAGAAACGGGTTTTTCGATCCCTGTGGGATGGAAGTCTGTGTGATCTCAGTGAGAAAAGATGAGGGACCGGTCATAAAAAGGACCGGGATTATGGTGCCGTAAATGAGACGATACAGTTTAAAAAAGGCTATGGATCCGGCGCGTGTCATCGGCGCGATGGAGGAACAGTGGTTCTCGGTATTCATACTGCTCGCTGCCGCCCTTGCCCTCAACATAGGACAGCCGCTCCGCCTCGATGATACCGCGTTCATGCGCATGTATGCCAAGGACGGACCGGATCTGTGGATATGGGCTCAGGAGTACTGGACGACCTGGAGCGGGAGAGTGCTGCCCCACGCCGTTTTTGTTGTCCTTATGGATATAGGCACGGGACTGGTAAATGTGATCAACGCGCTCATGCAGGCGGCTTGTTTTTATCTGGCGGGGATGTTTATCGTACGAAATCCCGCAAGGAGACGCGGGCTTTCCTGGTCGGCCATTCTTATACTTATCATGGGCTTTTTCTATCTGGGAACAGAGCAGTCTGTGCTGGAGGTAAGTGTCTTCTGGAAGACGGCGGCAGTCCTCTATGTGTGGGGTTACGCTGCCATGCTTTTTGCCCTTTATCCCATGCTGAAGCTTTATCTGACAGGGGAAGAGAGTTCGCGCCTTACATGGATCCTTTCGGGATGCGCGGCCGTCTATGCCGCTGGCTTTGAACAGAGCGGCGGTTTCTTTGCGGCCATGGGCTTAATTCTTGTGCTGGCTGCCGCGATAAGGACAGGCAGGATTTCTATTTCAGCCCTCATCGTCTGGGCTGTCGGTACGATCCTTACGTTCTTTTTTATAATGTCGCCAGGCAATTTTATACGTTATTCCGAGGAGATCCTTTTCTGGTTCCCGGATTTCGGTCTGCTGTCCAGAAGCGACAGACTGTTCCTGGGCATCAGCTATACACTGAGGTACTGTCTCACGGATCTCTTTCTCCCGGTATTTATTACCGCGGTCGGCACATTTGTCATTGTCTGCCTGAGAAAGAGAAGCATCCTTCTTAAAGTCACAGCCTTCCTGCCGGTGGCCTATTACGGTCTTTACCATCTATATAAAGTTCCGTTTTTATATGACTACGCTTTCCCTGACAGTGTGAGAGGCTTTACCGCCGCTAACTGGACCGCGGTTTTTTTCGGCATTTTTCATGTCTTCCTGCTGACAATTCTTCTTTTTATGTACATAGATGACAGACTTGATCCTGTCACTTCGGCTTTTTATGCCGGCGGGCTTGCGGAATCCGTCATAATGGGATATACTCCGACAATCATCGTTTCCATGAGCCGCTGCATTTTTTTCTGCCGCGAGATCCTCATGGTGCCGATGTTTTACGTAGTATATAAGGCCCTTTGCGAGGCAGCCGCATTTGCACAGAAAAAACAACAGAGAAAGGATGTGTGATAAGGCTGCGCTTGGGGCTCATACCGAACCGGTATCTTTAGGAGGTGATGGATTGAAGATAATCCGAAAGTATTTCTGGTTCATGCCTGCAGCTATCTGGATGTATGTCATTTTTTCTTTCTCGGATCAGGTCGGAGAGACATCCGCGGGCCTGTCACTCAAAGTGACGGAGAAGGTCGTGGAAATTCTTATGAAACTTCGTATCGGACCGGACGACTATTACTATATGATCGAAGTCCTTCATCCGCTGGTGAGGAAGGGAGCTCATATGGCGGAGTACGCGATCCTGTTCCTGCTGCTCTTCCTGTCGTTTCTGGCTACAACGCTTGCAACCAGAAGCATGGCAATATCGATCATATTCTCATTCGTTTATGCGTGCGCGGATGAATTTCATCAGACCTTTGTCGACAGCAGGGCAGGACAGTTCACGGACGTGTGTGTTGATATGACCGGCGTTCTGGCCATGGTCACGGTCCTGCTCATCATCTATTCGGGCTGGCAGGTGCACCACGAAAAGAAGCTTGAGAAAGAGCGGCAAAAGGCGGAGGAAATCAGGAACCGCCGCAGGAGGACTGCTTGAATTCCTGCCGATTTGTCTTTTGTTTTTAAAGGGAATGGTTTATCATTATCTGAAGATGAATCTGCGATGTAACAACATTAATATAAGCTGAAACTAAAGGAGTAGAGATGATCGCTGCTAACAACGTAACATACCGCGTCGGAAAAAAAGCCCTCTTTGAGGACGTCAATATCAAATTTACGGAGGGTAACTGCTATGGCCTGATCGGTGCGAACGGCGCCGGCAAGTCCACATTCCTGAAAATATTAGACGGCCAGCTCGACACCACGAGCGGCACCATCACAGTGACTCCGGGTGACCGCATATCCTTCCTGGAACAGGACCATTTTAAATACGATCAGTACGAGGTCCTTGACACCGTCATCATGGGTAACAGACGGCTTTATGATATCATGAAAGAGAAGGAAGCTCTCTACATGAAGGAAGACTTCACGGATGAGGACGGAATAAAAGCAGCTGAGCTCGAGGGCGAGTTCGCGGAGATGAACGGCTGGGAGGCTGAGTCGGACGCAGAAGCTCTCCTCAACGGTCTCGGTATTGAGACAGAGCTTCACCATGAGATCATGGGAACGCTCGAGGGCCCGGTCAAGGTCAAGGTACTGCTTGCCCAGGCTCTGTTCGGCAACCCGGATATCCTGCTTCTCGACGAGCCGACCAACCATCTGGATCTCGGCGCGATCGAGTGGCTCGAGGAGTTCCTCATCGGATTTGAGAACACGGTCATCGTCGTCTCCCACGACCGCTATTTCCTTAACAAAGTCTGCACGCAGACCGCCGATATTGACTACGGAAAGATACGGCTCTTCGCGGGCAACTATGATTTCTGGTTCGAGTCCTCACAGCTCCTGCAGAAGCAGATGAGAGAAGAGAACAGAAAGAAAGAGGAGAAGATCAAGGAACTCCAGGAGTTCATTTCAAGATTCTCCGCAAATGCGTCAAAGTCCAAGCAGGCTACTTCCCGTAAGCGAGCTCTTGAGAAGATCCAGCTCGAGACCATGGTGCCGACATCCAGAAAATATCCCTACATCGATTTCCGCCCCAACCGTGAAATCGGCAATGATGTTCTCTATGTCGAGCATCTCTCAAAGACGATCGACGGCGAAGTGATCTTCAAAGATCTTAACTTTATTATCAACCGCACCGACAAGGTAGCCTTTGTAGGCGGCAACGAGAGGGCAAAGACAACGCTCTTTGAGATCATTATGGGCAACATGGAGCCGGATGAGGGCTATTACAAGTGGGGCATCACGACGAGCCAGGCCTACTTCCCGCACGACTATAACGATGAGTTCGACAATGACCTTACGATCGCTGACTGGCTGACCCAGTATTCGGAGAACAAGGACACGACTTATGTCCGCGGATTCCTCGGCCGCATGCTCTTCGCGGGTGAGGACGGCATTAAGCGTGTGCGCATTCTCTCCGGCGGTGAGAAGGTTCGCTGCCTGCTTTCAAAGATGATGATTTCCGGAGCCAACGTGCTGGTATTCGATGAGCCGACTAACCATCTTGACATGGAGTCCATCACTGCTCTGAATAACGGTATGATCAAGTATCCGGGCGTTATCCTCTTCACATCCCACGATCATCAGATCGTTGAGACGACTGCTAACCGCATTATGGAATTCCTTCCGGACGGAACGCTGGTCGACAAGGTCGGCACTTATGATGAGTATCTCGCTTCCGATGTCATGGCCAAGAAACGTCAGATCTATGTTGCCAGCGAAGATGAAGAGGCGGATGACTGATTTCCTGCCTGCAGATATATGGGACATAGGATTGCATACACTGAATACATGCGATGCTTTTTTGGAGCCGGACGCTTTGCGCGCCCGGCTCATTCATGTTTATACTTGCTGTCATTGTCTGAATTTACGCGATTTCGGCAGGACCGACATGATTACTCCTTACAGCGGTTTTGTACATCTAACTTATTGGCGTACTGAATTTTGTACAATTCTTTATGCACAATTAACAGAACTTTGATAGACAGATAAAAATAGCAGTGTTATAATTTGTACAGGTTGTATATTTATCAGCCTGTATTTGTTATGTTTTAACAGATGGCTATTTTATGTAACTATTAACATACATTCGTAAGGAGGAATAACAGAATGGATAACAGAAAATGGCTGACTATGGACGGCAATGAAGCTGCAGCTCATGCTTCATATGCCTTCACAGAAGTAGCGACTATCTTCCCGATCACACCGTCATCCGTCATGCCGGAGCATGTAGACGAGTGGGCAACAGCAGGAAGAAAGAACATCTTCGGAACGACCGTCCAGGTCACAGAGATGCAGTCTGAAGCAGGTGCTTCAGGCGCTTTCCACGGCTCCCTTGCAGCAGGTGCTATGACAACAACATACACCGCTTCTCAGGGTCTTCTTCTTATGATCCCGAACATTTACAAGGTCGCTGGTGAGCAGCTCCCGGGCGTTTTCCACGTATCCGCGCGTGCACTTGCTTCCCATGCACTTTCCATCTTCGGCGATCACTCTGACGTATATGCATGTCGTCAGGCCGGCGCATGTATGCTGTGCGAGTCTTCCGTACAGGAAGTCATGGACCTTGCACCGGTTGCTCATATGGCAGCAATCGAGGGCAGCCTTCCGTTCATCAACTTCTTCGATGGTTTCCGTACATCCCATGAGATCCAGAAGATCCGTACATGGGATTACGCTGATCTCGATGAGATGGTAAACCATGAGGCAATCAAGAAGTTCCGTGATCATGCTCTTAATCCGAATCATCCGTGCCAGAGAGGCTCCGCTCAGAACCCGGATATCTTCTTCCAGGCTCGTGAAGCCTGCAACCAGGCTTACGACAAGATGCCGGAAATCGTTCAGATGTACATGGACAAGGTAAATGCCAAGATCGGCACGAACTACAGCCTGTTCAATTACTATGGCGATCCGGAAGCTGAATCCGTTATCATTGCTATGGGCTCTGTCTGCGAGACTATTGATGAGACGATCGACTACCTCCGTGAGAAAGAGGGAGCAAAGGTCGGTGTCATCAAGGTCAGACTGTATCGTCCGTTCTCCAACAAAGCTCTCATCGACGCTATCCCGAAGACTGTCAAGGTCATCAACGTCCTCGACAGAACAAAGGAGCCGGGCGCTAACGGCGAGCCGCTCTACCTCGATGTCGTCGCTGCACTGTTCGATTCCGAGTTCAAGAACGTTGTCATCAACTCCGGCCGCTACGGCCTCGGTTCCAAGGATACAGACCCGGCTCAGATCAAGGCTGTATTTGAGAACGCTGACAAGAAGCATTTCACACTCGGCATCGTAGACGATGTCACCAATCTGTCCCTGCCGACAGGCCCGAGATTCGTGGCTACACCGGCCGGCACAGTCAACTGCAAGTTCTGGGGTCTCGGCGCAGACGGTACTGTCGGTGCCAACAAGAACTCCATCAAGATCATCGGTGACAACACTGACATGTACGCTCAGGCTTACTTCGACTATGACTCCAAGAAGTCCGGCGGTGTCACAATGTCCCACCTCCGCTTCGGCAAGAAGCCGATCAAGTCTACCTACCTTATCCGCAAGGCAGACTTCGTCGCTTGCCACAACCCGGCATATGTCCGCAAGTTCAACATGGCTCAGGAAATCGTTGACGGCGGTACATTCCTTCTGAACTGCCCGTGGTCCGATGATGAAGTAGCAGCACATCTTCCGGGTCAGATGAAGAAATTCATGGCAGAGCACAACATTAAGTTCTATGTCATCGACGGTGTCAAGATCGGTATCGCCACAGGCATGGGCCCGACACGTATCAACACAATCCTTCAGTCCGCATTCTTCAAGCTGGCTAACATCATTCCGGAAGATGACGCGATCCGTCTCATGAAGGAAGCAGCTCAGAAGACATATGGCCGCAAGGGTCAGGATATCGTCGAGAAGAACTGGGCAGCCATCGAAGAAGGCGCTAAGCAGGTCCGCGAGTTCAAGGTCCCGGCTGAGTGGGCACAGTGCGAAGATGAAGGCCTCGATTACAAGCAGGTAACAGAAGGCAGAGAAGACGTTGTCAAGTTCGTCAACGGCGTACAGAATGCTGTATCCGCTCAGGAAGGCAACAATCTTCCGGTCTCCGCGTTCCTTGACTATGTTGACGGCTCCACACCGTCCGGCTCCTCCGCATACGAGAAGCGCGGCATCGCTGTCAATATCCCGCTGTGGGATCCGGCAAACTGCATCCAGTGCGGACGCTGCTCTTATGTCTGCCCGCACGCTGTCATCCGTACATTTGCGCTTACAGATGAAGAAGCAGCAGCAGCTCCGGAAGGCACACAGGTACTTCCGCTCACAGGTATGCCGGCTTACAAGTTCACGATCGGTGTCTCCGGTCTGGACTGCACAGGCTGCGGCTCCTGCGCTAACGTCTGCCCGGGCAAGAAGGGCAACAAGGCACTCACAATGGTCAATATGGCAGCCAACGTCGAAAAGGTACAGCCGGTCTTCGATTATCTCGTAAAGACACCGGTCAAGGAAGACGTCGTTGCCAAGTTCAAGGCAGCTTCTGTCAAGGGCAGCCAGTTCAAGCAGCCGCTGCTTGAGTTCTCCGGCGCATGCGCAGGCTGCGGTGAGACACCGTACGCTAAGCTCATCACTCAGCTCTTCGGCGACAGAATGTACATTGCCAACGCTACAGGCTGCTCCTCCATCTGGGGCAACAGCTCACCGTCCACACCGTACACAGTTACTCCGGAAGGCAAAGGCCCGGCTTGGGACAACTCCCTGTTCGAAGACAACGCTGAGTTCGGTTACGGTATGTTCCTCGCTCAGAAGGCAGTCCGTGAAGGTCTGAAGGCTAAGGTCGAAGCTATCGTGGCAGAAGGCGGCAAGGGTGCTGCTGAAGGCCAGAAGTGGCTCGATACATATAAGAACGGTGCTGAGAACGGCGCTGCTACAGACGCTCTCGTTGCAGCACTCGCTGATGTCGATACAGCTGACGCTAAGGAAATCGTCGAGAAGAAAGACTTCCTCAGCAAGAAGAGCCAGTGGATCTTCGGTGGTGACGGCTGGGCATACGATATCGGTTACGGCGGTGTTGACCATGTCCTCGCTTCCGGCATGGACGTCAACGTCATGGTATTCGATACAGAAGTTTACTCCAACACCGGTGGTCAGGCTTCCAAGGCTACCCGTACAGGCGCTGTCGCTCAGTTCGCAGCTGCAGGTAAGGAGACCAAGAAGAAAGACCTCGCAGGCATGGCTATGACATACGGTTATGTCTATGTCGCTCACATCGCTATCGGCGCTGACTACAATCAGGCAGTCAAGGCGATCGCTGAGGCTGAGGCATATGACGGCCCGTCACTCATCATCGCTTACGCACCGTGCATCAACCATGGTATCCGCAAGGGCATGGGCAAGTCCATCACAGAGGAAGAGCTCGCTGTCAAGGCCGGTTACTGGTTCAACTTCCGCTTCAACCCGGATCTCGCCAAGGAAGGCAAGAACGCGTTCAGCCTGGATTCCAAGGAGCCGACAGACTCTTATCAGGACTTCATCGGTGGCGAAGTTCGTTATACTTCCCTTATGCGTGCTAATCCGGACCGCGCGAAGGAACTCTTCGCAAGATCCGAAGCAGAGTGCAAGGAGCATTACGAATATCTCAAGAGACTCGTCGAAGTCTACAAAGCTCAGTAATTACATATGTAATTCCCGGAGGGGCTGTGAAAAAATGAGGTTGAAAACCTCAGGCTTCACAGCCTCCCTTGTTTTTTCTGGACACTTCTTCAAATAATTCTAAA
>JBGUIK010000070.1:0-27641 GCA_045112915.1 Lachnospiraceae bacterium
GGTCTCTCGGGCGAGCTCCGACTACCGGATAACCTCACCAGCATCGGGGAGTGGGCATTCGAGGGCTGCTCCGGTCTCTCGGGCGAGCTCCGACTACCGGATAACCTCACCAGCATCGGGGAGTGGGCGTTCTCTGGCTGCTCCGGTCTCTCAGGCGAGCTCCGACTACCGGATAACCTCACCAGCATCGGGGAGGGGGCGTTCTTTGACTGCTCCGGCCTCTCGGGCGAACTCCGACTACCGGATAACCTCACCAGCATCGAGGAGGTGGCGTTCTCTGGCTGCTCCGGCCTCTCGGGCGAGCTCCGACTACCGGATAACCTCACCAGCATCGGGGAGGGGGCGTTCGTTGGCTGCTCCGGTCTTTCGGGCAGGCTCCGACTACCGGATAGCCTCACCAGCATCGGGGTGAGGGCGTTCTCTGGCTGCTCCGGTCTTTCGGGCAGGCTCCGACTACCGGATAGCCTCACCAGCATCGGGGAGTGGGCGTTCGCTGGCTGCTCCGGTCTTTCGGGCGGGCTCCGACTACCGGATAGCCTCACCAGAATCGGGGAGGGGGCGTTCTCTGGCTGCTCCGGTCTTTCGGGCGAACTCCGCCTACCGAATAGCCTCACCAGCATCGAAGAGCGGGCGTTCTATGGCTGCTCCGGTCTTTCGGGCGAACTCCGCCTACCGAATAGCCTCACCAGCATCGAAGAGCGGGCGTTCTCTGGCTGCTCCGGTCTTTCGGGCGGGCTCCGACTACCGGATGGCCTCCCAAGCATCGGGGAGCGGGCGTTCTCTGGCTGCTCCGGTCTCTCGGGCGGGCTCCGACTACCGGATGGTCTCACCAGCATCGGGAAATGGGCGTTCTCTGGCTGCTCCGGTCTTTCGGGCGAACTTCGCCTACCGGATAGTCTCATCACCATCGGGGAGGAGGCGTTCTCTGGCTGCTCCGGTCTCTTGGGCGAGCTCCGCTTACCGGATAGTCTCAACGGCATCGGAGAGAGGGCGTTCTCTGGCTGCTCCGGCCTCTCGGGCGAGCTACACCTACCGGATGGCCTCACCAGAATCAAGAAAGGCGCCTTTAACGGCTGTAACAAAATAGATAGTTTTTTTTCCATAATCCCTATACCATAATAGAAGGTATCTTAAATCCTTTTTCATCAGCAATAATATTCGGCTACAGAAAGTCAACCGCTGAAGAGTATGCTCTTAAAAATGGTCTGGTATTTGAAGAATTGAAACCAACTGAACAATAAAGGAAGTTCATGAAAGCAATCAAATACAGCCTGATCTACCTGATTTCTTATCATCCGTAAATCAGGCTGTATCCTTTTCTAATCCCAACACCATTCCACTACATGAGTCCGGCACTTTACGTCAACTATAGAGCAGGTTCTCGCTCATCTTTTTCAGCTTCACCCTTATAGAACATAGCAACATTCTTCCTTGCTCTTGAATACTCCTGCATCTCTTTCTTCATCGTCCGATAATCTACATACGCTGCCTTCTTTTCCCGTAGGACAGAATCATATTCCTCACTCAGCTCCCGTATTGTCGGCAGTTTCTGTGTACCAAGCTGATCGAATGCTACCTTCGCCGCCTTATGCAGTGTAATCTCCTGCCGATGCTCCTCAAAAAACTCCCGGCTGTAGCCAGACTTACGATAAGCAACATAGATGTCTTTTGTCTTCCGGTAATTCAAGATATGCTTCTTCAATGCCAGGATCTCAGCAAGCCGCTTCTCCGATGCTTTGATCGACTCGTTCAGCTCGTTGAACTTCTGAACTGCCTCCCCCGTCCGCTTATCCAGATCCTCGAAACTCTCGATATGATTCTCCCGGAGGAACATGAACGTACTGGACATCTGCTTCAGGTTGTAGACCGTCGCCCATCGTCGGTAAGCCTGACTACTCTTGTCAGCCATCCGTGCCTGTATATCAATGAGAAGGTTAAATGTCTGCGCCTTCGGCATCTGCCCCGTTTCTGTACCAAGGATTCGCTTTCCTGAAATCATATCCCGGACAGCTTCTTCAGAATAATTCTCCCCCAGTGACCGCATTCGGATGAACCGCTCCTGCCCTTTTCCCTTGAGAGAGATATTCTTTCCGTGCTTTACTTCATAACCAAGCTCCTCCATGAAGCGCAGGAATTCCTCGAAATCCTTCGGCTTCCTTCTGATGCAACTCCTGATATCCTCCCGGATCACATGCCGGAAACTGTTCCGTTTCGGATAATCCGTCCTACGTTCCCTCTTCGACTTCGGCTTCGGCTCGATCACGGACAGCCCATTCTCCAGACAGACCATATCACTCACCTTCTGCAGGGCAAGTCCCGATCTCTTGAAATCCCGGAACTTCTGTGTCCCGTCGATCGAAGTCGAATTGAATATGATGTGGTTATGGATATGTGCCCTGTCCGTATGAGTTGCGACGATGAACGCATACTTTCCTTTCGTGAACCGCATGGCCAGCTCATAACCCACCCGGTTCGCATCTTCCGCTGTAATCTCGCCCGGCTTGAATGACTGCCTGATCTGGTAGGCAATCACCTCATTCTTATACATCCGCCCGGTGGAGTGGTAATACTGCTGCTTGGAGAGCATGAATTCCTCGCAGCATGTCCGCGGGTCACACGCATAACTGCTGACAAGCCTTCCTTTGTCCGTTTTTTCGATATTCATCGAATATCCTATCCTATCCTCCAGACACTGGGCCAATGTCCGGCCTTTGTTTATATGTAGTGCTATCAGCCTGGTAGCCGCCATACTGCCTCCTTGTGTAAAAATCCGGGACCTGTGTCCCGTTTCTGTACCACAGAATTGATTCTGTGGATCCTATCTGCGTTTCCCTTCAAACGAGCAGGAGTGGGCATGCCCACTCCCACTCGTTTACGGCGTCACCGCCTTCAGCTCGCTCCTCGCTCGCTGTCGGGCGGACACCAAAGTCCACTCATTGCATGCCCTAAAGGACTAGCTGCGCGTCGCGAGCATGCATCGTGGACCTTGGTTTGTCGCCTACGCAAAAAAAGAAAGCGGCACCGGAAGAATAGTTCTCCCGATACCGCCTGTAAGGTCTGTCCTTATGGCCTGACGAAATCCATCAGCAGCGATGCCGCCCCCGTCCTCCGAGGTCTTCAGCACATGGAAAGGTGTCTTTTCCGGTGTATCCGTCACATTGACTGTCGCTGTCTTGCCGGATTCCACCTTTACTGTAAGGACCGTTCCATCTTTCTTGAAATTCTTCGGTGCGGTGATCTCCTTGACGTAATAGGTCCCGGCGCTGAGCGTGACCGTGTTGGAAGTCCCATTGTCACCGGTCGTCAGCTCCTTCACTTTTTTCGTGCAGTCCTTGTCGGTATATACACCGTAGACCGCCCCTTTAAGGCTGTAACTGCTGTTGCCGGACACCGCTGCATCGGATGATTTCTTGACCAGTTTGGCCGATCCTTCATCCGGCTTTTCTGAGACACTGAGATACACGAGCTTCTGCGAATCTCCCTGTACAAGGGCATAGCACTCACCAAGCTCGAACTTTGACGCGTTGGCTGAAGCATATGACTTTCCGGCATTATATACTTCAAGAAGTCCTGCCTGTGTCAGCCATACAGAATTGCTGACGCCGCCGGCCTCATCACCGACTGCCATCGCCCAGACTGCCCTCTGAGTAAGGCCTCTCGCCTTGTCATTGCCGACACCGGCCTTGTTCCAGAAATAGTACTGCATGATGCCCACGCGCAGGGCGTCAGCTGATGTCACTGTGTGCCCTTCAAGTGAAGTCCCTACCAGGTTCTGTCTCGTATGCACGCCTTCAGAGAAATGCATGTCGACCTCGCCGCAGTAGAGGATCACGTCCCCGCCTGAATTGCCTGATGTCTGGTAGCAGTGATCAACAAAAACTGAACCGAACGAATTCGATGTGCAGTTGACACTTGCATCGATCGCGGCTCCCGAAGCACCGACGAGGGCTTCATCAATCAGCTCATCTTCCGGCACCTCTACCTCATCCTTCGCAAAAAGCTCCGCGATTCCACCCACGATCACCGAGAGGATGGACGGCTTATCATCTTCCTTCACCGGAGGTACATCCTCTGTGAGCGTGGAACCGATCCCGCTCTCTGTCTCCTGAACCGGTTCCTCATCCAGGCTGAGGCTGCTGTCCGTGTCGGAAGGCACTACGCGTTCATCTGCCACAGAGGACCCATCATTATCCGGATTGTCTATATCTTCCGGCTGTTCCTGTCCGTCCGATGCTTCCTGCGTTTCAACTGTTACTGATTCCGTTCCACTGTCAGACCCGCTGTCTGTGGACGGAACTTCAGTATCACCGGGTCCGTTCTCATCCGTCGGGGAATCCTCATCACCGGGATCCTCCCCTGACTGGTCTTCTGAAGGAGACCCTTCTTCGCTGCTCTCATTCGCTCCTGTCTGGACGCTCTCCGTATCTGCCGGCGCGGGCTTTTCGCTCTCCTTTACACGGATGCTGCGGCTGATCTGATAGACCGGATGTCCGCTGACAGGCTCGATGTGATATGTCGTCCTGTAGGTATCCGCATGGTCCGTGCTGAACCAGCTGCCTTCCGAATTGACCGCATCATCGAGGTAGATATTTACCTTTGACGGATCCGGGATATCAAGATTTGTAAAATCGATACTTACGTTAAATTCCGCTCCGACGGGAACAATGTAATCGCTCGGGCGGACGATCTCGTCCGCATCCAGCTGGTCAATGACGCTCTGGAGCGCGGGATACTCAAGTTCATCCGCAAAGACCGGCGTCGAAGTTCCGCACGAAGTGAGCACCATCATGGCTGCCATCAGCCCGGAAACACATCTCTTTACATTTGGAATTTTCATTTGCTATTTTCCTCCAATAAAAAAAGGCGCATCTGTTACGTCAGATACGCCTGGTCGATACCGCTATTTATTATTCTGTTTTTCGTTCCATATATTAATTATGTAGGACTTCTTGCTCTGATCATTTTGCCTCCTTCATATAACTGCTGCCGGATTCCCATAAGCGCCCTCTGCAGGATGCCGGCTGTCCGCAGCACAGGTCATCTGTATTCCTCGAGGACGTAGGAAATCTCTGCACCAAGTACAGCCAGAATCAAAATGAATATGATCATCAAAAAGAGAACTGCAATTAAACTGAAAAGATCCATCATATTTCCTTTCTAAATAAGCTCCTCTACCCTTGTGGGATTCAAGCTTAAATTGTTCTATTTGAGTAAAAATAAAAGACCTGCTAAAACAGGTCTGGAAATGTCACTTCAGGAATGCTTTTTGATTCTAATTTGGGTTACAGTTTGGGTTACAGTTTGGTTCTAATTTATTTAGAACGAAAACAAAATACCCCGTAAAAAGCAGAAAATACCGGCTGATTCGTCGTTTTTTGGATTAGTATCATTCAGGAATTGTTGGGAATTGTTTACTGAAACGAGAAAATAACCAGAATTGTTCAGGAAATGAGTAAGAAAAAAGGCCTAAATCTTACGATTTAGACCTTAAACTGGGCTACAAGGATTCGAACCTTGAAATGACGGAGTCAGAGTCCGTTGCCTTACCATTTGGCGATAGCCCAATATCTGCAACAGATTGAATTATAGTACAGGCCGCTGTAAAAAGCAAGCACTTTTTTTATTTCTTTGAAAATATCCGTAGCGAAGCCTTTATTAAAACAGCCCGGCAGACGACTCACACGTTCATCCACCGGACCGTTCATTATTGCCATTCTATTAAATAATTTGTTCTGATCTGTATAAACCGCCTTTATTTCAGCTGCTCCATACTCATCTGCTCAAGAAGATCGCTCTTGATCTTGAACAGCTTGTCGGAAAGGTCGACGTACATCTGATGCGGGTTCACGAGACGGCGCGTCTCATCCCACATCGTATCCTGCTCGCGCAGGCATCTCTCACGGATCTCCATCGTAGACGCCGTATCATTGTAGATGCACTCGCCCTTGCTGAATACCTGTACCATGATCTCACGCAGCGTGAATGTTCCGGCGTGGAGCTTGGTCTTCTTCCATGTCTCGATCGGATCGAAGATGATCATGTCTTCGTCTTCGGAGAAGGTTTCCTCTTCGAGGCAGATAAGGTCCGCCCTGATCTTTCCCGTCTCCTTGTCATAGATACGGATGATCTTCTTGTTGCCCGGGTTCGTGACCTTTTCAGTATTCTCGGAGACCTTGATCTTCGGGATGAATTCACCGGTCTCGTTATCCTTGATCGCTGCCAGCTTGTAGACGCCGCCGAAAGCCGGGTTGTCCTTAGCGGTGATCAGGTTCGTGCCAACGCCCCAGGAATTGATCTTGGCTCCCTGAGCCTTAAGGTCCGTGATCAGGTACTCATCAAGATCGGAGGATGCGGAAATGATGGCATCCGGGAAACCGGCTTCGCTGAGCATCTTGTAAGCCTTCTTGGACAGGTACGCAAGGTCGCCGGAGTCGATTCGGATACCGTACTTGGTGAGTTTGATGCCCTCTTCGCGCATTTCTTTGAAGACTCGAATTGCATTCGGAACGCCGGATTCGAGCACATCATATGTGTCGACGAGCAGCGTGCAGGCATTCGGATAAATCTTTGAGTAAGCCTTGAAAGCTTCATACTCACTCGGGAAACTCATGATCCAGCTGTGAGCATGTGTGCCGAGGATCGGAACGTCGAACATCTTGCCCGTCAGGACGTTGGATGTTCCGGCGCAGCCAGCGATGACAGCAGCGCGCGCTCCGTAAATACCTGCATCCGGGCCCTGTGCGCGGCGAAGACCGAATTCCATGACTCCGTCGCCCTTGGCCGCGTAGCATACGCGGGCCGCTTTCGTGGCGATCAGGGACTGGTGATTCAGCATATTGAGGACAGCGGTCTCAATGAGCTGTGCCTGCTCGATCGGCGCAATTACTTTGAGCATCGGCTCACGCGGGAAGATAACGGTTCCTTCAGGAATTCCCCAAATATCACCTGTAAAATGGAAGCCCGCGAGATAATCCAGAAAGTCTTCATCAAATATATTGAGACCTTTCAGATACTG
Organism: Lachnospiraceae bacterium; assembly: GCA_045112915.1. GTDB lineage: Bacteria > Bacillota > Clostridia > Lachnospirales > Lachnospiraceae > Chordicoccus. The sequence goes on from JBGUIK010000070.1 coordinate 7,016, forward strand.
AATATCATCATAGGAAAAATGCAGGTTCTTGATATAGTCGATTACATCCGAAAGTCCGCAGCTTATCGCGTAACCTCCATCACATGGGTTTTTCCTGTAGAATGCATCGAATACGACGATCTGATCTGTAGGATTCTTGAAGTAACCCTGCATCATGGTCAGCTCGTACAGGTCAGTAAGTAACGTAAGGTTTGTCGCTCTCATTTTTCATTTTCCTTCCCGTCCGTCAGCGGACGTCCCATCTCCGGGTGTCATTACACCTATATATACACCTATTTATCATGAAGTGCAAGCAGGGATTGTCTCTTGATGCCCTTTTACTCCAGTCCCATCTGTCTTCTGCGCTTAGCAAGTGTTGCCTCGACCGTCAGCGGTGCCGCAGGCTCGCGCTTTCTTCTCGGTTTTGCCGGCGCCTTCTCTCCCTCGGTCTTTGCGGGTGCCTTTCTCGTTCTTTTTCTGGGAGTCGGCTTCTCTTCTGGTACCGGTTCTTCTTTTGCGGCAGGCTTCTCTTCTGCCACTGGCTTTACTTCTACTACTGGAATGACTTCCGCTGCGGTTTTCTCCTCTGCTGCAGGATTTTCTTCCGCTGCGGGCATCTTCTCTGTTGCCTGAATTTCTACTACAGCTACATGGCTCTCTTCCACTGCAGGCTTCTCTTCCATTATCAGGATTTCTTCTACAGCCACAGGGCTCTCCGCGACCTCATTCACGTTCTCTGTTTTTTCTTCTGTCTCCGGTTCAGCATAGGCTTCAACTATATCCCCAACTTCTTTTTCTGCCGAAAGTAACGGCTCCTCCTGCACTGTATCCGCTTTATCACAGGGCTCTTCCTGTATAGTCTCAACATCTGTGTTTTCGATTGGCTTTTCTGTGTCAATCTCAACATCTACTCGTTCAATCGACTCTTCCAGCTTGATTGTCGATTCCTCAACACCCTCTGTTACGACCTCCACTTCAGCCATCTCAAGCGTCGCTTCCGCCACCTCTGGCTCAGTCGATTCTTCAACCACCTCTGTCTCAGGTTCGACCTCAGCCTCCGCTTCCTTCTTCTCAAGCTCGGCCTCGACCACCGCTGGCTCTACGATCTCAGCCTCCTCCAGAACCCTCTCCGGCGCCGGCTCCTCCAGCACTCGCATGAGCTCACCCGCCACAAGATGAAGGACCGCCCTCTTATCGATTTTTTCTGTCCCGGTCAGGTCGAGCCACAGGGTTCGGTAGCCCCGCCTCTCGCACGCTTCCATGAGCCAGCTCATCTCCTCCGCAGGCATGCCGGAAGTCCCGTCTGAGAGTGCCCTCACATAGAACGGGATTATTTTGTCAAGCTTTTTAAATATGTACCGGCCCAGCCGTCTGTCTGCAGAATTCAGCATGACAAGCAGGCCGACCCCGGATTTGCTGTCAGCCTCCGCAAGCCGGGCGAGGGCTTTTTTGCGGGCTTTTCTTTCATTTGCATACTGCTTTGCGGCAGCCTTCCCCGCCTTGCCGGCCGGAATTTTGCAGATCCCGTGCAGCTGAAGCTTTTCCGGTGTCCTCAATATCTCTGACATATGTACATCCTCCCTGTCATTTTCCCGCAAATTGCGTTATACTTATGCAAACGCATATCAGAAGTCTAATTCTATGATTTCTTCCCGTTCCGGGAGTATATCCCCGAGATTAAATACCATTATTCGGTCAAGCCGAAGCAGCGGCTGTGATCTGTAGGCGTAGGCAGCAGATTCGAAGAGACAGTACAGCATGTCGTCGCTGGCACAGATCTGTTCCATCTTCTGCGGAAACTGATAGATGCGATCCGCATTGCGCTCCTCAAAGCTTGCCAGAAACGCCCTGTTGTCGTACAGCTGCAGCTGTGAGTCGAACGGCCCGTAGGACTTTGACAGAAGGACAAATCCGTCCGTCTCCAGGGCTGACTGGATCTGATTCGAGGTCGTGGCCGTGAAGTCCGCCATCACGCTCTCATGGATCTCGTCGTCCTCCACGATGATTTGCGACGCAAGCCCGCCGTCCTCAGTAATTTTGAATTTCTGCAGGGTGGACAATCCCTGAGGAGTGAAGTACCCGATGATCAGGTATCCATCCGAATAGGACATATAGGAATTGCGGGTGATTGTCGCAAGTGTGTAGCTGTATTTTGATTTGATCGATTTTTTTTCGCGGCTCAGGCTGTAATTCTCGAGACTGTCTATTGAGTAGGCGATGGCTTTTGCCGCCCCCGCGGATCCCCCCGACACCCATAAATTCCTATGGACCGGGTCGTAGGCCAGCCCGCCGACATGGGCTCTGGATCGCAGCGGTATCTCTTTTATAAAAACCCCCGTTCTCCGATCCAGCATGTAAATGACCGAATTGTGCATGTGGGTGTGGCAATAAGCGCTGATAAATATGTAGTCCTCGGATATTGCCATCCCCTGGGGTGTCATCGAAGTGCAGTAGACGACTCCGTGGAATGACCCCTTCGTTGTCCGGGTCGTCATGAGCCCGGGGACGACGATGGATGACGTCATCTGATCATCGAGCTTTGCAAATCTGCCTCGGACCGAGTCTCTCATCTCCTGCTCCGTCTCATATATCACAGGATATGTATTCGTCTCGCGGGCTTTCGGCGGAATTTCTTCCTGGGTCGGCAGATAAATATTTGTAACCAAATACGCTCCGATTGCATATATAATCAGCGCCGCGCTTATAAAAATAAGGAGCTTTTTTCGTAAGCTCCATTTTTTTCGCGGTCTGCCGATATTTTGATCATTCTTACGGGGTATTACAAACTTACGCATAACATTATTTTATTCTTTAAGAATAACGAACGCAAGTCTCAAGGAGGTTTTTATGGACAATATGCACAAAATATTGAAGTCTGTCTACGGCTACGACGATTTTCGTCCCGGTCAGGAAAAGCTGATTTCTCATATCCTTTCCGGCCGTGATGTCCTCGGCATCATGCCGACCGGAGCAGGTAAATCCCTGTGTTTTCAGATCCCCGCCCTTCTCTTTCCCGGGCTTACCATTGTTATATCCCCGCTCATATCCCTCATGCAGGATCAGGTACAGGCGCTTAAGGCGCGCGGCATCAGGGCTGAGACGATCACTTCAGCTATGACGCGGGGAGAGAAAGCGGCTCTTCTTTCTGAGATTCGAAGTGACCGCCGCTGTCGCCTCCTCTACGTCTCGCCGGAGAGGCTGCTTACTTCGGAGTTTTGCGCATTTGCAAAATCTATCCCCATCTCGTTCATCTGCGTAGACGAAGCCCACTGCGTCTCCCAATGGGGACGGGACTTCCGGCCGGCCTACCGGAAAATCGCCGACTTTGCGGCAAGCCTGCCAAAGCGGCCGGTCATAGCGGCATTCACCGCAACTGCCACAGCCGAAGTCAGGAGCGACATTATTGACTCACTTATGCTTGACAATCCCATCTGCCTGACGACAGGATTCAACCGGGAGAATCTGTTCTACGAGGTCCGGCGCCCGAAGGATAAGTGGACCGAGCTCCGCGCCCTCCTCATTAAGTACCGGGGTGAGTGCGGCATCATTTACTGTCTGACCCGAAGGTCTGTCGACGCGCTGCACGCAAAGCTTGCCGATGCCGGCATTCGGGCCGCAAAATATCACGGCGGCATGACGCAGGAGGACCGGAATGATAATCAGGAGGCGTGGCTCAAAAGCCGCACCGGCCTCATTGTGGCGACCAACGCCTTCGGTATGGGCATAGATAAGCCCGACGTGCGCTTTGTGATCCACTACAATATGCCGGCCAACATGGAAAACTATTATCAGGAGGCCGGCAGGGCGGGGCGGGACGGGCTGCCGTCCGACTGCATTCTGCTCTATTCCGACTGGGATATCAAGATCTGCCGTTTTTTCATCAGCCGTGCGGGCTTCATTCCGGACGATAAGCAGACGATCGCATTTCTTACCGACAGCGAGAGGGCGGAGCTCCGCCGAATCGAGCGGGAGCGACTGCGGCAGATGCAGCTCTACGCCGGCCATCGCTCCTGCCTCCGGGGTTTTATGCTCGGGTATTTTGGCGAGCACGCACCGAAGTTCTGCGGGAAGTGCTCTTACTGCCTGTCTCTGGAGCCATTTGCCGACCGCGCGACGTCGCTTGTACCCGGCGAAATCGATGAGAATCTTTACAAGGAGCTTCGCTCTCTCAGGAAGGAGCTGGCAGATAAGAATCACGTGTATGCCCATAAGATCATCTCCACTGCGGCGCTGCGGGATATGGCTCTTATTCGGCCGACGACATTTGCGGCACTTCTGTTCATCAGGGAGATCTCGCTGATAAGCGCTTTTCGTTATGGGAAGTACTTCCTTCGGGATATACGGACGTGGGTGGCCACACATTAAGACGGATTGGGGACGCTTCTTTTCGCATGGGAAATCCCACGCGAAAAGAAGCGTCCCCAATCCGTGAATTTTCTTTATTTTATAACAATTATGTACTATAATTGTATTAGAACACAACAGGGACACCCTGATTTCTGAAAACTTCAGACATATATTACGTGTCCGCGAAAGGAGGCCTCCATGAAACTCAAAAAGAAAGTTCTCATTACCATCGGCCGTGAATACGGCAGCGGCGGCAAAAAGATTGCCGAAGCTCTCGGAAAAGACCTTGGAATCCCGGTCTATGACAAAAACCTTCTGAAGATCATCGCTGATAAGCATGACATCGACGCCGACCTCTTGGAGAATGACGATGAGAATCTGTCCAACCCGTTCTTCGAGCCGTACTTCACCTACGGCATCGACACCGCCTCCCGCTCCTCCAGGCTCTTCTCTCTCCAGTCAAGAATCATCCGCGAGAAAGCCGATAAGGAGTCCGCAGTTTTCGTAGGACGCTGCGCGGACGATGTTCTCTCGGACTATGACGACGTTGTGAGCATTTTCATTTACGCCCCCAAGGATGTACGCATCAAGCGCATCATGAGGACAGAAGACATCGCGGACAGCCTGGCTGCCGAAAAGATTCTGAAGCGCGTCGACAAGGCCAGAAGATCCTACTACCAGTTCTACACGGACCGCAAGTGGGGTACGACAGACGGCCATGACCTCATCATCAACAGCGCCTGCCTCGGCCTCAAGGGGACCCTTGAATTCATCGAGGACTTCCTTGTCCGCCTCGGATATGTAGAGCCGTAACCCCGGTCCGAATTCCTGCACACCCCGCAAGTCGGTACATGTCGAGCTCAGCCGACTTTTCTTCTGAGAGCGTTTTTGTGAACCGCCTCTCAAAATAAGCAGGCTAAAGCAAATGCTATAACCCCAAAAAAGGAGCCTCCACACCATCAATGATGTGAGGGCTCCTCTTCTTTTAACAGGGCGCTGTACACGTCGCGCTTCGAGATTCCCCTCTCCGCGGCGACCGCTTTCATTGCCTCCTTGCGGCTCATTCCTTTATCCTCGAACATTGCCACGTGCTCCGTGAGCGACAGTGACTCGAAAGATGCCGCCTTCTCAGCTTCAATCTCATCGGCGGACTTTCCCGCGATGACCAGCACATACTCGCCGCGCGGCTCTTTTTCCCGGGCATCCTCGATAGCCTCGCCGATCGTTGTCGCCGTGACAGTCTCGAACTTTTTAGTGAGCTCCCGGCAGAGCGTAATCTCCCGGCCTTCGCCCAGGACACTCGATAAGGCCTCCAGTGTCCGCACCAGCCTGTGGGGAGCTTCGTAGAGGACGATCGTACGCCGCTCGTCCCTGAGCTCCGCGAGAATTTCCTTTAATTCCTTCTTGTCGGACGGCAGAAAGCCCTCGAACGCGAACCTCCGGGTCGACTTGCCGGAGAGGGTGAGGGCGGTGATGCAGGCATTTGCCCCCGGAAGCGATGTCACCGGCACGTGATACTGTCCGCAGAGCCTGACCAAGGTCTCGCCCGGGTCGGAGATTGCGGGGGTGCCGGCATCACTGATGAGGGCGATATTTGCACCGCCCAGCATCATATCCACCAGCTCCTGCGCTTTCGTGTGCTCATTGAACTTGTGATAGCTCGTTGTCTTCGTGCGGATATCGAACCGCGACAAAAGGTGCGCGCTGGTCCTCGTGTCCTCGCACGCGATGAGGTCGACCTCCGACAGCACGCGGAGCACCCGGGACGTAATGTCCTCGAGATTCCCGATCGGGGTCGCGCATATGTAAAGCGTTCCGGCCATACAGCCCTCCTCAGATTTTTCCGTAAATTCGAAGGACCTCATCCGTATAGGTCCCGTCAGCATTGTACACAGTGAGCGGCGGATCAATGTTCAGCTGCGCGCCGCCTCCCCGGACGGCCTCAATGAGGACCATGTTCGGGGACTTGTCCGCATAGGGGTGGACCAGCCGCATCCGTTTCGGCTCGAGGCGGTATTTATGGAGCAAATGAAATATCTCCGCCAGTCTCCCCGGCCTGTGCACCATTGCAAATCTCCCTTTTTCCTTCAGGATCCCCGCCGCTGCCGATATGACATCTTCCAGCGTGCAGGCAATCTCATGTCTCGCGATCTTTTTCGCGTCCGCCTCCGCAGTGAGTCCGCTGCCGGATGCGATGTACGGCGGATTGCAGGTGACAAGAGAAAAGGAAGCAGGGCCAAAAAGCGCGCGAGCTTCCTTCACATCCCCGCAGACTGCGGTGATGGTGTCTTCCAGATGATTGTATGTGACGGACCTTGTAAAGAGGTCCGCCATCGGCTGCTGAAATTCCAGCCCTGTGATACGCACATTCCGCCCTGTTTTCTTAGCTGTGCTGTCAATGAGAAGCGGAATAATACCGTTCCCGCTGCACAGATCACAGACTCTGTCCCCCTCCCGCAGCGCGGGGTAGTGGGCAAGAAGTACTGCGTCTATGCCGAAGCAGAATGCATCTGTATCCTGATATATAAAATACCCGTTCTCCAGGTCATCCAGTCGTATCATATGATTCACGGCGTGTTCTCACCTGCGGATGCTCCCTGTCCGCCGCTCTTCTTCTGGTGTCCGCGTCTTCTCCTCTTGCGGGATTTTGCGGAATGTTCAGACTTGCCCTCAAAGGGTGCATTTTCGGCAAGCGATGTCTCAGCTTCGGATACTTCCTCTTTGGAGGAGAGGACATCATTTGTCTGCTTCTTCGGCTTCAGAACAGGCTTATCCTTCCTCAGCTGCTTATCTTTTCGCTCCGGGCGTTCATTTTTTCTGGCTTTCGCGATCTCGACCTCGATCTTCGCGGCGATCTCCTCCTCGTAAGCAGCAGTCTCGACAGTATCAGCCTCAGGGCCTTTCTTTTTCTTCTTTTCCGCTTTGGGCTGCTGAACCTGCTGGCCTTTCGGGCGCTTGCTGTGCGGGATGAACGTGATCTCGCTGATATGGTACTCCTGCAACTCCTTCTCATCGTTATCCATATCGACAACGCACTTTATGCGCTGGCGCAGGATATCGATGGACTGGACCTCGCCGTGGCGGCCTTCGGGTGTTGTCATCTGGTCACCCTTGTTCGGCAGGTTCTTATTGAGGTACGCGTAGGTCTCCGCCTCATTTTTCAGGCAGCACATGAGTCTGCCGCAGCAGCCGGATATCTTGGTAGGGTTGAGGGACAGATTCTGCTCCTTGGCCATCTTGATGGACACCGGCGCAAATTCTGTCAGGTATGTGTGGCAGCACAGCGGTCTGCCGCAGATGCCCATACCGCCCAGGATCTTGGTCTCATCGCGCACGCCGATCTGGCGAAGCTCGATCCTTGTGCGGAAAATGCCCGCAAGGTCCTTGACCAGATCACGGAAGTCGATGCGGCCGTCGGCCGTGAAATAAAAGAGCACCTTGCTGTTGTCAAATGTGTACTCGGCCTGGATAAGTTTCATCTCAAGGCCGCGCTCCGCGATCTTTTCCTTGCAGATCTTGTAAGCTTCCTTCTCTTTCCTGCGATTCTCCGCCTCCCGCTCATTATCTTCGGGCGTTGCCATCCGGATCATGTCCTTCAGCGGCTGCGGAACTTTCTCGTCCTCGAGCTGCATCGGGCTGAGGACGACTGTGCCGTACTCAATGCCGCGCGCAGTCTCTACGATGACGTGGTCATTGTAGTGAACATCGAAATCGCCCGGATTAAAATAATATATTTTGCTTACGTTTCTGAATTTTACTCCGATAATTGTTGTCATTTGCTGATTCCCTTATATAAATTACTTTCCTGAGGCATCAGAGGCCTCTCACTCCTTTAAGTTGTCCGCGATCGTAAGGAAGAGGAGTTCGACGGTGAGTTCAAAATTGACATTTGCACGAATCCTTACACCTGCTTTATTGACGGCCTCGATTATATCCTCAAGTCCCTCGTAGGAGCAGATCGTAGCTTCCCTCTTTATCTCCGCAAACTCCCGCCGGAAGACCAGATTCTCCGTATCCCGTGTCGCTTTGTAGAGCAGGACGTCGCGGAACCACAGCGTTAGGATGTCAAAAAACTGCTGGATATTTTTCTTGTCCTCCGACAGTTCCCTGACAGCTGCCACGATCTCATGTGTCTGCATATTGCCGGCCCGCTTCACGAGCCGGATGGCTTTTTCCGTCATTTCCGCAAATGCGTCCCCCGTCACGCTCATTCTCGCTCTCCCTATGTTTCCCTGTGCAAATGCCGCCGCGACCTCAGCCTCATAATCCGGCAGCATCATCTCCCTCATAAGATACTGTCTTACGTCCTCGCTCGGGACCGCCTTCAGATTCAGCCGCACGCAGCGGGACAGAATGGTTGAAAGCAGTGAGTCGGGATTATTAGCCAGAAGGAGCATGACCGCGTAGGGCGGCGGCTCCTCGATTGTCTTTAAGATCGCGTTCTGGCTCTGGGCATTCATTTTTTCAACTTCGTCGATGATGTAAACTTTGTAGCGGCTCTCATACGGCTTGATATCCACCGTGTTCACGAGCTGTTCCCGGATCTCATTCACCTTGATGACGTCCGGCCTTTCATGGATGACCCGTATGATATCCGGGTGGTTGCCGGTGAGCGCTTTATGGCAGGACGCGCATTTAAAGCAGGGCTCTCCGCTGTGGGTCTCGCAACACAGAGCAGCGGCAAATATTGAAGCCAGCAGCTTCTTCCCGGACCCCTTTTCTCCGGTCAGGAGATAGGCGTGGGATACTTTGTCATTGGCCGCCGCGTTCACAAGGTGCCTTATTATGTCCTTGTGCCCGACGACACCTTTGTAACCCCGTTCATCCATGGCAGATTCTCCGTTTCCGGTCATCTATTCACAAGAATGTAGTCCCGGATTTCGTTTATGCAGTCGCTGTTTCCGGTCATCTATTCGCAAGAATGTATTCCCGAATTTCGTTTATGCAGTCGCCAAGTTCACCATCATTTGCAAATCTTCTGGTAATACCCGCATCCAGTATCTTCTCCTCGGAGAAGTCCTCGCTGTCCGCGAGGAAGCGCCGGCACATTTCCTGATAACGCGGCACCTCCTGCTTTTTCTCGCGCTTCATCGCGCGGAGCAGAAGGTTCTCGTCGCTCACGCTGATATAGACCGGCAGGACTCTGTCCGCGCCGTAGTAGCTCCGAAGCTTCCCGTAGGACACCAGCGTTCCGATGGCCAGATAGTCCGTGTGCTCAAGATCGAGTCCCTCGTCCACGGTGCAGTAGGTCCACGGACCCGCGATCGTCTGGTAAGTGCGCTCCTCTATCACCTTACCTGCCGCGCGGAACTTGTCGAGAGCGGCCTCGTCGACGAAGTGATACTGCTGTCCGTCGGTCTCGCCGCTGCGGATCGGGCGCGTCGTATAAAGCACAAGATCTGAGAGCTCCAGCTCCTTGTCCCGAAGCAGGATTCCGTGGATCTTATCCTTGCCGGAGGCGGATTTTCCCATGATATAAAAAATCTTTCCCATAATTAATCTATTTTATCTAGAATGCAAACAAAAATCAAGAGCTATGCTTTACCCCGGCAGTATTTCGGACATCCACCCGCCGGCAGTAGTTCGAGCAGCTTCCCGCCGGCAGTAGTTCGGACGGCCGACGCTATAGCTCAAGACAGGCGCAAACACCATCTTCATCGAAAAACGTCAGTCCTTCCATCGAACTAGTAAAAGGCTTCGCCTTTTCCGATTTCTCCGGTCGGACCGACAATGTTTTTCTCTCGAAGATGGATGTCTTGCGCCTTTTACGCACTACAACTACGGCCGTCTGAACTGCTGCCTCAGATTGATGGCTGATGAATCTCACCAGATCAACGGCAGAAGCAGCAAATTCCTGCTTCTGAGGCGTGTTTGCTGCCTTTGGGCCTGGCAGGTTCACATAACACTCCGGTGTAAGGAGTGAACAATTGCGGGAGCCCGACGGCTGTGGTATACTTGCACCTATGGATATAGCAAAAACAATTTCAAATGAACTGAATATCACTGCCGCACAGGCAACCGCAGTCATCGAACTTATTGACGAGGGCAATACCATCCCGTTTATTGCAAGGTACAGAAAGGACAAAACGGGCGGCCTTGACGATGAGATCCTCCGTCAGTTCGATGAACGGCTGAAGTACCTCCGGAACCTCGACGAGCGCAGAGAAACAATTCTCAAATCCATCGAAGAACAGGGCAAGCTCACAAAAGAGCTGGCTGCCCAGATCTCTGCCGCCGAGACCATGGTCGCTCTCGAAGACCTCTATCGGCCCTATAAGCAGAAGAGACGCACCCGCGCGATGGTCGCACGCGAAAAGGGCCTCGCCCCGCTCGCGGAGTTTCTGCGCGAGATGAATCCGTCCATGAGTCCGGAAGAATATGCGGCTTCCTTCATAAACGCCGAGCTCGGCATCGAGACCGCTGCCGACGCGATCCAGATGGCAGAAGACATCATTGCCGAGGAGATCTCGGACAACGCACAGTACCGCTCGTTCATAAGACGCAAGACACTCTCGGACGGCGTGCTGGTGTCCTCAGCCAAAGACGCGCAGGCAGAGTCCGTCTATGAAAATTACTACGATTATAACGAGAATCTGAAGACTCTCCCCGGCCACAGGGTCCTCGCCCTGAACCGCGGCGAGAAGGAGAAGGTACTCACGCTCAAGGTAGCTGCTCCGACAGAGGACATCCTCACCTATCTGGACCTCAAGATCGGTGTCCGTAAGCATCCGGTCACAGGCAGGTATCTCGAGGAGGCTGCCGCCGACGCCTACAAGCGTCTCATCGCGCCCTCCATCGAGTCCGAGCTCCGCAGCGACGCAACGGAGAAGGCCCAGGAGGCGGCAATCGCCGTCTTCGGCAAGAATCTCTCCCAGCTGCTCATGCAGCCTCCGATTGCGGGCAAGGTGGTGCTGGGCTGGGATCCGGGATTTGCAAATGGCTGCAAGCTCGCCGTCGTCGACGCCACCGGCAAACTGCTTGACTCCTGCATCATTTTCCCGACCGCCCCGCGAAACAAGGTCGAGGATGCAAAAAGAATCGTGAAGCAGCTCGTTGACAAGTACAACGTCGACCTGTTCTCCGTAGGCAACGGCACCGCCTCCCGCGAGTCCGAAGCCCTGATCGTCGACTTCATCAAGGAATTCCGCCAGGGCAAGCCGCCGAAGGGCAGCCGTCCGGACCTCTACGAGAAGCTCTCCTACGTCATCGTCAATGAAGCCGGAGCATCCGTCTACTCAGCCAGCAAGCTGGCTGCGGAAGAATTCCCGGACCACGATGTCGCAGCCAGAGGTGCGGCTTCCATCGCCCGAAGACTTCAGGATCCGCTGGCAGAGCTGGTCAAGATCGACCCGAAGTCGATCGGCGTCGGCCAGTATCAGCATGACATGAACCAGACAAAGCTGAACGAAGCCCTGACCGGTGTCGTCGAGGACTGCGTGAACCGCGTCGGCGTTGACGTAAACACCGCCTCCGCCGCCCTCCTTTCCTACATCTCCGGCATCAACAAGACGATTGCGAAGAACATCGTGACCTACCGCGAAGAGAACGGCACCTTCAGGAATCGCAGAGCGCTGCTGAAGGTGCCGAAACTGGGGCCGAAGGCATTTGAACAGAGTGCAGGCTTCCTGAGGATCAGCGGCGGCGAGGAACCGCTCGATATGACCGGAGTCCACCCGGAGAGCTACGATGCAGCAAGAAAGCTGCTCGAAGGTCTCGGCTACAGCGAGAAGGATATCGCTTCCGGAAAGACCCGTGAGATCCGCACAAGGCTGAAGACCATCGACGAGAAGTCACTGGCGGGAATTCTCGGCATCGGTGAGTACACGCTCCACGATATTATCGGCGAGCTTGAAAAGCCCGGCCGCGACCCGCGCGAGAAGCTGGACGGCCCGATCCTCCGCAGTGATGTCATGGATATTACGGACCTTAAACCCGGCATGATTCTCACCGGCACCGTCCGCAATGTCATCGACTTCGGCGCTTTCGTAGACATCGGCGTTCATCAGGACGGTCTGGTCCACATCTCACAGCTCTCCGATTCATTCGTCAAACATCCACTCGACGTGGTGAGCGTCGGCGACGTCGTTCAGGTCAAGGTCCTGTCGGCTGACGCGGACAAGAAGCGCATATCGCTGACGATGAAGGGACTGAAAAAGAAACATTGAAAAACAATTTCTTCATCTTGCGCATGTATCTTGCGACTTAAGTCACGAGTATTGCGCGATGAAGATTCAAGTCTCGCTCGCGGGACGAAAGCGCAGGATTCGGTCAGCGCCAGCTGACATAATTCAAGTCTCGCTCGCGGGACGAAAGCGCAGGATTCGGGTCAGCGCTAACTGACATAAATAAAAAACAAAGGGGCTGTCGCATTAATGCGGCGGCCTCTTTTTGCTGAGTGGTGACGACGGTCATCTTTGTTCTGTTCGGTGTTCATCGACTGCCCGGGTGTTGGCAGACAGTCGCTACCAATGAAATCAGCTCTAATCGACTGAAGGCAAGAATGATGGCGGGCAGTCATCTTAGGTCGAAACGGCGCTTCATGACTGCCCGGGTTGAATAGACGGCAGTAGATATCCGTGAAATCACCTTTGAGCTACTGCCAGTTAAAATCTGGGTATAAGCAGCCTTACCATCACAAATTATCAAAATCAATAAAGGTGACTGCTTTTAAGCTGGCTATTTTCAGCGGACTTTCAGCGGATTTATTTAAAGGCGAGCTAGTGTGACTGCCTATGGTACATGATCCAACCCTCGAAGAGCACTGCATATGTATGTTATTTTACAAGATCGACTGCCGGCTTCTTGATTATGAGGTTTAACCCAGATAATTTATTGATGGTATGACTTAATTGAAAATGTCCGACCGGTCTTCAACGATTTTCAAGAACGCCTTGGCGTTCTTGCCGCGACGTGCGTGGCGCGAAAGCCCCTTCGATTTATGACCCACAGATTAGTCTGTCTCCTCCGGAAGCTCCGTCCCCGCCAGGGCTTTTTCAAGCTCATCCTTCAGCGAACTTCCGACGCGCTGGCGCACGTCCGTGTCATCCGCGACATACGTCGCCTTCATCTCCCGCTCCGCAGATCTGACCTCCTCGTAGAAATTCATCGCGGAGAGCCGTATTGCTCCTGCCCCGTAAATAATCACCTGCTCGACAGCATCTGAGGTCGCGACCTTGACTGCGTACTGCTTCGTGAGCTCGTGGGCAGCCTTCTCAATATAGAGATCGGCAGTCTCCGCCTCCTTCGTGAAAATGACGTCAATGTTATGGTAGCGATAGACCTGCTCCGTACCGCCCGCGACCTTGTAGGCGTCAAAGACACAGATCACGTTGGCCTTCATATAACCTGCGTAGTTGGAAAGGTCATCGAGCAGCGCGTCCCTGGCTGCCTTGATGTCCCTCTGCGCCAGAGCTCTCAGATTTTCCCACGAGAAAATGATATTGTATCCGTCGACCAGGAGATATTCCTTCTGCGGCTTTGGCTTCGGCTTCCTGTATTTTTCAGGGATCTCCGCTGCCACCGTACGACTTGGCTTATAAGACTCGCTCTGTCCGACCCGGGACTTCACCGGGCCGTATGTGCGCTCGAATATCGCTCTAAGTTCATCCTCCGCTGCAAGAATATCCTTCTCCTGCTGCTTAAAGGATCTTGTGTCGGTCCGACCTTCCGCGACCTTAAAGGCAGCCCTTCGGCTTTCCGCTCCGGCATAGCCTGCCGGACCGTAATCGGTGTAGCCATCAGAGGAACCTGGCTCCTCCGAAGACGAAAAACCTCCTGCAGCGCGTGAATTTCCACCCGCAGCTGTTTTCTCTGCAGCCGATGAGACTCCGGCACCTTTGTGCGCGCCATCCCGACGAGTACCGCCAGCTTCACCACTGCTTCCGGCAGTTCCCTGCCCAGATCCGCGTATGCCGCCAGCTTCTGAACCGCTTCCGGCAGCTCGCTGCCCGGATCCGCGCATGCCGCCAGCTTCAGCACTGCTTCCGGCAGTTCCCTGCCCGGATCCGCACACGCCGCCAGCTTCAGCACCACTTACGGCAGCTCCCTGCCCCGACTTGTCCACAGCCGCAGCATAGTCCGCTTCCACAAATGCCGCCCCGGCCCGCGAAGCCCCCGACTGACCTGTCTGTGCCGCAAATGGCGTCCCCTCCCGCCATCCGCTGTCCACATGCATGTAATTTCTGACTTCATACCAGGGCACGATCATACCTGCCCCATGAGAACAGAAGACGGAAGCTGACGGATTTCTCTTGTCAGCATCCGGATCATACTGCATCTCCGCAAGGACTTCATCCGTGTTGCGGCACGGCTGGTAGCCGCCCATCTCATATGCGACGCGGCCCTCCCCCTTCGTGTAGGAGGCGAGCGTCTCCGCGTAGTCGCCGAACACTGCGACCGGCGCGCTTCCGGTCATGATTGCTGTGTCCCCGTCGAAATCCAACTTCACGGATGTGACTCCCATCTTGGCCAGATCGGTCTGCGCCCTGCCGACCTTTCCCGACGGCAGATACATGCGGAAATTGTAGACCGGCTCAAGCAGAACACACGGCGCCATCATAAGGCCCTGGCGCACGGCGCGGTAAGTAGCCTGACGGAAATCGCCGCCCTCCGTGTGCTTCTCATGAGCCCGCCCTCCGATGAGGGTGATCTTCATATCGGTAATCTCGGAGCCGGTCAGAACGCCGCGATGCCGCCTCTCCCGCAAATGTGTGAGTATCAGCCGCTGCCAATTCTTAGCCAGCGTGTCGACAGAACACTTTGTATCGAAAACAAGACCGCTCCCCGGCTCACCCGGCTCGAGCAGAAGGTGCACTTCCGCATAATGGCGGAGCGGCTCAAAGTGACCGACACCCTCCATCGGAGCCGCGATCGTCTCCTTGTAAATGACAGACGGCCGGCCGAACATGATCTCCATGCCGAACCGCTGCATGCACTGATTCTTCAGAATCTCCCGCTGGATCTCGCCCATGAGCTGCGCGGTGATCTCCTTCTTTCGCTCATTGTAGCTGACCAGGAGCTCCGGCTCCTCCTCCTCGAGAATGCACAGATTTCGATATGCCTTAAAGGGATCCTCGCCCTGCGGCAAAAGGATCTGCCACGTGAGGACCGGCACCAGAAGACTCTCGCCGCCCTTATCCTCCATGCCGAGACCCTGGCCTGCATAAGTCTTCGTGAGACCGCAGACTGCGCACACGACGCCGGCCTCCGCAGTCTGCAGCGGGGTGAACTTCTCCCCGGAGTAAAAACGGATCTGTGTGATCTTGTCCTGGGTCATTCCGTCGTCCGTCTCATCGTCGGACGCGGCTCCGTACGACCGTCCGGCATAGCTCAGCACCTGGCGGACGGACAGTTCCCCGCCTGTAATTTTCATCCAGGTGAGTCTCTCCCGGCCGTCCCTCGTGATCTTGAACACCCGCGCGCCGAATTCTTCCGGATATGCCCTCACAGGTGCAAATGCATCCAGCCCCAGCAAAAGCTCCGGCACCCCGGACTCATTCTGCTTATCTTTCTGTGCCATGCGGAGAGCTGCTCCGAAGAACACCGGAAAGACGTTCCGTCCGGCGATCAGATGGCGAACGTCGAAATTTGTAAGCGGCTCACCCTCCAGGAACTTATTGAGCAGAGCTTCGTCGCAGAGGGCAAGGGCTTCGGAGAGCGCGTCATCTGCAAGAACGCGCTCCGCGAATGCGGCGGCTTCCGCACCGGACAACTGAGCTCCACCTGCGCCGGCTTCCGCTCCGGACAACTGAGCTCCACCTGCGCCGGCTTCCGCTCCGGACAGTTGCTTTCCTCCAACAGAGGCTCCCGCGCCGTCCGCATCTCCGGGAGCCGCAAATTCCAGGGCATTCCCGCTCAGCTTCTCGCGGATCTCACCCATGAGCTCTTCCCGCTTTTCGCTATAGAGACCGATGCTCTCCATCTGATCCATCTTGTTGACAAAGATCACGACCGGAACATTATAGTGCTCAAGCAGCTTCCACAGCGTCCGGACCTGAGCATTCACGCCGTCCGCCGCGCTGATGACCAGCACTGCGAGGTCGAGGACCTGCAGCGTGCGCTCCATCTCCGGCGAGAAATCCGCGTGGCCCGGCGTGTCGAGAAGCATATACGTGCGCTCATTACCCTCCGCCGACTGCGACGTGAACTGAGCCTGCTTCGAGAAGATCGTGATGCCGCGCGCCCGCTCCATCTCATCTGTATCAAGGAAAGCGTCCCTGTCATCGACCCGGCCGATCTTGCGAATGCTGCCGCCAAGGTAGAGAAGACCCTCTGACAGCGTGGTCTTTCCCGCGTCAACGTGAGCGCATATGCCGATGACAAGATGTTCTTTCTTCATAAACTAATCCTCACTCTCTGTTGCAAATCCCTGCGCATCCGGGCTTCATCTGCCTCCTGTCTGAACTCTTCGACGTCCGGCACATTCCCTGCCTCATTCTGGCTGCAGGCTCTGTACGACCCTGCCCAATTTCATAACAAAGCCGGCTCCTGCGCAGTGAGAAACCGGCTGTCTTTTATTGCAGTACAAATTTTTCGATGATCTCCGCGACGCCGCCCTCGTCACAATCTGCCTCGGCGATATAGTCGCTGTTCTTCCTGACCGCTTCCGTAGCGTTGCTTACGCAGCATCCAAGGCCCGCCGCCTGAATCATTGTGAGATCATTGTCGTTGTCGCCGATCGCAATCGTATCTTTGGGATCCACTCCGAGAATCTCAGCCAGGCTTAGAAGCCCCTGACCCTTATTGACTCCCTGCTGATTGAACTCGACATAGCGGTTCGACGAATAGCTGACGAAGGTGTCGCCGGTGATCGGTTCCAGATCCTTCGCAATCTTTTCAAGATAACTGACATCCGTATTCTGGAAGAGGATTTTGGCCAGCGGCTTGTCAGCCAGCATTTGTATCTCCTCTTTCCTGATTGGAACATAATCCATACGGTGCCACAGGAACTTTTCCTCGCCCTCGTTGATGTTATAGATGTAGACCGTGTCATCCGTGTAGATGTGAGTACATACATCGTAGCCGAGGCCGGCGTCAAAGATCATCTTCATTTTCTCATAAGTGATTCCCTTGAAGAAGAGCCGCCTGTTATTTTTATTTTCTGTAATTGCTCCGCCGTTAAAAGAGATGATGTACTCGTTCTCCTTATCCCTGAGCCCGAGCTCCTCCAGGGTCCCCTGAATTGTCGCATATCCGCGTCCGCTCGCCGGCACGAACTTGACACCCATTTCCGATGCTCTGCGAATAGCCTCAAGATTTCGTGCGCTCACCCGGCGCGTCTCTCTGTTAAGTAAAGTTTCATCCAGATCACTTGCAATAATTTTGTACATAGTATTTTCCCTTATCTTCACGCTGTGTTCCTGCGGTGGTCTTATGTACCCGTTCCTGCCTGCGCGCTCTCCGGTGCTCCGGGCAGTATGATCATGTCTTTTTAATCTTACATATTTTTATGTAAAAAAGCTACTGAAATTCATCCGAATAAAAGCCATATTCTGCCTTTTCCGGGCTGCTGCGGCTTCGTTCTACGCATATAAGTCTGCGGTACGAATTATATTTACTTTTTAATGTATTTGTGCTAATCTTAACATATATAAATAGACATTAACATCACAATTGTTCCCCTTTAGTGGAGCCGCCGGACTACCGACGGCTCTTCTTTATCATGCCCCAGCGAACTGTCCGGCTTCTTAAGATCATAAAGAGAACGGCGGAAAATCATACAACTATATGGCAGGAATCGCTATGTCCAACAATCTTGAGACTCAATTATCTAAATATACGAAAACCCCGGCATACCCTTTTCATATGCCGGGTCACAAACGAATCATGAATCCGATGGAGAGTTCTGCAGTGTCCACTGCCGGGATTTGTTCTCCGAAAAGCACTGCAGCGCCTGTTGATAAGAACCCCTCCCCCGGAATCTATGGCATTGACATCACGGAAATCGATGGCTTCGACAACCTCCACGACCCGCAGGATATTTTGAAGGAGGAGATGGAGCGCGCGGCAAATCTCTGGGGCGCTCGGAAGACCTGGTTCTCCGTGAACGGATCCACCTGCGCAATGCTTGTCGCAATTTCTGCCGCAGTACCCAAGGGCGGCCGCATTCACATTGAGCGGGGCTGCCACATGTCCGTATACCACGCAGCCTATCTCCGGGAACTATCACTGTCCTATATCGACCCCGATGCGGAGGAAGCACAGGCGGTCTCGGAGATTCCCGAGGGGACGGATGCGGTCGTCATCACAAGCCCGAGCTACGAGGGCGCTGTCAGAGACGTCCGTCTCTGGGCAAATGCCGCCCACGAAAAGGGAGCCCTCCTCATCGTCGACGAAGCCCACGGCGCTCACCTTGGCTTCCACCCGTATTTTCCGGAATCAGCCGTGCGTCTCGGCGCAGACCTTGTCGCGCAGAGCACCCACAAGACGCTGCCCGCCATGACGCAGACAGCGCTGCTGCACGCGGCTTCCGACCGGGTCGATACGAGAAAAGTGAACTTCTTTTTCGACATATACGAGACTTCAAGTCCCTCCTACGTCCTTATGGCTTCCATTACGGCGGCTGTGCATTTGCTCGAAAATGAGCGGCAGAAGCTCTTCGACGATTACGCCGAAAGACTTGCCAAAGTAAGATCCCGGCTCTCTTCTCTGACACATTTCAGTCTGGACGGCGGAAGCATGGCGGAAATTTCCGGGGAAGGCCGAAAGCGTTTCGATCCCGGCAAGCTTGTAATCCGGATAAAGCATCCCGGCAGGCGCCATCTCTATGAGGGACGTGAGATCTGTCCGGACGGTCCCTGGCTGTGTGAGCTGCTGCGGCTTAAGTATCATTTGCAAATGGAGATGCGCGCGCCGGACTACATTCTCGCCATGACCTCCATTGCGGACACGGATGAAGGGCTTATGCGGCTTGCCTGCGCTATGGAGGAGATTGACCGGGCGCTGGCTCTGATTGGCGGCATGGAAGTGAGCGCTGATAACGCCGCCGAAACAAGGCTTTATACAGAATCCGTCGAAACAGTTCCTTACGCAGAATTCACGAAAAAGGCGTCATTCCCAGATACTCAGGCAATAGATGAGAGTACAAAAAAAGACTTCGCGCTGCCCCGCTGCAGGAAGTCCTTGTTCGAAGCATGCGAGATGAAAAGCGAGCTCGTCCCGCTGGAGCAGGCTGCCGGGCGGATCGCGGCGGATTTCGTCATTCTCTACCCGCCGGATGCTCCGCTGATCGTTCCGGGCGAGGAGTTCAATATGGATCTCATTCAGGCAATTCTATCTTACAGAGAGAGAGGCTTTCAGATCATCGGCGCCGATGACAACAGAGTCCTCTGCGCAAAGGTCTGAAAAATGGGGCTGCCGCAAAATTGCGGCAGCCCCATTGATTTTGATGACAGTTCTGATTAAAGTTCTTCACCTGTGAGAAGCTTGTAAGCTTCCAGATATTTCTCGATTGTCTTGTCGATGACTTCCTGCGGCAGGTTGTAGTCGCTGTCCGGGTTGGCCTTCAGCCAGTCGCGAACGAACTGCTTGTCAAATGAAGGCTGGCTCTTGCCCGGCTCATAGCCCTCAAGCGGCCAGAAGCGGCTTGAATCCGGTGTCAGCATCTCATCGCCGAGGATCACATTGCCATCCTCATCGAGACCGAACTCGAACTTGGTGTCCGCAATGATGATACCGCGGGAGAGAGCGTAGTCCGCGCACTTCTTGTACAGCGCGATCGTGCAGTCGCGGAGCTTTGCGGCGTACTCCTCGCCCCTGCCCGGGAACTGCTTCTCAAGGACCTCAATACTTCTCTCATAAGAAATATTCTCATCGTGATCCCCGATCTCAGCCTTTGTGGACGGTGTGTAGATCGGCTCCGGCAGCTTGTCGCACTCGACAAGGCCTTCCGGCAGCTTAATGCCGCAGACTGTGCCATCCTTCTTGTAGCTTGCCCAGCCGCTGCCCGTGATATAACCGCGGACGATGCACTCGACCGGGAGCATTGTGAGCTTCCTGCACAGCATGCTGTTGCCCGTGAACTCCTCCTTGCGGAAGAATTCCGGCATATCCGCCGTGTCCACGCTGATCATGTGGTTCGGCAGAATGTCCTTCGTATAATCGAACCAGAATTTTGACATCTGGGTCAGGACTGTACCCTTCTTAGTGACCTTATTCTTCAGGATAACATCGAACGCTGAAATACGGTCAGTCGCGACCATGATCAGTTCATCGCCGATATCATAAATCTCACGAACCTTGCCTTCTTTAACCGGAGTGTATTCTTTCATCGTGCCTTCCTTTCATAAAAAGCATCAAAAAC
>JBGUIK010000071.1:0-2387 GCA_045112915.1 Lachnospiraceae bacterium
CGATCCCGCCGCGCAGCACCTTCTTCCTGTACTTCGTGCACCATACGAGATGGTACTGCAGCGAATAGACATATCCCCGACCATATGTAAGTTCATTTTTAACAGTAAAATCAATATCTTTTTCCATATATTTATTCTACCATATGATGCCTCATGTGTCAATACAAATCAGAACAAATGTTCTTATCTCATATTATACATCTCCCCTCCCGCCATTGTCCACAACAATCACACCAATCACAAATCACCAATCAGTACCAGCCATACCAATATATGTACATGCCCACATATCAGCAGAATAAAAAAAGGGGCTGATGCCCCTTGAGTAAACATATAGAACATCCCTTATAAGCAACGGATGAAGAAACAATCGCAGATCCAAGCCGGCTAACGTTTAAAAACACGAGAATGCGCCGGCTACTTTTCAAGACTTCTTTTCAATGTAGTAAATCAAAAGTGCCTCTCTTGACGAATCTGCCTGTTTTGTGTATTATTACCGCATACAGACAAAGGCGCCTGATGGAGGCCGTGTCTGTTTTTTTTATGGTAAGAGGAAAGGAGTGAGGAAAACTGTCATGGCAAAATCAGAGTCGGATCATATTCATGAAGAGTGCGGAGTATTTGGCATTTACTCATCTTCCGGCAGACAGGTATCATATGATATCTATGACGGCCTTGTTGCGCTGCAGCATAGGGGTCAGGAATCGGCAGGGATTACCGTATCCGACACATCCGGAGCCAGAGGCAATCTGATGACCCAAAAAGGAATGGGCCTTGTCAGTGAAGTGTTCAGTTCGAAAGAAATAGAAGAACTGCAGGGAAATATCGGGGTCGGGCATGTACGTTATTCAACTACGGGAGGCAGTACACCGGAAAATGCACAACCGATCGCCATGAACTATATAAAGGGAAGTCTTGCACTGGTTCATAACGGGAATATCATGAACGCGGAGAAAATCAAAAAAGCGCAAATGTTTCGTGGTCAGGCACATTATACAACGTCCGATTCCGAGGTACTGGCTTATGAGATCATCAGCGAACGGATTAACTGCTCATCCGTAGAAGAGGCAGTGCTGCGGGTGGTTGGAAAGCTGAAAGGAGGATTTGCCTGCATCATTATGAGCCCCCGAAAACTCATTGGGTTCAGAGACCCGCACGGAATCAAACCCTTGATTCTGGGAAAAAAGAATGATGCATACATACTTGCCTCGGAAAGTGCAGCCATTCAAGCGGTCGGCGGAGAAATCATTCGTGATATCCGGCCGGGCGAGATTATTATAATCTCAGAAGACAGCATCTGCAGCAGGGAAGATCTCTGCGGAATGAATCAGGCGCACTGTATATTTGAATATATTTATTTTGCGAGAAGTGATTCTGTGATTGATGGGGTCGAAGTACATGATGCCAGGTTCCGGGCAGGACAGGCCCTTGCCCGTTCATCTGCGACAGAAGCAGATCTTGTTGCAGGCGTTCCGGATTCCGGACTGATAGCTGCAGAAGGATTCGCTTTCGAATCCGGCATTCCTTTTGCTTTGGTGTTTCATAAGAACAGTTATATCGGCAGAAGTTTTATTAAGCCAAGTGCTTCCGAACGCGAGGCTGCTGTACACAGGAAGTTGAACGTTCTTAAAAGTATGGTAGATGGAAAACGAATCATTCTGATTGACGACTCCATTGTGCGGGGAACTACAATGCGTCAAATCGTTGGAATGCTTCGCCTGGCCGGAGCCAGAGAGGTTCATGTAAGGATCAGTTCGCCTCCGTTTTTATACCCCTGTTATTACGGGACGGATGTTCCGAACAGCCAGCAGCTGATTGCTTCCGAGCATTCAACAGAAGATATAAGAAGGAGAATCGAAGCGGACTCCCTGAATTATTTATCAATTGAAGACTTTAGATCCATGATCGGCGAGCTCTCTTTATGCACTGCCTGCTTTACCGGCATGTATCCTGTCTGAAGCATCCTTATGTATCTGACCGTTATCATCTCCGTCAATGACGATTGTGACGGTATTTTATATAGCGCCCTATATAAAAACATCCTCACATCTACTCTTTTTCCATCAGCCTCAGGCTGAATTCTCTGCGGAACAGCGTGCGCTCTATGGCAGGATATTCAATACCATACTCGTTCAGGAGCCGATTGGTCTTGGCGTTCAGATATCGTGTCAGAACATTTGCCTTTTTTCAATATCGGGAATTGCTACAAGCAGTTCCGATGCGGTCCCGCTCCAGACTGGATTGGCCTCGTTGACGAGCATCAAATAGTATCAACCAACATAAAAATCCCCGCCACCTGCAAGTGACGGGGATTCCTTTAATCTTGATTTTACTGATAAACTCAGGCTATTTCGAGATTATTCGATAACGGAAGCAACACGGCCTGA
>JBGUIK010000072.1:0-61005 GCA_045112915.1 Lachnospiraceae bacterium
TGCCGAGAGCCGAACGTGGATAGTGGTATTGTTGTGTAACAAATCGACGTTTCAAGGGCATGTCCCATACGTCATGAATAATCCAGGATAATTATACTTTGAGATATATTTTCTGAAATCTGAGCATTGTCACTGCGCAAATATGACATATTTCACGTATTTTTTGAAGAGCGTAATTTGGTAGCGGTTCTTTTTGCATGCAATATCAATTCAGAAAATCGGGAACCCCTATCCCATTTTTATACAATCTTAATATGATCGCAAAATCCCTTAACACCGCCTTTGCAGCCCCCGCCTTATGATATAGCCAGATTAAAGAATAACCACGCCCCCACTCTGACACCCGGAGGTTTTCCATGCTCAGACTACCCTCAGGAAGAAAGATGTCTTCCTTTCAAATTATCATCTGCGGTTTCCTGGCCGTCATCCTGGTCGGGACCATGATTCTTATGCTGCCCATCTCAACGGCCGGGAGACAATGGGCCTCCTTTGAGACAGCACTGTTCACCTCTGTCTCCGCCGTCTGCGTGACAGGCCTCGTCGTACAGGACACCGCCTCCTTCTGGTCCGCGTTCGGGCAATTTATCATCATGCTGCTCATCCAGATCGGCGGTCTCGGAATCATCTCGGTAACGGCCTTCTTAGTAACCGTCTCCGGAAGAAAGATCTCCCTCCTCCAGCGGAGTCTCCTCATGGAGTCCATCTCCGCGGACCAGGTCGGCGGCATTGTGAAAATGACATCTTTCATATTCAGACTCGCTTTCACCGTGGAGCTCATCGGCGCTGTTCTCATGATGCCGTCATTCTGCATCCACTTCGGACTGTCCGGGATATGGATGTCAGTCTTCCACTCCGTCTCCGCTTTCTGCAATGCAGGCTTTGACGTCATGGGAAGACATACGGGGACCTTCTCCTCGCTCACATATTTCAGCGATTCCTTCGGAGTTGTCATCCCCATCTGCGCGCTGATTATTATCGGAGGCATCGGATTTCTGACCTGGGGCGACGTCGCTTTCCACGGAATCCACTTCAAAAGATACAGAATGCAAAGCAAGGTGATTATCGTTACGACAGCGCTCCTCATCTTCTTCCCCACCCTGTTCTTTTTCCTGAACGATTTCGCCGCGTACCCGCTGAAACAGCGCCTCTGTCTCTCGCTGTTCCAGGCCGTGACTCCCCGCACGGCAGGTTTTAACACGGCGGACATGGCAGCAGTGACCGGCGTCGGCCGGGTCATGATGATCGTCTTAATGCTGATCGGCGGCTCTCCCGGTTCTACAGCCGGCGGCATTAAGACGACGACTGCCGCGGTGCTGTGTGCAAATGTACTCTCCACCGTCCGTCGCCGCCGCAGCACCCAGCTGTTCGGCCGAAGGATCGATGATGAGACTGTCCGGCAGTCGGCGACTCTTTTGATGATCTATCCTCTGTTCGTCCTTTCGGCAGCCCAGGTCATCAGCTTTATCGAGGATATTCCGATCGGACCATGTATATTCGAGACAGCTTCCGCCATCGGCACCGTCGGACTCTCCCTGGGGATAACGCCATCGCTTGGGACGATGTCGCATTTGTTGCTCATATCACTGATGTTCTTCGGGCGAGTCGGCGCTCTGACCATCATGTTCGCGGCAACAAGCCGGGATGGGCAGGAGGTGGCGCAGTGTCCATTTGCAAAAATCCACGTAGGGTAAACAAGCAATTGTGCAGCATCTGATCACAAAGACACACGCGGGGTGAAACACACGCAGACTAACGGAGGTGACCATTGAAATCAATATTACTTATCGGCGTAAATCGCTTCGGAGCCCTGCTCGCCGAGCAGTTCTTCTCGCTCGGGCATCAGATCATGGCTATCGACAAGGAGGAGGAACGCATCAACCGGATCCTTCCGCTGGTGACGGATGCCCGGATCGGCGACAGCACAGACGCGGCTTTTATGAGAACACTTGGCATTGGCTCTTACGATGTCTGCATCGTAACAATAGGGGAGGATTTCCAGAGCTCGCTTGAGACGACTTCGCTGCTCAAGGAGCTCGGCGGAAGACTTGTGATATCCCGCGCGGACCGCGAGGTGCAGGCCAAGTTCCTGCTGCGGAACGGCGCGGATGAGGTGATCAACCCGGAAAAGCAGATCGCGGAGTGGGCAGCGATCCGTTACGGTTCCAACCACATTCTCGACTACGTCAAGCTGGATGAAGAACACGCGATATTCGAAGTTCCCATACCGAAAGTATGGGAGGGAAAAAGTGTCAGCCAGATCGACATTCGCAGGAGATATGGCATCAACATTATGGCAGTCCGGGAGCGCGGACATATGAATCTCACTGTGACGCCGGATACTGTACTCTGGCATAATCAGTCACTGCTTGTTCTGGGAAAGAGAAAAGCGATTCAGAAATGTTTTCGCTTGTAAATTACAAAAATTGTCCACATGCAGTACACGAAAATTCCACAATTGGGTAGTTTTATCAAATAAGTATGTTATTTATAGAAGGAGATATATCATGGAAGGATTTGAACTTATTATCGTTTTTGCCGCAGTCTGTGTGATCGGTTATTTTTGCTTCACACGTCTGTGCAAGTTCCTGGTGGAAATCCGCAACAACAATTCAGACGAGCTGCGCTAAAAGTACGACTCCGGCGGAAAGCATCCATCTTCGTGAGAAAAACATTGTAGGTCCGACTGAGAGATCGCGCAAAGGCGGTGAGCCGCCCCTGCGCAAGCTCGGAGGGCAGGACCTACGTTTTTCGATGAAGATGATTTTGACGCCGGATCAGGAAGTATCGCGCAGCCCGTCTGAACTGTTACAATCCGCAACAACGATCAAAATTAATACATCTTGTATACATGTAGATAGTGCGGCATCGGTGTGTTAAAATAGGATGATATCGCTCAAAGGGCAAATGATATGGATAAAAATGTCGAGATAAGTGAACACATACTGGTATGCATTTCGCCATCGCCATCCAATATGAAAGTCATAGCGGAGGCTGTCAAGATGGCGGATGCTTTCCATGCCACTCTGACGGCGATCTATGTCAAACCGACGAACTATGATGCCCTGTCCACGGAGGATAAGGCCCGCCTGCAGCGCAATATCAGATACGCGGAGCAGTGCGGCGCGTCGATCACAACGATCATCGGGGACGATGTCCCTGTCCAGGTCGCGGAGTATGCCCACTTTTCCGACACGACAAAAATCGTCGTCGGCAGAAGCGGAGCCAGACGCCGTCATTTCTGGAGCAAGGCGCCGCTGACAGAGCAGATCATCCTTCGAGCGCCGGATGTCGACGTCTATATTATTCCGGACTCCGCCACAGATCTCAAGCGGCAGAAGGAGCGATGGCTCACCACCGATCAGATGCGTCCAACTCTCCGAGATTCCGTCATCACTCTTCTGCTTCTCATCGCGGCGACCGGAGTCGGCCTTGTCTTCACTCACTTTGGATTTTCGAAGGCCAACATCATCACCGTCTTCATCCTCGGCGTACTGATCATCTCCGTGTTCACTGTGAGCCCCCTGTACAGCGCGGTCGGATCACTCGCAAGCGTGCTCCTCTTTAACTGGTTCTTCATCGAACCGGTCTACAGTTTTCATACGTATGAGACGGAGTATGCGGTGACATTTGCAATCATGCTGATTTCATCGCTGATCACCGGCACGCTGGCAAACCGAATGAAGCAGAACGCCCGCCAGTCCGCCCGTGAGGCATTTCGCGCGAAGGTCCTCTTCGACACGAACCAGCTGCTCACGAAGGCGGAGGAGTCGGACGATGTCATGCGGATCACGGCCAATCAGGTCATCACGCTTCTTGGTCGGGACGTCGTCATTTACCCGCGCGACGCGTCCGGAAACCTGGGCAGCGCTACGGAATATACGCCGCCTCACTCGTCTGGCAGCCGGGATTTTGCGGATGCAAATGAAACCGAGATCGCCGAATGGGTCTTCGCCAACCGGCAGGCCGCAGGATTGCAAATGGATGAATTCAGCACCGCCAGCGCCCAATACCACGCGATTTTTCTGAATCAGCACTGCTACGGCGTCATTGAGCTCAGGCTGAACGGGACGCCGCTCGAGTCATTTGAAAACAGTGTTTTCATTTCCATACTCGGCGAGTGCGCTCTTGCCCTCGAAAACCTGCGTAATGCGCAGGAAAAGGAGCAGGCATCGGTCATGGCCCGGAATGAACAGCTTCGCTCCAATCTTCTGCGGTCGATCTCCCACGATATCCGCACACCGCTGACATCCATCTCGGGGAACGCGAGCAATCTGCTGTCCCACTATGATCAGCTGGATGAGGAAACGCTGCGCCAGATTTTCTCCGACATCTACGATGATTCGGAATGGCTTGTCGATCTGGTGGAAAATCTGCTTTCCATCTCTCGTATCGAGAACGGGCAGATGGAGCTCCACATGACTTTGGATATCATAAGCGATGTCATCGAGGAAGCCCTCCGCCATGTGGACAGGAACATAAGCCGGCATCATGTGACAGTTGCCGGAAGCGACGACATCCTGCTGGTCAATATGGATACCGGTCTCATCATGCAGGTGCTGATCAATCTGATCAACAACGCGATAAAGAACACGCCGGAGGGATCGGAGATCACGATTGGCAGTGAGCGTGTGGACGGGAATGTCATTGTGAGTGTCTGCGATAACGGACCCGGCATAGCGGATGAGATGAAGCCGCATATATTTGAAATGTTCTACACAGGACAGAATAAGATTGCGGACGGACGCCGGGGCATGGGGCTCGGGCTCGCCCTCTGCAAATCTATTATTGAAGCTCACAACGGAACGATCACCCTGACGGACAATCATCCGTCCGGGTGCTGTTTTGCGATTTCACTGCCTGTGGCGGAGGTGCTACTATGAATAATCCACTGGTCCTCGTGGTCGAGGACGATCTTCCGGTCCGGAATCTGATGACCACGACGCTGAAGACGCATGATTACAAGTATAAAACAGCTGCCAATGCCGCGGAAGCCCTTCTCATGGCCTCCTCCCACAACCCGGATGTCGTGTTCCTTGATCTCGGGCTTCCGGATATGGACGGCATTGAAGTAATTCGCCAGATTCGCAGCTGGTCGAATATGCCGATCATCGTGATCAGCGCCAGGAGCGACGACGCGGATAAGATCGAGGCGCTTGACGCGGGCGCCGATGATTATCTGACCAAGCCGTTCTCCGTGGAGGAGCTGCTCGCGCGCCTTCGGGTCACGATACGCCGGCTTGCGCTGATGAACAGCGACAACAGCGCGGACCGCTCGGTCTATACGAACGGGAAGCTTGAGATCAACTACTCTGCCGGGTGCGCTCTTCTGAACGGCGAGGAGCTGAAGCTGACCCCGATGGAGTACAAGCTGCTCTGTCTTCTGGCCAAAAATACAGGTAAGGTGCTGACCCACACATACATAACGCAGAATATCTGGGGCCGGAGTTGGGACAACGACATAGCTTCGCTGCGAGTGTTCATGGTCACGCTGCGCAAGAAGCTTGAGTCCGCGCCGGGTTCCCCTCGGTATATACAGACCCACATCGGCATAGGCTATCGCATGCTGAAGGTCGATTGACGGGCAAGGGGTAAAAGAGGCTGTGAAAAAACGTTAATTCGTTTTTTCACAGCCTCAAATTATACGAACAGGCAACACTTCTGCTTTGTCCTGAAGTAATCAATTAGTTGATTAAGCCTCTCCGGTGTCGAGGAAAGATCCCCTGCCAGGCACTCGATACAAAGGTACTCAGAAGCCTCGCGCCAGATAAGCTTGCGATAAAGCGCTATCTCATCACTCTTTAAGTTTTTTCCGCATCGCATACACTTGTGTTCCATGGCCTCCCCCTTGAAACTATGTTGTATATCAACACTAATTCACAATTAAACTGCTCCCTTAATCAGGCGGGCAGTTCTCGCATTATGTTCTCAAATGCAAATTGTCAAATTTCCAGCCTCACCCGATACACCCTGCACCCATGAGCCCCCACTTTCTCAGAGTAACTCTCTGTCTTTACTCCCAGATCCTCATGGGTCAGACAATCATGAAAATGAAGCCCCACCCCACTTCTCAGCGGCAGGCCCATATCCCAGAAATGCAGCTCCACATGCGCAGTACTGTCACCAAAGTTAAAGAAGCCGACAGCCCACTCATTTCCGGTCAGCTGCTTGAGCAGGACAAATGCGTCCGGACTTCCATAGGTAGGAAGTTTATAGCAGCCTCGGCACTCCGGATCCTGATTTATGGCAATGAGCTCCGGGTTCATGAGCATCTCTTTTGTCTCCTCGCTCATATTGCGAATATCGCAGCCGATAATAAGCGGAGAACTCATCATAGCCCACAGCGCAAAGTGTGTCTGATACTCCGTATCCGTGCAGCCGCCTATGGAAGTCTCCGGATTCAGCCCCTTGCCGTGCATCCCGACGATCAGGATGTCCATATCGTTATAGCAGCCTGCGCCGATATAACTCTGCTTTTCAAGCTGGCTCAGCGCAATGTTCTCGATCGATTTCCAGGAATCCTGAATATCGACGGTCGAGCGGAAGGTGTGCGCTCCTGTGGACCTGATCCAGCTGTGCACGTCATCCCTGCCCCACTGGCACACCGCGAACACAATATCTCTGCCGCAGCTGCGAAGAGCCATGTTCATTCTCCGATACAGCCCCTCCGAGGAGATTGTCGCCGGGTGAAAGCAGTTATCATATTTCAGATAATCGATTCCCCACTCCGCAAACTGCCGGGCATCCTCGAATTCATGCTCAAAACTGCCCGGATACCCGGCGCAGGTGTGTACGCCGCAGCAGGAATAAATACCGAGCTTCAGCCCTTTTGAGTGAACGTAGTCGCTGACAGCCTTCATGCCGTGCGGGAACTTGTCCGGATCGGGCTGCAAATGTCCCTCGCTGTCACGCTCCCTCGCCCCCCAGCAGTCATCAATGATGATATACTCGTAACCGGCCTCATAAAGCCCGGAATCCACCATCGCGTCAGCTGTGGAGATGATCAGATCCTCCGTGACCTGATCATAAAAAGTGTTCCATGAATTCCACCCCATCGGAGGCGATGTTAAAAAAGTATTATTTCCCATTTGCAGTGACCTCCTTGTCGCTGGGTATCGGGTTTTCGTCATTTGCATGATCCTGCACCTGTTTTCTGTAAGCGGTCGGACTCTGCTCATACACTTTTTTAAATGCTTTTGAAAATGCGAGCGGGTCCTCATAGCCGATCTGCTCCGCTATAGTCTGTATCGGCAGATCCGTCTCTGCCAGCAGACGGACCCCGTTCTTGAATCGGCACTGCAGCAGATACTCCTGAGGCGACACCCCCGTATGCTTCCTGAATATCGTTGCAAAATAGCTTCTTGTGAGCCCTATATACCTGACGATATCTCCGACCCGTATCGTCGCGTAATTCATATCGATAAAACTGATTGCTTTCTGTACATACACTTCCGCGCTGTACATTTTTCGCACGGGAGCGCGCTGGGTCTTCGCCTTGGAGGTCTCCATTGCGAGCGCAAGATATTCCAGCAGAATTCCTCTTCTGCGCAGGTCATTGATATAATTCATCTCGGGTTTTTCATGCATTCTATATACAAGCTCAAAGAACTCGTGCACGTCAGCGGACGTGTCAATGCAGTAAACTCCGTCGATGAAACCGATTTCTTCAGAAATTTTCTTCGCGTCATTCCCGCTGTAGGTCACCCAGCAGTACCTCCACGGGTTCTCTTTGTCCGCCGTATACTGGACTTCCTCGTTGTCCTTGAGAAGGAACATTTGCCCAAAATGCGGGTGAACTTCCTTTCCGCCTGCCAGAAGGACCCCTGTGCCGGACAGGACCACGTGAAGATGATAGCAGTCACGGACCTCCGGCCCGAAATTGATTCCGGGATCACATCTCTCCATCCCGCAGGCGACGAGACATATGTCCCCCTCCTGGTCGTGATCATATTCGAGGCATCTGTAATGTACGTTTCGCTTTACTGTGTCCTTAGCTTTCATATATTTTATCCCCGACTATCATAGGCGGAAGCCCACTGCCTTCAGGCGGCGAGCGGTCGACTTGCAGTTTACGTGCGGAATGGCGTTAAAAGCTTTTAAGGCCGAAGTCAGATGCACTTCGGCCTATTTCACTCTGTTGTCAAATTATATCACATGGATGCTCAGTTTTGCAGTCCGGGGGATTTTGTGTTTATCTCTGCCGGTGCTGACCCGGATCTTGCACCAAGTCCTGCGAGTGGGACTTGTATGCCTGCACATCTTTTTGTCGCGGAATCCTTGTGCGTTACCTGACTCTACGCTGTCGCAAGAACCTCATGCACCATGTTGATGTACTTTGTATTACTCTGTCGCAAGGACCTCATTCATCATGTCTGCCATAGCCTTGCATACATCTGCCATGCTGGACGGATTCTGCCATGCATCTACGAGACCTGTTGTGAAGCCGCCTTCCCATGCTGTTGTGTATCTTGAAGCCGGATGCTTGATCAGAGTGCCTGTCTCCTCAACTTCAAGGAACGGGGAGATGTCCATTCCGTCGAATGCGTTTACAAATGCATCCGAGCAGCCCTTGTATGCAGCCATTGTTACACCGAGCTCTGCCTGTTCCTTCTGGCCCTCTTCGAAGCAGAAAGCGGAGATGAGGCTGTAAGCTTCGTCCGGATGTGCTGTCTTGGCAGCTGCTGCCCAGCCGAGACCGTTGTAAAGAGATACGCGCTCGCCTTCGTCGCACTGGCCGTTGCCGTTTCCATCATAGTAAGGAATCTGTGCCCATGCGTAGTCAGCGGACTGCTCAGCTGTGTAGAATGTGTTGACCATCCAGGAGCCCTGAAGCATCATGCCTACGATGCCGGACATGAACATGAGGTCAGGATCTGTCTCAGCCATAAGGTTCTGTGCCGGCATGGACGGGAACAGGTTGTCTGCCAGCCATGTCATAGCTTCAATTGTCTTGGGATCATCCATACCGGATGTCTTGTTGTCATCAGAGATGAGCTTGCCACCGAAACCGTAGATGAGGTTGTACCAGCCGTCCTGGCCGTCATTTGTATTCATTGCTGTGCCATAGACGCCGTCAGCTTCGCCTGCTTCGCGGATCTTGGCAGCAGCTGCTGCATAGTCATCCCATGTCCATGTGTCATCCGGATATGCAACACCATATTTGTCGAAGATTGCCTTGTTGTAGATCATAGCGATCGTGTCATGATCCTTCGGAAGCGCGAACTGGTTTCCGTCAAGGTTGTAGATGTCTACGATGCCTTCATAGTAATTTGCAAGATCGATTGCATCGTCTGCTGCGATGTAGTCGTTGAGATTGAGAAGCATGTCTGCTCTCATGTACTTCTGTGCTTCATTGATGTGCATCCAGAAAACGTCCGGAAGCTCGCCGCCCGAAGCGCCTGCCTCAAGGAGTGTCCAGTACTCTACCCATGAGATGACATTGATCTGGACTTTGACACCGGACTTGGCCGACCATTCATCCGCGATCTTCTGAAGACCCGGCAGCTGGTTGTTGTCCCAGATGGCGACTACAAGAGTGTCGTCGGAAGCAGTGCTGACAGTTGCGGCTCCGCTCTCTGCCGGCTGTCCCTGCGGTGCTGCCTGGCTGCCGCCGCATGCGGCGAGTGAAGCCATCATACACATTGCGATAAGAAGTGCAATCAGTTTTTTCATTTTTAACCTCCCTTATAAGCTGTTTAATAGCTTGCTGCTGATGTAAGAATCATATCATTGCCCTGTGGGAAGTACGATAGTGTGCCGTTCTTGTCTCATGGAAAAATGTTCTTTAGTGGAATTTACTCACATAAAAGGGACGATTCTTTTCACGTGAATAAGATCAGAAAGGCTGTACTCACAATTTGGTTTACGACGCAAAGCAT
Organism: Lachnospiraceae bacterium; assembly: GCA_045112915.1. Taxonomy (GTDB): domain Bacteria; phylum Bacillota; class Clostridia; order Lachnospirales; family Lachnospiraceae; genus Chordicoccus. The sequence goes on from JBGUIK010000072.1 coordinate 9,876, forward strand.
CCATCTTCGTGAGAAAAACATTGCAGGTCCGACCGAGAGATCAGCAATGCATATGCATTGCTAAGCTCGCAGAGAAGGACCTGCGTTTTTCGATGAAGATGATGTTTGCGGCGGATTCCGGAACTGAGCTACAGCCTTTCCGTACTGTCATTTCAGGTGAAAAGAACCGTCCCCGACTTATCATGAAGCTATAATTTTGAAAAGAAGAAGACCCAGATCAAGAAGGATGACCGGTCTGACGATTTTCGATCCTTTGTTCATCGCAAGGCCGGCTCCTATGTAGTTGCCTGCCATGTTGCAGAGCGCGGCGGCAATTCCAAGCGGGATGATGACCTGGTCGTGCAGCAAAAAGATCGTGAGGGATGTGATATTGGTCGTCAGGTTGATGACCTTGGTCTGCGCGTTTGCTGATGTGATTCCCATTTTGGCAAATACAGTAAACGCGATGATCAGGAATGTTCCTGTCCCCGGCCCGTAAAAACCGTCATAGACTCCTATGATGAAGGCGGCAGCCGCTGCCACGATGAATGTCCTTCGATTCTCCTCTACTTCGCTGCCTCTGTCTTTAAACAGGTCCTTATTGAGAACAAAAAAGGCTGCGACAGGGAGCACAATAAACATGACATTTCTCATCACGCGGTCGCTCATACGAAGGGAGAGCTGCGCTCCGAGCGAGGAACCGAGGATTGCGCAGATCACTGCCGGAATCGCAAGCTTATAATCGACAAGCTTGTGCTTTATGAAGCGGAATGTCGCCAAACTTGTGCCGCAAGTTGATGACAGCTTGTTCGTGGCTATGCTGGAATGAATGGGAAGCCCTGCGAAGAGATACGCGGGAAGTGAGATAAGACCACCACCGCCGCCGATCGCGTCAACCAGACCGGCGATAAATAGCATGGGGCATACGATAAGAAACATTTTGGCGTTAAGCTGCATGGCGGGCTGCTCCTCTTATACGTGAGTGACGGCAGGCGTTATTGCCTGCCGAAATAAGAATGTGTCATAGCAACATCATGCATTTTAACACTCGGCATACTGTTGTCAAGGTTCTGAGGAAATGCACCTTCTTTTGTACACTTGCGTTGCTGACTGAGCGCGAGCTTTTCTATTTTTGCCATTCTTCCTGACCTCCCCCACACTTCCGGACTCCCCTTCCTGACTTGCTTTTACGTGCGATAAGGCTTGTCTTGCTAAATGGCGCGTAAACACCATACCTAATCACGCAAGTAACCACACTTACTTGCCAAGCACCTCCTCCAGCGCCTCAAAATCATTGATCTTGATAATCGGCGGCTTATACGAAATAATTCCCTCTGCCTCCAGCTTCCTAAGCTCCCTGTGAAGTGAAGGCCGCGAAACATTCATACTCATAGCCCAGCTCGTGACCGAGCCCGGGATCCTGATTTCAGCTTTTCCGCTCTGCCTGGACTTAATCAAAAGGTAAAAAGCGGCTTTCTGCGCAATACCGCTGTAAGAAAGCAGCTCCAGCCTCTGCTGAAGCATGTAGCTCGCCGTCGCCAGCTCGGCCATGAAATTTCTCATGATTCGAATATCTTTCTGCATGAGCCGAAGGACATCTTCCCTGCTGAACATCATAATCGTGGATTCCTCCAGCGACACAATGTCACAGGGATACTTTTGATTTCGTGCAAATGCAGCCGCCGGCCCAATCATCTCTCCCCTCTTCCTCACTGAAACGTTAATCTGGCTCCCATTCGGGAATAGCTTTTGTGCCTGCACGCTCCCATCCAAAATCAAACCGATCCTTGCTGCCTCTTCCATCGAATAAAATATCGTCTCTCCCTTCCCATATGATTGAATGCGATGCGGAACAGTTGTCAGGGTCTCACGAAGTTCATCTGCCGGGACACCTGTAAACAGGACGCTTTTTTCCAGTACAGAGTATTCCATAATTATCTGCCTTCCTTGATCTATCTAGTCATTAAGAAATCCTTTTTTCACATATCGCTTAATGTGCTAACCTCATATTTCTGCGTTGAGTCTCTGTCGCACTTCGCAGAGCGATAAGTACATGTCCGACACGCGCGTGCCAGACACTGTCTTCTCATATGAATCTCAGTTGCACTTATCACGTCAAGAAACCTCTTCTTCACATGGTTGAGACACATTAGAGCTATTCACTCTCCAATAATTACTTCATAACACCCTTTTATATTATACAAGAAATCCATGAAAATGTATCTGTAGATACAGTTTTTATTAAAAAAAGCATCTATAATAAACCCATCAAAACCAAGGAGGATCAAGCTATGATTAGAAAAATCATCCACATAGATGAAGAAAAATGCAACGGCTGCGGTCTCTGTGCCGAAGCCTGCCACGAAGGAGCAATCGAAATCGTAGATGGCAAAGCTAAACTCATGCGGGAGGACTTCTGCGACGGATTTGGCGACTGTCTGCCGAATTGTCCGACGGGGGCGATTACATTTGAAGAAAGAGAAGCCCCGGCTTATGACGAGGAAGCTGTGAACAGAGCAAAGAAAGACGCTGAAATTAAGAGGAGAGAAAAAATGAGCGAGATGAAGCATGAGCACGGGGCAGCATGTCCCGGATCAAAGATGATGCAGTTCAGACAGAATGACACGGAGAATACTCAGACAAGCCCGGCAAGAGGCATCTCCCGCCTTGGACAGTGGCCGTGCCAGATCAAGCTGGTGCCACCCCGCGCACCGTTCTTCGACGGGGCTAAGTTATTGATTGCAGCTGACTGCACAGCCTACGCCTACGCCAACATGCATGAGGATTTCATGAGAGGCAAGATCACAATTATCGGGTGCCCGAAGCTGGACGCCGTGGATTACACTGACAAGCTGACTGAGATCATCAGAGACAACGACATTAAAAGTGTGACAATCGTTCGCATGGAAGTGCCCTGCTGCGGCGGGCTTCAGCGCGCGGCAGAGAATGCGCTGAAAAGCAGCGGCAAGTTTATTCCGTGGCAGGTGGTGACGATTTCCCGCGACGGAAGAATCTTAGACTAAATAATTGTTTTGAGATGATGGCGCATAACATATCACGTCTGACCCATGTATCATAACTATGAATTATTGCTGAAAGTAAATATATAAATCATAACTTAGAATGCTTCTATACCACGCGGGCAGTCATGAAGCGAGGTTTTGAACTTTGACGACCGCCACCACTCAGCATAAGAGGCTGCCGCACTAGTGCGACAGCCTCAAGTCCTTTTTACATAAGATTCTCATCCTCATCGAACACCAACGGCGCAGGCTCATCCAGCGCAGTAAGCCCCGGATACTTGCCCGCCATGACATCTTCATAGTAGACTTCGGAGAGCATAATTTGCCCGACATGCAGTGTGTTCTGAATCCGCACGATCCTCGGTCTCTTTTTATCAATCTGATTGGCGGTCAGGATACACGCCTGAATAGCCTCCTTATCGGTAGCAACCACCGGGGGCATCATACCGGAGCGGATGACTGTGCTCGTGAAGCAATTCGGATAAATCATCTCCGGATCGAGCTTGTCGAACATCCGCTTGGTGATGAAGTCGGCGAGCCCCATGCCATTTGCATTACCGTGAGAGCAGTCCGTCAGATCCAGGAAACAGGTCCGCTTAACCTTGAGCCCGCCTTTCCCGAACTCTGTGGACCACGTCCCTGATATGTTGGGATCAACGCCGGTCCCGCTGTAATTCTTCCCCATGCTGTCCACGATCAGGACATCCGCCTCGCCGACCAGAATGCTCGGCATGTTTTTAAATGCAAATTGCAGCAGCTCCGGCTCTCTTTCCATTATCCGGTCTTTGGGAACTGCTTCTATGAGAGCGGTCTCGTCGTATGCATTTTCAATAGTCGGTATTGCAAATAAAATATTCGACTTCTCCAGCACGACCCTGGCATTGGCAGGCAGGTTCCTTGCCATGTTCCCGAGACCATCGCTGTGAACGCTCTCTGCGCCCTTCTGCTTGCCGAGACCGACGACCATCATTTTGCAAATGCCACTCTCGTAAGTCCCACGGAACGCATTGTGAGGTTTGATGCGGCAGGAGACGATGATTCCATCAGCCTCATGAGCATTCTTATCCTGATAGACAGGCTTGCCGAACTCCGAATATCCAAGGAGTACCGTTTCCATGGACGACCTGACCGGACAGCCCATGGTCTCGGCGGTGATTCCATATCCCTCAAGCAGCTGAGCCTGGCCTTCCGCCGTTGCCCCGCCGTGGCTGCCCATGGCAGGCACAATAAAAGGATCTGCCCCGCGCTCTTTGCAGAAGTCGACGATGGCGCGGGTGATGGTGTCGACATTTGCAACACCGCGGCTGCCGGCGGTAATCGCGATGCTCATGCCAGGCTTAATCGTATCGGCAATTTCCGGCCGGGAGAGTTCTTTCCGGACAATCGACGGGATCTCAGCCGGCTCAATGTGGCTCTTGTCAAATGCCTGCTCCGCCCGGAACATATCCGGAATCGGGATGCCTTCCAGCATCCGTGAAACATTTCCGCCTTTCTTTATCTTCATATCAAGTCTCCTCTTTCAGTCAATATGTGTGTTAATATGTGTGTTTTTAAGATCGTCTCAGCGTTCTTTGGGACGGTTCCCCGATTCACTGCAGGATCTCGTCCAACGCACGCAGGTCCTCTTCCGTCGTGGACCAGCTCGTTGCGAGTCGAATCACTGAATGTTTGTCATCTATTCTTTCCCAGACATTGAAGGCTACCTCCCTGGCAAGCCTCTCCATCATCTGGTTCTCAAGCACGATGAACTGCTGATTTGTTGGTGAATCAATATAGAACTCAAGGCCATGTGCTCTGATAATTGATTTCAGCCTCTCCGCCATATCAATGGCATGCTTGCTGATCCTGAAATACAGGTCATCTGTAAAGAGAGTGTCGAACTGGATCCCGAGCACCCTTCCTTTGGCCAGCAGCGCGCCGCGCTTCTTGACCGATGTGAGGAAGTGTTTCGGTTTGTTGCACCTAGTGAAGACGACCGCCTCGCCGCACAGCGCTCCGACCTTTGTACCGCCAATGTAGAAAACATCGCACAGGTCTGCAATATCCCGCAGCGACACGTCGGTATCCCGGCTCATGAGCCCATAGCCGAGGCGAGCGCCGTCCATGTAGAGAGGAATATCATACTTGCGACAGACTTCTGAAATCTTCATCAGCTCAGCCTTTGTATAGAGAGTTCCATACTCTGTCGGGTGGGAAATATAGACCATACCTGGGAAGGTCATGTGCTCATAGCTCTCATCTGCGTAAAAATCAGCTATATATTTGTCCAGCTCTTCCGCGTTTATCTTCCCGTTTTGCTGGCTGATCGTCAGGACCTCATGACCGTTATACTCAATTGCTCCAGCCTCATGAACACTGATATGTCCGCTTTTTGCAGCAACGACACCCTCATGGTCCGCGAGCATTGTTGATATAACAACTGCATTTGTCTGAGTCCCGCCAACAAGGAATTCAACCTGCACATCTTTGCCAATGGCCTTTTTAATCTTCTCTGCCGCCCTCTCACAGTACATATCGCTGCCGTAGCCGGGCAGGCACTCCATGTTCGTCTCCGCGAATCTCTTAAGGATTTCCGGGTGGGCACCGCATATATAGTCGCTCTCAAATGAGATCATTATGTTCCTCCATACTTACATTGACAGTTACCTGTCAGATAATCTTATTCTGATAACGACATTATATCTGGTCATAATTCTTTTTTAAAGTCTGTATACAAAACTCAGGCTCGCTATCTTCACAAGTCAGTCTATCACCCCACAATCAATTTTATGTAAACTCTCCGCAACCCGAGCAACTATTTACCCTCATAAGCAAGTTTTAGTTGCCTCCGCCAGAATCCAATGAACCCACTTTAGAAATAATCCTGATTTCCGGCACAAATCAGTTGCCGAAAGCAGCGCCCATACATTAAAATATTCTTATAAATGGTTTGTAAATATACAATTATCACTCAATTAAGCAAAGAAGGAGGAATGACTATGCGATACATATGCATGATCTGCGGCTATGTCTATGACGATGCCAATGAAAAAGTGCCTTTCGAATCGCTCCCGGCCTCATGGAAATGTCCGTTGTGCGGCGCAGCTAAATCAGACTTCAAGCCGGAAGCTGTCCCGGAAGCCAAGCCGGCAGTAAAGGTGGAACCGGCTTTACAACCAGCGAAGGCCACCCCACCCCCAACGTCAATAATCGATGCCCCTGTAGCTGAAGGCTCAGATCTCAAAAAACTCTCCCCCGGCCAGCTCTCTGCGCTCTGCTCCAACCTCGCTCGAGGCTGCGAGAAGCAGTACAAGCCCGAAGAGGCAGGTCTCTTCAGAGAGCTCGCTGACTATTTTGCTTCTGTCACCCCGGCAATTGATGACGCAAATGTGGAAAATATAGCCGCTCTTCTGTGGAGCGATATTGACAACTACAGCGGTCTTCGGGCAGCTGCCGATGAGGCCTCAGACCGCGGTGCCGCGCGAGTATGCGTATGGGGAGAAAGAGTGACAAGAATGCTCTCGTCTCTTGTGATCAGATACCTCAATGAAGGCGAAGCAATGCTCGCTAACACAAATATCTGGGTCTGTACCGTCTGTGGATTTGTCTATATCGGAGACGAAGCTCCTGAGCTCTGTCCGGTGTGCAAGGTCCCGGCCTGGAAGTTTGAGAAGATCGAAGGAGGTGAATAATGATGAAGACCTTTGCAGTCAGAAATCTAAAACTGTGCACCAAGGACTGTCTGTGCCTCTATGTATGTCCTTCCGGGGCAACCGATACAGAGAACAGCATCATTGACATAAGCAAATGTACCGGCTGCGGCGTCTGTGCCGATGCCTGCCCGAGCGGTGCGATCAGCATGGTCCCCTGGTTCTACCCACCGCAGCAGCCGAAAAATGATTCGGTCTGCGACGCCCTGAACGCTATGGCGCAGAGCAAGATGGACGCTGAAAAGTCAGCTTTGCAAATATCGGCATCCACAAACAAAGACGGTCTCGCCCGCCTTATGAAGGCAGTTGCAAAATCCGAACGGCTCATTGCTGAGGATATCATGCGTGAAGCAGGTTATATGCTTCCTCAGAGCCACAACACGCATATGCTTCTTGAAAATCTCATCAAAAATCCTCCGGAAGGGTTCCCTGTAGAGGCAGCGGAGAAGCTTCTTGCCATGCTTCCGGATAATGAATTATAATTATTAGGGTTTTCCTCATCTACAGGCACATGTGCAGCAAGAAACTTTGCAGGAACACGCTCATATAAAGTAGATGTTTGCAAGAATACTCTCAAAAAACTAAGGTGTGAGATTCAACAACCCTCCATCTGATATAATTCCAAGCTGATTTCCTGCGCAAACTCTCGTCCCCATCTGACATACACAAACCGAAAGGAAACCACTATGACACAGTACGAACGCATGGTCAAAGGCCTGATCTATGATCCCGCCGATCCCGAAATCATGAATGAGCAGGTCCCATATCAGGACAAGCTCTGGGAATTCAACCAGCTGAAGACATCCGACTATGAAAAAAAGCAGCAGTACATGCACGAGGTCTTTGCCGAATGTGGCGAGAACTCATACATTGAGCTTCCTTTCCGTGCCAATTGGGGCGGTCACAACCTCCACCTCGGCTCCAATGTGTATGCCAACTTCAACCTGACTCTGGTCGATGACGGCCACATTTATGTCGGGAACAAGGTCATGTTCGGTCCTAACGTGACTATTACTACCGCCAACCACCCCATCGACCCGGAACTCCGCGGCCGCGGTCTCCAGTATAACAAGGATGTCTACATCGGTGAAAATGCCTGGATCTGCGCAGGCGTCATCATCCTGCCCGGCGTCAAGATCGGTAAGAACACTGTGATCGGTGCCGGCAGCATCGTCACTAAAGATATCCCGGACAATGTAGTGGCAGTCGGGAATCCATGCCGTGTACTCCGCGAAGTCTCCGAGCATGATCATGAGTATTTCTATAAAAACGAGCGAATAGACTGGGAAAATCTGACGTAATATTCAGCATAATATTCAGTTACATATTATCTACGAACAGCCGGCTCTCGCCGGCTGTCCTTGCTCATATATGGATCACATTGGCGGAAACTAGAAGGAGGCAGTCTCAATCCGTCATTTAAAGAGTTGCACTAGGTACACCAATGTGGAATCCCACTTATCCTTGAGCCGCCATCCCCAAATGGCTGACTTTACACAAGAATGTAATTTTGATTGCAAGACTAATCCCAAGATTCATGTCTGTGACGGCTGACAAAATCTCAACTCCATGCCTCACATCAAAACTTTCACCTGACGCACTCTCTCCCTCACAAAGTCAGCCCACACGGTCTCATCAAGATATGGCTGTGACTCATTAGTGTAGGTACCTGCCCTGTCCATAATCTCGATCTGATTCGGATGAGACGGAAGGGCAATGTCAACATGAATCGCTGCCACCTTGTCCGCGTCCGCAAAGAAGCGGTCTCGAAGGTCCGGAGTCAGATACTTTGAGGTGGAATAATACTCGTCGTTCATTGTATTTGCACCTACACCGCCATGCATGGCCACTGTATAGACGTCTCCTGTCACCGGATTCTTCTCCTCCCAGAAGAAACTTGTGCAGCCGATTGTGTGGCCGGGGGTAAGCATCGTGCGGATGCTTATGTTTCCGAGCTCGATGCGGGTGTCATCGTCATAGAAGAAATCGAACTTGTCGATGTGCTGTACATGTGATCCCGAATCCGGAATATATGTCTCCTCCTCGCACGCTTCAATGAAAGCCGCGTCCTCTTTCGAGATGTAGAGCGGAGCGCCTGTCAGCTGCTTCATGGCCATTGCTGCGCCCATGTGATCAAAATGCGCGTGGCTGATCAGGATCTTCTTGATATCCGTCGGCTTGTATCCGAGCTGATAAATCGAATCGACCAGCAGATAGACAGATTCCGGAATTGCCGTGTCAATAAGAATCAGCCCGTCGCCTGTGTCAATCAGGTAGGCTCCGACCCATTTTTGTCCCGACACATAGTAGGTCTGCGGGGATACCTGGAACGGCTTTACAGCGATCGTCCATGGCTCACTTACAAGTGTTTCAACAGGGTGCGGAAGTGCCTTTGAACATCTGAATGCCATAGTTACCTCTCTTTCTATCAGGCTTTCTTTCCCTTGATTTTTGCAAATACAGCCTTCAGTATCGGTGAGAACACACACGCTATACCAATGATCATGAAGATACAGGACAGCGGTCTTGTGAAGAATGTTGAAATAGTTCCTGTATTCTGGAAAGCCTTGAGCATGTTGCTCTCAAGTGTCGGGCCAAGAATAAATGCCAGAATCAGCGGAGACTGCGGAAGTCCGCCGAAGGACATAATAAGGCCGACGATACAGAAGAAAATCATCATGCCGCATTTGTAAAGGCTCGAAGAATCCACGTATGCGCTGATCAGTGAGATCACAATAAGTGCCGGATACATGAAGTGATACGGAACCTTGAGGATCAGCGGGAAAACTCTCATGCCGAGAGCCTGCAGCACGAAGCACACCAGCGCGCAGATTGCGACTGTCGTGAACATGAGGTAGACAATGTCGCCGGAATTTCTGAAGACCATCGGTCCCATCTCAAGACCGTGGATGGTCAGAGCACCGATGAGAAGCGCTGTAGCGGAGTCGCCCGGGATACCGAGAGCTGCCATCGGAATCATAGCGCCGCCGATGGACGCATTGTTCGAGCACTCAGATGCCCACACACCTTCCGGGTTGCCGGTACCGAACGTCTCAGGATGCTTGGAGTTGTTCTTTGCGACTGAGTAAGCGACCAGGTTCGAGAGACCTGCGCCCATGCCGGGCAGGAAGCCGATGCCAAGACCGATCAGGAAAGAACGAATGATATTTACAATATTTTCCATGATGTCGGACAGCTTGATGCCGATGCCCTTGATCATGCCTGTGTCGACTTCCGGAAGCGGATCAAAGCCCTTGGCGTGAGCTTCTACCATGGCAGCGACACCGAAAATACCGATCAGAACGGTGGTCATTCCAAGACCGCCCATGAGGTACATGTTGTCAAATGTAAAACGTGCCTGCGCGTCAATCGGTGAAAAGCCGACGGATGCGAAGAGAAGGCCGATGCATGCGCTGGTCAGACCTTTCAGCATGTTGCCTTTGGAGATTGCAAGGACCATTGTGATGGCTACGAAGCAGAGTCCGAAGTATTCCCACGGTCCGATTGCAAATGCAATATCCGCCACAGTCTGAGCCAAAAACGCGCCTGCGATTGCGCTGCCCGCCGTACCTATACAGGAGGCGACCATACCGATTGCGAGTGCTCTGCCTGCCATGCCCTTCTTGGCCATCGGATGACCGTCAAAGCATGTTGCGACAGATGACGGAGAACCCGGAATGCCGAGAAGAACGGATCCGATGAAACCGCCGGAGCAGCCGCCGATCCACAGCGACAGAAGGAATACGATTGCCGGTCCGGTCTGCATGCCAAATGTCAGCGGCATGAAGAGCATTACAGCCATGGTTCCGTTGAGGCCGGGGATTGCGCCGAAGACCATACCGATTACATTGCCGGCCAGAAGGAGAATGAGTGAGAGTGGATTTGTTATCTGTGAAATAATATAAGATGCATATTGTGCCATATCTTCTCCCCTCCCTTAACCGAAAAGCTCGCCGGCCGGAAGCTGATAACCGAAGGCCAGGACGTATACAAGATAGATAACAGCTGTGACAGCCACTGCGAAAAGGATGCGCTGCCAGAGCTTGGTCTCATATCCATTTGCATACCATGTGCAGAGACCATACAGGAAAATGGGAGTTGCGATGAAATATCCTACGAATTTCATTGCAAGTACATAGGCCATAAGAGCAAGAAGATTGATGCCAAGGCGGATCCAGCCTGCTTTCACCATGTAGACCTTCTCCTCTTCTGTCTTCTTCATCCCCTCAATAAAGATGCCCGCGCCGCAGATAATGAAGCCGATGGCAGCAAGGCCGGGCAGTGCTTTCGGTCCCGGGTAAGCCAGTGTAAATGGGACCTTAAAAGAACTAATCATGACAAATACGAACACACCGAGGATAACAATCAGTGCGCCGACGATCTGATCACGTGATAATTTCATCTTTTTACCTCCGGAGGCGGATGTTGCCACCCGCCTCCTAAATTTAAATCTTATGCAGAATTATTCCAGTTACTGAGCAAGACCAAGCTCATCAACAAGGCTGTTGATCATTTCTTTCTGAGCTTCGAGCTGCTTGATGCCTTCTTCCTGATCGTAGAAGACCATAGCCATGCCGGCCGGTTCAAGAACTTCATTAACTGCGTCAGCCTGTGCAGCTGCTGCAAATGCATCATACAGACCCTTTGCAACGCCCGCGTCCATATCCTTCGGGCCTGCGATGATTGTAAGAGTCGTGAAGTTTACATCATAGCCGAGCTCGTCAAATGACGGAAGATCCGGAAGAACTGTTGACTTAGCGCCCTCTTCGCCGTTGGATACTACTGCGAGGCCGTGAGCCTTGCCGGACTCGACGTACTGAGCTGCCTGGTTAACATTAACGATGCAAGCGTCGATTGTGTTGCCTACGAGAGCTGTAAGCTTCTCTGTGTCGGAACCCGCTTCAACGAATTTTGCCTGGATGCCTGTAGCCTTAGCCATCAGTCCGGAAACGATGTGCATGGAGCCGCCTGTCTGAACGCCGATCTTGATCTCATTGTTCTTTCCGTACTCGATGAACTTGTCAAGTGTGTCCAGATCGGACTCGCCGTTTGTTACGAGGCAGTACTGAGCCTTCTCTGTGCCCTGTGCAATGCCGATGACTGTGAAGTCATCAAGAATGTCATGATCATAAACGCCTGTAGCTGTCGCGATCAGCATGGATGTGTGATACTGAAGGATAGTGGAACCGTCGCCCTTTGCGCTGCGAACTGTCTCCATCGCTACGACGCCGTTGCCGTCCATGTTGTTGACGACTGTCATGTTGGAGCCGGTGTCGGCTGTGATCTGCTGTGTGAGCGCTCTTGCCATAACGTCTGTACCGCCGCCTGCCTTGGCCGGTACCTGAACTGTGATGTTCTTAGGAAGTGCTGCCGCTGCAACGTCTGCTGTTGCTGCTGCGCCGGATTCAGCTGTGTCAGCGCCGCCAGCCGGTGCTGCGCTGCCTGATGAGGATGATGAGCCGCATCCCATCATGGAACATACTGTCATAAGTGCTGCAAGTCCCAGTGCAATTCTCTTCTTCATGTTTTTCCTCCTTAATAAGTGAATAAGAATTGAGCTTGTCTTTAAGTTGTCTTTATTATAAAATAGTATTTGACTTAGCACAAATTAGAGTATTTAATGTTATGACTTAATATAATTAAGTCTGTGTTGCACAGTAAGGGGCTGTTATCACTTAATATATTTGAGTCAATTTTGCGTAGTGATGGGCTCACAATACACTGGAGTCAGCCAGAACCAATGCTGTTAGTGCTTTATCCACGGAGCATAGTGACGAGGGGCCTATGACACTTGTGCGTCATCCACGGAGCATGGTGACGAGGGCCTATGACACTTGTGCGTCATTTAGACAGATTTTACATTATATACGGAAGGGTAATTATATGGATCTATCACAGCTTGAGAATATAATCGCGATTGCGGAGGAGAAAAACATAGCAAGGGCAGCCGAGCGAAAATTTCTCACTCAGTCTGCCCTGAATCAGCAGCTATTGAGGCTTGAGAAAGAGCTTGGCACGCCGTTATTTGAAAGAAAATACCACTCGCTGGAACTGACTCCGGCGGGAAATGCATATATTATGACTGCGCGCGAGATGCTGAAGATGAAGGATGACACATACAAAATCATTCAGGACATCGCTCGGAACGATGCTGGTGAGATTTCGATTGCCTTTACACCGGAAAAAGGCGCGATCTTCTTCGCGGACGTTTATACAGCTTTTCGTAAGAAATATCCAAAGTTCACTTTCCGGACTTACGAGGCCAGAGTTCCGAGAATTATGCAGCTGCTCCTCAAGCAGGAAATCACCTACGGCCTCATCACCTATTCCGAGCACAACATAAAGGAGAGCCGACTGGACTATATCGATCTCGCGCGTGAATACCTCATTCTGGCTATGCCGGCTTCACACCCGCTGGCATATCTTGCCAAAGATAGCAAGGATGAGCTCCCCTCCATCGATATATCACTCCTTAAGGATGAACAGTATATTCTGGCATCCAAAAATACTAACATTCGATCAATGATCGATTATATCCTTAATACACATAACATCAGTCCGAATATTCTGATCGAGACCGGCTCCTCCATCACCCAGTTCAATATGGTGAGGAACGGGCTGGGAATTGCTTTCCTGCCCCAGTCCTACGCAACACCCACAGATGGGATTGTCTATTTTCTGCCGGAGCCGCATCAGTCATGGATGAGGGCGATTGCCTACAAGAAGGGCACTTATATCTCAAAGGCGGAGAAGTATCTTATTGAATTGTTCAAAGAGTTGATTTAGGCATATATCTGACACGATTGTCAAATAAGAACGGATTGCTGCAATGATTACAGCAGTCCGTTTTTTGATTGTTCTTCACTTGATCATGCTGACGAATCGCAGAAAACCCATACTAACAGTATGTAAAAAAGATTTATTGGTAGTATTGGAAATGTCTTCATCTCCAGTACCTGTCGAAGTAAAATAAACACAGAACATGATAATACCGGAGGTCAAAGGAATGAAAATAACACTTGCAGAGAATATCCGCGCATTTCGGAAAGAACGGCGATTGACTCAGGAGAAGTTTGCTGAAGCCATGGGTGTAACCGTCGGTTCGGTATACAAATGGGAAACGGGCCAAACAATACCTGAACTCTACATGCTTGTTGAGATTGCTGACTTTTTTGACACCTCAATGGATGTTCTCCTGGGCTACAGAGTGAAAGATAATCGTATTACCGCCATTGGAGAGAGATTGAGGGAATACTGCCGTGTCAGAAATCCTGAGGCCTTGATTGAAGCGGAGAAGGCGCTCAAAAAGTACCCGAATTCCTTTGAAGTTGTCCATGGCTGCGCTCAGGTATACGCTTTCTTTGGTATCGGCAGCAAAAGCCACGCTGAAACCAGAAGGGCCCTGGAATTATATGAGCAGGCAAAGCTTCTGATTTCACAGAATCATGATCCAAAGATCAGCGAGCAGACGATCAGCGGTGAAATGGCGAGTGCCTGGATGTTTCTTGGCGAACAAGAAAAATGCATTGAGCTGTTGAAGAATAATAATGCGGGAGGCGTATACAACAATACGATTGGTGTGGTGCTGGCGCTGAATCTGAAAAAGCACGGAGAAGCGGAGCCGTTTCTCTCCGAAGCTTTGCTGCTCAACACATTTGGTCTCGTGGATTCCGTAGTTGGGTATGCGCTGGTCTTATCCGCCCGCAGGGAATACGCAGACGCGAAGCGAATGCTGTCCGGGCTGATTGCATATCTGGAGTCCTTTAAGGCGGGAGAAAAAGCAGATTTCACCGACAAAATCATGGCAAGCATGTATACCGTGATTGCCCATATTCATACACTGGAAGGTCAATCGGCAGAAGCAACAAAGTGTATGCAGGGTGTCCTTGCAGCCGTCCGGAAGTTCGACGCAACGCCGGATTATGGAATCCGGACACTTCGCTACCCCGTGCACCACACAGATGTCATTCTCAATGATGGTCTGGGCGCGACGGCGGCGGACAGCATCGAGACGATCCTGGACCTGCTGGGAAATCAGGAACTGTCAAAGATCTGGAAGGAGCTGTCCGCTGATGAATGATGAAAAGAAAGCAAGCAACGCATTTGCAAACAGAAACTACCGACTGGTCTTTTTCGGAGCCCTGGTCTCGGAGTTGGGTGCGCTTCTGTATAGCTTCGCCGTTGGCTTTTATATTCTGGAGATCAGCGGAAACAACGCCTTTCTACAAGGTTTATATCTTGCCCTTTGCGGCGTTGCGATGCTGCTTTTCACACCTGTCGGCGGCGTCCTTGGGGACCGTTTCAATAAGGCAAGGATCATGTATGTCTGTGATTATATCAAGGGCGGGATGATCATTCTGGCCACAGTATTTATGATGATCCTGCCATCGCCGAAAGCGCACATCGTGATTCTGTTCATCCTCGGATTCCTCGGCAATGTGGTCAGCGGCATCTTTAATCCGGCTGCCGGAGCAATGCTTCCGAATATCGTTGAGCCGGAGCAATTACAGCAGGCGAACGCGTATTTTGCGATCAAGAGCTCCATGGAGTCGATCCTGGGTGTCGTACTGGCTGGCGTTCTGTATGCGTTGCTGCCTTTAAAAGTACTTTTCCTGGCGGTAGGCGCATGCTTTATAGCCTCCGGAATCTCGGAAATGCTTATCCGCTATGATCACACACCTTCTGCGGAACCGATAACGCTGCGTCTCGCGGTTTCAGACATGAAAGAGGGCATACTGTATCTGAAAGGCCAGAAAGCCATCATGGCCATCATTGGCGCAGCATTGTTCATCAACTTTTTCTTAACTCCTGTGACCGGAAATTTCATTCCATATTTCATCAAGACGGATTTGGAATCTGCCCCGACTTATCTGTTCAGCAGCGTTCTAAAACCGGAACTGTGGTCATCTGTATTCAACTCATGCGTAGGAGTCAGTTCCCTGATCGGAGCCGTGATGATGAGCGCCACAGTGCAGGAGGAAAAATGCGGGCTGAAGGTTGCCAAAAGTCTGTGCGTATTTTCAGGCGTGATGATTGCCCTGGCAATCGGATACTGGTGGCTGGTGGCATCAGACGTCTCCTTGAACGCCTTTTTGCTGTTGTTCGGTGCTGGATGTCTCGCAGTTGGTTTCCTACTCTCCTTAATCAACATTCCTTTGAACACTACCATCCAGCGCAGGGTGGAAAAAAATATGCTCAGCAAGATAAGCAGCATCATAAGCGTTGGTTCACAGGGAATGATTCCAATCGCCTCAGTATTGGCGGGAGCGGCGCTCCAGGCTTTCGGCAGCACAGCACTTCTTGCCATCTGCGCTTCAGGGTTCACGATGACAGCAGTCATGCTTTTGACAAACAGGCATGTCAAATCATTATAAGGTACCTCGTGTATGGTACTGCGTATGTGCATTTTTCAAATAATTGACTGCTGTCTTCTGTATTATCGAGTAACGTCCTTAAAATGGTGTAAATCATTATTTTAAAGGAACTACAGTCTCCAACCAACTGCCGGATTTTCACCGATTAGCGAAGGCTGCCGCATTATCTAATGCGACAGCCTCGTTCGTGTTTCCTTATTAGTTCGCTTTAATCCCGCAGATTCTGTCTATCTCAGCCAGCTCATTCTCCTCAAATTTCGTGTTATCCAGCGCCTTAATGTTATCAAGAAGCTGCTCCGCGCGCGACACACCGACCAGAACAGACGTCACAACACCGTCCTTAAGTACCCAGGCAAGTGCCATCTGAGCGAGGGATTGCCCACGCCCTGCGGCAAGTTCGTTCAACTCCCTGATTTGGCGAATTCTCTCTTCAGTCAGAGCTGATTCCTTCAGGAAGCGATTGTCCGTGCGAATCCGGCTGTCTTCCGGTATTCCGTTCAGATATCTGTCGCTGAGCAACCCCTGTTCAAGCGGACTGAATGCGATGATACCTTTGCCAAGTTTCGCGGCTGTCTCCTTAAGCCCATTATTCTCTATCGTTCGATCAAATATAGAATAGCGATTCTGATTGATTACAAATGGGACGCGCAAATCCTTCAAAATTGCTGTTGCCTGCGCAAGATGCTCCCCGTCATAGTTTGAGAGCCCTGCATAAATTGCCTTGCCGGACCGCACCGCCTGCTCCAGGGCAAGCATCGTCTCCTCGAGCGGTGTGTCAGGATCCATTCTATGGTGGTAGAATATGTCTACATATTCGAGTCCGAGACGCTCAAGGCTCTGATCCAGGCTGGCCAGCATGTGCTTCCTGCTGCCCCACTCACCATACGGGCCTTCCCACATGTAGTAACCTGCCTTTGTGCTGATTATTAATTCATCACGATATGGCTTAAAATTCTCCCGCAGAATGCGGCCAAGATTCTTCTCAGCGCTGCCGGGCTCCGGCCCATAATTATTTGCAAGATCAAAATGCGTGATGCCGTGGTCGAAGGCAGTGCGACATATCTTCTCCATATTGGCATAGGATGCTTTGTCCCCGAAGTTGTGCCAGAAGCCAAGTGATACTCCGGGAAGCAAAAGTCCGCTGCTGCCGCAGCAATTATACTTCATAGTCTCATATCTTTTTTCATCTGCCGTATACATACTTTTTCACCTCGAGTGCTTACTGCACAAGTGTTTCCATTATCCCTTCCGCCGTACTCACCGCCGCCACAATCGGCTCCTTCCCGGTCATCTTTGTCCATGCCGATGCAGTACTCTCCCCAATGCACACCGCCTGCACATCCGACACGGCGTCCCACTCGCCTGCATCGTTCAGCATCTCATAAAATGCCCTCACTCCGCCCGCGCTTGCAAGTATGACCGCGTCAAAGGGGTATTCACTAAGTTCGGGAATAATTGTCCCTTTTTCAAGGCTGTAAATTGCTCTCTCATCACATTCTATCCCATGCTCCCGCAGCATTTGCCCAAGTACAGGGCTTGCCTCTGCGGCTCTCAGCATAAGTACTTTTCCGTCCGCTGCCTTATACACAGCAAGAAGCGCCTCCCCCAACGCCTTCGATGTATACACACTCGGCACCAGATCCGCAAATACCCCATGTCCAGCCAACTCCTCCGCCGTCGTCTCCCCGATACAGGCTGCTTTCACATGAGCCAGACTTCTCACATCCATCCTGCGCGACGCAAGCTCCTCGAAAAAGATCTTCACTCCGTTCGCGCTGGTAAATACGAGCCAACCCACATTCGAAAAATCCTCAGGGATATTCTCTGCATTAGCGCGCACAACGAGACTCACCAGCGGCGTGCCGTGCGCTCCCGCATCCATGAGCATCCCGCACATCTTCCTAACGAACCCCTTGGTCCCGACGACAAGATAATTCTTTCCGCAAAGCCTGCCCTTATCCTTCGAAGAGAAATCCAGCCTTGCCACATCGCCGACGATAAAGACTGCAGGTGACGTTGTCTCACCAATCCTGTTGCAAATGTTCCCCAACTCATCCGTCACCCTCTTCTGTCCCGGTCTCTTTGCGCTCGAGACGATCGCGCAGGGCGTGTCCGCAGGTTTGCCTGCCGCCATGAGTCCTTCCGCTATGTCAGTGATCTTATGCCACGCCATCATAAATACGAGCGTACCCTTCAGCCGCACCAAATCAGAAAAATCCTCAGCGGTTTCCTGCGCTCCATGGCCGGTGACCACCGTAAATGAAGAGGCACTTCCCCTGTGGGTGACCGGGATTCCAAGGATCTCGGCCGCTGCCACCGCCGTGCTGACACCCGGAACCACTTCCGCGTCGATGCCAGCCTCCATGAGGGCTGCGACTTCCTCGCCACCCCTGCCGAACACAAAGGGATCGCCGCCCTTGAGGCGGACGACGAGGGGGTGGGCATTTGCATACTCCACCAACAGCGAGTTGATCTCCTCCTGGGATTTCAAATGTCTGTGATACCTCTTACCCACCGGCACCAATATCGCGTCGTCTCGGGCATCCAGCAGAAGCTTTTCGTCGAGCAGCCTGTCGTAGATGATCACGTCGGCTCTTTTTAAAATGGCAAGACCCTCCGCGGTGATGAGCTCTGCGGAAGGTCCGGCTCCGATTATATATGCTTTTTTTCTCATGATAAACGGGTCTCCATCGCCATGCGGCACACCTCATATGAACATAGCGCGATGCCTCTCCACAGGTTCTTTGCGAAGCTATGTATTAGTTCCTACTCAACCGTTTCGCAATTGGGCGAATTATCATTATCAGATTCACTCATCGGTTCTGCCAATATCATTACGTCTGCCTTCAAGGTCTCTTCGTCAATGGCTGCATACACACCCACCGCGTCCCTGCAGTTCAACCGATAGCGGCAGAACACTTCTCTCTCAAGCATAAATCGCAGGTAGGCCCTGGCCGGGGACAGCCCAAAAAGCAGGTCCCGCATCTCCGCGTCCTCTTCCCGGCACTGAACAGCCAAGAGGCCCTGCCCGACTGCGGGTATCATTTCATGAGGTGCAAATGCAACCACGTCGAACTCCGAAAGCCCCGCCCCGATCCTGTCAAGCCCAGCTCTTGCCAGGACGATTCCGTCGTACTGCCCGTCCCGAAGCTTATCTATTCGGGTGGTGATGTTGCCGCGGATGTCGGTGCAGGTGATATTTGAAAAGAGACGCATAAGCTGCACCCGCCGTCTGGGGCTGCCGGTGCCTATAATGAGGTCTTTGCGCTCTATGTTTTCTTCGTTACACGTTTTTTCGGCAGAGTTTTCAGTATTTATGCTTATTGAACCGGAACAGTCGGATTGTAGAAGTCGTTTTTCGGTTTTTCTTCTTCCTGAATCAAAACCGACAGATTGCAGCCGTCGGTTTTCAGTTTCACCTTCTGCTGGACCAACATACCCGTTCAACCTTAGGTTACCAATCATGCCCTTCCTTAAAAGAAGCACATCCCCCGGGTCAGCCTCATCCAGAATGCCCGCAATTACGAGACCAGCCGCCCCATCGTAGGGCAGGTCCTTCACGCAGTGGACCGCAACGTCCGCCTTGTCGTCAAGAAGCGCCTGCTCGACGTCTCTGACAAATGGCCCGTTGCCGCCGAGCTTTGTCACGGCTGTCTTCTTATCCCGATCGCCTTTCGTGGAGACGGTGAGGATAGAGACCTCGTAGCCCTCATTTTCAAGTATCCCTTTTACAATTTCATTCTGGACCATGGCCAGCTTTGACCCGCGTCCCGCAATTGTTATATGTTTCATTGATTTAAGCTTTCATGGATGAAAATTCATTTATCTATGCAACGTAGCAGCATAGTGCCACGTCGATTAGAGTTATAACACCGGGGTGCATGTACATTTACATCTCAAAAACGATGAGTGGTACTCTCGGGTTCAAACTCACCCCAACTCTGTGACAAAGAATATCCCGTTTAGATGGCAATAACGTCGTCAAAACAACGGACAAAGTTAAATCAGTTTATCAAGCAGTGCTTCTTTGTAAATCCGCGCCCGCTCCTTCTGATCTGCCACCTCTTCGGCCGTCCGTTCCCGCAGCTCCTGCATCTCATCGAGCACCTGCTCAATATTCTCAGGCAGCATCTCCTCAAGCTGCTGACGGAGCATGCGCGCATAGAGGGGGGAACTGCCCGAGGTAGAGATTGCGACTGTGAGCTTCCCTCTCTTCACAATCGAGGGAAAAATAAAGTCACAGAATTCGATATCATCAACGACGTTGACAGGAATTCCCGCCGCGCGGCAGTCCCGCGCGATCTGCCGATCGATCTCCTGCTCTCCTACAGCCGCCACAACGTAATTGCCGAGCGCAAGGTCTCCGCTGTCATATTCTTTTCGAATGACCCTCACACCCTCGATCTCAGTCTCCGGCGCGACCACTATTATTCTATCAGTAAACCGCTTTAAGCGCAAAATTTTATCGGCGGCGACATTGCCACCGCCGATAATCAAAAATGTTTTATCGGAAATATCTGTAAAAAACGGAAAATAACTCATTACACCTCTTTACCTGCCGAACAGGGCTTTATAC
Organism: Lachnospiraceae bacterium; assembly: GCA_045112915.1. GTDB lineage: Bacteria > Bacillota > Clostridia > Lachnospirales > Lachnospiraceae > Chordicoccus. The sequence continues at coordinate 30,517 of JBGUIK010000072.1, forward strand.
CTGGCAGTCACGACTATCATCTGCCGAACACACCCTTCAGCCTCACCGTCACCATCGCTGCCATTACGCACAGCACGAAATCCGGTATGACAGTGGATAGGAACCAAACAGACATGAGCTCGGCCAGTCCTATGCCGACATCTCTGCCGACCACAAAGTTGAACATAAAGAAATAATAAATGAGTCCGCACGCATAGTAAACCATTTCTCCGCAAAATGCTGCAAATAAATACGCCCAAAAGCCCGACGCCCCCATCTTCTTCGCAACATATCCGCAGACCGCCGCTGCCGCTGCAAATCCGATAAGGAATCCAAATGTCGGCTTCAGCAGATACCCAATCCCGCCGCCATGGGCAAATATCGGTATGCCAATCAGACCTGTAATCAGATACACTATCACTGACATACAGCCTCTTTCGGCTCCCAGCAGAAATCCTGCCAGGAGCGCGAAAAAGAACTGCAGTGAAAATGTGACCTGAAACAGGCCAAGGGGTAACATGATTTTTATAAATGCCCCGACTGCCATCAGTGCGACAAACATTCCGCATAATACAATGTCAGTCGTGCGGGTTGTGGTTCTTATCATTTGAAATGATTACTCCTGTCGTGTTATTTTTCCCCAGTTTATCATTTATTGCCAGTACTCGTGAAGTAGTTTTACGCTTTATCTGCACTCTTTACGCAATGCTCTCTACTTCAGCTTACTTCAAGTTATTGCTCCTGTCGTAATGTTTTCCACCCCAGTAGATACGATGCGCAACTTCGGCCTTGTCGTTGAGCTTGACGTCTTTCATGATCCACTTGAAGAATTCATCAAATCCTGTCCTGTCAACGATATAGCCGATATGCTCCTTGCCCTCTAATGCGTTCGGGTCGATGTACTCTTCGACATACGCGTAGGCATTCTTCACGATGTCCATGATGCTCTGCTCGTCCGCCCACTTGATGAAGTCTTCAGCAAGTCTCGGATTCTTCTTGCCTGTTCTGCCGAGAAGCACGAGTCTGAAGTAATGCTCCTTGCTTCTGGTCCAGGCTCTTGTCGGACAGTAGGCAACGCAGACGCCGCAGCCGATGCAGAGGTCCGTGTCGCGCACGACCTTGCCGTTGACCAGAGACAGCGCTCCGACGGAACGGATGTTGCAGTACTTGATGCACTGCTCGCAGCCCACGCAGCGATTCGGGTCATACTGAGGCTCGGTCATTCCGATGATTCCGAAGTCATCCATGCGGACTTTGCCGCAGTCATTTGAACATCCTGTGAATGCGATCTTGACGTGAAGGTTGTTCGGGAAGATCATCTTGTCCATTTTGCGTGCAAATTCCGTCGTGTCATAGCACCCGAACGGACACAGCCTGGACCCCGGACATGCGACCACGTTTCTTGTTCCGGATGCCGGATAACCCTTGTCGCGCTCTTCCTGATTGACGCCGGAGTCGTCGATGATCGACTGGATAGCCTTGTTGACAGCCGGCATATCCTCAAGAGCGATGCCCGGGAGCTCGACGCCCTGGCGGTTGGTCACGAAGATCGTGCCGTTGCCGTAGGTCTCGGCAACCTCAGCGATCTTGGCCATGCTCTTCGCATTGATCACGCCGCCCGGAATACGGATTCTGCTCGCCGTCTCGCCTCTGACTTTGGAGTAGCGAAACGCATTTTTCTTAAGCTTTTTTGTATTTATATCTCTTGCCATTTCCGTACCCCCTTAATCGATCATGTCTTTACTATCGACATAGTTGAAGACCGGTCCGTCCAGACATACGTAGGTGGAGCCGATGCGGCAGTGACCGCATTTGCCAAGACCGCAGCACATCTTGCGTTCCTGAGATACCCAAATGTTTTTCTCCTCGAAGCCCTTCTGAAGAAGGCCCATGACGGAGAATCTCATCATCGCGGGAGGTCCGACAACGACTGCCTGCGCACTCTTGACGTCGCGGATCGGAACGTCCGGGATATATTTTGTTACGAGACCGATGTTGCCCTCATAGCCTTCCGGCGCGCCGTCGACTGTGAGGATGAGGTCGAGCTGGTCTGCCCAGCGCTTAAGGTCGTCCCTGAAGAGCATGTCGCCCGGGCTCTTGAATCCGACGATAACGTGCTTGTCCTTGGCGTCGGCTGTATGGGCAAGTGCCTCAATGACGCCTCTGACCGGGGAAACGCCGGTGCCGCCTGCGACGACGATGACTTCACCATTTGCATAAAGAGAAGTGTCGAAACCGTTGCCGTACGGGCCTCTCAGCAGAATGGTGTCGCCTGCGTTCAGCTTGAAAACTTCATCGGTGACTCGTCCTACGCGGCGGATGGTCAGGTCGACAAAATCCTCGCCGATGCCGCTGACGGAAATGGGAGCCTCGCCGTATTTCGGAACGGAGACCTCATAGAACTGACCGGGCTTCACGTCGCCGGTGTACTGCATTCTGAAGGTCCATTCCTTTTCTGTGTGCTTAATGATTTCTTTGATTTTGGAAGGGAATGGTACGTAGGGGTTATTGGCTGTCATTTTGAAGCACCTCCTTCCAATTCGTTTACGGCATCGTTCAGCTTGTTAATGCAATTGGCAAATGAAATATACTCCGGACATACCATATCGCACCGTCCGCAGCCGACACACATGTCATAGCCGAAGCGTTTTCTGAAATCATAGACTTTGTGGAGAACTTTGAAGCGCATTCTCTCACCGTTGGTTCTTCTGTACTGTCCGCCGCCGGCTACATTGGTATAACCGTCGACCATGCAGGAGGCACCGACGCGGCGGCGCTCGCCGACCTTGCCGTTGTCTGTGTAGAAGACATCCTGCATTGTGTAGCAGGTGCAGGTCGGACATACGAAGTTGCAGCGACCGCAGTTAATGCAACGTGCTGTGTATTCATCCCACATGCTGTGCTTGTAGATCTCGTTCGGAACTTTTTCCGGGACCGTCACGCGGACTTCATTTTCTTTTACATATGCCGGAGTTACGTCACAAGCCTTCGCATCGGCAGCCTCAAAGAGCGCTGCCACGTCCGGACATGCAACATCGCTCTTAACCTCATCGCCTGCCACGTCGATCGAGAAGAGATAACCCTCGGTCGTGCGGTTCGTGCCCATGTCGACACAGAAGCAGTCCTCATAGGAGTGCGCGCAGCCGATGAGCGCGAATTTGACTCTTTTTCTGATTCTCTCATAGAACGGGTCCGCGAACTTGTTCTCGAGATAGATGGCGTCAAGCCTCTTCACCGCGTGCATGTCGCAGCTTCTGAGGAAGATGATGACGTCGCGGTCATCGAAGTCGGCTTCCTTTACCTCATTTTCTGTAAAGAAGAACAGGGTCTGTGACAGCGGGGTCAGGAGCTCCTTGAACGCATAGTCCGATTTTGCCTCGAGCTCGATTTCCTCGAATTTCGTGACAAAGTCATATCTCACTACATCCACATCGGTGTAGCGTCCTTCTCCGACTTTACGTACCGGCGCGTACAGCCGGTACTGCTGGCCAAGCTTCTCGATCACGCTCTCGAAACCGGTCCTGGATATGACATATCCCATTTCTCATCCTCCTTTCGATAGTCATCTTTTCTGAGATTCATGTTTTTTGATTATAAATTAATCCGAGATGTGGTCCCTGTAAGAGGGGTGGTCCTGGATTTTGATTCTTTTGACATCATCTGTCATAGGGTTCATGCATTTATCATCATGCCTGCAGCCCTATGAAGCAGGTGTTATGCTCAATTACTCATTCGATTATTAATTAGTCATACTTGTTTATTATTATGCCATAAATCAGGTTTTCTGTGTGTTGTTTTTGCAACACTTTTAGTTCTTCTGAGGGCTTTTATGTAAACAATTTAATTCTTTGATGTATATTATCAGGAACACCTCTTGCCTTTGATATGAATTATCAGGGATCCATCTTGCCATTAATATGAGTTGTCGGGAACCCATCTTGATTGTTTTCCGGGAGGCAGCAGTTCCCTGGATTTTTCCTTGTTTTTGCTGCTTCTGCCATGGACCCGATGAAGCTCACTTTGGTCAAAGGCAGCAAACATGCCTTGGGAAGCTGGTTTTTGTTGCTTCTGCCTTGGGCCCGATGAAACTCGACAAGGTCAAAGGCAACTATATGACCTTGGAGGCAAGAATTCAGTTGCCTCTGCCTTGGGCCCGATGAAACTCGCCAAGATCAAAGGCAACTATTGCGCCTCAGAATCAAGAATTGGTTGCCTCTGCATTTGACACAATAAAACTCCCCAGAAATAAAACAAAACCCCAGAATTATAAAAACATTATAAACTCTCAAAACTATGTTGACATACGACATATGTCGTGTTACGATATACTCGTCAGACGACATATCATATCACGACATATCAACTGGCGATACATCAGGAGGCGATATATGAAAAAAAGTGAACCAATGTCAGAGAGCTATTATTACATACTGCTCTGCCTGGCCAAAGGCGCGAACCACGGCTACGGCATCATGCAGATGACCGAAAAGCTCTCGCGAGGCGACGTCACTATAGGATCGGGAACAATGTACGGAGCCACCAGCAACATGATGAAAAAAGGATGGATCAAAGAGATCATGTCAAATGAAGGGGCTGAACGGCGCAGACTTTATCAGTTGACCGACACGGGAAGGGAAGCTCTCAGAGCAGAAATCAACAGGCTGCGAAGAATGCTTGAGAACGCAGAGGAGGTGTGACAAATGTCAGCAACATACAAAAGATCTTTCAGAATGTACTCGGCATGGAATTACATGCAGGAAGTTGAAGATTTAAATAAAATGTCCGACGAAGGATGGCAGCTTGTGCGAGGCGGCTGCTTCCACAGCAAATTTATTAAGAACCCCGATATCCGCTACCGCTATCAGCTGGATTATCAGAAGATCGACGACATGGCCCGCTACATTGAAATCTTCCGCGAGCAGGGCTGGGAATATGTCAATTCAACATTCAACGGATGGCACTATCTGAAAAAGCTCTATGATCCTGCACTGCCGGATGAAGCCTATGAGATTTTCACAGACAGAGAATCGCTGAGAGAGATGACTGGAAGGTGGACGAGATTTGCAACAATCCTTGGCGTGCTTTTTGGAATAATGGCGATTATTGAAGCGTTCAGAGTGATCACAGAGCCCAACCTTCCGCGTCTCATGCAGCTCTTCACTCTCATCATCGAGAGCGGACTGCTTCTTCGAGGTGCCTTCATCATGAGAAGGACCGAACCCGGACAAAAGTTGCACCATGATAGTCTGATTCTCGGAATCTTTTTTGCCTGCATTTTTATAGGTGCAGCATCGAATATCATACTGGATGATATGAGGCCTAACTTCAATACTCAGCAGCAGGCGGACGCGGTATTTGAACCGATCGTTGAGAATCGCTGGGTGGACTTCGATGTGAAATATCCGGATAACTACTATCTTGACCTTAAGATAAAGGCTGATGAGCCGCTGACATTTGAAATTGTGAATGAAGCTGATGAGGTCGTCTACACCGAAACCGGCACAGACATTGACAAGAAGGATGTAAGGATCAAGCTGCCGAGGGACACATACGGGTTCAGGATGTCAGTAAACTCCGGCTTTGAGCTGGAATGCTCGATTGACTGACGCTTGATTGACTGATGCTTGCTCGATGGGCTGACACCAGTCTCGCGTTTCTAAGATAAATAAAGTTCACGTGATAACTTGAGTAACTAAGTATATATTCAGTGGAGGATCGATGTCCTCCACTGAGACTATTTTGATACTCTGTGTTTACCGTTTTATATGACTGAACGAGTAGAATGCCTAGGAGTATAATATATGATTGAAGTATTATTGAACAAACCCTATTGGATCATTGACATACTTCCGGAGCAGGTGCCGGCATATTCCCCGGGGCAATATGCCCGTGTCGAGCAGTTTTATCTCAAGGGACCCCAGAAAAGTCACCTGCTTCGGAGCTTCTTAAATATCCTTCTTAAGCTGAACTGCTATGTTGACATACGCGTGTCCTACGATTTCGGAGAAAACTGGGAGGACAATCCCATTCCAGATGAGCTTGAAGCCATCATAACGAAGGACGATAATTCCACCGTCTATGTTCTTTTCCCAGACTCAGACACGCTTGCCGCACTTGATAAAGGCGACACGAATATGACGGTTTTTAATCCGGATGAGAGACTTCTTAATCTTTTCACCAAGCTTGCGGGATCGGAGGGATTATTTGTGTGGCAGCCTCCGCAATCATAAAGGCAGGATGACAGCATAATCCAAAGAAGGCTGCCCGACACAGGCAGCCTTCAAACTACACAGAACAATTAATTTTTAGTCCCTCTCGACTCCGCCAACTTCCTCTCCTTAATCGCGGCCACTTCCGCCATCGCAGCCTCAGAAGCATGATCCTCATCCTCCTTCGGAATAAGGAGATTGAGCACGATAGCAAGCAGTGCTGCCGGAACAATACCGGAACCGCCGAACACAAGATTGATAGCATTGCCGAGCCCTGCCGTAGCACCGGCAGTAGCGCCGAGTCCATAGCCCATGCCCAGCGCGACGGATACAATCGTAATGATACGGTTGGTAATGCCATGCTTCGTGAGCAGCTGAATGCCGGAAATAGCGATTGACGAGAACATCATGACAGCCGCACCGCCAAGTACGCTCTGCGGCATAATGGAGACGACCGCCGCAAGCTTGGGACTGAGTCCACACAGAACAAGGAAGATCGCGCCCGTCATCAGGGCAAATCTGTTAACGACTTTAGTCATTGCTACAAGACCGACATTCTGTGAGAACGACGTGTTGGGAAGGACTCCAAAAAGTGCTGCAAATGTCGACCCCACACCATCACACGTCACCGCCCCGGAAAGTTCCTTGTCCGTTGCCTCTCTGCCCATGCCGCCTTCTATACAGCCTGCCGTATCACCGATAGTCTCAACTGTCGTAACAATGAACATAATGCACATGGGCAGTATTGCGTCTATCCTGAATGTCGGCATAACGGGAAGGATCTTTGGAACCGAAATCCATGCGGACTGACCGATCTTGCTCCAATTAATGACCCATGCTTTTGTGTACTCGACGCCGTCTGCGTTGATACCTGTGTGAGGCAGGATCAGCCCGAGCACTGCACAGAGAATATAACCGAAAATGATACCGAAAAGGATTGCAGATGTCGACGTGATTCCTTTCGTGAAATGCTTCAAAATTACAATAACTGCGAGAACGCAGAAGCCGATGAGGAGGTTTTCCGCGGAGCCGAAGTCATTTGCACCTGATCCTCCTGCAAATGAATTCACTCCCACCGATATAAGACTCAGTCCGATCGCCAGAACGACTGTACCGGTTACGACCGGCGGGAACAGCTTGCGAAGCGGCTTGATAAAGAAACCCAGCACTGTCTCAAATAAACCGCCGACGATGGACGCACCGAGGATGGCACTGTAAGCAATGACACCGCCGCCCATTGTTGCCGCTATGCTTCGCATGACGCCTAAGAAACCTGAGCTAGTGCCCATGATAATCGGAACCTCACCGCCGATCGGACCGATGGAGAACAGCTGGACCAGTGTCACAAGTCCGGCTACCAGCATCGCATTCTGAAGCAATGTGACATAGAGGGCGGGTTCGTCGCTCGTGATCCCGCAGGCACCGCAGATAATAATCAGTGGGGTGAGATTTCCGACAAACATGGCAAGAACATGCTGGATGCCCAGCGGTATGGCATGTTTCAACGGAATTCTTCCCCTGAATTCATATGGGCTGGAATAGGTTGAGTTGTCTTTCATATTAACTCCTTTCCACATTGTGACGTAGACGCTCTTCCCAAGAGAATCCCGGCATCTGTTCTCAAAAAACAAGATCTGTATTCAATTAGGCGGCCTCTAATATCAAGTTATTTTGTTAAATTATTTTATCAAAAAATCAAAGCCATTAAAAGACAACTTTTTCATCTCATGCTCAATCACGCTGCCAAATCTTTATCAGCTTCGACACTTTAATATCTATATCGATCCTCGTCCTCCGGCACGCATCCGGATACCTCTTCGCATCCCTGAAGCACAGGCCCAAAATGAACTTTGAACCAGGCATCAGTGATCTGATCAGAGACTCCGGGAATACAAAGTGCGTGCCGTGCTTGTAGGTCAAAACCTTATACCTGCACATATGCGGTCTGCTCTTTAGCCTTGCATCCATGCGCCGGATGTATCGGCACGTATCCCATAAGCCGTCATCCTCAGCGCCGACGAGCAGGAGAACACCATGGATATTTTCGACTTTAATCATCTCATCCTCGGTGAGCGGGTGGGCTGCCTCGGAATCGTCAAATACCTTTCTCGAGCGAATCATATCGCCGGACCCCTTTGTATCCTCCTCTATCATATGCCAGTAATCCGGGTGCTGATAGACGAACGGCATGTAAGGCAGCGGCTCACCGCGATATGAGATCGTCGACTCCCCAGGGACCGGCCACTCGTCACAGCCGTCCTTCTTTCCCTGCATAAATCCCTGCCACACAAAATCACTCGGAGTCAATGCGATCGTCATGGTGATCTGCGAAAAATAGGAGGCTGCCACAAGGGCCAGCATGCCGGTCGTTGAGGCGCCGATGATGCCGATTTTGGTGTTGCCATTTGAAAGCAGCCAGTTTGCTGCCGTCTCGATTCGCTCCAGCGGATAATTGTGGTGACCATAATCCTTCTTTGCCGGCGACATGGTCATGACATTAAGTCCTTTCTTCTGCAGCCATGCGGCACATTTTCTTGCCAGATAATCCTCCGGGTCATCGCCGATCATGGCGATGATTGCGGCATCAGAGGGATTTGGATTTTTCCAATAGGCTCCGTAAAATCCAGCGGTTTCGATATCAAAGTGTATTTTCTTCATATATTACTCCTTTCGTTTATCAAGGGGCGGAACTCACAGACCTTTAGGCGGTGAGTAATAGACCTCGTCATTTCCTCGCACTGTGAACTTGCACTAAACGTCTCAAAGATTCAATGGACATTGTCGTGCGATTCCTGAAAGCGGATGTATCGAATTCCGTCTTCAGGAGCGTCGAATTATATTGCGCAATTATTTCTTCTCCAATGCTCTGTACACAGCCTCATAATCTATCTCATCCTCAGGCAGCTGATAGACAAGCACCGTTTCTGACTCGCTGTCCTTCCATGTTGCAAATGCAACCTCCAAATTCCAATCATACACCTTCCCCATGTTAAGAATCTGGCTGAATGCTGTTTGCGCGACCGCCTCATCGACGACTCTACGGGTGGTCTCAATCGGCACATCCGCTCCAAACCTGATCTTGATGCCCTGATACACCCGGCTCATGTTGTCGTAAACAAAGCAATAGCCGCCGTTGTAGGTGCGGAGTTCATTTGCAAGTGCTTCGAGACGGTCATCAATGAGCCGCGTGAGTCTTGCGAACTGCCGGCCTTTCCCCTTAATATGCACCTGATTGTCAATTACTTTGACTTCTCGAAAGCAGTTGCCGTCCAGAGCTAAAAGTTCAGCAGCAAATGTTTCCGCATCCTCACCAAAAAGCCCCAGCAGCTTACCGTCGACCACGACCTCCAGGAGCTGAGCCCCATCGTCCAGGTTCAGGTCGGTAATCGCGTTTATTTCATCCACGGAGATTACATTTTCCCGGTATACATCTGCAGGCGCTCCCCCAGCCTGGCCGGCGCCATATGCAAATGCATGCTCTTCCCCATCCGTGCCCACAAACGAAAATGATTTCCAGTCACCGGTCAGCTCATATCCTTCCTGCTCCAGTATCCTGTACAAAGTTCCATACGGAATGTCGTAATAGTAGTTATAGGCATAACCCGGATAAGCCGCCGCGTCCTCGTCCATTCGTCTGATTTCTGTGTTGTTTGACTGCGCGTTAATTACCGCGCTGCGCTCCTCTATGCTGTACTCATCCATCCGGTCAAGCAGGCCTTCCCTGATGCAGTCCATAAGATAGCTATCAGATTGCTTTGAAATGCTGTCTGCGATCTCAGATGTCGATGTCATACTATTGAAATTGAACGAGTACTGTCTGTCCACGATGCCTGCGTCCGTTACGGGGTCGGACTCTTTGACTTTCAGACAGAATAAGAACTCCGTGTCCTTGATGCCGGGAATGGCGGCAAAAGAGGGTTGGAGGTGGGTGATGGCGGAGATGGCATTTGCAAAATCCGATCGACTTGCCAGAGGATAAACTAAAGAGACTGACCACGGCCGGCCGCTGCTGCCCTTCACCTCCTCGGTGGTCACACCGTCCGGGAGCTCGCAGTTATCAAGCAGAGCGAGCTGCTTTTGGTAAAGCAGGTCATTATCAAGCCGGTTGGCGGTCCACTCCATCGCGTAATAAACATCGTTGTAGACGTGGAAGACAAGGTCGTCCCCGAGGTCGAACACGTCAGTCGATACAGTCCACTCCTCGTCCGTGTAGCCGTCCTCGCCCTTGACATCCACGGGTCCGCTCAGGATCTTGAAAGACGAGATGTGCATGTCATCACGGATGTATTTTTTTACATCTTCCTCATCGAATTCTTTCGTGCAGGCGGTGAGACCGAGAAGCATCATAAGGATCGATATAATTAATTTCTTTCTTGACATAGGGGCCTTCCTTATCAAACAGTTAGTTGCTTTATACCATTATAGCACTGATCATTACATTTTCTACAGTCACCCTGACAGCAAGATACATAGATTTCCTCTTCTGAGCTGTCGGCTGTGATGAAATCAAGATTTTGCTGCCTCCGCACTCAGACCTACGAAACCCGCCAAGACCTGGTCCAGCACGACAACCCCATCATAGTTTTAAATCGTTTAGACACATTTACTTTTAAATCCAACAGGTTATAATAGAAGTCAGATAATTCACGTGTGAATAGACCGAACTTCGCATCACAGATCCTGCAAATCACAAGTTCCGGCACAATACTCTTCCAATTAAAGTCTTTGAGAAAAGGCAGAGCAGAAAGGAGATGACTAAAATGCTCTATGAAGTAAGTTTCAAATCTGTAAACAAAAGAGATGATGTCCAGGCCTGGATCTATGTCCCGGCAGCAAAGCCGAAGGGAATCGTTCAGCTCGTTCACGGTTTCGGCGAGCACTCCAGAAGATACCTCCACATGATCATGCACTTCGTCGAAGCCGGCTATATTGTGGCCGCCGATGACCATGTCGGACACGGCCGGACAGCGATGCTGAATAACACGTGGGGTGACTGGGGCGATGCCGGGTTTGAGACTATGATCGAAGATGAGCGTCAGCTGAAGCTGCTTGTTGCAAATAAATTCCCAGGAATCCCCTACTTCTTCTTCGGACACAGCATGGGCTCTGTCATCACAAGACAGTATATCGCAAAATACGGTTCTGAACTTGCCGGCGCAACGATCTGCGGCACCTGCGGTGATTTCCCGACAAAGGAATCCAAAGAGCTCCTTCTGAAACTGGTTGCGGAAGGCAAAGCGAAGGATTCAGACCCGACTGTCGGCGTTACCCTCATGGGTTGGATGTTTGAGAGATGCGGAGAGGTAAAACTTGGAAATGAGTGGATCTGCCACGACCCGTACGTTCAGGTCGACCATGCAGACGACCCGTTCGACGCTTTCACAAAGCCGACCAGCAATCAGGCTTTCCTGTATTTCATTGAGATGATGGAGGATGTGACGGGCAAGCAGTGGGCAGAGAAGGTTCCGAAAGAGCTCCCGATCTACAGCATCGGCGGCGATCAGGATCCTTACGGCACCTACGGAGAAGGCCTCTACGCCGTCTCCAACTGGCTGATCTCCACAGGCCACGATGTAAAGACAAAGCTGTACTCGGGCTATCGCCACGAGATCCACAATTATGCGGATATCAAGGATGAGGTCGAGCAGGGCGTGATCGACTTTATGGACGGAATTCTCGGATAATCACAGGCTGGCGCATAGTCCCTTCATTTCGCGCAGGCACGAATCAGGCTCTTTTACCTGATATCAACATATACTTAAATCTGTTTGTTGCCCACTGCCTATAAAGGCGAGGGTCATCTCTCACTGAGATATAAAAGACGGTTCTTATCACTTGTCAATCCAAGTTAAAGAACCGTCCTTTTCTTATTAATTTTTAAACTGTCGGCAATCTGTCATGCTTTGCCAATCCGGCAGCCTGCCATCTCCATCAATCCGGCTGCTGCCCATCATGCGCCAGCCACGCGCACTCCGTCACCGCCATATCCGTAAACACCGCTGTGAACGATGAATCCTCGGGTGAGCACGCATAAATCCCGAACTTAATCTTGCCTTTGCCCTCGTGCAGGTGGCACACCCGCATTTGCTTCCAGCACACGCCGTCCTCAGAATTCTCAATGCAGTAATCGTCCTCGCGGCGGCTTAAGCGATACCACATGGATTTGACATTTGCAGGAATCTCAACCGTCGCCCAGTCAGAATAGCCGTGGTTCGTGACGACCGATCCGAGGTGCTGGAATGATTCATTTTCATACTCAATCGAGCCCTTCAGCCAGTTCTCCGAATCGAGATACATGACCACGCCGCACTGGTCGAAGCGCTGATGACTGTCCTCGAAGTGCGTCTGCACGACGAATGAGAAATACTGCTCCTCCGTCTCGATCTGCAGCACCGGCGCGTTGTCATTGCGGAAATGATAGTAGGTCCTCTGCCAGAGGTCAGTATGGGGCATGGTCGTGATGCAAATGCGATCCTCCCCAATCACATACTCTTTCGGCTGGCGTATCCATTTGAACAATGTCTTGTCTAAAGCTCTGCTCATAGCTGTCTCCTTGTATTCTTGCAAAACTCACTCCCACATGCCATAAATCAGCCTCACAGCCGGGAAGCATAGCGATTTACAAACCGGCATCCCATTTATGACAACAGTGTTTCTGCCTCTATTGTATTATACAAGTACCGATGCCTGCAACCTCAATTATCTCGTGTCGATCTGAGTCTGGCTCACTTAATCAGCTCCGGCAGCGTCGTCTCAAAATCCACCCCGTACCAGGGCTTCTCCGGATTCTGCAGCGTCACCTCGATCGTATGAGCCGTATAATCCGCCGCAATGCGCATAGCGTCCCGCCAGTTCAGCCCTCTCATCATCTCTCCGACAAATGTGCTGGAGAAAAGGTCACCGGTGCCGTGGAAAGCCGCATCGATCCTCCGATTCTGGTAGACATAATACTCTCCGGTCTCCCGCTCAAATCCCATGACTCCCGTCTTCCCTTTTTCCAGGGAGACGCCAGTCAGGACACTCACGCCGGCTCCGAGGTCATTGAGCCTCTGAAGAAGTTCCTTCACATAGCTTTCGTCGTACTCTTCTCTGTATTCCATCCCTGTCATGAAGGATGCTTCCGTAATATTCGGCACAATGATATCAGCTTCCGCGCAGAGTTCTGCATTCTTCTTTACATATTCCATATCAAATGCAGGATACAGCTTTCCATTGTCCGCCATCACCGGGTCAACGATAATCTTTGTATCATCTGTCTTGAACGTGCGGAAGATCTCCTTCACCTGATCGATCTGCTGTACCGTCCCCAGATATCCGGTGTAAATAGCATCAAACTTCACGCCCTCATTTTTCCAGTGGGCTGTGATCGGCTCCAACTGATCAGACAAATCCTTGCAAGTGAAATTCTTGAACATCGTATGTGTCGACAGAACCGCTGTCGGCAAAATGACCGTCTCAGAACCGAGGGCGGAAATGACAGGCAGTGCAATCGTCAGAGAGCATTTGCCAAGGCATGAGATATCCTGTATCGTTAAAACTCTTTTCATAATAAAACTCCATTCGTGTTTGGGACTCTGCGTCCCTGTTAAATGTTACAACAAACATTAACACTATATTCCTACCATGTCAATAGGAATGAGAACTGTTCCTATTACGCGTGAAATCCCACGTGAAAAGAACCGTCCCCAAAGCGCGAAATGAATCTCCTCGTCGCCACGGACACATATTTTCGCTTGGGCAGCAGCGCATAGAACTGCCGGGTCACAAGATCCGAGTCGATCTTGTAATAATTTAGCTCCCGATGCGATGCTCGAATCAGAAGATCGCTGACGAACGTGGCTCCGATTCCGGCAGCCGCAAGATGGTAAGAGGTAACAAGCTGCGACAGCTTCATTTTTGTTTTCGGTTCAAATCCCGCCTCCTCGAACATTCTCACACTCCTCTCATACAGGTTGTTGCCCCTTGATAAGAGTATAAATGGTATCTCGCGGAACTCTTTCAGGGAAACACTTGGACAGTCTTCCTGCAAATGCCTCCCCTCCATCACCTGCTCACTCCTAAGTGCCGCAGACTGATCCGACAGAGGGTCCATGTGCACAGGCACCGCCAGCAGCACCGTGTCCCGGAAAGCCGGATACCTCGGAAAATCCTGAATGAATTCCGGACTGCAGTGGAATGTCACATCCAGCTCCTGCTTTCGCAGGCTCTCGGCGAGCTCCGCGGAACTGGCTTCCTTCAGCTCAACCTCCACATTCGGATACTTTTCCAGAAATTCCGCAAGGACCCGGGGCAATATGTAGGCGTTCAGGTAGTGGGACCCTCCGACCACGATCCTGCCCTTATCAAGCTCCTTGATATCCTGGATCTGCTGCTCGAACTCCGCGTCAAGGTGTCTCGCGGACTCGATATACTCCAGATACGCATATCCCGCATCAGTCAGCGAGATCGGCCTCGTGCTTCTGTCAAATATCGGCATCCCGAGCCGCTCCTCCACCTTCTGAATCGCCATACTGAGGGCAGGCTGTGTGATGAACAGCTTCTCTGCCGCCCTCGTAAAATTCTTTTCCTTATACACCTCGTAAATGTATTCCATTTCCTGCTGCATAAATCACACCTCGTTCTGTATGTTCATCATAACTGCGCGCTATCACCGATCCAACTAATAACAGTATACATCACATCCTGCCTATTATCAATTATATTGATAGCTTTATAATTTTTATAAATTTCCATTTATCATTTGCAGATGCTATAGTGTACATAAAGAAAAGCACAAGCCGGCAGCTGAAAGCGAAACCAATAAATATCCGCAGGGAGCATTTGCTCCGAGAAAAACAAAGTAAACAGCAGGGAGCATTTGCTCCGAGAAACAAAGTAAACAGCAGGGAGCATTTGCTCCACCAACACGCAAAAGAGCAAATGCTCGGGAAGAAGAGGTAATCATGGAAATCAATGCACTGCTTATGGGATCAACCGACAACGTCGTCACATGTGTAGCTGACGTCCCCAAAGGAGCCAAAGTCACCTACAGAAAGGGAGGTGAGATCCTCTCTCTCATCGCCGAGGAGGACATCCCCTACTGCCACAAGATCGCGCTCACAGACATTCCGAAAGACGGCGAGATCATCAAGTACGATGAGAGCCTCGGTCGCACTTCCGAAGCTATTAAGAAAGGCCACTGGGTCGCACACCACAACCTGTTCAGCGTCGCCAGAGACTACGACAGTGAGATGGCGGGGGCTGACTTTGAGATGTGCGCTAAGCAGTCCGAGGGCGCTCCGGATCTCAAGGCCTTCAAGTTCCTCGGCTACAGAAGAGCCGAAGGCAGACCGGGCATCCGCAATCACGTCCTGATTCTTCCGACCTGCGCATGCGGCAGTGAGAGCAGCCGTATCGTAGCAAGCCAGGTCCGCGGCGCCGTGAACATCGTCTTCAACACCGGATGTTCAGATGTTGCTGCCAATACAGCCATGAGCCAAAAAGTCCTCACCGGCTTCGCCTGCAATCCGAACGTCTACGGCGTCGTCATCATAGGCCTCGGCTGCGAGACAGTCCCGCACAAGAAGCTCAAAGAGAAGATCCAGGCTATGACAAGCAAGCCGGTCGTCTCCTTCGGAATTCAGGATGAGGGCGGCACACTCAAGACGATCGAGAAGGCAGTCCGCGCTGCAAGAGACATGGCAGCGGAAGCGGCAATGCAGCCGAAAGAATGGTTCGACGCCTCCGAATTCTTCCTTGGCATCGAGTGCGGCGGTTCCGACGCAACTTCCGGCATCGCAAGCAACCCGGCAGTCGGCGAACTCAGTGACATCCTTGTCGACATGGGCGCTACATCAATGATGAGCGAGTCCATCGAGTGGATCGGCGGCGAGCATGTCCTCGCAAAGAGAGCTGCAAATCAGGAAATCCAGAACCAGATCATCGAAGTCTGCAAGGCTTACGAGGAGCACCTCGAGGCTGCAGGTCAGGACTGTCGAGCCGGCCAGCCGACACCCGGCAACAAGGCAGGCGGTCTCTCAACACTTGATGAGAAGAGCCTTGGCTGCATTCGCAAGGGCGGCACACGTCCGATCAATGAAGTCCTTGAGCAGGCAGCTCGCCCGACAAAGACAGGCGCGATCGTCATGGACACTGCCGGATACGATATCTCTTCAGTAACTTCCATGGTTGCTGCCGGCTGCCAGGCAGTCATTTTCACAACAGGCCGCGGAACACCGACAGGCAACGCAATCGTTCCGGTGCTTAAGGTAACTGCCAACGGAAGAACATTTGCATGGATGGAAGACAACATGGACATCGATCTCAGCCCGATCGTTCGCGGCGAGAAGACCTATCAGGAGATGGGAAGAGAGATGGTCGGCGCGATTGAGGACATTTGCAACGGAAAGATGACAAAAGCAGAAGCATACGGTTTCTCAGACATCGCTGTAGATCATGTATGCAGATTCGTTTAATTCGAAATGACGCTGGAAATCATGTAGGCACATACGTTTAATTCGAAATATCGCTTTAGAAAATGTATGCAGATACGTTTTATTCGAAATATGGGAGGGATAAAAATGAATCCAATTAAGAAATGGAACAGCCTCAGCCTGTTCACGAGAATCATGGTAGGTTTTGTACTCGGTATCGGAGCAGGTCTCGTCCTCGGTGAGAAAGCCAGCGCCGTTGCTTTCCTCGGAACTATTCTGACACGTCTTCTGACCATGGTCGTCGCGCCGCTGGTCCTCGGACTTCTCATCTGCGCCGCTGCCGATGTCAAGGATTTCAAGACCCTCGGCAAGATCGGCGGCAAGACGCTCGGCCTCTTCCTCGCAGGAACCGCTGTTGCGGTCGCGATCGGCCTCGTGCTCTGCAATGTTATGCAAATAGGTGCCGGCTTCGTCATGGAATCCACCACCCCCTACGATGCCAGTGAGATCCCGAGTGTTGCTGAAACGCTCATGAACATCATCCCGACGAACCCGTTCAACGCCCTCAGCACACAGAACCTGCTTCAGATCATCTTCTTCGCTCTGCTTCTCGGCTTCGCGCTCATCAAGCTCGGCGACAAGGGTGCTCCGGTCCTCAACTTCTTCCGCGCATGGACAGAGGCATGGAAAGAGATCACCAATATCGTTCTCGAGTTCACCCCCTACGGTGTATTCGGTCTCATGGCTGATATCGTCGGTAAGTACGGCATGGATGTCATGCTGCCCTACATCAAGACAATCGGTGCCTGCTATCTTACCTGCTTCCTGTTCACAATATTTGTACAGGGCGGTCTCATGGTCGGCCTCTACGGCGGCATCAGCCCGATCAAGTTCTTTAAGACGATGAAAGAGGCGATCCTGTTCGTATTTGCAACATGCTCCAGCGTTGCTACTATCCCGCTGAACCTCAAGTGCACCAAGAACCTCGGCGTAAGCGAAAAGATCGCGGACTTCTGCATCCCGTTCGGCGCTGTCATGAACATGAACGGCACGGCAATCTACGAGGCGGTCGCAGTCGTCTTCGCATCCCAGGTCTTCGGTATCCACCTGACCGTCGCGCAGCAGGTCATGGTCATGGTCACGGCGGTTCTGGCTTCCATCGGTACAGCCGGTATCCCGGGCTCCGGTCTGGTCATGCTGACAATCGTCCTGAACGCAGTCAATCTTCCGCTTGAGACAATCGCGCTCCTTGCAGGTATCGACCGTATCCTGAACATGGCCCGCGTTATCCCGAATATCGTTGGCGACGCTGCTGTGGCAGTCGTGGTCGCAAAGAGCGAGGGTGAGCTTCATCCTGAGCTCGTTAAAGAAGAGGAATAAGACCCCATTCCTATAGAAAGCCCCCGGCCGGGGATCATACGGTTTCAGACTAGACTTTGAGGCACCATTGCATGAAGCCGTGTGAGATTAGGTCGGGGGTTTTTAGTTTGAGCTGCCTCCGCCTTTGACACGATGAAGCTCGCCAAGACCAAAGGCAACCATCATGCCTCAAAAGCAAGAATTCAGTTGCCTCTGCCTTTGACACGATGAAGCTCACCACAACAAAAGGCAACCAATAAACCTCAGAAGCATGAATTAAGTTGCCTCTGCCTTTGACACGATGAAGCTCGCCAAGACCAAAGGCAACCATCATGCTTCAAAAGCAAGAATTAAGTTGCCTCTGCCTTTGACTCGATGAAACTCACCAAGATAAAAGGCAACCACTGTTCCTCAATAGCAAGAATTCAGTTGCCTCCGCCTTTGACTCGATGAAACTCACCAAGATAAAAGGCAACCACTGTTCCTCAATAGTAAGAATTCAGTTGCCTCCGCCTTTGACTCGATGAAGCTCACCACAACAAAAGGCAACCAACAAACCTCAGTAACAGGAATTCAGTTGCTTCTGCCTCAATCCCATAAGATAAACTCATGATTAAAGACCCAAAATTGCGCGAAGCTGGGCTTCTGCATTCCGCATGTTAAGAGGGATGGCTCGCGATTCGTAAGTGAGCAAAAGATTCTTACCGGGTATAAAGCCATTTCGGATATAAGTATTAATTTTGTTCAGTGCCTTGTGAACATAGTCTGGATCATCCATCATGCCTAAATGCTCCCAGTATATTTCTTCACGAGTACACACCTTGAGAAGCGTAAAGTCTGGATATACAATGCCCATAGTTCCTAAGAATAGAGGAGCTTCATACCGATATGGAATTCCCATCTCAGCTAGCTTGTCTGCTATGATCTTTTCTGATTTTGATCTAACTCGCTCACCTCTGTTCGAAAACAACTCTGGGGTCGATTCGTCAATCAGCTTACCCTCATAGGACATACCTTCCCACTGCTTGATGAATTCATCATCTGATGTAAAGTAGGGCTTGATAAGCTTCTTTTTCTCTTCCGGAAATGTATTAATAATTTCGTCAAAATCAACTTCCAATGTGTTCCACATAGCATCGACTTGCTCCTGAAAAGCGAGTGCCTTCATCAGTACAGCCATATCATACTCTTTCTGCGCCAAGCTTATTGCCAGTTCAGGCCTTTTCTTACTGATATAAATCCGCTGCCCCGGAAGCTTCTGATAATACTGATGATTAGAATAATGCTTAAAAATCCGCAGATCTCCTGACGGTGCATTCTCCAACATTGCAGTGGCCTTTTCAATAATTTCATTAGTCCAGATTTTCTCACTGCTTAGTAACTTAATAAGGTCTTCTTTCATATGGTACCTCCCCATAATTGAGTAATTTTCGAGAACGGGAAATTAATTTCTTGAGAGATTTGTAACAGACGACACCCAGAGCTTATATCGATTCAGGACAATAAAAACTCACCATGCATGTTGGCATGGTTGCAATACACGATATAGCTGGGAAGTAATGAATCATGGGAATGTGGGAATAACAGAAATGACCGTTGTCTCCAGAAGAATCCGCAGGAAATGCGGAAACTAATGAACGTAGCCGTTTTGTCATGCAAAGCGACCACTAATAAGTATTGTAAATATGATTGCCATGTTTTACAAGAAGAATATTATACAAATTCAACTATCCGTCTCAGAATACAGGATTCAAGTTGTCTCTGACTTCGCCCCGATGAAGCTCGTCAAGACCAAAGGCAACCACTGTTCCTCAAAAGCAAGAATTCAGTTGCCTCTGCCTTTGACACGATGAAGCTCACCACGACAAAAGGCAACCATCATGCCTCAAAAGCAAGAATTCAGTTGCCTCTGCCTTTGACACGATGAAGCTCACCACGACAAAAGGCAACCAATAAACCTCAAAAGCATGAATTAAGTTGCCTCTGCCTTTGACACGGGGAGGGGTTCAGAAGCTCACCACGACCAAAGGCAACCACTCAACGGAAAAATCCATTGAGTAGTTGCCTTTGGTAATTACAGCCTTATATAGAAACAACAAAATCATCTTCTGCAGGCAGAACCTGGCTCTATCCAACCCGCTATAGCTCAAAATGCAAAGAGATTAAGCCCTGTCACCTCATCAAACTCACGCCCTACGTGACCATTGATTTTCCTGATAATGATCTCCGCAGTTGCGCTGATATAAGCTTCACTCAGATGACCGCCGAAGACAGCGCCGGTATCATTCCCCGCACACATGTGCACGTGAAGATAAGGCTTGTCATCTTTTTTCGTAATCGTCCCATGAAGGGATGTAATTTCATAGGAGCCTTCAAAGGTATTCGGCTTGAATAGCTTCTCTTTTACATCAAATACGCCGGTCGTGAACTTGTTCACCGCGCCGAGGCCCTCAATTTCAGCAAGCTCAAGATTCTCTTTTTCAGCAATTTCAAGCAGGCTGCGGCATATCTCCTCACCCGGATCAAGCCTTACTACTAATGTCTCATCAAATGTACGATATTCCATATGATACCTCCCTTCGTATGTCATCTTCTTTAATCTGCAAATTTTTTGGTATCGAGTTACTTGCAGGCTAAGATGAGCTGGTCGATTGCCTGCACACTTAGTTCTTACCTCCATTATACACGTAGTTGCATAACGTGTCTAAGGTTGTCGAGCCTTCTTCTCACCAAGCCTCTCTCTCACCCTCCTCGCAGCCTCATTCTCCCGAGCAGTAACCACATCGCTAGCGGCATTCCCATAGACGACCCTGTAATAAGTCCTGAAAACTTCCCTCAAATCATCCCGGATCTCCTCCGGCGCTCTGTCAACATAGTCGGACATGAGGCCTCTGTCCGCAAAGCCCTCTGAGCTTTTCTTGATACTTCTCCTGATTGCCGCGACATCCATCAGAAGCTTCTGCTCAGGTGTTCCACGGCTGTAACGCAGCCTGCTGACCACACGAGCCCCTATCACCAAAGCAGCAAGCAGTATGAACACACTGAGGACCAGAGGCAGCACAACTCTTACTAAAAGCGGGGCCATCATATCAGCCGGCTCCGCAGCGCTGTCTGCAATTTTCTCGGGTCGCTCGGGCACGGGCGAGACCGAAAGCTCTTCACTGGGTGGCTCCTCCGTCTCCGCTTTTCTGTGCCAGGTGAAGTCTGAAGCCACCCTCACTGATGCAGTCGGTTCAAATGGCACCCAGCCCACATTTTTAATATACGCCTCAGACCAGGCATGAGCGCAGCTGCCGCTCACCTCGTAAGATTCCTGTTCTTCAAATGGAAACTCATATCGATATCCAACAACCACCCTCGCCGGTATCCCCGAAAGTCTCAGCAGCATCACCATGGAAGACGCATAGTGAACGCAGTATCCTTCCTCCGTCTCAAAAAGAAATCTGTCCGCAATATCCGCCATCCCCCCGGCGGTGGTTAGATCAGAGTCAGGGTCATGACCGCCGACCGCATCTAAGTTGTACGTATACTGTCTCAGATAGTTCTCAATGAGTCTGCACTTTACATAGTCACCAGGCGCGCCTTCTGTTATTGACTCGGCAAGCTTCACCATCTTGTCGCTGGCTCCGGATGTATCCATATAAATGGACAGCAGCCCAGCTGCAACCCTGTTCCCAGATGACATCTCACCCGCATACAAGGAATCCATCTCACTCATCCCCTTCCTTGCAGCCTCAAACTCCTCCTCACTCATAATGCTCTCAAAACTAATGCTGTAGAGCATAGACACAAACTCGCAGGCTTCCTCATAAGTAAAGTCTCCGTCCACCTGCAGCTCCTGCCCATTTCTGAACAGCTCAATCAAATACGGGCTGCCATAATCAATATCCAGCCACGTAGCATGTATTTTATACCCCTTTTGGTGCCGTTTGTTTCCAGTGCCGCCGGAGAGTCCTTTTTCTCCGGCTGATCCGCTTCCGCCAAAGATTCCTTTTTCTCCGGCCGCCCCGCTTTCGCCGGAAACACCGTCTCCTCCGGCCGCCCCGCTTCCGCCGGAAACACCGTCTCCCCCGGCAATTCTCCCCTCCACATCCGAAAGAATGAGAGAATTAGCCGGAGCAATCACATCCGCGGTATTGAGATACACATACTCCTCATTCAATATTGAGACCCTTGAAAAAAGTGCCGCATACTCCCTGTCGACCCCGCTGTCGCGCATGAACTTCAGGAAACTGACCAGCTGCTGCCCGTCCACTCCCCTGCCTCCCGCAAGATAGAGCACGCGGCGCATTTTCATGGTCCTGTTACTGGTCTCATCTTTATAAATATAATACGGCTTTTCATAAGTGCTGAGCATAAGCTGAGTCTTCTCAGACTTACTGACACTCCCGCCATTTATGGCCAGCGAGCTGTATTCCGCGCTGTAAGAACTGCCGCCGAAGACGGACGACAGATAATAAGACACGCTGTCGGCGACATCGATGATTCCATCGACAAAGTTCCCTCCGATCCGCACCACAGGATCCCAGTTAATCGGCTCCCTCCGCATTGGAAGGGCCAGAAGTATGATCCCAAGCAGGACAAAATAGTGGAATGGGAAAGCCTGACTCTTTCCAAGCAGAAACGGAAAAGCCTGACTCTTTCCAAGCAGAAACGGGAAAGCCTGACTCTTTCCAAGCAGAGACGGAAAAACCTGACCTTTTCTCTCAATCAGCAGCTTCTGCAGCGCTGCCAAAGTCATGATGACAAGAATGACGCACAGGACCTTGTCTGTCGCGTATTCACCTGTAAGCACCCCTTCCTCAAAGTGCAAATATAGCGCAGCCGCATCGAGAACAAACACCCCCGCGAGCAGCACAGTGTCCCTGCGAGGCAGAATCCCTAGCAGAATTCGCAAGACCGCCGCTAAGGCTACAGCATACGAGATGTAAGGAATCGCCTCGGATTTTCTCAAAAGGAAGAACATCAAAATCGCCGGGAGCAGCAGAAAAAGTGAGGCAGCCTTGCTCCTCACGAAGTATTTGCAAATGTATTCAAGTACGCAATAAAAGAAATAACACGAAATGAAAGCCAGAGTGAGGGAAGTTCTATGAAGGTCGGGGCTGAGAGTGTCTGCAAGAGCGAACACTTCCATGCAAATGATAAAAAGAGCAGCCGCATACAAATGTCCCTTCACCTCAGTGACTACAAAAGATGCAACTTTTTCCCGGCTCACATCTCCCGCAAAAATAGAATTAAAGCTCCCCGGAATTGCGGACTGCGATGCGGCATTCCCCTCAGTCGCGAACTGCGAGGAGCTGCTCCCCTCAGTCGCAGACTGCGAAGTGACTTTCTCCCGGTTCGGGATCTTCTTTGATAAAAATCCAGGTCCCATTTTCATGTGCGCCGCTCCTTTGGCCCTCAGCCAGATCTTGGATCTTTTTAAATTCCTCCTCGGAATTGTAGAAAATCCCGTCCGCCGCGATCGAATAAAAATCCATAAAACTGCTGTGCGAGTCCACAACGGACTCACTGACTTTGCCTGCGGGGTAAATCAGCCGGACCGGCAGATTCTGATGGGCAAAATGCCAGGCAGCTGACACGATAAACTCCAGAAAATAGTCACGCTTTTTCAGGGACTCGAGGTCCTGGCTGTTGTCCGGCACGCGAGCGGCCTCGGCAACAATGGTCACTGCTCTCTTCTCCATCTTATCCGGCACCCTGGTCACAAGCTCAGACAGCCTTGCCGATACTTTCCAGTTGATCGAATGCATCGGATCTCCTGCCCGGTAAGGCCGCATGTCACTGCCCGGAATGGTCTCATAGAGCCTGTTGCTCTTAAGTCCCGTGCTGTTCACAAGGTTCTCCAGATCAAGGACTCTGTCCGCGATGTCCGTGATTGGAGGGCTGACAACCGCCCTGAAGGTGTAAGGCACGATGCACTCGACTTTGAAAATTGAAAACGGATCAGTGAAAGTGACTGTGTCGATGCCTATGTTGTAGGAGCCGGCGTATTTGCAGCTGATACCTGAGATAAGTTCCTTCTTTTCCAACGTGCCGAGCGAAATCTCCTGACCATCGGAAATTTCATAGAGGTCGCATCTGTCGCTGAATGTGCCAAGGCGCATCCTGTGGATCGGCAGGATCCCGGCGTTCTCTATGATTGCCCTATATTTGTGATCCTCATTTTTGCTGACCCTGTGCAGGTCAATTTCCTGAAAGATGCGGAGATACCTGTAATTGAGAAAGATGTAGACACCTGATAGCGGCAGTATGAGCAGAATCGCATAGAGCGAGGCAAATACCAGCGGGCCTCCGTAAAAGCTGGCGACGACCAGGCTGGCTGCCAACACAGCCAAATACAGGAACAGACCTTTTAAATTTATATGAATCTGCATAATCCTATCACCCGCTCCAACTTACAAACCGAACTGTATTAGATCACCTTTAACGACACAGCTGCCCTCACCGACTCACAGCCGACTATCATCATGCATATTACTGTATCCACCTGCCTCACGGCACCGTCAATTCGCCCCAACCTGCAAAACCGATTCCAGAACTGTATCCGCCTGCCTCACGGCACCGTCACCTGCCCAAGGATCTTACTCACGATATCTTCCCCCGTCACCCGGCTGAGCTTTGCCCCGGTCGAAAGCACAAGTCTGTGGGGGATCGTCATGGCCGCCGCCTGTGCAATATCCTCGGGAACACAATAATTGCGATCATCAATGTAAGCGATCGCCTGGGCACACCGGAGCAGCGCAAGGAGGCTCCTAGGCGATGCCCCGCACGCTATCTCAGCCCGATCCCGCGTTGCCTCCGCGATCTTCACTGCATATGCACGCAGATTTTCATGGATATCTACCGCGGCGGTTTCCTGACGCATGGCCATGATGTCATCGGCAGTCAGGACCGGGTGAGTCTCATCGTGGAGCTCGCCTGTGAGAAAGCGCCTTGCCATGTCCTCCGACGCCTTCGTGTCGGGATAGCCTACGGACAGTTTCATCATGAACCTGTCGAGCTGCGACTCGGGCAGCGGATACGTGCCCGCCATCTCGACAGGGTTCTGGGTTCCTATGACCATGAAGGGCTCCGGAACTGCCATGTCCATTCCGTCAATCGTGACCTTGTGCTCCTCCATGACTTCAAGAAGGGCCGACTGAGTCCTTGGCGATGTTCTGTTGAGTTCGTCTGCGAGCACGATATTATTTGCAACCGGTCCCGGCATAACTTGAAAATTCCCATCCACAGGCCGGTAGACAGAAAAACCGGTGATGTCTGACGGGGTCGTGTCCGGGGTGCACTGGATTCTCGCGAACGACAGCGACACCGAATCCGCAAGAGCCCTGGCCAGGGATGTCTTCCCCACACCCGGCACATCTTCGATGAGCACATGCCCGCCGGATAACAGGGCGATAATGAGCTTGTCAATCACTTCACCCTTGCCGACGATTCGCAGTTCCATGCTGTTTTTCAGCTTTCGCACATTTTCATTCATAACGCATCCCCAATCTTAATACATAAAGTTTCTGTGGACCCCTTTTATTATACTATGAGAATCAAGTGTTGGGGACGATTCTTGAGATCATGCACATGATAATCATCAGTGATGTGCAGGAAAAAAAGCTGCTTGCAATCAGACTTGATAAAAACAGCGTACCGAGACCAAAGTACACACAGACCTTTGAATATTTATTATCTGCCGCCCCGAAAAATTTGGAAGCCGAAACATATAGCAAAATTGCCATCAGGAAAGCGCCGATGAAGCCCAATTCTGCCATGACCGCAGGCCAGAAATTATCCGTGAGAAAAGATCTGCGATCAGGCGACAAACCCCAGTACAATGAGAAGTTGTATATTCGATATAAATCCGAATAATGTCGTTGGGCAATTGCCGTACCGTAAGTCGCAAATCCGCTGCCAAGCGGGAAATAGTTCCTGGCTGTAATAAATCCATACTTCAGAAGTACCTTGCGCGCGCGGTTGCCGGTGAAATAGTAGCTGAACTGGTCTGCCGAAATAAAAGAGACCATTGCTGCAAATGCAGCCGCGTACCACCACCTGAACCTCCTCTCTTTTCTGATGATCAACGCGTAATACAGAATTACAAAAAGCAGTGCGTATCCCCATGCCCTGCTGCGAAGTGTCGCGCACATATTAATCAGCGCAAGAACAATAAAAAACTTTGTGTTCCGGCTTTTCCTGTAGTAAAGAGTCGCCGTAAGAATTATGATCCACAGCACACAGGCATTATAAAAGTCACCGACACGTGAGTAGAGAAAGTTATATGCTCTCATTCCGTACCGGTAATCTGTGTGCATACCTATATCTGCAAATAAATTGAGAATCATACATATGGTCGAAACGGCTATAGCGAACTTGACCATAACTGCCGTGTATTTAATCAGAAGTTCTTTAGGTCTGTAAATGTCGAATAAGAGCTGAGCTCCGAGGATTGCCCCGATAAATTTGAATACGTTGAACGCGTCGTATATACAAAGAATTGAAGTATTTTGAATCTTCGAATTATAATTTCCTCTGAACCCGATGATCAATAAAACGATGACAAGAAAGATGATCAATCCATCCTTCCGTCTGATTTTTCTGCTGCTTATAACATTTGCTGCGTAATAAAGCGTAAGCATGATAGCAAGGAGTTCATCATATAATTGTATCGGACGAATAAAATGGCTGATGACGTCTTCAAATATTAGCAGAATCAGAAAAACTGATAGTATAAAAGGTCGGGTCCTTATTATATACCTGCGTCCCACGCTGTCTCCCCTCATACAGTCTGATAAGTATATATATCAAAATATGTATTTGCAAAATCGCACCCAAATCCTGATAAAGCGCCGGGCTTTCAGGTGTCAACGGATAACATCATACTCTTTTTGAAAAGGCAGTTCAATCATTAGTGAAGATTTTACATGATATATGTCACACGACAGGGACTGTTTCATGTGAGATTTCTCACGTGAAACAGTCCCTGTCTCTTGCTCGTTATAGATTTCTTGCTCTGTATAGGAATGTCACAATCTGCCCGCGCGTACAATTCTCATTGATTCCGAAGGTCCCCTTCTTTGGTCCTGTCGTATAGCCCGTCGTAATCTTTTTCTGGTACCCCCAGAGAATAGCCTTGTAGAAGGCGTGGTTCTGCGGGACATCCGAGAACGGCGACCACAATGCGGGCATCGGTTCCGGCTTACCCTTCAGCCGCCAGAGGAACATCATACTCTCGCCTCTGGTCACGTTGCGGTTTATACCGAACGTACCGTCAGGATAGCCTTTTGTGATACCATTTTGGTATGCCCAGAGAATGGCCTTATAGAAAGCATGCGAAGAGGGAACATCCTTGAACGGGCTCTTTAATATCTTTTTCGGCAGCGGCTGCCCCGCATATCTCCACAGGAACATGACCATCTCACCGCGGGAGCATGACCGGTCAATTCCGAAGGTCCCATCTGAGTAGCCTTTGGTGATGCCTTTCCCCGCAGCCCAATAGATGGCATTGTAATATGGATGGGATGGATTCCTCACATCGATGAAAATCGAGGCCGCAAGTTCCCTGGTTCGACCAAGCACTTTACTGGGCTCATTGACCGGCAGCTCATTGTAAGCCTTCCCGTTTCTGTCATACATAGTGTGCGGCAGCTTGCATTCAGGACCCTTTTTTCTGTTCTTGGGGGTAATCAGTATATCCAGGGCATTGCATTCGTTGACCAAATACTTTACAGATTCTGACTTTGACATGTCGAAGTTGCCGATATCCAGATAGTTCAGTTTTGGGCAGTTCTCGAACATAGAGTCTGCATAATAAAGATTCGGTGTATTAAAATTGAGCAGTCTCAGAGTTGTCAATTTGAGACAACCTGCAAACATATATTGCATATCAGCTACTTTTGATGTATTAAAGCTGCCAAGGTACACGGATGTAAGGTTTCTGCATCCCGCGAACATATCCCCCATAAGTGTCACATTTGACGTATCAAAGCCGCTAAGATCCAGGGAGCTTAGTTTTTCACAGGATGAGAACATATCACACATATTCGTCACTTTTGACGTATTAAAACTACTGACGTTCAAAGTCTTAAGATTATTACAGAAACAAAACATTCCGGACATATTTGTTACATTTGATGTATTAAACCCTGTTACATCAAGATCTGTAAGAGCGTTGCAGAAATGAAACATTTGGTTCATATCCGTTACTTTTGACGTATTAAAGCTGCTCAGATCCAATATGGTCAATTCCACATCAGATGCAAACATCCAGCCCATATTCGTCACTTTTGACGTATCAAAGGTACTAAGGTCCAGCATCTTAATGTTATATGCCTGATAGAACATGCCGTACATATTAGTCACATTTGAAGTATCAAAGCCCTTTAAACTAAATTGTTCAACGCCATGCAGAAAAGCGAAAATAAACTCGCAATCCGCTGGAAGCTTTACCTTCAGATTCTTCAGGTATTCACCATCTTTTGATACGACTCCGATGTATTTAATGTCCCAACCGCTAAGCCCAGTCTTACTTAGCCAATCCTTCCACAATGTTCCACCTGTTGTTGTTGAAAACATAAGGGTTCCATAATCGGGATCAAATGTCGCTGTTACCCCATTTCCGACCGTATATGTCTTGGACCCGACTATCTCTTCGTAAGTTGTATCGTCTTCCTGTATGTAATATTCTTCAGGCAGGTCCGCAGTCTCTGCCGTATCTTCCTGTTCCTCAGCATAAGGTGCGTAAAGACCTGTGCTCTCTACTGCCTCCGCAGATTCTTCCGCTATTCCGGGCTGTGCCTCTCCCTCACTCGACGGTTCGATCGTTTCCGCATCTGTTTCCTCATAACTCCCGATGCTGTCCTCGTTGGCAGAGTCAGCCGCATATGCAGACACCCCAGGCAATGTGATTAGCATTGCTGCAGCACAAAAGGCTGCCACCAGTTTTCTCCACGTGTTCTTCATCGTTTTTCCTCCTGTCATAAATTGCACTGTTTATGAAACACATTACATAGCTGCTTCTATCAATCGTAAAAGCCCTGCACAAATAAGTCCCGTCAGAAGCCCGCCAAGCACATCGCTCAGATAGTGGACTCCGACATGCATTCTGGAATAGCCCATGAGCAGTGCAAATGCCATCGCCGCTATTCCAAGACCAACTGGCAAATGAAATAAAACCGCAAATGCTCCCGCAAATGCCATCGCCGCATGTGCCGACGGAAATGCCTTGTCTTTCGGCTCCGGTATGATAGCGACCAGGCCGGGGACCGCGTGGTAGACGCGGGTCCTTCCGATGAGAGGCTTGAGCACCAAAGAGGTGAGTCCCCAGGAAAGGAACAGCGTTGCCAGTATATATTTGCCTGCCGCCTCATCACTGCCGGATAGCCAGAGGTAAAAGCCTGCGGTGAACCAGACTGCGTTTCCGAAGTTTGTGATGAAAATCATGATCGGATCAAGGAACGGTTTTCGGCAGTGATTTTGAATGTAAAGAATCAGTTTTGCGTCCAATGTATCCATGTCGCTGGTCCTTTCATTGCGGACAACGGTGTCGGTCATCTTGCTCTTAGATACACAGATTACTGCTCCTGACCATCGAGCAGCGTTTCAAGGATTTCTATCGCCTCATAGACCATTTTGTCACAGTGTTGTTTCTTGATTCCATCGCGCTCGGCATTTGCACGCAGAAGATCCGCGCACATCATCATTCCGTCATGTTTCTCCCGGATCTTTGCTATAAAGTTCTTTGCGTCCGACGGCTGGTCAAAACCGGCCAGACCGAGGACCATGAGTCCGCCTGTAATCACGCCGCAAACTGTCCCGCTCTTCATACCTCCGCCGAAGTTGGCACCCATGTTGAAGGCTGTCTCTTCACTGAGACCGAATCGCTCAGCAAAGGGAACGAGGACGGCTTGTGTGCAGTTGTAATGTGGTTCCGTGATGGCTCTCAGTTCGTGAGCCCGATCTAAATATTTGCCCATAATTTTACTCCTCTCACGCGTTTGGGACGGTACTTTTCACGCGAGAAATCTCACGCGAAAAGTACCGTCCCCGCCGCGTCTTATCTCGCCCTGTACAGGAATGTCACGATCTGCCCTCTCGAGCAGTTCTCATTGATACCGAATTTCCCTTTGAGCGGCCCAGATGTAAAGCCATTCGTTATCTTTTTCTGGTAGCCCCAGAGTATCGCGTTGTAGAAGGCATGTGTCTTCGGAACATCCGGGAACGGTGTCTTGGCTACGGCTTTTGGTGCCGGCTTGTTCTTGAGTCTCCAGAGGAACATCATGCACTCGCCGCGGCTCACGTTGCGATTGATACCGAATGATCCGTCCGGATAGCCCTTGGTGATACCCTTCTGAGATCCCCAGAGAATAGCATTGTAGAATGCATGTGTCATCGGAACATCTTTGAACGGAGATTTCGAGACCTTTTTCGGTGCCGGTTTGTTCGCGTATCTCCATAGGAACATCATCATTTCACCGCGGGTGCAGTCCCTGTCAATTCCGAAAGTGCCGTCCGGATAGCCCTTGGTAATGCCTTCTTTCACC
>JBGUIK010000073.1:0-8077 GCA_045112915.1 Lachnospiraceae bacterium
GCTGAAGACTGTGAAATTGCCCTCATAATTTCCATAGAGAATCAGCTCCGTCACATAGCGGACCGCCCATACCATACCAAGAATATGATCTGTGTGTTCATGAGTCAGAAATGCATGATGTAGCCTCTCCCACGGAATCTTCATCCGATCCATACACCGCAGGATATCGCCGCCCCCGCCTCCGTCTACCAGAAAATAATCTTCTCCATCCGAGAGAACAAAGCAGGTATTATGGTAATGCTTCACTACAGCTTGTCCGGTTCCGAGAACATGCATTTTATTCATGACAAATTACTCCATTTTCTCTCTATCAATTTCTTTCTTTTGTAAAGCCCATTTCGTGTATCTGCTGCGTTCGTCTTCGCCAAATTCTGAATTTTTTATTTTATCTTTGCCTGTCTTTCTTCACAGACCACGGAACACTGCTGAATTTATAGTTTGTACGATTTATCCGGATTTTACTTAGCAGCCCTGTTGTATACAGAGGGAATTTGATTAGACATAAGTGTCTGATATCCCATATATTGTTCGAAGAAGTTCTATCGCTTTTTCTTTTGACCTTCGGATTCCCATCCTTGAAGTATCTACTGGTTCATTCGAAACTTCATTACAAAATCTGTCCACGGCCTCCTTGACGTTACCAGACACTTCTATCCTGTCATTTGGATTCACCAGAGAGCGCATAAATAAGTCATTTTTGAAGAGGAGCGGGATCATTTTTGAGCGTAATAATGTTCACAGAAGTTCAGGAACTTCTGCATGCCGCTGTTTATATAACGTCCTCTTCTCCAGATCACACCTGCCTTCGTATGAATCTCCGGGACAAGCGGGATACCTGTAACTTCGGGAAGGAGAGGGAGCATATCCTGATATAGGAAACAGCCGCAGCTGCCCTGCTTCATGAACTTTAATATGGTCGTGATCTGGCTGCTGCGCATGACGACCCGGGGCTGAATATCGAGCGCCGAAAATCTGTCCTGAAGGATACGATTCTGAACCGAGTCCTGATTGTAGAGGATCAGCGGGGCTTTGTCCAGCATTTCCAGACGGATCTCGGATTTTTCCGCAAATGGATGAGCGTGCCCCACACAATAGAGAAGCGGCTCCGACAGGAGAAGCCTTGCATGGAACTTATCGACATTTGGTATCTCCATATTTATGAGGGCAATATCCAGAATGTCATTTTGCACAAGGTCACAGGCTCTTATGGATCCGAACTCCTGAAGTTCCAGCCATATATCCGGATACTCATCATGGAACGCATTGAGCAGTTCGGGAAAGAAAATTGTGCTGAGCATAGGCGGGATCCCAATTCGGACAGTTGCCTTTGACAAAGCGGAAGAAGCATAGTCTGCCCGGAGATCCTCACAGTCGGCAAGAATAGCGGACACCTTATTATAGAATATCTCACCCTCCTCCGTCAGGGACAGCTGGCTGCCGGAGTGGGTGAACAGAGTCAATGAGAATTCCTTTTCAAGTTCCCGTATCGCAATAGATATTGTGGGCTGCGTAACGAACAGGGCTTTTGCAGCCTGCGTGATGCTGTGGTAGCGGGCTGCTGTGCAGAAATATCGAAGCTGTGCGAGTGTCATAGTATATCCTCCATCCTCCCAGGCAGATCATGTCCTTATGTTACTAACGAGGTGCATACTATCACCTGTTCTTCGTATAAGTGCATCCTGTCGGATATATTTATACTACCGCACAAACGGGCATTTGCATATAAAAATTTTTAATGCAGATAAAATTTTCATTAATTTGATTTTTGTGTATAGAGTGATTTACAATAAAGTCACAAGAAAGACAGGCGGCCGCCGTCAAAGCAGAAAGACCAAAAACGAAAGAGAGCCAAAGGCTCGGGACATGAGGTCGAATTTAAAGTGGGAGGATTACTTAATGTCACAAACAACCATCACATTGCTTTTTCTGGCCTTCGCCATCATAAGTTTCATTCTGGAGAAGATTCCGCTCGGGCTCACTGCCACGATCGTAGCGCTGGGCCTCAATCTTACCGGAGTTCTGGATGTCTCACAGACATTCGCGGGTTACATAAACAGCAACGTCATTCTCTGCGTCGGCATGTTCGTCGTCGGCCAGGCCCTCTTTGAGACAGGGATGGCCAATAAAATCGGCGGGGTCGTCACCAAATTCGCAAAATCCGAAAGGATGCTGATCATTGCCATCATGATCATCGTGGGCGTCATGTCCGGATTCCTTTCCAACACAGGAACGGCTGCTGTTCTGATCCCGGTCGTGTGCGGTATCGCGGACGAATCCGGTTATTCAAGAAGCCGTCTCCTGATGCCGCTGGTCTTCGCGGCTGCCCTCGGAGGAAACCTTTCCATCATCGGCGCACCGGGCAACCTCATGGGTGTCAACGCGCTGCAGGAGATGGGGGAGCCGACAAGCTTCTTCATGTACGCTCCGGTCGGTGTTCCGATGCTGGTCGCAGGCATCATCTACATGGCCTTTATCGGCTACAGATTCCTGCCGGATACCAGAGGGGCACAGCTGGACAGCGTAGAAGAATCAAAGAACTTCGATAATGTTCCGAAATGGAAACAGTATGTCTCACTTGCGATTCTGATTATCTGTATCCTTGCCATGATCTTCGAGGATCAGATCGGTATCAAGCTTCAGGTAACAGCATGTATCGCAGCATGTATCCTGGTCCTCACGGGTGTCGTCACCGAGAAAGAAGCACTGAAATCCATCGACCTCAAGGTCGTCCTGCTCTTCGGCGGTTCACTCGCCCTTGCGACAGCTCTTGACTCTACCGGAGCCGGTGCCCTGATCGCGGACACAATCGTAGGCTTCCTCGGAACAAATCCGAACCCGATGATCCTTCTCCTTGTCATCTTCATCGTAGGCTGCGCACTGACGAACTTTATGTCGAACACAGCAACGACTGCGCTGATGGTGCCGATCGCAAGCTCACTTGCGGCAAGCCTCGGTGCAGACCCGAGATCCATGATCATAGCAACTGTCATCGCATGCTCCTGCGCATACGCTACACCAATCGGAATGCCCGCCAACACAATGGTCGTCGGCCTCGGCGGATTCAAGTTCAAGGATTATGTCGTAGCCGGACTTCCGCTGATCCTGATTTCCTTCGTGATCTGCATGGTCCTGCTGCCGATCCTGTTCCCGTTCTACCCGTAAAACAGATTTTAAGTCCATATTGATCAGGGTCCTAAAGGCGCCTTAAGATCCTGAGGCAGATACACCTTAAGGTAATATGCAACTGGTAACTAAGCACACAGAAACATTATATAAAGTTGGAGGAATTATTATGACACATGAAGAACAAGTCAAAAGAATGACCGACATGATTGCCAAGTTTGTCGGATTCACGGGGAAAAAGCTGCCGGATGATGTAATTGCCAAGCTTACCGAACTGCGGGAGAAGGAGACCGAAGCTATGCCGAAGGTCATTTACGATACCATGTTCCGCAATCAGGAACTGGCGGTCAAGCTCGACCGTCCGTCCTGCCAGGATACAGGTGTTCTGCAGTTCTGGGTCAAGTGCGGCACGAAATTCCCGCTGATCGATGATCTGGAAGCGCTTCTCAAGGAAGCAGTCGTAAAGGCTACATTTGAAACACCACTCCGGCACAATTCAGTCGAGACATTCGACGAGTACAACACAGGCAAAAATGTAGGCAAGGGTACACCGACAGTCTGGTGGGACATCGTTCCGCACTCTGACAAATGTGAGATCTACACCTACATGGCAGGCGGCGGCTGCACACTTCCCGGCTGCGCGACAGTCCTTATGCCCGGTGAAGGATATGAGGGCGTTACCAAGTTCGTCATGGACCGCATGACATCCTATGGTCTCAACGCTTGTCCGCCGCTTCTGGTAGGTGTCGGTGTGGCAACTTCTGTAGAGACAGCAGCGCTCCTCTCCAAGAAAGCCCTTATGCGTCCGATCGGCTCTCACAATGAGAACGAAAGGGCAGCCAAGATGGAGAAACTTCTGGAGGATGGTATCAATGCCATCGGCCTCGGCCCGCAGGGCATGGGCGGAAAGTACTCCGTCATGGGAGTCAACATTGAGAATACAGCCCGTCATCCGTCCGCGATCGGCGTCGCTGTCAATGTAGGCTGCTGGAGCCACAGACGCGGCCATATCATCTTTGATGCAGATCTGAACTACGAAATCACAACACATACGGGGGTGGAATTATAATGGTTAAATATGAGAACGGAAAAAAGATCCTGGTAACACCTATCTCTGCTGAAGATCTTGCTGATATTAAGATTGGCGATATCCTGTATCTGTCGGGCAGCCTCACGACCTGCCGCGATGTTGCTCACCGCCGCGTTGTCGAAGAGGGAAGAGAGATTCCCGTAGATGTCCGCAATAACGCAATCCTTCATGCGGGCCCGATCATTCGCCCGCTCGAAAACGATAAGTTCGAGATGGTCTCTGTCGGTCCGACAACTTCCATGCGTATGGAGAAGTTTGAATATGAATTCGTCAAGACAACAGGTGTACGTGTGATCGTCGGAAAGGGCGGCATGAAAGAGCAGACAGCAGCTGCATGCAAGGATTTCGGATGCATCCATGTGGTCATCCCGGCCGGCAATGCCGTTGTCGCAGCGGTCGCCGTTGAGGAGATTGAAAGAGCGGAGTGGAGAGATCTGGGCATGCCGGAGACTCTCTGGAACTGCAGAGTAAAGGAGTTCGGTCCGCTTATCGTTTCGATCGATGCCCAGGGCCGCAACTACTTCGAGGAAAAGAAGGTAGAGTATAACAAGCGCAAAGATGAACAGATCGAGAAGATCTGCAAGGAAGTAAAGTTCATTAAATAATCCCTTTATATACTGTTTCCACTTTACTGAGGCCGCCGCATATGCACCACTGCAGATGCGGCGGCCTCGCTTTTCGTTTTGTGCCTCCGCTTCGCTTCGGTCGGCGCCTACGTACCCTGCGGGTATAAGCGCACGTTATCTAGCCACGTCTTTCGTTCTATTTCCTTGATAATATCGTACGATTCTGTTATGCTTAAGAAAACAGAAGGGAGGCGATTTTCATGTCAATAACCGCAACAGAGCTTAAAAAAAACCTGAATAAATACCTGATGCTTGCCGCCACAGAAGATGTTTACATCACACAATACGGAAAAGTCGTGGCAAAACTGTCTAACCCGTTTCAGGACAGGGTGGATGTCGCCAGGTCTCTGTTCGGCATCCTTCCGCAGACAACAACCTATGAAGAAGCCATGGACGAAAGGGCCGCTGAACTATGAGAGTATTGCTTGATACAAACATCCTCGTGGATGTCCTGCAGCAAAGAGAACCCTGGAGGCAGGACGGCGAAATCATTTTCATCGCCGCCGCTATGAATCAGATCACTGCCTGTGTCACCGCGAAACAGATTGCCGATATCCACTACATGACAAAAAAAGTATTTAAAGGTCAGGCACATGTCGATTATCTTGCGAAACAGGTCATTGGCAAACTGATGACGTTCATGGAGCTTGAAGATACAAGCGCTGCTGACTGCCAGGCTGCAATGGGCATTAATAACAATGATTTTGAAGATGCGATGCTGATGGCCTGCGCTGCCCGCGAAACCATGGATTACATTGTCACAAGAAATGTCACACACTTTAAAGGTTCTTCAGTACCTGTGGTCACACCTGCAGATTTTGTAAAGATTCTGAATCAATCAGACATCAAATGAAGCAGCCGCATAGTTAAGACCATATATAAAAAAAAGCGTGTCAGCAAACTGTTCCTGCGTAATTCCTTTCTCCTTGCGAAGGCCTTTCAGGAAAGCCCCTACTTTAATCTGATCCATGCGGAGTCCTCCTTTCATCCTCATTATTTTTACCATATTGTTTTTAGCACGACACAAGGTGAGAAATGCAGCATTTATTTGATTAGATAGAAGTGTCTGGTATAAAACATTTCGATTATCTTCTACTCGATCACCCCATCGTGTGCGATTTGATAGAGGTCTGACATCCTAAATACTTTTTAAGGGTGACGCGAAACGCGACTCCATTATGATACCAAGAGGTTTCTGATTTAGGTTCACAGAGCATATTCCATTATCCATTAATGGGGAAATAACCGGAGAAAGTTAGAGAAAAGTTTGCGAAATGCAAGATTTTTGGAAAAAATAAGGGTTTCGGAATCCCGAAACCCTTGAACATGCAACGTCGATGCGACATGATTTGAACCGGGGAAATGTCCACTGGACATTTCCTCTCCGCTCCGCTTCGGTCGGTGCTAAACGCGTGCCACTCGCTCAAGTGGTCGCTCAAATACTTCAGAACTTTTGCATAATCTCATAAAGATGTACTACTACCTTCAGCTGACATTGGCATGAATAGCGTAGTTATAGACCCGCCCATTTTCGTATTCACCGGAATCAATGATTCTAAGACTACCGATTTCACAATCCTCTAATAATACTGAGATAATCTTGCCTCTGGTCAACAACTGCATAAACCGTAACAAGTTTGTTCTTATCATCAACCTTGTAAAAGACAAGATCTTTTTCCAGTATAAGTACCAAATATCCCTGGCGCTTTAATACAGTATACCTTGGTTCTACACCGATGTATGGATTGTCTCCCAGATTCATAATAGATTCTTCCAAATAGTCCAACTTCTCAAGTGCTGCATCATTTCCAAAGTTCTCTGCTATAAAAAGGATTATTTTACAAATCAGGGCATCGGCCGTATCCGTTCTTTCAACTCTATACTTCAAGCCTAGCCCTCCTCAAGCATCCTTCGCAGATTATCGAATGTATTCTTAATCGGAGCTACCCTTCCGCACTTAACGTCCTCATCAGCTTCCGCCAAAATCTCCAAAAGCTCTATTCTTGCCTTCATTCTCTTGTATTCCTCGTAACCAAGTGAAACCGTATCGCCTCTGCCATTTACCGTTATAATTACGGCCTCATTTTTTTCACGACACTGTTTTGATATTTCGTTATAATGATTTCTAAGATCCGCTGATGGGCGAATTGTTTCTTGTAATGAATACATCGAAATCACCTCCTTTATAGACATATAATATCATCATATGTCTATAGCTTCAATATCAAAACAGTAAGTAGCTGATTGAATCGGATTTGTTCGTCTTCGCCAAATTTTTAGTTCTTCCTTTTATCTGTGCTTGTGAAAGGGGCATTACAGCATCACCTCCATATAGTCTCTGATTTTCTTGTCTACATGAAACAGCTTTGCATATTCCATCAGTCTATTGAGGTCTTTGCCTTTCCCTCCGATGTACGTTTTGAGAGCTGTCTGATAATCCTGTATCTCAAATCTGCTGCGAGATCTGACCAAATCACAGATTGTTCGTTCGCGATTGTAGATTGGAATCTCATGTCCAAAGGAATTCTTTATGATTTCTTTCCCTACATCAAGCAGCTCCTTCTTCACAGTAAAAACTTTCACCCCATGTTAATCTGCTCCTCCTTTCATCTGGGTCTGGAACTGGATATTAATCTATGCAGAATGGTCGAACTGGTAGACCGTATTCTGCAGCTGGCTGTCAAGGACGCGCCGGTCCGTAACGATGATAACGGACTGGAAGATCTTTTCATCATTTGCATCATGAAGACCGCTCAGGCGGTGGGCAAGCCAGGCGATGGAATTCGATTTGCCGGAACCGGCACTGTGCTGGATCAGATAATTCTTCCCTGCACCGTTGATCCTCACATCCGCGAGCAGCTTGGTCACGACATCCAGCTGGTGGTATCGCGGGAAGATCATACGCTCTGACTTGATCTCGCCGGTCTTCTCATCACGGTCAATCTGCAAATGCAAGTACTTCTGCAGTATCTCAAACAACCTGTCCCTGCAAAGGACGTTCTCCCAAAGATAGGCAGTGTCATAGCCATCCGGATTATCAGGATTTCCCTTGCCGCCGACTCGGCCGGCACCGTTGCTCCCCTGGTTGAAGGGAAGGAAATATGTCCGGGGACCTTCGAGGCAAGTGGTCATATATACATTTGTAAGGTCAACGGCAAAGTGGACCAGGACACGCTCTTTAAATGCAAATATAGCATCCCTGCCGGCGCGGTCGAACTTGTACTGGGAGATGGCATTT
>JBGUIK010000074.1:0-10926 GCA_045112915.1 Lachnospiraceae bacterium
TTTTTAGAATTATTTGAAGAAGTGTCCAGAAAAAACAAGGGAGGCTGTGAAGCCTGAGGTTTTCAACCTCATTTTTTCACAGCCCCAAATATACATATTTATTAATCAGAAGAAGAAAAATCCCCCCCGGCCGCCCATGCAGCAGTTGCAGAGCATGTTGGCCAGGCACAGATAGTAGCACCACTGCTGCTGGCTGACATTATTTATACCGCCGAAACCGTAGTAGCGGTTCTGATTCTGATACCACGTGCCGCTGTTGGTCATCTGGTTGACCAGCATCGCGTATATCTGATTGTCCGGCTCCATGTCTGCCGCCCGCTTAGCGTAATCGAGAGCCGTGACGTTATTGCCCACACCGCGGCTTGCGATGGCCGCATAATAATACCAGCGAGCCCTTCTGTTGATTTCCGGCACGCTGTTCAGCGCATTCAGCGCCTCCCGGAAGTAACCGTTATTTATATAATTGCGGGCTGCCCTCTCCTCATTGGTCTCCGCGCTCTCCTGCGCTCTCTGCTGGTCGGAGTATTGCTGCCACTGATTGAAATATTCATTGAAGGCTCCCGCCCCGCCGTAATTGGCATAACTCTGATACCCGGGGCCTCCGCTCTGCTGATAACTCTGGCTCTGGGGCTGTCCGTATCCGCTCGTCCCGCGTTCGCGTGCATCGAGGATCTGGCGATAGGATTCCTGGACCTCTTTGAACCTCGCCTCGGCATACTCCGTATTATCCGGGTTCTGATCCGGGTGCCATTTTTTACTCTTTTCTCTGTATGCTTTTTTGAGCTCGGTGTCTGTACAGCCGGGATCAACGCCCAGCACTTTATATGGGTCGGCTATCATTTCTGTTCCTCACTTTTCTTTTCGCGCTTTTCCCTGACTTCCTCGTATTTCTGCCAGACACCCGAATAAATAATATTCCGGAGAATATCGACATCCTGGACAATCGGAAGCCGCTCAAATGACTTTGCGCACTCAGAAATCATCATCATGAGCGTGTTCTCCACCAGAGCCTCGAAATCCTTCCTGTCCTTGCTCGGCTGCCAGGGATTGTAGGCACCTTTCTTCAGATCCTTCTCGAGGTCTTCAAAAGCATCGAGCAAATAAATGAACTTGCCAAGATAAAATCCCAGCTTCCTAAGCTCATCCGACCACACGCTCTCCTCATAGACGAGCAGCTCCGCCAGCATATTACCCGTGAATCCCGCCACTTTATCCAGATCATATTCGCGTCTCTCCTCCGTCTGAGCGAGACTCCTTACGGATTCCTCGAAGACTTTCGCCTGACGGGGGTATGCATTTGCAGTTCTCTCGAATTTTTTCTTCTCTTTTCTGACAAAGGCTCTGCCGATAAGACTTCCGTCATCGTTCACATCGTCCAGCATCTTGTAGTATGTCAGGAGGAGCGTCATGTCCGCGCAATAGTCCGTAATTTCATTAAACAGCATATCCTGCTTTCTGACCGGATGGACCATGCAGCGGTGCCGCTCGCTCCTTAGCGGCAGCTCCATATAAGCGTTGAGAAGTATGTCTACGAACGTCATATCATACGTCAGTTCAAGCTTCCCCGATATGCCGTATTTCTTCTCGAGCACCCTGCAGAGACCGCAGTAATAGCTGCGATAGCGGTTGTAGTCTTTGAGCTTCAGTTCGTCCTGATTGACCATTACATATCCGAACATGCTGTACCTCCGGCAGTTGTCATAGAAACACTATTCTCTATCAAGAACGCCTCGGCGTTCTTGCCGCGCCGCGCATAGCGCGAAGCACCTTCATAAAACAAATGAGGCACGACTTGAATGGCGCTTATCGCCCGTTATTCAAGCCCTGCCTGATCTTGCCTGTGTATGCCTGTGCTGCTTCGTTCAGGTCCTGCCCTTGAACTCTCTGCCGCACTTTCTGCAGGTGATTTTGATTTGTCCCTTGCCTCTCGGTACTCGAAGCTGCTGTCCGCACTCAGGGCACTTGAAATACTTGTATTCCTTGCGTTCGGACTGCTGCTTCTTCCTGATCCGGAAGAATTTCCTGATTGCCGCAGTCTTCTCAAGGTACCAGCGGTTCTCGGCGGAACGCTTTCCATAATTCCTTGACAGGATCCGGAACCATGTATAAATGAAAATGACCCATGTAAGGAGGTTAAGTACTGTTCCGACGATCCCGCCCCTGAAGAACATTGAGATGACAATGATCACGAGCAGGGCATAGACGAGGAACATGCCGAATGAATCAGTGCCGTAGCGCCCGATCATAAAATTTCGAAAACGGTCACCGAGCCTACGAAAGAAATTACCCATATTAAAAACTCCATTCCATCAGAAAATGACGGGCTTTCGCCCACATAAAGCAATGATAATACGTAAAAATCGCATTGGCAAGAAATAGAATCGGATTTATAAAACTTTAATAAAGGATTTCATAAAGTTGAAAAAATATAAAAAAAGTGCTTGCATTTTACTCTGCACTCGCATATAATAACACTTGCGTCAAGGAAAGACGCAAAACTTAAATGCGCTTCTAGCTCAGTTGGTAGAGCACCTGACTCTTAATCAGGGTGTCCGGGGTTCGAGTCCCCGGAGGCGCAGGATTAGACGGAAAGCCGAAAGGTTTTCCGTTTTTTTTTTTTTACAAAATAAGAAAGCCACGAAAGATGCTTTCCACCTTTCATGGCTCCGATTACTTATCTCGCAAATCTTCTTCAGCCGATGACTTTCTGGATGAGTTCCTGGAACTGCTTCGGTGCCATGCCGCCGACCGCATTGTGTACGACCTCACCGTTCTTGAAGAAAAGGAAATTCGGAATGGACATGACCCTGTAAGCCATGATCGCGTCGCCGTCCTCATCTACATTGAGCTTGCAGAATTTCATCTTGCCGTCAAAGACCTCAGCCATCTTGTCAACTACCGGGCTCATCATCTTGCACGGGCCGCACCAGTCAGCGTAGCAGTCCAGAAGAACCGGGAGCTCAGATTTAAGGACTTCTTTTTCAAATGTATCAGATGTAACTTTTACTACCATACTATACCTCCTTTTTACACCATCCGGAAGCACGCGCCCGTATCCTTTGCGGCATTCCTCCTGGCTTTGATAGTCAACATTTGTGATACATTCACTATAACACAAAACTGTCGTTTTGGCAATTATATTTTGTCACATTTAATTTTGTTCTTCCATTCTTTCAGGACTCATTATTTCCCTCTTCCGCAAAGGACTTTCTTATCCGTCAGACTCTGTTTATTGCTCCGCCAAAGGTTTCCTGTATACCGCTATGAGCTTGTTGATCTTATTTCCGAGCAGTGAGAATTTCCTCTCATACTCAGTCATGATATTTCCCTCCCCCATAACTATATCATTGTGCAGATCATAGGTCACGGCACGCAGTTCCCAGTTCGGCGCTTCATTGAACTCCTCCACAGAGAAGTCGAACAGGGCACGGTTGTCCGTCTTGAACTCCAGCACTCCTCCGTCGATCAGGAACTTCTCATACAGGGCAAGGAACTCGTGAGAGGTAAGCCGCCTTTTGGAGTGTCTAGCTTTTGGCCAGGGGTCGGAGAAGTTGAGATAGATGCCGGCAACTTCGTTCTCGGCAAATATCTCCGGGAGCCCCCTCGCATCCATACGCAGAAAGTGCAGATTCTGCGGAGGAGTGAATTCCGCGTCGTCTTCGCCGTCCTGTAGGTCAGGGGAAGCCTTCTCACGCTCCATTGCCTCAATAGACCTCGAGGCAGGGTCCATAGCCGCCCTTCCTTCCATCTTCTGGCAGGCTCTCATAAGTACGCTCTCGTACATCTCGACGCCGATATATTCATTTTCAGGGTGCCTTGCGGCGAGCTCCATCAGGAATCGGCCTTTGCCGGTCCCGATTTCGACATACAGCGGGCCTCTTGAAAAGGTCTTCCACAGCCCTTTCCGCTCCGCCGGGTTCTTAATTACGTAGGGGCTTTGTGCCACTATTTCTTTCGCTTCCGGTATATTTCTTAATCTCATGCCGCCATTATACACCACTTGTGAACAATTGTCAGGGCATATCTTCCCACATAAAGGGGCTGCCGCATTGCGACAGCCCCGCCGGTATCATTTTTTCATTCATCGTATACTTACGACACGAGAATTCTGTGTCAGAGATCAATCCTCGTAGCCGTTCGGATTATGGCTCTGCCAGTTCCATGCGTCGTTGCACATATCCTCCAGATTCTTCTCCGCGACCCAGCCGAGGACCTCGCGGGCTTTCGTCGGATCTGAATAGCATGTAGCGACGTCGCCCGGGCGTCTCGGGTCGATGACGTACGGAAGGTCCTTGCCGCAGGCTTTGGAGAAAGCCTTGATGATATCAAGTACGCTGTAGCCGTTGCCTGTGCCGAGATTGAAGATCTGGACACCCGGCAGTGTCTCCATGCCTTTTATCGCAGCGACATGGCCTTTAGCCAGATCAACTACATGGATGTAATCACGGACGCCTGTGCCGTCCGGTGTGTCATAGTCATTGCCGAAGACATGGACTTTTTCAAGCTTTCCTGTCGCGACCTGAGCCACATACGGAAGCAGGTTGTTCGGGATACCCTTCGGGTCCTCGCCGATGCGGCCGCTGGCATGAGCGCCGATCGGGTTGAAGTAGCGGAGCAGCATGACCTGCCACTCATTGTCGCTTCTCCAGATATCTGTCAGAATGCGCTCCTGCATAGCCTTGGTCTCGCCGTACGGGTTCGTGCGCTCACCCATCGGGCACTCCTCGGTGATCGGGATAAAGGCAGGATCGCCGTAGACTGTAGCGGAGGATGAGAAGACGATTTTCTTCACGCCGTGATTCCTCATAACGTCGCAGAGGACAAGCGTGGACTCGATATTGTTGTGATAGTATTCAATCGGCTTTCTCGTAGACTCACCGACTGCCTTGTAGCCCGCAAAGTGGATTACCGCGTCGATCATTTCATGATCGAACAGCTCGTTCATCGCCGGCTTGTCCGTCACATCGACCTCATAGAATACCGGGCGTTTTCCGGCCAGCTCCTCGATACGGTCAACGACAAGTGCCTTCGAGTTATACAGGTTGTCCGCAATCACGACATCATAGCCTGCGTTAATAAGCTCAATACATGTGTGGCTTCCGATAAAGCCCGTTCCGCCAGTAACAAG
Source organism: Lachnospiraceae bacterium (assembly GCA_045112915.1). Classification (GTDB taxonomy): domain Bacteria; phylum Bacillota; class Clostridia; order Lachnospirales; family Lachnospiraceae; genus Chordicoccus. The sequence goes on from JBGUIK010000074.1 coordinate 5,129, forward strand.
AATTTTCATTTGTAGTCCTCCATTTTATATCTCAGTGTGAGATGCCCCGCCCTGACAGGCGGTAGGCTGTATATCTGTCTTTGCTGCTCTGCCGCAATATGTCTGGCAATCCCGATTTTACAGTGTGCTGAGGAACTTCAGGAATGCCGCATGGCCCTCCTCATTCCACTTATAGACACCGGCATCCTCAAGAACGCCTGTAAATACATGACCGATCTCCGTGCGGATGATCTCTGTCACATTCTCTTCACTTATATCACTGTACTTCGGAAGAATCGTCTCCCTGACCCAGTCCGAATGCTTGGCCAGGACTTCGTCAGCCGCGACGCAGGATGCGATATCCTCATCAGCGATTCCTTCCGCCCTCTTCTCTGCCAGCAGCGTTCCCAGCGCGCTCATCTCAGCCTTCAGGCGGGACGGAAGTACAGCGAGGCCCATGACTTCGATGAGGCCGATGTTCTCTTTCTTTATGTGGTGGTACTCCGGTCTCGGATGGTAAACGCCGAGCGGCCGGTCTTCCGTCGTAATGTTATTCCTCAGTGTAAGGTCTAATTCGTATCTGCCGTCAGCGATTCGAGCGATCGGCGTGATCGTATTGTGGGGAACACCGTCCGTGTATGCATAGATGTACGCATCCTCGTCCGTGTATTCTCTCCACGCCGCAAGCACGTGATCGGCGAGCTCCACAAGTCTTTCGATTTTCTCTCCCCGAATGCGGAAAACGGATAGCGGCCACTTGACGATACCGCTCTCAATATCCTCAAATCCCGGCACTGTGAACGGAATCTCTATGCCTGCTTTGGCCATTGCAAATGTATAATGGCCGCCCTGGAAATGATCATGAGCCAGGATCGATCCGCCGACGATCGGCAGGTCCGCGTTAGAACCCAGGAAATAATGCGGGAACTGACGCACGAAATCGAACAGCTTGCAGAAAGCCGCATGGTTGATCGCCATCGGCGTATGCTCAAAGTTGAAGGCGATGCAGTGCTCATTGTAATAACCGTACGGGCTGTACTGCAGTCCCCATTTTGTATTGTTGATCGTGATGGGAATGATGCGGTGATTCTCACGTGCCGGGTGAGTCAGAGTTCCGGCGTAGCCCTCATTCTGCGCGCAGAGAAGGCATTTCGGATAATTCGACGACTTTGCCTTTCCGGCAGCGGCGATGGCTTTGGGGTCCTTCTCCGGCTTGGCAAGGTTGATCGTGATGTCAATATCACCGTACTCTGTGGGCACTTTCCATCGAAGATCTTTCTTAGCCCTGTAGCGGCGGATATAATCTGTATCCTGACTGAACTTGTAGAACCAGTCCGTCGCCTCCTTCGGCGACTTCTCATACAAGCTCCAGAATGTCTGCTGCACCTGGGCGGGACGTGGGGTCAGGCAGTTCATGAGTCTTGTGTCAAAAAGGTCCCTCGACGCGATGCCGTCCTCGATTATGCCGCGGGCAACTGCCTCATCAAGGAGTTCAGCCAGGGTGCCTTCAAGGTCAACATTTTCAAATGTCTCCTCCGTCTCCTCATAATATTCCTCATGGAAACAGTCGAGGAGCAGGTTGGTTGCGTAGTAGACTTCATTTTCCGGAAGAAGACCGGACTCCAGACCGTATGTTATTAATTTTTTAATTGATGTGCTGAGCATATGACTGCCTTCCTTCCCTTTGATCATGCGGGTAATTGTCACTTGAATATCAGCCGGCGGCTGCCTGCTGCGCCTTCGGTCCTATGACAAACGCGCATCGGGATCAGCCTGCCATGATCTTCCTGTTAGTAAATATAATATAATAAAGGCGGTATCTCTACCACCTTTAAAACGTGCGAGTTTATGGCAAAATCGCTCTCGCTCCCTCCGCCGGCCAGGCTCCGTAAAAATCTACTGACAGCCCGGTCTTTTTCTTGTACTCCCGGCTGATGATCTCCATGAATGACGGGATCGCGGTTTCCTTTACGATATTGACAGTCGAGCCGCCGAGACCGCTGCCGATCATGCGGCTTCCGATGACCCCGTCGATGCCCATGGCTGTATCTACCAGGTAATCGATTTCCTCACAGGTCACCTCATAATCATCGCGCAGCGAGAGGTGGGACGCGTACATGTACTGACCGAATTTCGCTATATTGTGCGCTCTGAGAGCAGAGACAGCCTGTATCGTCCGCTGGTTCTCGTAGACAACGTGTCTCGTCCGCTTCACAAGGAGGTCGTCCATCAGGATATCCTTGAATGTCTCGAACCTGTCTATCGATAAATCGCACAGATAATTGATATGCACGTTCTGCTTGAGCCTCTTCAGCGCCCTCGCGCACTCCGCTCTTCTCGCGGCGTGCATGTTCCGATCCGGGACGTGCTCGATCTGGCTGTAGACAATGACCAGCTTGGCATCGCCGAGCTTGAACGGAGGATACTCATAGCGCATTGTCTTCGCGTCGAAATAAATCGCGCGGCCTTCTATGCCCATCATGCACGCAAAGTGATCCATAATGCCGCTGTAGTAGCCTATATAATCGCTCTCGGCGATCTGCCCCATCTTGGCAATGTCCACATTAGTGACATCCTCAAGCCCGTACATATCCCGGAGCATGACGCCCGCAAGCGACTCGAGAGCAGCGGAGGAAGCCAGAGCGGCTCCGAACGGAATATCACCTCCGACCACCAGGTCAAAGCCGCAATCAATGGGATGTCCGTTTTCCCTGAACACCCAGATCATTGCCTTTATATATGAGCCCCAGTTCTCGCGGACGAGAGGTCTCAGATCATAGATCGTGTCCTCCACGATCCCCTGATCATCAAAATTGATTGAAAACATGCGGATCTTATGATCCTCACGAAGCCTGATCGCGCCGTATATCCCGAGGGTAATAGCACAGGGGAAACAATGCCCGCCATTGTAATCCGTGTGCTGACCGATCAGAGATAGACGCGCAGGGGCAAAAAACGTGCCGATATCCCCTTCGCCGCCGAAGAGGTCATAAAATACATCCAGAACTTCTGCTATTGTCATCTGATTATTCCTCGCAAATGTACTACAGATGTTATTTTATTCTGAGAATAAATCATTTGCAATGTACACAATGACGAAAAAACAGCCAATAATTTCGACAATTAGCTTACTGCGCGGCGAGTCGGGGATGCTTGGGGAACGGTCACGATACAGTCAATTACTCTGATGGCGTGAATGCAGATCGGGAATGACGGAAGTTCACATAAGGTCTTGTACAGCCCAAATCTCAAAAAATATAAATTTCGGCACTTTGCCGAATTTCAGCCCGTGATTTCAGCGCGCTAAAGTTGACATTGAAATTATAAGCATGCGGCTTATCCACAGAAAAATTATCCACAAATCCATGAAATACCGAGTTAATCACAAAATTATCCACATTATCCACCGTTTTATGGTGATTTCTTACGTCAACCACACTTTGTCAAGCAGAACATTTATTTTGTGGATTTTTCCAAGTGACATAATGAGTTACCCGGAATGCCGCACATTACGTCAACACTTTGTGTTTTTTCAGCCGCCAAAAAGGGCTGCCGAAAAGGCAGCCCCGATGTGCTCATATTCTCTTCATATCATCTTTTAAGAGGTCTTCCATTCCCGTCCGTGCCGATAGAGCCCGTAAGCAGAAGGATAAATTCCACGAATGCCCATATTCCAACGGCAATGCCGGATAATCCGAGAGTAAAGATGGTCATAAGACCCATGGCAAGCTGTATAACAGCCTTCCTTGTGTATCCCAGATAAAAGTTGTGGGCTCCGAAAGCCCCCAGGAAGAAGGCGAGAAGTGCTGCCGCAATGTAGCTCTTATCACTGTACTGTGTCCCATAGGCATCATACATATTCGGCGCCTGCTTCTGTACATAGCCGTGCTGAGCCTGATTGTAGAACGGCTGGTCAGTGTACTGCGGTGCCTGCACCGGCTGACCGTTCGCGTTCTGTTCACGGAACTTGCTGCTGTCTACATGGTCTCTCCAGTCAGTCGAAGTCTTTTTGTACTCTTCAGCCTTTGACGGGCGATCGAGCTCTGCCTGGGCTGCCCGGATAGTATCGTCGCTGTAACCATAGTCCGGGACATTCTGCTTCGCCTGCACCGCAGTCTGTGAGTTTGCCAATCCAAGGTCATTCGCTGTGCTGTAACCGAAGCTCCCGGATTTCAGGCCTTCGAAGACGGGTTCTTCTGCCGGTGCGCTATAGCTGCCGACAACGGGCTGAATCCGCTCCCCCGCCTTTGCCGCCGCAGCCGGGTCTTCCTCTGGAAGATATGCAAATGCCATACCGCTCTGCTCCAGCTCTTTTTTATACTGATTCTGAATTTTTATATTGACCGCCGCTCCGCATTCAGGGCAGAATTTTCCCCCGCCCGTAAGGAGCGCACCACAATTTTCACAATACATATGCTACCTCCGTGCTTATAAATATAAGACTGACTGCTATCGTAAAGACCGCTTCTGCGGGTTTCAGATAATCACATACATATTATCACAAAAAGCGGCAGGGAGGTCCGTTTTCAGCATTTTTCATCAGACCTTAATGAAAATTTCATTTTTCTTTAATGCGTTTCTATCCGAACGCAAAAGAGTTTTTATAAAATTATATTTTATAAAATATTTGTCTTTAATCCAAAGGGCTTTCATGTTAGAATACACAAAAAGAAGCATCACTCGAAATCGGTTTACTGCCGCTAAGAGGTTCAAACCTGAAAATGACAGAAATGAAAAAAAGGAGGTTTATATGTACGATCTAATCATCATCGGGTCCGGCCCCGCCGGTCTTTCAGCAGCCATCTATGCGACCCGCGCCAAGCTCGATTTCATCATCATCGAGCAGAATTTCATGGGCGGCGGCCAGGTCGTTAACACATATGAAATCGACAACTATCCGGGGCTCCCGGGCATCAGCGGACCGGATCTGTCCATGAAAATGCAGGAGCACGCGCAGAACCTCGGAGCCGAGTTCGTGACAGAGACCGTCACGGAACTTGATCTTGACGGAGACGTGAAGAAAGTCACCACGGATATGGGAACATATGAAGCCCGGACCGTCATCCTCGCAATGGGAGCCGAGCACAGAAAACTCGGGACTCCCGGTGAAGACACCTTCGCGGGAATGGGCGTATCCTACTGTGCTACCTGCGACGGCGCTTTCTACAGAAAGAAGGACACTGCCGTTGTCGGCGGCGGCGATGTAGCGGTCGAGGACGCGATCTTCCTCGCGCGCCTCTGCAACAAGGTCTATGTCGTCCACAGACGGGATGAGCTCCGCGCGGCCAAAGTCCTTCAGGACCGCCTGCTTGCAATGCCCAATGTGGAGATGGTCTGGGACAGCACGCTTAAGTCCATCGACGGCGACGAACAGGTCAGAAGCATCGTCACAGTCGACAAGAAGGATGGCTCCGAGCGCACGATCCCGGTCGACGGCGTGTTCATCGCAGTCGGCATTCAGCCTATAAGCGAGCTTGTCTCAGGCAAGCTGGATCTTGACCAAGGCGGCTACGTAATTGCCGATGAGACCGGTGCAACATCTGTTCCCGGCGTATTCGTCGCCGGTGACCTGAGAAAGAAACAACTGCGCCAGATCATCACAGCCTGCGCTGACGGGGCCAATGCAGTCACGAGCGTCCAGGACTATCTGATCAGGCACTGATCCGATCCCACTCGCATGTCGTGAGCGGGAACTTCGCATCAGTATCTTCTATAGGCCTATGCAACTTAGCTAATTCAAGTCTCGCTCGCGAGACTTGGCGCGGGATTCGGGTCAGCGCTAGCTGACATAATTCCCAACCGAATCCCTGCGCATCCTC
>JBGUIK010000075.1:0-19796 GCA_045112915.1 Lachnospiraceae bacterium
CCAGTAAATTTGTCCCGGCATTCACCCACGCCCATGCGGTGCGGCAGCTCCTATGGACGTGGTACTCTGCTGCTACGCTTCATAGAAAAGATTTCAATTTTTGCCGCTGATATAGACGGAACCCTGGTTGAAAAAGGCGGACATCTGATGCCGCGAACAAAGGCTAACATGCAGAGGCTGCACAAGGAGGGCGTTCTCATCGGGATTGCGTCCGGCAGACCTCTTGATAAGGCTCATACGATAAACAAATCCGCTTTCTGGGATCTGGGCTTTGAGTTCGATTTCGCCATCGGCATGAACGGCGGCGATCTCTGGACAAAGGAGACAGATGAGATCGAACATTTTTACCAGCTGAGCGCCGAGAACGTCCGAAAGATCGTGACATTCATGATGCCCATCGACTGCAATATTATCGTCTACGAAAAGGCATACGACCTCATCCGGGCAAAGCGCGTCGATGATTTCATCCTCATGTCTCAGGCTCGGAATCATTCCTACGTTGAGTATGGCGGAATCGATTTCCTGAGCGAGAACGCAACCGGAAAAATCGAAGTACAGTGTCATCCCAGATATGAGAATCTCATAAAAGAGACTATCGCGAAAAATCCTTCGCCTGACTGGACCACCCTGGTCACTTACCGCGATGAGGACCACTACACGATCGAGTTCATGGACCCGCGCATCGGTAAAGGACTGGCTCTCGAGATGTATGCCAAAAGGCGCGGCATACCGCTCAGCGAGGTCATAGCTTTCGGCGATCTTGAAAATGACATTTCCCTCCTCGAGAAAGCCGGCTGGGGGGTATGTCTCAAAAACGGGTCTGACAGGACAAAGGCGGTCGCCAATGCTGTCACCGATTATGACGTGGCGATGGACGGCGTCGGCCGTTATCTGGACGATCACTGGTATCTGGGTAGATGAGTCTGTCGGCCGCTATCCGGACGATCACTGGTATCGGGGTAGATGATTCTCTCGGCCGCTATCCGGACGATTACTGGTTTCGGGGCAGATGATTCTCTCGGCCGCTATCCGGACGATTACTGGTTCCGTGGCAGATGATTCTCTCGGCCGCTATCCGGACGATTACTAGTTCCGTGGCAGATGATTCTCTCGGCCGCTATCCGGACGATTACTGATATCGGGGCAAGTGAGCCTGTACTCTCCGTCATTCCCCACTTGTACGGACCCGTTCGCAAGAGGATGTACAAGCTTGTTTTTCATTTCAAGACATATAAAGGGCTGCCTCACGGCAGCCCAGTTTTGTCATTACTTCTGCTCTTTCAGCAGCTTCTCCCAGTCTTTGATTATCGACCGATCTTCAAAATAATTAATCCTCATTGCCCTCTGAACTCTGGCCAACGTTTCATTCGTGACTTCCCTGGCCTTTGCGCTGCCGGCAAGCGCGATATCATATACACTGTCGATATCCTTCTCCCACTGCGCACGGCTTGCGCGTATCGGGGCAAGCGTCTCCTCAAGAATATTGATCAGGAATTTCTTGCAGGTGCCGTCGCCGAGACCGCCTCTCATATAGTGCGCCTTCATCTCATCCAGATTCTGATAATCCGGCAGATACTCTGCAAAATGCTCATCCCTGCACAGCGCGTCAAGATATGTGAACACTACATTGCCTTCAAGATGGCCCGGATCCTCGATTCGAAGGTGCTGCGGGTCCGTGAACATCTTTCCGTTGACCTGCTTCTTCACGGTCTTGGCTGTGTCGGAGAGATAAATGCAGTTGCCGAGAGATTTGCTCATCTTAGCCTTGCCGTCGACGCCCGGGAGACGTCTCTGTGTCTCATTTTCCGGGATGACAGCCTTCGGGAGAACGAGGGTCTCACCATAGACGCGGTTGAACTTCTCGACAATCTCACGGGTCTGCTCGATCATGGGCAGCTGGTCCTCACCGACAGGAACGATATTGGCGTCAAACGCAGTAATGTCCGCTGCCTGGGATACCGGATAAGTGAAAAATCCCGCCGGTAGTCCTTCATCGGCAAACCCTCTCATCGCGATCTCCGCCTTAACAGTAGGATTGCGGGACAGTCTGGCTGTCGTGACAAGATTCATATAATAGAAAGTGAGCGCATGCAGAGCCGGCAGTGAAGACTGGATGCAGAACGTGACCTTATCCGGATCAAGGCCTACTGACAGATAGTCCAGAAGGACGTTGACAATGTTGTCCCTGATCTTTCCGGGGTTGTCAGCGTTATCCGTCAGCGCCTGATCATCAGCAATCAGAATGTATATCTCATCAAACTTGCCTGAGTTCTGCAGTTCAACACGTCTCTTGAGCGATCCGACGTAATGTCCCAAATGCAGTCTGCCCGTAGGACGGTCTCCTGTTAATATAATCTGTCTGTTGTCCTTTATCATGAAAAATCCTCCTTGCGAAAGCTATGTATCCATTCAGTCCGGGACTTATGCTGTGCTCCCATTGACCGTCGGCCATCACGGCTTGCTGGGCAACCCCTCGAGGCCGCTGGCTTTCATGGCCATCACTGCCGACTGAGCAGTCCCTCGAGGCCGCTGGCTTTCATGGCCATCTCTGCCGACTGAGCAGCCCCTCGAGGTCGCTGGCTTTCATGGCCGTCACTGCCGACTGAGCAGCCCCTCGAGGCCGCTGGCTTTCATGGCCAACCTCGACATTCCCTCGCGATCTGTTCTGCCGCACTATCCATTTGGTCTTTAGACCACCCGTGTATCGATTTACGGCATCTTTAGACCGTCACTGACTATTTTAACATGTCAAGCCCGCATCAACAACAAAATATCCAAATCATTCGCCGTTCGTCACAGCTACTGCTTCTATTGAGGTCGCGCTGTACTAGCCGGCAGTCGATCTTGCAAAACAATACCCATGTGCAGTGCCTTATATAAGTCAAATTACAATGCTCAGGCAGTATATCTGACTCGTTTTTCGATAAATCAGCTTATCATCCAAAAAAATGCCCAGCTTAAAAGCAGTCACGTTTGCAGGTTTTGACACGGGATGACGGTATGACTTCCTTATGTCAGGTTTTTTCCAGCAGTAGATAAAAGGTGGTTTTTACAAAAGCTACTGCCCGCCACAGTACCCGGGCAGTCGTGTTGCGCCGCTTTGAACTTTGATGACTGATTGCCTGCTTTCTTGCCTTCAGTCGTTAAAGGTTGATTTCACCAAACGAGACTGCCCGCCATCACGCACGGGCAGTCGTGATACGCCGCTTTCACCTTTGATGACTGATTGCCTGCTTTCTTGCCTTCAGTCGACAAAGGTTGATTTCACCAAACGCTACTGCCCGCCACAGCACCCGGGCAGTCGTGTTACGCCGCTTTCACCTTTGATGACTGATTGCCTGCTTTCTTGCCTTCAGTCGTTAAAGGTTGATTGCACAGAACGAGACTGCCCGCCATCACGCACGGGCAGTCGTATTACGCCGCTTTCACCTTTGTTGACTGATTGACTCAGCTCTTGCTTTCAGTCGATTTAAGGTGATTTCAATAAACGCTACTGCACTCTTCTCAACCCGAGCAGTCGTGAAACGCCGCTTTCACCTTTGTTGACTGATTGACTCAGCTCTTGCTTTCAGTCGATTTAAGATGATTTCAATAAACGCTACTGCACTCCATAACGCAAGAAAGGAGCATATCGACTAGAAAGGAGCATATCGACACCGAGAAGGTGAGCATATCGACACCCGGGCAGCCGTGAAACGCCGAACTGACCTATGATGACCGAATCGCCACCATGAAGCAAAATAAGGGGCTGCCGCGGCAGCCCCTTACAGTACAATATTATGTATAATCTTTCAGCAAATTTCCTCAAACTTCCACTTGCCGATTCCCCGTCAGTCAAAGACAAGAATGCTCAGAATATTTCATATTTCCTGCGGAAAGTCAAGCTTATCTCACGAGGCAGGGCTTCTTATGGTCATAGACCCAGTTCGGAATCAGATACTGCATAGCCTTCGCGTCGTCGCGGTCGTGCGTCGGCATGCTGTTATAGAGGGCGTTGGCCTCCTCGACACGCTTCATGTTGAGGTGGACGCCGAGACCCGGAGCATCCGGGAGCTGCAGCTTGCCATTAATGATCTGCGGAGCGTCAAGCAGCAGGTTCTGTCCATCCTGCCAGATCCAGTGTGTATCCATAGGAGCCGGATCGCCGACAGCGGCGCAGCCGACCTGTGCAAATGCAGCCAGCGTAATATCGAAATGATTATTGGAATGCACGCCCCATGTGAGGCCCCAGGAAGTGAGCAGCTGAGACATGCGGATTGCTCCGTCAAAGCCCCAGAAATGCGGGTCAGCGAGAATAATGTCGCACGCATTAAGGCTCACTGTGTGATAGAACTGTCTCCAGTCCGTAGCGATCATATTCGTGGCAACCTGGAACTGGGTAGCGTTCTTGAACTCGCGCATGATCTCGCGGCTTGAATAACCGGCTTCCGGTCCGCACGGATCTTCCATGTAGGTAATTACATTGTGCATATCGCGGCAGAGTTCAATCGATTCGGCAAGGCTCCACGCGCCGTTCGGATCGATATTGATGCGGGCATCCGGGAAACGTTTCTTGAGGGCTTTGCAGGCCTCCATCTCCTCAGCGCCGGCAAGCACGCCGCCCTTCAGCTTGAAGTTCTTGAAACCGTACTTTTCTGTCAAAGCTTCCGCTTCCTCGACGACACGCTCCGGTGTCAGGATCTCCTCGCGTCTCAGTCTGAACCACGGGTCAGAGCTGTCGCTCTCGTCGAGATACTGCATATCACCTGCGGGAACTTTATTCTTGTCAGAGACATAGAAGAGGTAGCCGAGCATCTCCACTTCATCTCTCTGCTTGCCCTCGCCCATAAGCGATGCCATCGGAACACCGAGGAACTGGCCGAAGAGGTCCATCATGGCGCATTCGATTGCCCACTCGCTCTTGACGACGAATTTCAGCTTGGAGATATCCAGCGTCTGGATACCCTCACCGTCGTCAGCCGAGGATCTCTTTGCGATCTTGTGGATCTTCTGAAGGACTTCACGGTAATTGGATATCGGCTGTCCTTCAACGAGAGGTTTCATGGCATTCAGGCAGTCACAGGTATAATCACCGCCGTGGATCTCGCCGATACCCGTATGGCCCGCATTATCATGAAGGACGACAAGATTGCGGGTAAAACACGGTGCATGTGCGCCGCTGAGAGTCATGAGCATACTGTCATATCCGGCGACCGGAATGACCTGCATTTCTTTAATAATCGGAGTATTGGACATATGTGTCTCCTTACAATCTCTTATTGTCCACGCGGGACCTGTGCATTTCCCCGAAAGTATGATAGTAGGGGGTAACAGCTCAGACAGGCTTATCTATCAGTTCGTTTCCGGCAGCAAAGCATCCATCTTCGTGAGAAAAACATTGTCGGTCCGACTGAGAGATCAAAGAATGCGGATGCATTCTTTAAGCTCGGAGGTGAGGACCGACGTTTTTCGATGAAGATGATGCTTGATGTCGGTTTATAGAACTCCGCTGCAGCCTGTCTGAGCTGTTACCAACAGCGTAGGAAGGAGTCCCCTCCTATTCTACCGGCCGCCGTCCTCCGCAGAAGAGGCACAGCGGCCGTCATATCAAAACTCACAGGAGAACTGTTAGTATCAAGAACGCTCCGGCGTTCTTGCCGCGCCGCACAAAGTGCGAAGCACCCTCCTAATCGCGCGGCTGCGATCCGCCGGAGGCGTTAATCTCAGTGTCAGAGATTAACTTAGCGGACAAGGCACGGTCTCTTCGGGTCAAACTTCCAACCCGGAATGAGATACTGCATGCCTACAGCGTCGTTTCTTGCGCCCTTGCCGAAGCACTTGTCCATATAGAGCTGATGAGCCTTCATGAGCTGATCGCGGTCGATCTCAACGCCGAGACCCGGCTTATTCGGAACAGTTACGCAGCTGTCCACGATCTGAAGCGGCTCTTTGGTAAGTCTCTCAATGCCTTCCTGCCAGATCCAGTGCGTATCCAGAGCGTTGTAGAAGCCCGGTACGGAAGCGCCGACCTGAGTGAACATAGCGAGAGAAATATCGAAATGGTTATTGGAATGAGATCCCCATGTGTAGCCGAAGTCATGGCACATCTGAGCGACGCGCACAGAGCCTGCCATCGTCCAGAAATGCGGGTCTGCAAGGATGATGTCGACAGCCTGGGATTCCAGAGCGTGTCCGACTTCTCTCCAGTCCGTAGCGATCATGTTGGTCGCTGTCGGGAAGCCTGTTCTGCGGCGGAACTCGGAAACGATCTCACGTCCGGAGTAAACACCTTCAGCGCCGCACGGGTCTTCGCAGTATGTCAGGATGCCGTGCATGCCCTTCACATACTCTACGGCCTGCTCAAGCAGCCAGCCACCGTTCGGGTCAAGGTCGAATCTTGAATCCGGGAATTCCTTCTTCATAGCGCGGATGCATTCCATTTCCTGGTCGCCCGGGAGAACGCCGCCCTTAAGCTTGAAGTCTGTGAAGCCGTATTTCTCTTTTGTGGCTTTTGCAAATTCAACGATCTTGTCCGGTGTCATAGCCTCTTCATGGCGGATACGATACCATGTGCAGTCTGAATCCGGCTCATGCAGATACTCAAGGTCTGTCTTGTTCGGGTCGCCGACAAAGAACAGATATCCAAGCATGCGGACGCGGTCTCTCTGCTGTCCTTCACCGAGAAGTTCGGAGACTGTTACGCCGAGCATCTTACCGAGAAGGTCAAGGCACGGAGCCTCGATCGCTGTCTTTACATGGACGCCTGTACGAAGGTCAAATGTCTGATTGCCGCGGACATCTTCCTCACCCTTGGCTGCAAGATACTCCTCGACCTTGCGGAGAGTTGTCTTGTACTCAGCCAGATTGCTTCCCTCAACAAGGAATTTCACTTCGTTGAGCGCGTCGGTGATCTTTTCGCCGCCCGGTACTTCACCGATGCCCTCGTCACCGTTATCAGCTGTCAGAATAACAACGTTACGTGTAAAATACGGTCCGTGTGCGCCGGAGAGGTTCAGCTCCATACAGTCATGTCCGGCTACCGGGAAAACTTCCATTTTAGTAATAAGTCTTTTCATTGTTGTCTCCTTTGTATATCAGATAAGTCCGGCCTTCTCCATCTCTGCCTTGATCTTGTCATATGCTGCCTGATGAGACGGCTTGCTCGGCAGATACGGTACGCCGATGTCGTTGCCGCGCAGATTAGCCATGTCCTTCGCTGCTACCGGGAAGGAAGCTGCGTCCATGGAAAGACGGACCGGATTTACTTTGAACTGAGCTTCTTTCGAGCCCTCAAGGTCACCTTCCACAAATTTGTTATAAACTTCTGTGATAAGCTCCGGCATGAAATTACCCGCCGTGCACACTCCGCCGACCGCGCCGCAGCACAGAGAGACATAAAGCAGAGTATCCTTACCACCGAAGACCTTAAAATCGATATCGCGATTGCGGCGAATAAACTCTTCCGTCTGTGTCATGTCACCGGAAGTATCTTTCATTCCCACGATATTCGGAACCTCATGAGCAAGTTTCTCAACAAGACCGCCGCTCAGCGTATAGCCTGTACGGCCGGGATTATTGTAAATGAGAACAGGAACGTCCGGAACAGCGTCAGCGATCGTCTTGAAATGAGTATAGAGCTCATCCTCGGTCGGCTTCAGGAACATCGGCTGCAGAATAGAAATGCCTGCAACGTTGTGAGCCGCTGCCATTTTGGCAAGACGCACGCACTTCTTTGTGTTGATCGCGCCGATACCGAAATAGACCGGGACACGTCCGGCAGCCTGATCAATCATGATCTCAAGGCCGCGCTCCATCTCGTCTTCTTCGATCTGATAGAACTCACCGTTGGAGCCGAAAGCAAGGATTCCGTGAAGACCGCCCTTAATGACGAACTCGACCTGACGGCGCATTCCAGCTTCATCGATCTTCTCATCTTCATCAATGACAGTAATAATGGGGACGATAACACCCTTGATATAATCTGTATTCATATTTTCCTCCATTGTCGGGTAATGCCGTCCGCTTTCTATTCTAAAAGAAAGGCAGTCACGACAGATAACTTCCGGAAACGACTGCTATAAAGGACCGGCGGGCCGGGCTGGCTGTCCCGACCCGCCGGCTTAATATGTGCGTCAGTTCCGTGAGATGGCGTCACCTTTATGCAAGGCTGTCAGCGATCTCTTTGATTGTGTTGTACATTGTCTCTTCATTTGCAGCAGACTCTTCAGATGTCAGATAGAACGGCATGACCGGAAGATCTGTAAGAGCCTTCTGAGCATCAGCATCCTCAAGGACCTTAGCTACGAGCTCATCATAGTAAGCGATGATAGCCGGGTCTGTGTCTGCCGGGAAGTAGAAGGAGTAGTCGCAGTCCGGATATACGAAGTCGATGCCTTCATCTTTGAATGCCGGAACTTCCGGAGTGATGTCATATGCTTCTGCGTACGGAGCGCCGATGCAGACGAACTGGCCTGCTTCGATATACTCTTTGCAGTTGAGGTATGCACCCGGCATAAGGTCGATCTGGCCGGAAAGCATAGCTGTGATCTTGTCAGAGTTGGAGCCTGCGTCTACGAGGTCAAGGTCGATGCCTGCAGCCTTCTCGAAAGCAAGGATCTCATAGTATGTGTAAGCGCCGACTTCGGTAGCAGCCTTGAGCTGGCCCGGAGCAGCCTTTGCAGCCTCGATGAATGCATTGAGGTCAGCATACTTCTCAGCGTTGACATAGAGACCCTGAGCCGGATTCTTAGCGAATGTCGGGCCAAGTGTGAAAGCTGTGTAGTTGAAATCTGTGATGCCTGCGATATTTGCCACGTTGACAAGAGTATGGCCATACAGGAATGTCATACCGTCGTTAGCGGACTGAAGTACCTGGTTGGACGCAACAGAGCCGGATGCGCCGTTGGCATTGACAACGATGAAGTCAACGCCTGTGAGGCCCTTAGCGTACTGTGCAAATGTACGGGCTGTAAGGTCTGTGTCGCCGCCTGCGCCTGCAGGAACAACGATAGAGACTGTGCCGCTCGGTGCCCACTCAGATGTCATCTCAGCGCCGCCTGCTGCTGATGACTCTGCTCCGCCTGCTGCGGGTGCTGCTGTTGATGATCCGCCGCCGCATGCCGCGAGTCCGAGGACCATAGTTGCTGTGAGTGCAAGTGCAAATAATTTACGTTTCATTTTGTGCCTCCTTTTTTCTTTTAATACTTCCCTGCCGAGAAGATAATGAAACCTTTTTCATAGGCCGGCAGATTAAAAGTCACTCTGCCGCTTATCTCAGTGGGGGACTTTCCCTCCACTGAGACTTTTGGGAGCCCGCCGCCTGCGTTGGCAGGGGCAGCCCATATGGGGATATTAATCCTCGTCCACTTTCTTTGTTCCCTTGATCTCCTTGTAGACAGACCAGAGAACTACGCCGATCGCGATGAAGAAGAATACGTCGAAGATCGGTCTTGAGAAGAACGCGCCGAAGCTCTTGTACTGCATGATGCCTCGTCTCAGATATGTCTCAAGCATGTTGCCGATGAGGAAGCAGAGAACGAAAGGTGTCGTCGGCAGCTTGAACTTGCTGTAGAGATAACCGATAACGCCGAAGATCATGATCGACTGAACGTCGAAGATGCGGTTGTTCGTTGCGAACGCGCCGACCGCGCAGAGGACCAGAATGCACGGAAGCAGGATGTGCTTCGGAACCTTGAGGACCTGTACGAATCCCTTGATGCCGATCCACTCGACAACGAGCATGATGAGACCGCAGACCATACATGCGGCGAAGATACCGTAAACGACATCAGCGTTCTTGACGAAGAGCAGCGGACCTGCGGAAAGGCCGTGAATCAGGAAGCCGCCGAGCATCATAGCCGTAACGCCGTCGCCCGGGATACCGAGAACGAGAAGCGGGATCATAGCGCCGCCGATCGTAGCGTTATTGGCAGACTCTGTAGCGACGATACCGTCCGGGCAGCCCTTGCCGAATTCATCGCGCTTCTTGGACATGTTCTTGGCAGTGACGTAAGCGAGCATACCGGAAGTCGAACCGCCGATACCCGGAAGGATACCGATGCCGGTACCGATCAGAGCGGATCTGAAGAAGTTCGGCAGATGGTAAACAAATTCCTGCATGGAGAAGCCGAAGCCCTTGACCTTCTCGACCGGGACGGTCTTGGCTGCGCCGGCTTTCATCTTTTCAGCTGTCTTTAAGATATCAGCGACAGCGAAGATACCGATAAGAGTGGTCAGAGTGTCGAAACCGGACATCAGGTTGACCTGGCCGAAGGTGAATCGGGCAGTTCCGTCGATCGGGGACATACCTACGACCGCGAAGACCAGACCGAACATACCTGCGAGAAGACCGCGGACCATGTTTCCGGATGAAAGGACAGCGACCATTGTCAGCGCGAAGAAGCAGATACCGAAGTTCTCAGCCGGTGTGAACTGAAGAGCGATATCAGCAAGCTTCGGAGCGAAGAATGACAGGATGAGGAAAGAAAACTCGGAACCGAGGAACGAGAATACGATACCAAGACCGAGAGCCTTCATGGCCTGTCCGTTCTGAGCCATCGGGTGTCCGTCGAATGTTGTAGCGATCGAGGACGCTGTACCCGGCATGTTCAGAAGAATAGCGGAGATAAGACCGCCGGAGATACCGCCGATATAAACGGCGACGAGGACGTTCATACCGAGGGAGGCTTCCATAGTGAAGGTGATCGGCAGCATCAGGGCGACCGCCATGGATGCGGAAAGACCCGGGATGGAGCCGAATACGATACCGATTGCGACGCCGGCGATCATAAGCAGAAGTGACATCGGCTGGCATACGCTGAGGAAAGCCGAGCCCATTAATGATAGTGTGTTCATAAATACCTCCTACTTATAGATTAATCGTGAATATGCCTGCCGGGAGGACGATCTTGAAACCGTAGCGGAACAGGAAGAAAACAACGAGAACAAAGACGACGTCAATAATAAGGTAGAGAATGATGTCCTTCTTTGTGCGTTTCTCATCCGGAGCCAGAACGAAGATCTGTCCGAACAGATAGACAAATGTTGAAATAATGAAACCTACAGGCTGGAGTACGAACACATAGACCAGTGAGAGGATCAGGGATGACAGAACACGCTTGTAATCGCTGTCATCCGGGCCCTCGGCTTCCGCCTTGGCAATTGCGGCCTTAAGACCCTTGATGCTCTGAGCGAGAAGGATCGCGGAAAGCAAAACAATAATTACGCCGATGACGGTCGGCATGAAATCCGGACCGATTTCTACGACAGCACTCTTTGGGAACGCTCTGGCACCGATAATAAGAGCAATGCCAACTACCAGGAAAAAGATGCTGACGCAGATATCGCCATACTTTTTAACGAACATTGAGACTGTCCCTCCTTACTGTCCCGGACCGGCGCACGGCCGGCCGGGAATACCACCTTTCAAAGCCTTACTTATTTTTCCTTAACAACCGATGTTCCGGAGATAGCCTCGTAATATTTTACGATTGCATCATGATCATCAGCGCCGCAGTCATGAGCGTTCAGGAACTGAAGGATTTCCATAGCCTGAGCTGTGAACGGAGCCGGGGAGTTGATCGCGTGAGCTGCGTTAAGGGCATTGGTAAGATCCTTTGTGTGAAGGACAATACGGAAGCCCGGCTTGTAGTTGCCATCGATCATCATCGGGACCTTGGCATCCATGACTGTGGAGCCTGCGAGACCGCCGCGGATAGCCTGATATACGAGTTCCGGATCTGTGCCCATCTTTGCGGCAAATGTAAATGCCTCAGCACATGCTGCAATGTTGATAGCAACGATCATCTGGTTCGCAAGCTTTGCAACGTTGCCGGAGCCGATCGGTCCAACATAAACTGCGGAGCCGCCCATGACCATGAGCATGTCATAATACTTGTCAAATGTCTCTTTCTTTCCGCCGACCATGATGGAAAGGGATCCGTCGATAGCCTTCGGCTCGCCGCCGGAGACCGGAGCGTCAAGCATGTCTACGCCGATCTTCTCGAGGTCAGCAGCAATTTTCTTGCTCTCGACCGGGTCGATGGAGCTCATATCGATGAGGACAGATTCACCTGCCTTCATGCCTTCAGCAAGACCATTCTCGCCGAACACTGCAGCGCGGACGTGCGGGCTGTTCGGAACCATTGTGATAATGACCGGGCACTGCTCAGCAACTTCTTTGCCGCAGCCTGCAGCTGCTGCACCGCAGCTTACAAGGTCATCTACCGCAGCCTTGTTGAAGTCATAGACGACCAGCTCATAACCGGCCTTCACCAGGTTCTTAGCCATCGGTCTTCCCATAATGCCGAGTCCTACAAAACCAACTTTCATTTTTAGTTACCTCCTTGATGTTTTGATATGTATACTTAATTCCTTAAGTTCTACCGTGGTGATTAACATAAAGAGATTATAAAAAATCATGGACTCGAGAAATAGATAAAAAATGCACAAGATAATTAATTTATTTTCAGTCATCTGTCATTCTTTCCAATTAATTTCTTCATTATTTCTGATGCTTTTCAACATTGCTATTTATAGTTCATATTTGAAATATCTATTACAATCAGCCTTGGTGATTCTTGCACTAAAGTTCCAATCACGCATCGTCCGCACAATTCCGGCAATCGAACAGCAGGTGGAATCCACCTCGATTTTCGCACTGCAAAACGCCTCGCTCTGCCGGGCCGGTGCCACAAAAAAAAGCTGCCGAAGCAGCTCTTTTTTTACTCATTATTAGTCTGACATACTGCCGCATGCATCACGCGCTCACAACGTACGTCCGCATGCGCTCAGCCAGAATTCCTCCTACAGCATTGCCGGCAGTGATGACAAGAAGGCGGATCATCATATCCATTGACCATACGCCGGCCACGTGATAGTAGAACATGTCCGCCACACAGTGCTCAGCGCCGCACAGGATAAAACCGACAACGCCCAGATAGATTGCGGCGTATTTCGCAATCTCATGCTTGTTGTTCTTAAATCCGTCGACTGCAATGAAAATGAAAATGTTGCAAAGTATCCCCAGAAGGAACAGGCTGAGATAGCTGTCGCCCGCCTTCACTTCACAGATCGAAGCGGCCTTTTCCGCAAGATTGGCTGCGCGCGACAGCCTTACGATAATTGCTGTTCCGCCTGTGCCGATCAGATTGCCGACCCATATGAGCGGCAGCGATGCCGCGTATGCCCCGTCATTCTGAAATGCGTAGCAGACCTTGCCGGTGAACAGGTGAAAACCGCTCGTGCAGATCACGAAAAGTCCTGTTGAGAACAGAGATGCCCCGATCACCTTATTGTCAAGTGCCAGAAACAGCATACCGCCGAGACCGATGCAGAAACCGGCCAGGATCGCGGATACCAGAATTTTCAAAGATTTCAATTTAAGTTATACCTCCTCACTCACTTCCATCTCTTTCCAGAGATCTTCCGTCCTGCCTCTCCTGCGTCCCAAAATGACCGTGATCACACAGAGAAGGACCAGAACGACTACAGCGCCGACACTGCCCTCCACGCCAAAGTTCACATTGTAAAAGATACCGTTTCTTGCGGACGCTGCATCGAGCCTGAACACAGAGTATGCGGAGACAATTCCGCTATTCGGAAGTCCGAAGAAAATACTCTGGCAGAAGTTCCACCCGGTGTGCATCATGATCGCCGCCCAGAGGCTGTCAAAATAATATACAAAGAGTGAGAACAGAATTCCTACGATAACAATCTGTGCGATGCCGACTACCGTCACCCCGGGATTGAACAGGTGCAGGGCTGCAAATGCCGCCGCGTTGCCGATAATGGCTATCCACGGATTTTTATATCCTCTGCGAAGCTTCTGGTACAGATAGCATCGGTCGACGATTTCCTCCGCTCCGGACTGGACCATGACCACGAAGAGGAAGGCAAAAAAGAGCGCCGGATTGAATCCGTTGAAGGAGAGAACAATGTCTCCGAGGATCCAGGACATGATGATGCAGAATCCATTTGCGGCAAAACCGAGAAGCAGGCCGAGTCCCGCCCCACGGAGGTTCACCCCGTCCCTGCGGAAAACAAGCGACCGCAGCATCGGCCGGTTGTTCCTGAAAATACCGGCTGCCAGGAAAAATGCGATCCATATGCCGAAAAAGTCGAAATACATGAGCAGAAATATTGCCGTGTCCTCATCTCCCACGACTGCGGTCAGCTTAGCTTCGGCTCCGGTCAGCGCGAAGACGCCGCTGCCGATGAGCTGCCCCACGAGTACCATAATATAGGCCAGTACCAGCGCGAATGGAAGAAAATCCGACCACCTTCCCGTACTTCTTGTGATTAATCTTCGTTTCATCTTATTCCCCCTTAATATGATGTAATCTTCATCAGCCGCCCCCGCAGAGGAAGGCCATCTCACACTTAGATATCATCGCAGACTCACGTCACGAGGATTCTGCATCAGAGATTAAAGCGGTTACTTTGAGTCGTTCAGACTTGTTTCATATTATATCTATTATAGGAAGTTCCGCAAGTAGATTTTATCTCAGCCGGCGCTGACCCGAATCCCGCACCGAATCTCGCGGGCGAGACTTGAACTCAGCCAACGCTGACCCGAATCCCGCACCGGGTCTCGCGGGCGAGACTTGAATCCTCCCGCCGCTTCACGAATTGTTCACCAAAATGCGGCGCGGTTCTGCTATACTTATTATTATAGAACATACAGGCATCCGGATCATCCGTACGCGCGGCAGTCCTTCATTTGCAGAAAGAACCCGCGCGGCAGGCAAAAGCACAGCTCCAGAGGGTCAAAAAGTATGGCATATGTAGAATTCCGGAATGTGAAAAAAATATACACGAGCGGGGAAGTAGAAATCCCCGCGCTGAACGGTGCGGATTTCATCATCGAAAAGGGTGAATTCTGCGTGGTCGTCGGCGCTTCCGGAGCCGGAAAGACCACTATTCTGAATATCCTCGGAGGTATGGATTCTCTGACCTCCGGCTCCGTCTTTCTTGACGGAAAAGAAATCTCCGCTTACAACAGAAAACAGCTCACAGAATACCGCCGGTACGAGATCGGTTTCGTGTTCCAGTTCTACAATCTGGTCCAGAACCTCACTGCGCTGGAGAACGTGGAGCTGGCGACGCAGCTCACACGCGACCCGCTGGATCCCGCCGAGGTCCTCATGCAGGTCGGCCTTAAAGACAGACTGAAGAACTTCCCTGCCCAGCTTTCCGGCGGCGAGCAGCAGCGAGTCGCGATCGCGAGAGCTCTGGCAAAGAACCCGAAGCTTCTCCTTTGCGACGAGCCGACCGGCGCGCTGGACTATCAGACGGGCAAGGCTGTCCTCGGCCTCCTCTACGACACCTGCCGAAGGGCCGGCATGACCGTGGTCGTAATCACTCACAACTCCGCTCTGACCGCGATGGCCGACCGGGTCATCACCGTCAAGAGCGGAAAAATCGAAAAAATGTATCTCAATACGAACCGTGTAGACATCTCTGAAATCGAGTGGTAAGGGCTGTATCTGTCAACTGCCCATCGCCTGAATCAGCGGGTTTCCGCCTGTGATGACCGAGGATCTGGTTTATGAAGAACTCGCACAGAAAAAAACATATGCTGACCACAATGACGCTCCGCGAGATCCGCAATACTTTCGGACGCTTTTTTGCCGTGTTCGCAATTATCGGTATCGGTGTCGGCTTCTTCTCCGGTGTCCGGATCACGACCCCCGTCATGATCAACACAGTCAACAGTTACTACGAGGAGAATCAGCTGTACGATTACCGGGCCGTCTCCACCCTCGGATGGGAGGACAGCGAAGTTATGCAGCTCGCCCGCGCGGACGGTGTACGCCATGCCGAGGGCGCATGGCAGTACGACGTGCTCTGCGAGACGAAAGACGGCTCGACCGGAGTATACAAAGTCCACTCCATCACCGATGAGGTCAATTATCTGCAGATCATCGAGGGAAGAATACCCGAGACGAAGACGGAATGTCTGATCGACTCGCAGAACAGGCTGGATCTGTCTCTCGGTGATACGATCTATTTTTCAGATGCAAATGAAACCGACACCCTCGACGCATTTGCACACACCTCCTACACCGTAGTCGGATTTGCCGAATCCACCCTCTATATCAATTTCGAGCGAGGGACGACATCGATCGGGAACGGCACCGTCTACGGCTTCATGTATTTGCCAAAACAATCCTTCAGCGCTGAATATTATACGGATATCTATGTCAAACTGGACACAGATGAGGTCATTTATTCCGACGCGTATAAAGAGCAGATGGACAAGCTGCGCCCGGTATGGGAGGACCTGATCCAGTCAGCCGCGGACAAGCGGTATGACAGGATCTACAGCGACGCCGAGAAAGAGCTGAATGACGCAAAGGCCGAATTCAACGACAAAAAGGCCGAGGGCGAGCAGAAGCTTGCCGACGCCGAGAAGGAGCTCGCGGACGGAAAAAAGGAGCTTGATAACGCGGAAGCCGAGCTCATAGACGGCAAGAAGAAACTGGACGACGCCGCGGCTGAGCTTGCTGACGGCAGGATCAAGCTCGGTAACGCCGCAGCGGAGCTTGCCAGCGGCAAGAGCAAGCTTGACGAGGCCGAAGCCGAGCTTGCCAGCGGCAAGAGCAAGCTTGACGAGGCTGAAGCCGAGCTTGCCAGCGGCAAGAGCAAGCTCGACAGCAACTCCCAGACCTTAAAATCTGCTAAATCGCAGCTCGATTCGACCAAAAAGCAGCTGGACAGCGGCAGGAAAGAGCTGGATGCCGCCAAAGCCAAACTGGATAAGTCGAAAAAGCAGCTGGATGCCGCCAGGAAAGAGCTGGATGCGGGCGAGCCCGAACTGAAAGCCGCCGAAAAGCAGCTGAAGACGTATGAAGCTCAGATCAAAGAGAGCGAAGAAGAGCTGAGTCAGGCTGCCGATGAGCTTGCCGCAGCCAAGGCTGTTCTGGACGAAAAAGAACCTGAGCTAACTGCGGCAGCTGCCGAGCTCGAAGGCGCAAAAGCCCAGCTCGATGCAACGCTCGGTGAGCTTTCTGCTGCCAAGGCCCAGATTGACGCCGCGGACGCGGAGCTTGACGGTAAACAGAGCGAACTTGAAGCCGCATTTGCAGCAGAAATGATTGATGAAGCAACTTACGCTGCAGGAATGGCTGAGATTGAAGCCGCGAGAGGCGAACTTGAACCCGGCCGTCAGCAGTATGAAGGCGGAATGGCCGCCTACGAGGCAGGACTTGCACAGTATGAGGCAGGCAAAGCGGAATATGATGCCGGCAAAGCTGCCTACGACGAGGGACTTGCCCAGTACGAGGCCGGCAAGGCAAAGTACGAGGAAGGAAAGGCAGCCCTCGAACAGGGAAAAGCCGAATACGAGGCCGGCAAGGCGGAGTACGAAAAATCCAGGGCTAAGTACGACAAGGGTCTTGCCCAGTATAAGGACGGTCTCGCTGAATATAACAAAGGCAAAGCCGCCTACGATAAGGCGGAGGCCGAGTACAAATCCGGCCTTAAACAGTACAACGCGGGTCTTGCGCAGTACAACAGCGGCAAAGCCCAGTATGATGCCGGCGTCGCCGAATATGAATCAGGTCTCAGCGCTTACAAGGATGCCAGGTCTCAGTATGAATCCGGAAAAGCAGACTATGAGCAGGGCAAGGCAGATTATGAAAAGGGCGTTGCTGAATACGAGGACGGCCTTGCCGAATATAACGACGGTCTTGCCGAGTACGAGGACGGTCTCGCCGAATATAACGACGGTCTCGCTGAGTACGAGGACGGTCTTGCCGAGTACAACGACGGTCTCGCTGAGTACGAGGACGCCAAAAAGACATTTGACACCGAGATTGCGGACGCTGAGAAAAAGATATCGGACGCGGAGGAGGATCTGGCTTCATTTGAAAGACCTGATACCTACTCCCTGGAGAGAACGACCAACATCGCCTACGCGTGCTTCGAGAGCGACTCGGAGATCGTAAAGCAGGTCGCGCGCGTGCTGCCTCTCTTCTTTATTCTTGTAGCGGTCCTTGTGTGCATGACGACAATGACGCGAATGGTCGACGAGCGCAGAGGCCAGATCGGAATCCTGAAAGGCCTCGGCTATTCCAGGCGGGATATCATGATGACTTTCCTCGCCTACTCGGGGCTCGCCGCCGCGCTCGGCTGCGTGGCGGGTTATGCCCTTGGCGTCATTCTCTTCCCCAGCGTCATCTGGTATGCCTACGAGATGATGTATATTGCCATTCCGATGCGCTTTATGACCAACTGGAAGCTGGCCGTCTCCGTCTTCCTCGTCTCCATGATCTCTACTCTGGGAACCACGTACATGTCATGCCGGAGCGAGCTGATGGAGCCCACCGCGAGTCTCATGCGGCCGAAGGCCCCGAAGGCCGGCAAGCGCGTCTTCCTTGAAAACATACCGGCTATCTGGAACCGGATGAAATTCATGCATAAAGTGTCCGTCAGGAACATCTTCCGCTATAAGCGCCGCTTCTTCATGATGGTCGTCGGAATCAGCGGCTGCACAGCCCTGCTTTTGACGGGCTTTGGGATCAAGGACTCCATCGCGACATTTGTCGACACCCAGTACGACAATATTCAGATCGCGGAGGTCGAACTGGTCACGGATGAAATTGTCAGGGACGCGCCTGATGATGTGGTCAGCGGGGACGCTCCTGCTGACGAGACCGGCGGGGACGCGCTTGCTGATGTGGTCAGCGGGGACGCTCCTGCTGACGAGACCAGGACGCTCTCGCTTCCTGATGAGCTTAGCAAGACCATGGCAGATCTTTCAGCATCGGGATTCTTCTTCCAGCAGTCCTCATGGGATCTGCTGATGGCCAACCAGGTCAAGGGGGTTACTGTCATAGCGCCGGACGACTGGTCGGACATCGACTCATTTTTCCGTCTCATGACCATGCAGGGCGAGAAGCTTCCCGCCCCCGGTGTCGATGAGGCACTGATCAGCATCAGCATATCGCGGCGCTACGGCCTCGATGTGGGTGATGCGATCGAGCTCCGGAACGATGAGATGAAGACAATAAAGGCGACCGTTGCGGGGGTATTCGAAAACCACGTCTACAACTATGTTGTTCTCTCGAAAGAGACGATCGCGGAGGCCACAGGGGAATACTACCTGAACGGGGCTTACGTGAACTTCCCGGAGGGAACAGACATATATGAATCCCAGGCTGCCCTCGCAAAATGCGACTGCGTCGTCAACGCGTCCGTTTTCGCGGATTTCCGCGAGCGCATAGCCAACATGATGTCCAGTCTCAATTACGTGGTCATCCTCATCATCGCGAGTGCAGCTGCCCTTGCTTTCGTCGTCCTCTACAACCTGACCAATATAAACATCATGGAGCGGATCCGCGAGATCGCGACCATCAAGGTCCTCGGCTTCTACCGCCGGGAGACCTCCGATTACGTGTTCCGCGAAAATATGATCCTGACCCTGATCGGCATGCTGGCGGGCCTCGGGCTCGGTGTGCTGCTGCACAGCTTCGTCATCGACCAGATCGTCGTGGACCTCGTCTACTTCCGAAAAGAGATACGACCGCTCAGCTTCGTGTTCTCCATCATACTGACCTTCTCATTCACCTTCCTGGTGAACCAGATCATGTCATTCAAGCTGGATAGGATCAATATGGCGGAGTCGCTGAAGTCGGTGGAGTAACCTTCGGCCGGTGTTCCATGAAATCATCCTTCAAGTCTCGCTCGCGAGACTTGGCGCGGGATTCGGGTCAGTGCTAGCTGACATAATTCAAGAACGCCTCGGCGTTCTTGCCGCGACGTGCGCAGCGCGTAAGCGCTTTCCACTGCGCACGTCTGCGATCCGCCGGAGGCGT
>JBGUIK010000076.1:0-3793 GCA_045112915.1 Lachnospiraceae bacterium
AGTCTGTTATCAGCGGAAATGCTGATTCTATACAGAAAAAACGAGTGTTGGGAGTACGCTGAAAACCTGTTCAGCATACCCTAATTACAGATTAAAATGGATTGATCTTGCAAGAATGACAATTGCAGATTATCTTCTCAGTGTTGACAGGTTATGTCGAGGAAATGACACATCCATTAATGATGACTATGCTACCTTTCTTGAAAAACATTGGTACATGAAATCATTTATAACCAACTTTTCACCTAGAGAGGAGGAAGCCAGAATACTTCTGAATGATTTTTATGAGAAAGCGTCAAAACTCCTTGATTCGGAAAATAAGGATTGTGATGCTATTAGGCAAGAAATACATCGAGAGCTGCCTAAAGCTGATACTACACTACGTAATCTAATGGACGCTAATTGGCTTGACGTAAAAAACGAGCTTGACAAAGGAGAGAAAAAATCTTCGGGAAATGGAGATAGCAGATTAAATACAAAGAGAATTTTATGGAGAAACAAAAAGTCTAATCCTAATATGGAGGACTGCTAAATGGGTCACTGCACTTGGACCCACATAAACTAGGCCAACAAAATATATCATGATACGGAATGGGGTATCTCTGTGCACGATGACCGTCAGATGTTCGAGCCACTGACCCTGGAGTGCATGCAGTGCGGCCTCAGCTGGGATATCATTCTGAAAAAACGGGAAATCTTCCTCCAATGCTTCGACAATTTTGGTTTTTACAAGATTGCTTCCTATGATGACGGTGATGCAGAGTGAATACTGAATAGGAAAGGCATAATCCGCTCCCCGCGAAAGATACGTGCTGTAATAAAAAATGCCCGGTGCTATCAGAAAGTCCGGGAGGAGTTCGGCAGTTTTTGCATGTATATCTGGGTGTGTTCTGATAGCAAAACGATATTGTATGATGGTCATGATGATGGACCTCTGCCTGTCAGTAATGGTTTGTCCGATAAGATTAGCAAAGATTTAAAGGAGCGTGGGCTCAAATATGTGGGTGCGATTACGATGTATTCGCATTTGCAAGCGTGTGGAATCATCAACGACCATGGTAAGGATTGCCCGTATTACCAGCGGATTGTGAGGGAATATCAGGTGGCAAGAATTGGTCGGGAATCCGAAGTAATGTGAGCAAGGATGAGGAAACCCCAACTGTCATGTGACAGAAAAACTGAGGAGGCTTAAACTTTGGCAAAACTCTATTTCAGATATGGTGCAATGGGCTCATCCAAAACTGCAAATGCGCTCATGGTTAGATACAATTACATCGAGAAAGGTCAAAAACCGGTTCTTCTGAAGCCGAGAACGGATACTAGAGATGGGGAAAAAATCATTCGATCGAGAATTGGTCTCGAGGCGGAGTGCACGTTTGTTGATGATTTCCTAGATGGAATGGAGGTTCTTGAAAGTCGGATTGTTAAAGACCTCCAAGAGCATCTTATTGCTGCCGTGATTGTTGATGAGGCCCAGTTCCTAACGAGGTATCAGGTAGACCAGCTCTCCGATATCGTGGATTTTTACGATGTGCCGGTGCTGTGCTACGGTCTTCGCACTGATTTTACCGGACATTTTTTTGAGGGCTCGGAGCGACTCATGGAAATTGCGGATGTCATCGAAGAAGTACCCACTGTCTGTTGGTGTGGTAGACGTGCTCAGTACAATGCACATGTGAAGGATGGTAAAATTGCGCGTACAGGAGAACAGGTTCTGCTCGGCGGCAATGATACGTATGTGTCGCTGTGCCGGAAGCATTTTAAAGAGGGACGCATTACCGGGATACGGAAAACGAATAATTCCGGCACGTCATTAAAAGAAGCTTAAAAGGGGGTGAAACATATATGCCAAGACAGAGCATTTTTGATATGAAGCTCTCAAAAATCTATCCGCTGTTGCTACAAAAAGTGGAACGAAAAGGGCGCACCAAAGAGGAACTGGACACAGTCATTGCCTGGCTGACCGGCTACGATATGGAGAAGGTGGATCAGGAAATGACGTACGGCTTCTTTTTTGAGAACGCACCAATGATGAATCCAAGAGCACCCTTAATCAAGGGAAAGGTGTGCGGCATTGCTGTAGAGTCCATTGAAGACCCGGTGATGCAGAAGATCCGTTGGCTGGATAAGCTGGTGGATGAACTGGCCAAAGGCAAGCCGCTTGCTAAGGTTTTGCGATGAAAAAAGACCTACCACCCAAGGTGATAAGCCTTTTTAAGAGCAATCGCTACTTAGGTATCTGCTCTTTACCAGTCGCCTGTAACTACGCTGCCGTTATCTTTATCAGTGTCTCCTCTTTTGATGGGTTCGACCATACCCGGGAGAGCTATATCAGGTGAACCAGTGGGTGGAAAGATTCCTCCGGATATCTTGCCAAACTTTTTGCTGGAAATCATTGTTATGTTCTTTATTGTATTCAGTGTCATTTTCGTGATCTCCTTATTCTATATATGTTCTGTACATGCCGCTTATCTTAATGCGGCTTGTTTATTATCTTATGTACATTATAGAATATGTATGAAGGAGCTATAGAGACAGTTTTTTGTGAATATTAGTGAACGGGGTATTCGTGAACGATATCGAAACAGATAAGAGTAAGGAGACTTTTAAGGATGAATGTTGCTATTGACATCAGCAGTGTGGTATTGCATACGGAAAGGTTGATACTTCGGTCCTGGCAGCAGGAGGACCTTGATGATTTTTATGCTTATGCCAGCGTTGATGGTGTTGGTCAGATGGCCGGCTGGAAACCGCATGAGAATAAAGAGGAATCGCAGCGGATCCTGAATTCTTTTATTGAGCACAAATGGACATTTGCGCTGGAATATCAGGGAAAGGTAATCGGTTCCCTCGGTATAGAGAAATACAATGAGGAGAAGTTTCCAGAATTTGCAAATAAGAGATGCCGCGAGATCGGATATGTACTTTCGAAGGAATATTGGGGACAGGGACTGATGCCGGAGGCGGTGAAGGAGGTCATTCGATATTTGTGCGAAGATGTCGAGTTGGATGTGATCTTCTGCGGACATTTTTTATGGAATCATCAGTCCGGACGGGTACAGGAAAAATGCAGGTTCCGCCATTATGTAAATGGTCGGTTCGAGACTAAGCTCGGAACTATTGAGGATGATGAAGTCAATATCCTGACCAGAGAACAATGGCAGTTGGAAAAGCGGAGCAGTATCGGAGCCTTCTGAGCGCATTTCTTAAGACGAAGTGGGGAGGTGCAAATGAAAAAAGCACCCTTTACTGAGGAGAAGACGCAGAGATTCCTGCCGATCAGCATTTGATAAATCAGGTTAGCAATGAAATTGCGATGCCATACGAAGGGCATTTGCAAATGTACGAGCATAGATTAATTAACATTGGAGAGCCGAGCCATGAACCACGAGACAATTGAACGCATCCACCGCTTCACCGAAGACCGAGACTGGCAGAAATTTCATACGCCCGCCAATCTCGCCAAGTCCATCTCCATCGAAGCAAATGAGCTTCTAGAATGTTTTCAATGGAGCGACACGGATTATGATATCGAGCATGTAAAGGAGGAACTGGCGGATGTGCTGGTCTATTGCCGGAACATGTTGGACGAACTGGGACTCGATGAGGACGAGATCGTTAATGCCAAGATGGATCAGAACGAGGCCAAGTATCCGGTCGAGAAATCAAAGGGGAGTGCAGCGAAATATACTTCCTATGAGGAAAGATGAACCTCCACCCCCATGCGGTGCTGAGCCGCGTCCTATGGAGGTGGTATCAAAGCCCTTCGGGCTTTAAGTCCCTCCGGGTCTTT
>JBGUIK010000077.1:0-3350 GCA_045112915.1 Lachnospiraceae bacterium
TACTGTGAAAACATTGTTTACCGGAAATTCGGGGCCGCCAATCAAAGAAGCGCATAGCAAACAAGCCTCTGAGAGGCGCAGATTGTAAGGACGCCTAACCGGCTAACAAGGCATCCAGCGAGATGGAACCTTCGGGAACCAAGCCGAGAGAAACAAGAAGCTTCACAGCATCCTTTGCTTCAGCAATGGTCCGTTTCTTTTGAAGTTCCTCAGGCATATCAAAATGCTGAAGATCGGATGGATTGAAGACTTCACCGGTCGAAATCATCGCATAGATGGAAGTCAGAATCATACGAGCGATTGCAATGATAGCGCGTTTCTTACCACGACGCTTCATAATCTTCTCGTATTTGATTCTGAAGTAAGGACTCTTCTCAGTGGCTTTGACCGCAGCATGTGCTGCCTCCACCAAAGCGGGTTTGAGGTAAACCCCGGCACGAGTAATCTTTACGGATTTTTTCTTACCGGCAGATTGGTTGTTTCCAGGCACCAAACCAGCCCAGCTGCAGAGGCGTCTGGAAGAACCAAACTCAGACATATCGGTACCGATTTCCGAAATGATTGTAATTGCGAGACGGCGATCGATTCCGGGAATTGTACATAAGAGGGAAATGGTTTCTTCATGCTCTGCGGTCAATCTGCCAATGATCTCATCAATTTGGGTGATCCGCTTTTCGATGTCAGCGAAATGCCCTTGTATGATGCGAACCCTTTCCTTCTGCTCCGGAGTCATGTTGAAGCCCTCAACAGACTCAATAATCTCGTTTGACTTTTTCTTAAGCTTCTTGTGAAGAAGTGAAACGCAGTATTCCGGATCGACGGTGTCCGTATCCAGTAGATAGTTCTCGATATCCATGGCAGATTTGCCAAACATATCGGAGACAACGGCATCCAGCGTGAGATTGCACACAGTGAAAGCATTCTGATAACGATTTTTCTCACTGGCACGCATGGAAACGAGTTTGCTCCGGTATCTGGTAAACTCCCGAAGGATTCGGATATCCTTTCCCGGGATATAACTGCTGGGCACAAGACCCATTCGGAACAGACTACCGATCCATTTGGAATCCTTCTTGTCGTCTTTGTTGCCTTTGACAGCAGAAACCCATTTGGGATTTGCGATAACAACATTGCCGATACCTTCGAGGATATTCCAGACGGGAACCCAGTACTTACCTGTACTTTCCATACAGACATCCTTGCAGTTGTTGTCAAGGAGCCACTGCTTAAAAGCAAGCAGGCTTCTGAAGGAAGTACCAAAGTGTTTTTGCTTACACTGAGGAATCAAATAATCCCCTGTAAGGATTGTAGCGACGAGGAATTTCTTATGCACATCGACGCCGCAACAGATTGGAATGTTTTTTCCCATAACGAGCCCCTCCTTACTGATTTGGAAGAGAGAGGCAGTGACTGAGCCACCACACATTAAACACAGAAGCATTTAAACAATTCTTACTGTGCGGACTGGTTCGTCTCACTTATTTGTGCTTGAAAGGTGACACTTACACTGTTTACTATGCTGCCTTTACAGCTGAGAAGTTGCGTGCAACTCCCTCCACCGTGCTTTGTAGTGTGCCTCTCTCAAGCATAGTTTACCAGAAAGCGGGTAAATCTGCGGCCCCGTTTTCATCCCTATTTGTGCCGGTGCCGCACCGGCATGGAGTTTACTATATCAACCTGATGAACAGCAGGGAGGGCAGATAACATGAAAAGCAAGAAACTGAGCAGCATGCTCCGGGTGGACATTCGCAGAATGGCAGCGACATCCCTCTTTCCCATCATGCTGGGAATTTCCTTTGTGATGCCCATCCTGATCCTGGTCATGACCTCCATGGTGGCAGGCACCACCTAGCCAATCCCCAAACCGGGATGGAAACCACTATGGAAGCCTTCACAAACACCTGGCAGATCATCGGCTCCTCCGGCGGGATGATGCAAATGGACATGACGGCTATGTGCAACATCAACCTGGTCTTCTTCATGGCAGGCGTGTTTGTATGCCTGTTTGTGGCGGAGGATTTCCGCAGCGGGTATGCCAAGAATCTGTTTACCGTCCGGGCGAAAAAGAAGGATTATGTGGCCTCCAAAACCATCGTGGGCACCATCGCCGGGGCTTCCATGCTTCTGGCCTTCTACCTGGGCGCGGTGCTTGGCGGCGGCATCGCCGGGCTACCCTTCACCCTGAGCGCCGCGGGCGTGTTCGGCCTGATCATGTGCATGCTCGCCAAAGTCCTGCTGATGGGCGTGTTCGCTGCCATTGCCGTGGCGGTGAGCTGCTATGGCAAGCAGCGCAGCTGGCTTTCCATTCTGTTATTTGCCTTTGCGGGGATGCTGCTGTTCATGATGATCCCCATGATGACGCCCCTGGATGCCACGATCCTGCACGTCGTACTGTGCAGAGCCGGCGCAGCCATGTTTGGCTTTGGCCTCGGTACTGTGTCCAATATGCTGCTAAGCAAGCGGGATCTGGTGTGAGCCATTATTCGATCGGGAACTATTCGAGTCATCCTAAGTATGCGAAGAGCTGAACGCTCAGAAATCTTTCCTACTCTCCCCAGTATTCATCATGGTGGTACCCTGATGAGGTAAAAGCTGATTCTTATTCAAAAAGAACTGTGGTGTCGGAAGTATCAAGTATAACTTCTGAAGCTACAATACGACCTGCAATTGTTGTCACTTTACTCCCCCCGACATCATGATGAGTTGTACGGTAAACGCTCCCTGGGCACTTCCTTAAATACACACTGAATACCCCATACTCACTTCACAAAGATTACCACCCATTCGGTAAACACTGGACGGAAGAAGAAATCGCGTGGCTCTTTAAAAACCAAAGAATTAGTGCATTTGAACAACTTATATGAGTATAGTTGGGCATATATTTTTGTCACATTTTGCCCGATAAAATTGAAATACAAGCTTTTGCTCACCTAGGCGAGCGATATCCTAACGAAAACAATGCCATAAAAGCGCTGGAAAGGGGCCGGAAATAAGCACTTCCCAGCGCTTTCTTCTAATCAGGAGAGGTTCTCTGGAGGAAAAATGCAAATACATTTGCAAATGCCTGCCGCCTTTGTTAGAAAAACAGCTTATTTCGGCTTTCTGCATATAGGGCGAACGGTGTGAGGAAGCCATATAGAATTGAAACAGGCTGAAAAGTGGCTCCACGTAAGGAATTTCGATATGCCTGACATAGATCAGTCATCGACCTGGAGTTCGTCTGTTTTGTTGGATTTCTAATCATCAGCGTCATTAGCAGTCATAATCGCTGCAAAACTTGGCGGACGACGATGCAAAGAAAGGCGGACGGTCACGCAATCCACAAGCAAACCCTCATGGCTTTTCACAGC
>JBGUIK010000078.1:0-2253 GCA_045112915.1 Lachnospiraceae bacterium
CATATTCTTGGTATGGTATGGGCGGTCCGCTATGTGACGGAGCTGATTCTCTATGGAAATTATGAGGGCAATTTCACAGTCTTCAGCAATGCCGTCGCCGGGCAGAAGCTGAAGGATATCTGCACGATGCTTTTGAAAAAAGCTCAGAGGGATCTGATCGGGGAACGAATCTTTATCCGGTTCGTTGAGGACGGACACGCAGAGGAAATCCTCGGTGATCGGTTTACCTTCTTCGATATCCATTCCACCAAAGCAATGCAGTACGGCTTTCGCATGGATGCGAAGGAAGGCTATCATCTGGTTTTCCTCGGGGATGAGCCTTTTTCCGAAAAGTGCCTGCCTTACATGGAACCCTGTGACTGGCTGCTGGCCGAATCTTTCTGCCTCTATTCGGAGCGTCACATTTACAATCCGACCCAGTATTACCATGGGACCGTCATGGATGCCTGCGAATACGCCAACCGTTTCCATGCAAAAAATCTTGTGCTCTGGCACACAGAGGATGAGACGACTTTCGGAATTCGGAAAGATGTTTACACAAAAGAAGCCAAAACATTTTTTGACGGAAACATTTATGTACCTGACGATTTCGACACAATTGAACTTGCGTGATAAATGGCATTGGCTTGAATGGAATGGGTATTCTTTAATTATTATTTAATTTCGGAAGTGGTGAGATGAAGTATATAGAAAGAACGGAATACATGCAGCGGCTTCTTGATCTCATGGGAACACCGGATATCAAGATCATCACCGGAGTGCGGCGCAGTGGCAAATTAGGATGTCAGACCTCTATCAAATCGCACACGATGGAGTGATCGAGTAGAAGATAATCGAAATGTTTTATACCAGACACTTCTGTCTAATCAAATAAATGCTGCATTTCTCACTTTGTGTCGTGTTAAAAACAATATGGTAAAATATAATGAGGATGAAAGAAGGACTCCGCATGAATCAGAATAAAGTAGGGGCTTTCCTGAAAGACCTTCGCAAGGAGAAAGGAATTACGCAGGAATAGTTTGCTGACATATTTTCCTATGCGCCGAGGAGGATGTAATTTCTCACCGTGTCTCCCGCGCCCTTCCGAACACGTCCCGCATCGCTGCGGGTACTTCTGAGTATATCAAGGGAGTTATTCTTGTCAGTTCGCCGGTCTTGGTTTTGCGGAGGCAGACTGGGGTAGTCCTTATTTCATGATTTTTCACTGAAGAGGAGGAGTGTCTTGGTCAGACCCCGTACGCATATGGCTATCTGATGGAGGTGGTAGATTAAAGCTTCGGCTTCCTTTCCTGTTATACGAACTGTTCAAAAGGTCGCTGCTGTCCTGTAGCACTTTTGATATATCCGTGTAATTGCAAGAGCCAAGAACGTAGGTTATAATGAGTATAGCTTAATTGATTGTTAGGGATGAGCAGGTAACGAGAAGGGAACTCCTGTTGAAAGCTGAATCAGGTATACTATGCTCCATACTACAAGTAAGAGATGGTTCGGTGGAGGAAAACTGATATGAGACACGAATACTGTGAAAAGAATGGGATTATTATTACTTATTCTGATACGGATGTTGCGTTTGAGGAACGAGACACTGCAATGTCAATTCTGATTTCAAATGATGGTGTGATTTTGCATAACAATTTTAAAGAGGACGCTAAAAAGACGCAGTATTTTCTGGATGATTTTCATAGAATATATCCTACAGTTTGCTATTTCAGGTCTCTTAATCAGATGGGAGATGCAGTGTAATGCCAGTATATGTTAGATACAATGGATGGTATGTATACTTTTGGACGAATGAAAATGATGAGCCTATCCATTTTCATATAGCAGAGGGGAAACCGGCCGAGAATGCTACAAAGATTTGGATTCTAAGTAATAATTCATTCAAATTAGCAAATAATAATAGTCAAGTGCCTCCGAAAATACTTCGACATATTCTTGCTGTTATGCAGGCATCTATAGAGGAATATAAAGCACTATGGCTCCAGTACCAAAAGACTATTCGATACATTGATCGTTGAGTGACCTCTGTGATAGAGGGTATTTAAAGAATTGATAGAGTGATAAATAGTAAGATTTTGAGCGGCCACCAAAGTAGAGTGGCCGCTCTTTT
Source organism: Lachnospiraceae bacterium (assembly GCA_045112915.1). Taxonomy (GTDB): domain Bacteria; phylum Bacillota; class Clostridia; order Lachnospirales; family Lachnospiraceae; genus Chordicoccus. Next base: position 2,111 of record JBGUIK010000078.1, read on the forward strand.
CCATCTGAACGAACGCAGCGTTTAATCCGAGATTTTTCGACGCGATTGCTCCTGTGCTTGCGACAGGAGAGGAAGCATATCTGCTGAGTCCCCTGCTTTATGACCTGACAGGATTTCCGGAAACAGATGTTTTTTATGGGACA
>JBGUIK010000079.1:0-4697 GCA_045112915.1 Lachnospiraceae bacterium
AGGATGCGCCGGATCCTGAACATCGGAGAACCCGCCCGTTACCGTCGATGCTTCTTTGACGGTCAGGGTATAGCTGGCACTGCCGGCGCTGTAGTTCTTCCCGGCTGCTGCCGTCGCTGTTATTGTCGTTGTACCTGCCCCGGTAATCGTTACAAGACCGCTGCTGTTGACAGTGGCAACATTCGTATTGCTTGATTTGAATGTCACAGTACCATCCGTCGTCTTCGTCAACGTGTTTGTAAATGCGGCATCTGTCAGCGACTTTGTTACACTGCTGTTTTTAAATGACAGCTTTGGCGCAGCTCGTTTGATTGCAAATGTTTTGCTGACGGAGCCTGTGCAGTCACCTTTTCCGGTAATCGTTACAGTAGCAGTTCCCGCGTTCGTATTATTGGAATACGACAGCGTGTAATGCGTATTTTGAGTCAGTGTGGTATTGCCGATTTTTACATTCGGCGCCTGTGTTTGAGGGCTTCCCGTATATGTTTTGTCAACGATATTCGTAATAGTCGCATTTGAAATTGATGCTTTCTGCACATTAAATTTTACAACGTTGCTCATTGTATATCCATAGTCATTGCAAGCGTCAACATATGCCTCGTAATATCCCGCTGACAGTTGAACCTGGCTGGATGTTCTCTTAAGATTCCATTCATTATGAACATTTTCTCCGGTCCAGCATTCTCCCTTATAGATTCTCAAAGTATATTTTGTTGCTCCAGTTGGATTACTCCATACTAAAAGTGTCGGAGTAACGCTTGTTCCGGGTGTACAAACCAATGATGCGGCGCCGGGAGCCGAATTCAACTGAAAATGATATCCGCAGTTAAAATATCTCCCATCTTCTGCAAATTTAGACCCGCTAATTGTGTAATTCCATCCAATTCTTACATGGCTGCTGAAATTACCTTCAGCGACATATAGGCTGTTTCCGCTTCTCTTCAAACATACAAACCAATGTCCGGTCCCATCACTCGGATTTCCGACAATCAGGACATCTCCCTGACGCACTTCATTTACATTGGTAAAATACGTGCCTCCTCGAGGATTGTTTATTCCAAAACAATATTTCACATAATCCGCACAGTATGCGCAGCATCCCCATCCCTGATACGAGGCTATTTTAGGAGTTTGACCATCCGGCCAGTAAACCCCCGCAGTAAACCTATAATCATTAATGAAATTATCTAATGTAGCATTTCCGGTTGATTCTACCCCTACTAATTCGTCGGTACTTTCATTCTTTTCAAGAAGTATATCTTCTGCCAGTACGATTTCAGAAGATTCTCCCCCTGTCAATACCGAATCATGATCCGATTGCTCTGTATCATCCGGTTCCTGAATTGGCTCTTCTGCCATAGAAACAATGATTTCATCCTCCTGCAGTTCATCCGCTAGTACACTCAGCCCCGGCAAGGTCAGTAATAACGCCGTGACACAGGTGACCGCCACCCATTTTAACCATTTTTTATTCATCCAGCATACCTCCTTGGAAATAATGATAAGTATATGCTTATTGTATCATAATGAAGGCGACTTATGTATTTTGGTTATTTTTTTACTTGTTTATTTCAGCCAAGTCATCAATCGCCTCATCCGGATCAAATGTATGAAATGCCATGTAATTCCTCTCCATATTCTTTGCCGATGCCTGACGGTAGATTCTCTTACTGCTCTCGCCTCGTGCGAAAGCCCAGTACCGATACAGATATCCGATCCAGTACAATACTTCCGGAGGATATTACATTCGTGCTCAGAGCCATTTCAGCCTCAAGTTCTTCTGCCAAAATCACAGTGTTCTCTACTTATATGTGCTTCAGCTCACAAAACCCATTCCATTAATCCCCTTATGATTGGATTTGCTAAACGGGCACCTCCTCCCAATGCACTGATTATTCTGCGCAGAGTAATGACATATAATCTCCGGCTTCTCCATCTCTACACCGAAATGCTCTTTCACAAAATCAATAGCGTTCAAAATAGAGAGGAATGAATCTCTCATCAGATTATTAGTTCCCAGTAATATTACGTTTCGGGTAGCTCATGCCGCCTAAATCTTATTTCAAAGAGTCTCTAAAGACTATAAATCCTTGCATATATGCAATAGGATAAAGATAGTTAGTCTCAACATTGATACTAAAATTGTCTCTCGAAGAAAGAGCTTATTCATGATTCTGTAACTTACAATCAGCCTTAGAAGCCGTTTCTCATCTGAACTAGAAAATTTCCAGTTCCTCAAACTCCCTATCCGACATCTTTTCAATAGTATCTGGTCCATTTGCCCTCAAAACGGTTCTTCGTAACTCTGCCCCATACCTGGTCCTGTACGATGTGCATGCCGATCTTCTTCATACTGTCACCAAGCTCACGGATATCAAAGCAGACAACACGATTGACAGCGCAGTACATTCCTCCCATCTGAAATGTCCTGCTGCTCCTGAATGCAAATGCTGTCGGCGCTATAAAGTCGTACACCGTCGCTCCGGTAGGGATGATGTACTTCCACTCAAACCGGAACGGTTCACTCTCATTGATATGATAGATGGAGTGCATAAGACGCAGACGTTCCTTCCCGTCAAGGACTTCCGCTTCTACCCCGATCTGCTTGAAATTCGAGATGATGTCGTTCTGCAGATGGGTCAGTCTGGGCTTAGCCTGTTTGACATTTTCAGCATGAATGCCGAATGTAATGTAGCGGGTCTTGGTGATGCCGTTATTCCCCTGCTCAAACTGGTTCTTGAGGATCTGCGTCAGTTCCCGCTTCATTTGCTCAGGCCTGTCCTGGCGTGTGCTGAAGTTGAGCTGTTTTTCGAAGCCTTCGATATCTGTGCACTGGTTCACGAAATTGTATTCGATATGCACCGAACTGTCGAAATAGTTGTTGAATCCGCACCAGCCTTCAAATATCTGTTTCTGATCCTCCTTATCTGCCTGCTGGTAATTGATATCCTGAAAGGCTATTGTCTTCGTGTAATAGTCATCCCTCACACGGCATATACCGTTCGTGAACATCCTCTCAAAGGGTATCGTCTGCTGCGCCGTCCTTGGAACGTCATTATTCCAGCCCTTTTTCTTCAGGACAGACTCAATCTCCCGCTTCTCTTTTGCCGGCATGTCATCCGGCAGCTTTACGGTTGCTCCTTTTCTTCCCGCGGGAGCCCTTGTTCCTATGATTCCGCGCAGAATATTTTTGAACAATCCTGTTGACCTCCTTTTCTGTCTGTGCAGCACGGCACAGATCCTCATAAAAATTCTCCGTCCGATAGGGTCTGATTCTCGGGCGGAGGAATAATGTTTCAATCATGTCCCTGAGGACATATTCAAGTGTCCTGCCATCTTTCTCGTACATTGCAAATACAAAGAAAGGAAGCATTGTAAATACCATCCCGCATCCGGCCAGTGTCATGTTCCCGGTCTTCCTGAGGAGGAAAAATACGGGGAATCCGACAAGGGCGGCAAGGCCGAAACAAATCAACTGCCTCTTGGTCAAATTAAATGCGATTTTGGTCTTGATTTTCGACAAATCGCGTGGACAGGAAACATAAGATGCCATAAGCTAGACACCCCTTTCTTAAAAATTGAATTTGATACGGTCCTGCTATTCGTGAGACCATATCATACTGACTGGAATCAATGGGCATTAAGGATAGATTTTGAGAGGCTGCCCGTCTTAAAGAGAGTAAAACAAAGGAGCACAGTGTACCCCATCACGCCCCATATGGACGCCATAATATCGTCTGTGAAGGCAACGCTCCGTATCAAGACTGCATAAATTCCTACACAGATCATGATAAGGAACCCCTGAAATCCAAGCGCGAACAACCCACGGAGATAATTCTGCCCCATTGCTGATTGCTCTCTGTTCCCGAATGTTGCAAATGGGATCGGCGCAAGACTGGTCATGAGATCTATTTCGATCATTCGCCCATAAATGATGATGAAAATAATGATCGACAGTGCGTACGTCGTGAGCTGAACTACAAATGTCTGCAGATACAGGCCAAGAAGCGGTCCCAGCTCCAATGCCTCTATATCAGCACGCATGTCTGCAAGTACAGAAGCGTCAATGGCAGTATCGCCAGCTACAAGACCTGCGCTCTGATTGACTACATATTGGGCCACATCAAATACTGCCATGGTTATATCGAATGTATTCGATACCAGCGTGACAGCGATGAATGTCTTGAATACCCATTTGAACAGGAACCAGGTCTCGAAGTTATTGAGATTGTTGTGGTCGATCACCATTTGAATAAGCTCATAACAGGCAATAAAGGTCAAAATCATTCCCGCTATTGGCACGATCACTGATTCAGAAACACTCCGGATCATGGAAAAGACCCCAGGCGAAAAATCCAAAGGGCTCGTCCCTACCTCACCGGCGACATCCCCGACCTGCCGATTGACTGCATCGAATAGCCCTGTCAGGTTATCCATGATGCCGTCCACCAGAAAAGCCTTCAGCCAGTCAGCAATCTGCTGAAGAATTATGTCCAATTAAAGCCACCTCCCGGATTCTGTTAAGCAAAGAGTCCAGAAAGTAAGGGTACAAGCTGGGTACCGACAAGAGCGACTCCGACGCCAGCCATGAGCTGTTTGATGCCCTGTGACTTTGCTTATGTGTGATAAAGAAGCAATAGAAGTGCAAAAAATTTTGCCGTTCCTATCCGACACTTGGCCATTGTGTCGGATAGGTC
>JBGUIK010000080.1:0-168041 GCA_045112915.1 Lachnospiraceae bacterium
GGCTGTCGCATTAGACGGTATCACCACTATATATGGCAGACATTTGCAAATAACGTCTGCCATATATAGTGGTGGCGCGCCTTAATGCGACAGCCCTTTAGTTTCTTTGTGGGTAAAGAACCTCGCTTTGTTGAAGCGCCTATGCTTTTTTCCTGCGCAGGACCTCGTTAAAGGCGATGGTCGCGATGGTCACGGCAAGACCGATTCCCACCAGGATCCATAGATTCTTTACTGCGATGAAAGGCCAGATGGCAACAAATGTTGAAGTGAAAGGTACGAAACATCCCTGAGATACACCGAAAGCTTCCCAGCTCTCTGTCTTGACGTCCGGGTCAACGCATCTTGCAAGAGCAAGTCCGGAGGGAGTGGATCCGCAGCCGGCGCCGAAGAACATGAGGGCGAGCGGGAACCAGTCCTTGCCGAACCATCTGCGCATAAGGAACATGCAGAGGAAGGACATCCAGGCGATGACGATGACCATATGGATCAGGATCGGTGCAAGGTTTTCCGCAAAGAAGTTCAGGTTCAGAGTTGCTGTAGCGGAGCAGATGCAGATTTCAAGCGCTACGCCGCCGATGTTGTCAACTGCGGTCTTGTCGGCATACTTATCGAGGCCTGTTCTTGTGAGGATTGCCCAGACAATGATGGCACCGACGATGCCGTAAAGCAGGGAGGGGATATTGGAAGCTGCGGGTATAAATCTTTCAATGAGGCCGAAGATCTGCGCGCCGATCCACATGCTGAGGAATACGAAGCACATCTGAAGGGCAAGACCGTTGATGGAATCGGAAGCGACTCTCGCGTGGCCGAGGACTTTCTGCTCTTCAACCGGTACGTAGTCGTTAGTGCGTTTTGCCTTATCTTTATTGCCTGCATCGAGAGCTGGAGCCCAGCCTCTGCGGACACCGATGTTGACCCAGAACATTCCGGCGACCATGGCAACGATGAGACCGAGAGTTGCGAGGATAAGGCCGATGCTGAGCATATTTTCAACACCGAGTTCTTCAAAAAGTGTACCGGAGGAAGTTGCCGCGCCGTGGCCGCCCCAGTAGGTAAATACTGTCATGACGCCCCACTCTTTGGGAAGGGAAGTCCAGATCTTCTGCAGTCCCATGGCGGCGAGAACACCGACGACCATCTGAGAGAAGTAAGAAGTCAGGTTGGAGCTGATGGCTCCGGCAAATGATTTGATCTTCGTTCCGCTGATAGCAATGCCGAACAGGGTCGTTGTGAGAACGATGTTGATCATCGGTGAGGCCATGGATGACCAGTTTTCGGGAATCTCGATCAGGCCGAGGACCTGCGGTCCCATGATGAGGGCGACAGCGCCGCCGATCAGGCCGGAGGGAAGATACAGGTTTCTGAGAGGCTTTACGACGTTGCGGAGAATGACGCCGATGCCCAGGAAAAGGAAAAGAACGATCAGTTCGTTAACTGCTGTTGTAAACATATTCAGTACCCCCTGAAATGATTTTAGTTTATTAGCAATCCTGTGTATAGATGTTACGCGATTTTTCCTGCGACCTGCTCCATGAGGGCTCTGTCCGGATTCTTGCGGTTGATCTTTGATACTTCGAGAATCAGCTTGTAGAGGTTGACGTTGTACTCGGCAGCGACTTCGTTGAACAGTTTTGTGAAGCTTGAGTGAGCGCCCGCAAGGCCGAGGATCAGGTCGAAGGGCTTTACTGCTGTGTGATAGCCATATTTTTCCATTGCCGGGATCAGTTCTTTATCTTCGAAATCCAGAAGAGCCATGAGATCTACATCCTCCAGCATGCCCTTTCTCTGGAAAGCTGCCGCTGCGAGTTCTGTTGCGCAGTTGCCGGCGCTTCTCGCCATTCCGAGGAGTCCGCAGTCGAAGACGACGGCGCCTGCTTCCTGGGCTGCGAGGGCATTTGCCACAGAGAGACCAAGATTGTTGTGACCATGGAATGCGACCGGGATGGAAACTTTGGCGACCATGGCTTTTACGTATGCCGTGACGTCGTCCGGTGTCATTGTTCCTGCGGAGTCCATGATGGTGATCTCATCGAGCCCGCATTTCTCGAGCATCGCTGCCTCATCTGCCAGTTCTTCGGGGGTGAGGACGTAGGCTTTCATCAGGGAGTAGCGGCAGAAGAGGCCGTGGGCCTTAACTCTCTTTACGACGTCAGCAGCAAGGCTGCCGTCACCTGCATTTGCACCTACTCGAAGGAATGAGAGGCCGTACTTCGCAGCCAGCGCGATATTTTCTTCAGTGCCGTTTCTGTATCCCATGAACATGCCGATCTCGGCCTTGTCCACATAGGGCTGTACCAGTTCCAGATACTCAAGGTCTGTGCAGGGAGCGATGGAGCCGTTCGCTTCATAGGAGCCGATTCCGGTGCAGTTGCCCATCTCGATCACTTTGATGTTGCTTCTGATCAGTCCCTCGATTATCATCTTTGTCAGTTCTGCGTTAAAACCTCTGCCTACTACATTTCCGCCGTCTCTAAGTGTGCAATCCATTAACTTCATAGTCTCTTTCACCTTTCTTTTTTCTTATATGATTTTCTATTTCAGTACGCTTCAGTCAGGATCGGTTTTTTGTCCGGACTGCCGATGCTTTTTTACGTGTTCTTTCGGTCTGCTTTGTGAGCGCTCAGGCCGATGCGTGTCTTTACCCTACTCTGTGGGCCGGTTCTCCGCCTTCCAGGACTTTGAAGATTTCTCTTACGACTTCATCGCCCATTCGCCAGAGTGCTTCCTCGGCGCATGCTCCGATGTGGGGTGTTCCGATGAAATTCGGGAGCTCGTAAAGTTTTGTTGTGGCCTTTGAGGGGGGCTCTGTTACGAACGCGTCGCAGGCTGCGGCTCTGAGCTTTCCGGCTTTCAGCGCTTCGTAGAGATCGTCCTCATTGACGATGCCGCCCCTCGCTGCATTGACGAGGATGGCGTTTTTCTTGAAGCTGTCAAATGTGTCTCCGCTGATCAGGTCCTTTGTCGCCGGTGTGAGCGGAACGCTGACGTTCACGACATCGGAGGCTTTTATGAGTTCGGGTACCGTTTCCACCTTGGTGTAACCCATGGCTGCCATTTTCTCCGCGTCTACATACGGGTCATACCCGAGAACTTTCATGCCGAAACCCTTTTCCAGAATGGCGGCTGCGCGGCGAGCGATGTTGCCGGTCCCGATGAGTCCGAGCGTCTTGCCCGAGAGTTCGATGCCTGTCATTGAAGCGGGCGCTACTTTTTCGAATTTGCCCTCTGCCGCATCGTTGTTGGCTCTGGTGACGTTTCTTGCGATATCAAGAGTCAGGGCAACGATGAGTTCCGCGACGGAGTTTGCGTTTGCAAGCGGGGTATTCAGGACTGTGATCCCTCTCTTTTTTGCCTCGGGAATGTCGATGGTGTTGCATCCGACACCGTGCTTGCCGATGACTTTCAGGTTTGGACATTTATCCATGACTTCCGCGTCCACTTTGAGGACTCTGACGATGATTGCTTCAATCTCTTCCGGGTGGTCAAGATTGTCGACTACTGTGTACTTTGACTCCAGAAGAGCCCTGGCGTCCGGATGGATATACTCGGTTAATAAGACTGACATGTTTTTGCCTCCCTGTGTCCTTGAATAATTGGCTTCATCTCTAATTCTTTAATGTTGTAAGCACTACATTTGTTTGTTTAAATGTAGTGTAGACTAAACTTATTGATTTGTAAAGTAGTGAATACTACAAAAAATGAGCACTTGAAATTGTCGGTTTTTCACAAAAAGGGAATTTTTAGGCGGGATTACATAGAAAAACATGGCTTTTGGCAATAAAAAAGCCCTTATCTGTAGTGCTCACTACAGATAAGGGCAAATGTTATGATGTCGGCGTCGATCAATTATATAGCCTGCAGCGCTTGAAGAAGGCAGCGATGCCGACTCGGGAGGGGCATTTTTACGCTGCTCGGCCGGTGAATCAGAAAAAGGATCAGATTCTCTGGTACTCTGTCAGGCGGTCCCGTTCATCGATCCGATCGTTAAAGTCGACCTTGCTGCTGACCAGAGTCAGAATATACTCCGCAGCCATGGCCTGAGCAACGGTGGAGTTAAAGAAGCTCATACCCTTGCTGGAAGTGATAATGACGGTATCCGCGCAGGACGTGATCGTCTCGGTCACATCGTTTGTGAGGACACAGATCGTCGCGCCTCTCTTCCTTGCCATCTCTATATAATCCCGGTCGATTCTGTAAAATCTGGAGAACACGAACATGATGACCAGATCGCCTTCTTTGAGATCCTGCATGTGGTTGATGGTCACGCACTCGTCATTGGTCATGGTATAGACGTCCGGGAGCATGAAGGAGAGGAGCCGGCCGAAGTCGAGAGCTCTTCCCTTACTGCCGCGCAGTCCGATGATATACTTGTGGCGGCATGTAGTGCACAGGTCGGCGATGCGCTCAAAATCTTCCTGTTTATTGTCGTGGAAGACAGAGGCTAAGTTCTCATCGACTAGTCTGGTGAAGTTGTCCGGTTCGTAATTGTTCTGATAGATTTCCCTGTTCTGGGAAGCCCTCTCCGTGAGAGACAGGCCGGAGAAGGCCGACTCCACAAGCATGTCGTAAATATGGGTTTTCAGGTCTGCGAAACCGTCAAATCCGATCTGTCTCGAGAACCGGATGATGGAGGCGTCGCTGACTCCGATCTCCTGAGCTACTTCGAGGGAGGAGAGCGTGCCGATCTTCTCCTGATTCTCTAAGAAGTAGTTCGCAATCATTTTCTGAGTTTTTGTAAGGTTTGCGTTTCTGATGCGTTCCGCAAGCATGTTGGCCATAATTATCCCTCATAATTTTGAATTTTTTCCAATTATAGCATTTGCGGCTACAAAATTCCAGACAAACATGTAGTGGTCACTACAGAACTCCGAGAAGATGCGCCAGGTTTCCTCAGATAAGCAGGCCGGCAGACGCTTGCATTGTGCTGATGGAAAATGCAGAGCAGCATCAGTGTCCGAACGACAGCTCCTCGCACAGCGTCTCAATATTGTAGTCCGAATGTTCCACCTCGCGGGAGAACTCGGCCACGGTCTGAAGACGGTCGGTGAAGCTGAAGGATCTTCCGTTCAGGGCAAATCTTGCCGCATCGAGATCGCGGATCACCAGCGTGCAGAAGACTGCGAATTTTGCTTTTTCTGTCAGGCAGAAATCGTAGGCTGCCCGCGGAAAATAGCGGAAGGTGTAGTACACGAGCAGGTGCTCATAGTGGACCTCATTGAAATCCGACGAGGTCTGCCAGCGGATATGGTGCCTTAAGTAATCTGATTCAAGCTCGGTTTTCATGGCTTCCAGGGTCTTTGTCCAGCGGTCGCTGATCACCTCGAGCCGGTCAAGTATCTCAAGCCTCTCCCGGTAGTCTGTCTCGGAGACGCCGAATGAAATACCGAACACCTTTGCTTCAAAGTTAATATACTTCTCAAGCAGTCCGGGAAGCTTCCTGTCAAGGATGCTCCTGTCAGACTCGTACTGATTGATCAGGTCCTGCGCGTCGCGGCAGAGTGCGAGATACAGTTCAACGCGCTCACCGAGCGGCTTTTCACGATTTTGCAGGATTTTGAAACAGGCCTCACGGATGCTTTGGATGTGGCCGGCAAATGCCTCATCCTCCCCGTCATCCCAATTGTCTTCAAATTCCGCGTCACCCGGCAGAGCCGCCACCGACTCATCGAATTCTTCTTCCATATAGGAGGAGAGTCCCTCATCCTGCAACTCGATCTCCTTGAAAGAAATCGGGATATCATTGAGGAAAGTCAGCCTTCCTGCCTCGGGACAGGAGAGAGTGAGGCTCTTTTCTGTCACGCCTGCCCACTCAAAAGTGTACCGCGGGTAGTCCGTGCAGATCCTGCACAGGGCTTCTTCGCCGAGATTCAGCACGATGTCGCAAAGATTCTTTTTGTTCAGGAAGGGACAGCGACCGCTGACCTCGAGCCGGAAGCTTCTTCTGGCGTCGCTCCCGTCCCCGAGCACATCCGTGCTGTCGCCCGCGTCCCGGGCGCTCTCCATATTGGCTCTCAGCCGGTCGCCGAATTCTCCCGGTACGTTCTTATAATATTCATAAGTGTCCTCATCTATATCAAGTTCCCAGCCGATGCAGCAGTTGTCGGGGCATTCGCTGCCTGTGCAGTGGAAGCTGTCATAAAAATCGGGTATGCGTAGTTTCAAAGTGTATTCTCCTTTACGTTTTACGAGTCTCGCTTTTGGTCAGTGTGCTGAAGGCAGCAGATTCATGCTGCTAAGACAGAATCAGTTGCCTCACGCCTATTAGAATATCATACGCTGCAGCAGATTACGACATTTATTGGTGCAATGCTGCCGGTTCTACGTCTGTGAGCTTTCCGTAACTGACGTAACAGTTCAGGCGGGCTGTTTTGCGGTGAAGATGATGTTTGCGCTGGAGTATAAAACTTCCGTCCAGCCTGTCAGAACTGTTGCCAACTGACACAATTTGACTATATTTCGTGAGTATTGCATTTGCAAATGGACACGCTTCGATGTATTATAGACGGTATGTTGACTTTATGAGTGTAAAGCGGCATAGAATACAGAATTGCCCGGGCAGGCGACTGCATGTGTGAGGAGGCAAGCAGGAAGGCTGCGTGGGCTGATTTTCAAAGGAGTGGTTGTTTTGGAAAGAGAAAATTTTAAGTCTAGGCTTGGTTTCCTGCTGGTCAGCGCAGGCTGCGCGATCGGTATCGGAAACGTGTGGAAGTTCCCGTATGTCACGGGTGCGAACGGCGGAGGTGTTTTCGTCCTCTTTTACCTGCTTTTCCTCGTCATTATGGGAGCGCCTGTCCTCACGATGGAGCTGGCGGTCGGGCGAGCGAGCCGGAAGAGCATAGTTCAGGGCTATAAAGCTCTCGAGCCTGCAGGAAGCAAATGGCACCTGCATGGCTGGGTCTGCATCATCGGCTGCTATCTGCTCATGATGTACTACACGACGGTTTCCGGCTGGATGCTCAATTATTTTGTCAAGTTCGCGGTAGGAGAGTTTTCAAATGTCGACAGCGAGGGCGTCGCGGCGGTCTTCGGTGATATGCTCGCTTCCCCGGAGCAGCTGGTAGGTTACATGGTCATCACAGTTATCCTCGGAGTCCTGGTCTGCAGTATCGGTATCCAGAATGGTGTTGAGCGTGTCACAAAGGTCATGATGGTCGCCCTCATGGTGCTCATCGTGATTCTTGCAGGCCACAGCCTGATGCTGGATGGCGCAGGTGAGGGCGTTAAGTTCTACCTGCTTCCCGACTTCTCGCGCGCTGCTGAGATGGGACTCGGAAATGTCATAACGGCGGCCATGAACCAGGCATTCTTCACTTTGTCCCTCGGTATTGCTTCCATGGAGATTTTCGGTACATATATTTCGAAGGACCGCACGCTGGGCGGAGAATCGGTCAGCATTGTAGCCCTTGATACATTTGTTGCGATCATGGCCGGTCTCATTATCTTCCCGGCATGCTTCTCCTACAATGTTGACGCGGGTGCGGGCCCGTCCCTCATTTTCATCACACTGCCGCAGATCTTTATCCACATGGCCGGCGGCAGAGTGTGGGGAACACTGTTCTTCCTGTTCATGACATTTGCGAGTATGTCGACAGTCATCGCGGTCTTCGAGAACCTGATCGCCGCCGGCATGGATAACTTCGGGTGGGACCGCAAGAAGTCATCCTGGATCAACCTTGCGATTCTTCTGATCGGAAGTCTTCCGTGCGCGCTGGGCTACAATGTGCTCAGCAACGTCCATCTGATTGGCGGGCGTGATATTCTCGACAGCGAGGATTTCATCGTCAGCAATCTGCTCCTGCCGATCGGCGCGATGGTCTACACCCTGTTCTGTACGATGAAATTCGGCTGGGGCTTCGACAAGTATATTGAGGAAGTCAACGCCGGTGAGGGACTCAAGGTTTCGAAGGGGCTTCGCTGGTATTTCACGTTCGGCCTGCCGATCCTTATCATTGTTATTCTGGTGCAGGGACTTATTGGGTAAGTTGGCTTTCTGAATGTAGGAGTTTTCTCTTGAACTGCAGGTCGGGATTTTCGGTAGACATGTAAAAGAAACCTGTTGACGAAATCAAGCTCAGTGAATGACTTGGTTCTTGTCAGCAGGTTTTTTGCGTAAAAGCCATGCCTCAGTGAGGAAGCTGTGAAACGAAATCATCGATCGGCGCAAAATCGATCAAGCAGTCGCCGTCATAAATTCCTACCGGGACTTTGTCACGGAAAGAGTGCATATGAATGGCATCGTCGTTCTCAAAATCATAGACTACAATAGTCTTTCTGTCCGGATCAACGAGCCAGTATTCCCGCACGCCCGCGAACTTATACTTGTTCATCTTAATGTACATATCCTTTTTCTTGGTTGATTTTGAGAGAACTTCGACTACGAAGTCGGGCGCGCCTACGATGCGCTGCGGTGTGTACTTGCTCCTGTCGCAGAGGATCATGACATCGGGCTGGACGATTGTCTTATTATCGCAGTCGAGCTGCACATCGACCGGAGCGATAAAGGGGATGCATGGACCGCCTTTCCGGGAGATGTACGCAAGGAGGTCTGCATAAATCTGACCGGCGATGATCTGATGATGGCCGAGGGGGGAGCTCATATCGTAGATGACACCGTCGATCAGCTCTACCCGGCGTTCGTCCGGGATGGCAAGATAGTCTTCCAGCGTGTATTCCCCCTGCTTCTTTGATCCATATACCGGCTGTGCTTCCCGGACCACCGGATAAGGAGAGGCGGGAGCTTTCGATGGTTTTTCGAGAGCCTTGGTGAGGGCTCTTATTGTCTCATACCTGGGAGCTTTCGTGGCACCTCCCAGGACCTTTCTTACAGTGCTGAGCGGTACACCGGAGATTTCGGAAATCCGCATATCTGTGTAGCCAAGTTCTCTTTTTCTTTCATTCATCTCGTCAATTGTCATATCTGCTGTTCCTTTCTGAAAAGAAGTATTTAATTTATGTCAGACAAAGTTGCCCGGGATTCCGGATGAGTCTCGGACGCGGAACTTCCAAAAGGCGGCTGCGAAAGCCATAGGGAGCGTAAGTGCTGAAGTTCCGGTTGTGTTATCATAATAATACCATATGGAGATGAAAAAAGTCAAATAAAATCCATAAAAGAGCATAAATCCATAAAAAGACCAAATTCAAGTCTCGCTCGCGGAACCGGAGACATCAAAGGAAGCAGATCGTATGTAACAGTTCAGACAGGCCTAACTTTCAGTCCGTTTCCGGAAGCAAAGCATTCATCTTCGTGAGAAAAACATTGCCGGTCCGACTGAGAGATCGCGTAGGCGGCTTGTCGCCTACGCAAGCTCGGAGGAAAGGACCGGCGTTTTTCGATGAAGATGATGTTTGCGCCGGATTTCAAAACTCACGTAAGGCTTGTCTGAACTGTCACGATCATATTTGCAACACTTTACCGCAGTAAAATCTTTTGATTGACACATAAGTATATTTATGGTATCTTGTTAAAGAACTTAATACAGCCAAAACCTATGAGGAAGAAGTAGTAACATTGCCTCTTTCCCTACAGTGAATCGCAGACAGTGAGAATGCGGTGTGAAATACAATGCGAATGGGCTTCCGAGGGCAATCCGAACCCCCGACCGGGGCAGTAGGTGCGACGGAGTAAGGAACTCCGTGATCAAAATCCCGCATATGATGGTATGCATGAGAGGACGCTTAGGCGTCAAGTAGGGTGGCACCGCAGGAGTATTCGCTCTTGTCCCTTCGTTTCAGAAGATGGGACAGGGGCTTTTTTATTTGCCCTCCCATCACCATCAACTAAAGGCAGTTGCCGGACAGAAAAAGGAGGAGAAAAAAATGAGTAAACTGAATGTTCCGTACAAAATGTATCTTGACGAGAAGGAAATCCCGAAGAAATGGTATAACGTAAGGTCTGATATGAAGACAAAGCAGGCCCCGCTTATTCATCCGGGAACACTCAAGCCGATGACGGCAGCCGACCTTGCGCCGGTCTTTTGCGAGGACCTGATTGCCCAGGAACTTGACGATGACACAGCTTACTACGATATTCCTGATGAGATCTATGATTTCTACAAAATCTACCGCCCGTCACCGCTCATGCACGCGGAGTATCTGGAGAAAGCTCTGGACACGCCGGCACACATTTTCTATAAATTCGAGGGCAACAATACGTCCGGAAGCCATAAGCTCAATTCCGCTCTCGCTCAGGCTTACTACGCAAAGAAGCAGGGGCTTAAGGGTGTTACAACCGAGACCGGTGCCGGCCAGTGGGGCACAGCTCTTTCCATGGCCTGCTCCTTCTTCGGCCTCGACTGCAAGGTCTACATGGTCAAGGTCTCCTATGAGCAGAAGCCGTTCCGCCGCGAGGTCATGCGCACATACGGCGCGGATGTGACACCGTCCCCGTCCAATACGACCGAGATTGGCCGCAAGATCTTGGCAGCTCATCCGGGCACGACCGGGTCGCTTGGCTGCGCGATCTCCGAGGCGGTCGAGGTAGCCCTTGCAAATGACGGCTACCGCTACGTCCTCGGCAGCGTCCTCAACCAGGTCCTGCTCCACCAGTCTATTATCGGCCTTGAGACTAAGGCTGCATGCGAAAAGTTCGGCATCAAGCCGGATATGATCATCGGCTGCGCCGGCGGCGGATCCAATCTCGGCGGCCTCATCTCCCCGTTCATGGGCGAGAAACTCCGCGGCGAAGCGGATTACGAGATCATTGCGGTCGAGCCGGCATCCTGCCCGAGCTTTACGAGAGGCAAGTATGTCTATGACTTCTGCGACACCGGCATGGTCACACCGCTCGCCAAGATGTACACGCTGGGTCACGATTTCATTCCGTCCGCTAACCACGCCGGCGGTCTCCGCTTCCACGGAATGAGCCCGATCCTCTCCCAGCTGTATCATGACGGCTACATGAAGGCAGTCGCTGTTGAGCAGACATCTGTCTTCGAGGCAGCCCGCCTGTTCGCCCGCACCGAGGGTATCCTTCCGGCTCCGGAGTCCAGCCATGCAATCCGCACCGCAATCGATGAGGCACTGAAGTGCAAGGAGACCGGCGAGGAGAAGACCATCATCTTCGGCCTTACCGGTACCGGCTACTTTGACATGGTCGCCTATGAGCAGTTCAATAACGGAACCATGACAGACTACATTCCGAACGATGAGGACCTCGAGAGAGGCTTCGCGTCCATCCCGAAGTTCGACATCTGATTCGATTGCGCAGCCGCTCAGACGGGCTGCAGCGCCGTGTCTGAGAACGGCGCAAACATCATCTTCATCGAGACGATTTAGGGACGGTTCTTTTCGCGTGGATTTTTTCACGCGAAAAGAACCGTCCCCAATTTGCGCTCCAGCGCACGACACTCTTGATTATGGAACGCCCCCTCTGCTATAATTGTCAACGTTCACTTTAAGGCTGCAGACAATTTCAGGATTCAATAAATGAAGTTTTTTACAAAAAACGACACCAGGGTAATCAAGGGAGCCGCGGTCATCCTCATGCTCATGCACCACATGTGGGCCTTCCAGGACAGGATCGCCGACGGAGGCCTTAAAGGTCTCATCCCTCTCGGAGATACATATTTCTTTGTTTTTATCGGGCACTTCGGAAAAGTCTGTGTGCCCCTGTTCTTCTTTCTAGGCGGCTACGGCCTCGCAAAGCGCTACGCGGGAATCAAGTTCGACGCGCTGGAAAGACTCAAAAAACTCTATATCTCTTACTGGAAAGTCTTCGTCATTTTCATCCCGATCGCCTTCATATTCTTCCGAAACCAGGGCGTGTATGCCGT
This sequence comes from Lachnospiraceae bacterium, assembly GCA_045112915.1. Taxonomy (GTDB): domain Bacteria; phylum Bacillota; class Clostridia; order Lachnospirales; family Lachnospiraceae; genus Chordicoccus. The sequence continues at coordinate 11,772 of JBGUIK010000080.1, forward strand.
GGAGGTCTCGCTATGCGGGCGCTACAACGTATTCTCGGTCAGGGAACTTGTGCTCAACTTCCTGGCAATCTACGATACCTACAACTTTGAGTGGTGGTTCCTGCGATGCTATGTGCTGATGATCCTCTGCTTCCCATTGGTGAGATATGCCGCGGGCAAATGCAGCCCAGCCGCAAAATTCCTCATTATCCTTATCATCACGGTACTCTTCGGGAAAGTTTTCCCTGACATATGGTATGCCTTCCTCGGAGATGCCCGGCAGGGCAATCTGATCTATGATTCTTTTTTCTGCATGGGAGAACCGTTTTACGCCTGCTTTGTGATGGGTGTCTTTTGTGCCGAAAATGACTTGCCAGGCCGGATTTCAGCCTTTTTGGACCGGGCCGGAAAACTCCGGACAGCAGCCGAGATCCTGCTCGTCCTTGTAGTGATTCTTCTCCGTCAGGTCTTCCTCAGCAAGTACTTCGATGTCATTTACGCTCCTTTGCTTTGTGTACTTATTCCCGATCTGGCGCGCAGATTTCCTGCTTTAGGAAAATTATTTGATGTATTTGGACAGGAAAGCACAAATATATGGTTCATTCACCCGTTTTTCTGTTATTATTTTTACGGTATAGTAAAAATAGTCGTTGCGACCCACTGGGCGGTGCCGTCATTTGTAACCCTGGCGGTCATGTCTTACGCCGCAGCCAGATTGGTCACGCTTTTCTGGCAGAAAATGTCGTCGCTGCATATTTTCGCAGTACTGCAGGACATGCGGACCGGACATGCGGCCGGCGGCGCGGGTGAGCAGTGAAGTGCATAAGAGGGTATGAGATGTCAGCTGTCTATCGCCTGAAGGCAGTGGGTTTCTGCCGGTTATAACCGAGGATTTATTTATGAACCCAATTTTATATATAGTGATTCCCTGCTACAACGAGGAGGAAGTTCTGCCGGTCACGTCCGGCATGTTCAGGGATGAGATTCGGGATCTGATCGCAAAAGACAAGATCAGCAGCGAGAGCAGGGTCCTTTTTGTGGACGACGGGAGTAAAGATTCAACATGGCAGATCATATCATCTCTGGCACTTGAGGATCCGGTGTTCACCGGCATTCGCCAGAGCCGGAACAGAGGTCACCAGAGCTCCGTTCTCGCCGGGCTCATGGAAGCCAAGGACCGCGCTGACATAGTGATCTCCATCGACTGCGACGGGCAGGACGATGTGACCGCCATGGAGGCCATGGTCGACGCGTACGCGGATGGCTGCGATATCGTGTACGGCATCCGATCCAGCCGCGAATCGGACACATTTTTTAAGCGTTCGAGCGCGCAGCTCTACTATAAACTGCTCAACGCCATGGGGGCGGAAGTCGTCTACAACCATGCGGACTATCGGCTGACGTCGTCGAGAGTCCTCCGGGAGTTTGCGAACTTCAAGGAAGTGAATCTGTACCTTCGCGGTATGTTTCCGCTGGTCGGGTTCAAGAGCACAAGTGTTTATTATGAGCGCCATGAGCGCCTTGCCGGCAGTTCTCACTATCCGCTCGCAAAGATGCTGGGGCTTGCCTTTGACGGCATCACCTCGCTCAGCATCAAACCGATCCGCATGATCGCCGCAATCGGAGCAATCATGTCATTCCTCAGCTTTATCGGTATCATCTGGGCGGTTGTGGATCGCTTTATGGGCAATACTGTTCCGGGCTGGGCCAGTACAGTGGTCATCATTTTCCTGACCTGCGGTCTGCAAATGCTGTCTCTCGGCGTCATCGGCGAATATATCGGGAAAATCTACATGGAGAGCAAGCACAGGCCGCGCTACATCATCAGCGAGAAGACCTATGATGATGCGGAGGAATCTCCCGGCGACAACAACTGAATATGATTTCATGCAATAAATGAGGGCTGCCGTAATCCGGCGAATCTCAACATACAGCAGACTTTATCGGCAAATGGCTGCTGTATGCAGGGACATCGTCATATACGACAGCCCCGCTGTTATTCAGATTACAAAGAATTAATCATCTACGTCAAAGGCTTCAAGACCCTTCTTTACCGTCACCTCGGAGTCCCCGTGCTTCACCATGCTCATAGTCAGGAACGCGGCAGTGATGAAGAACAGCGAATACGGGAAAAGCGTGCCGTAGCTCACATGGTTCATCAGCCAGCCGGCGACGATGGGGGTCACGGTCTGGGCCGCCATGCTGAACGTGTAGTAGGTGCCGGTGAATTTTCCGATATCGCTTCCTTTACACATCTCTACGACCATGGGCAGAGAGTTCACGTTGATCGCTGCCCAGCCTACACCGATCATGACGAAGATGACATAGAGGATCGGGCTGAAGTGATTTGACAGCAGCGTGTAAATAAAGACCAATGCAAATGCGGCAATCATGAGAACGATTCCTCCCAAGATCGTTTTTTTTCTGCCGATTTTTCCGGCCATGGCACCGGCGGGAATGTAGGTTATGATCGCACCGACTGTCGCTATGGTCAGGCATAAAGATGAGCTTCCGAGGGCCATGTTCCACTGCCTGCTCGCGTAGGTCGTGAACCAGGTCTCGACCGCGTTGTAGGAGATGAACCATAGCGAGACGGAGACCAGGATAAAGCCGAGACTTTTCTTCACATCCGACGGCAGAGCCTCATTACCGGACTCGTCTGTCTCAGCGAGATTCTCTTCCGGATGGGCAGCCTCGTACTCACGCATTTTTGCGGAAAGGGCAACCTCATTGACAGTGAACATGACAATTGCCAGTGAGAGCAGCATGATCCCGGCGACGACCGCAAAGAGCAGGAAGTAGTTGACGTGGTCAAGACCCGCCGTGCGCTTTTCCGAATACAGAAGTGTTGCGATGATGAGATAAATGATGCCGCCGAGAGCACCCATGAGGTTGATGATTGCATTTGCCCGACTCCTGAGAGGCTTGGGAGTTACATCGGGCATCAGGGCGACAGCCGGACTTCTGTACGTTCCCATAATGATCAGAATGAGGGCGAGGACTGCGATGAAGACGCCTGTGAGTACTTTATTGTGAGTGCCCGCGTACAGATTGTCGATGACCGGCAGGAGCATCATCGCGCAGACAGCCGCTATGGTGCCGAACAGAATGAAGGGTTTTCTTCGTCCCATTCGGGTATTAGTTCTGTCGGAAATTGAGCCGAAAAGGGGAAGTAGGAAAAGTGCGAGCACATTGTCCGCTGCCATGATGATGCCGGAGTAAGTCTCATTCAGATGAAATGTGTTGGTCAGAATGAGCGGGACAACGTTGTTGTAGAGCTGCCAGAAAGCGCAGATCGATAAAAAGGCAAAGCCTATGCGTATGGTCTGACTGGTATTGAGCTTCATTGGAACCTCCTGTGTCAACGAGCCGGCAGCAGTATATCTCAGTGTGCGATATTCCCGTTTCATAGATGGCGGGAAACAGAGATGAGATTTTTGCCCGGCTGCATGGTGTTTCCTCTATTGTATCATACATTTTTCTTTTTATAGCGCTACCATACTGTCATTTGTGCTAAAATATTCTAATCAGCCAAAAATACAGATACGCGGATAGCCGCCCACGATATTTTTGCCATTGAAAGGAGCCACATTCACATGGGAAATCAGTTATTCAGAAAAGAAAGCCTGGATCGCATATCATCACCGGAGCAGCTGCATGACTATATGCGGGTCACCAGCCCCCGGATGTGGATGATCCTGTCCGCGATAGCCGCGCTTCTCATCGGCTTTATTGTGTACGCCTCCACGACCACGATGGAGAGTACGATCAATATCAATGTTCTGGTGGATCACGGCGATATCAGCGCGGACGTATCATTCTCGCAGCCGGATATCATCACAATGCAGATGCCGGTACGATTTGCCGACCGTACCGGATACGTGCAGGATATTATTCAGACCCGGAAGCTGGCTCTGGAACTCAAATTCGACGGTGACACTGAGCTGACAGACGGCTACTATCTGATGGAGCTTGATGAAGCGGACAAGGCACTTGAATATGACGCGGCACCGACTGTATATCTGACGGTAAATAACGGCATCATCTCAACATATGATGATGGCGGCGGCTACCTGAAATTTTTCGAGGAGAACAGAAGAGCTTCCATTGACGGGAAAAAGCTCACTGTCACCGATTGCGACATATATAACGCTGTGTTCATCAGCATTGGGACAGATGACGAAGAAAGCATACCCGCAGGCTACTACAGTGCTGAGATCGTGACCGAGTCCACGAAGCCGATCAGCTTCCTGCTCAACTGATATAGAAAGGGGATTTCCCGCATGGCAGAGCAGAAAAAAGACAGGAAAACAAAGACAGTAAAAGAGCCGCTTAAGTATCCTAAGGTGGCCAAAGTACCTGTGGTCATGCAGATGGAAGCGCTCGAATGCGGTGCCGCCAGCCTGACTATGGTACTTGCTTATTATGGCAAATGGATCCCGCTCGAGCAGGTCCGCCTCGACTGCGGCGTCTCGCGCGACGGCTCCAACCTGAAGAATGTATACCTGGCGGCCGTGAGTTACGGCCTTGAACCGCAGGGATACCGGATGGATATCAACTCGCTGAGAGAGAACGGCACTTTCCCGTGCATTATTCACTGGAATTTTAACCATTTTGTGGTCCTTAACGGTTTCAAGAAGGATAAAGCCATCATCAATGACCCCGCAAGAGGCAGGGTCGAGGTGTCCAAAGACGAATTTGACAAATCATTTACAGGTGTTGTACTGACCTTTGTCCCCAGCGAAGAGTTCGTGCCTTCCGGCAAGCGCAAGAGCACACTGGAATTTGCGGCTAAGAGACTTCGCGGAGCAGGATCCGCCGTCGCGTTCGTTGTCATGACGACTATCATCGGTTACCTGTTCGGCATTATTAATCCGGTCATGTCCAGGATCTTCTTCGACCGGCTTCTGACCGGCAGAGCCCCCGGCTGGCTGCATCCGTTTATTGTGGTCATGTCGCTCCTTGCAGTGTTTCAGATCATTGTCGAGTGGGCGAGAGTTACATATTCGCTCAAGATCAACGGGAAGATGGCAATAGAGGGCAACGCTTCCTATATGTGGAAGGTCCTGCGGCTGCCGATCGAATTCTTTTCACAGCGCATGACCGGCGATATCATGCAGAGGCAGTACACGAACGCGTCGATCGCAAGTACTCTGGTCGGACAGGTGGCTCCGCTGGTACTCAACATGTTCATGATGCTCTTCTACCTGGTGGTCATGATCCGCTACAGCCCGGCTATGACTCTGGTAGGTATCACATCTCTGGTGCTTAACATGCTGGTCGCCCGGTATATGTCCGAGAAGCGCGTAAATCTCACGAGAGTGCTCATGCGCGACGAGGGCAAGCTGGTCTCTGCGACCCTTGCAGGCATCAGTATGACCGAGACGATCAAGTCCTCCGGAGCGGAGGAAGGATTTTTCAGAAGATGGGCAGGATATCAGGCGTCGGTCAACACACAGAATGTAAAGTACGCGACGCTCAACGCGAAGATCGGATGGATTCCCTCATTTATCAGCTCGCTTTCCAATTACGCGGTCATGTTCATGGGCATACTGCTTGCGATGAATGACAATTTCACTGTCGGTATGATCACGACTTTCCAGGGACTTTTGGCTTCGTTCATGGGACCGGCTCAGACTATGATCAGCGCCGGTCAGCTGATCCAGGAAATGCGTACTCAGATGGAGCGCGTTGATGACGTTATGGAATATCCGGACGATCCGATGATAAAGGATGAAGAGGTCCGGGACAATATCAGCTACGCAAAGCTGCTCGGAGACATCGAGATCAAGAACCTCACATTCGGTTACTCACGTCTCGGGACCCCCGTCATCTCGGATTTCTTCGCCCACATTAAGCCCGGCAGCCGTGTTGCTATCGTCGGCAGCAGCGGCAGCGGCAAGTCTACGGTCAGCAAGCTGGTCACAGGACTCTATCAGCCGTGGGAGGGCGAGATCCTCTTTGACGGAAAACCCATGGAAGCTTACCCCAGGGCGGTCATCACAGGTTCGATTGCCATGGTCGATCAGGATATAGTGCTGTTCGAGGACACGATTGAGAACAATATCCGCATGTGGGACAATTCTATCGAGAACTTTGAAATCGTTCTCGCTGCCCGGGATGCACAGATCCACGATGATATCCTCCAGCGGCCCGGCGGTTACAAGTATAAACTTATTGAAAACGGCCGGGATCTGTCCGGCGGGCAGCGGCAGCGTCTTGAGATTGCACGTGCCCTTGCGCAGGATCCGTCGATCATAATTCTGGACGAGGCGACCAGCGCTCTGGATGCCAAGACTGAGTACGAGCTGGTCAAGGCTGTGAAGGACCGCGGCATCTCCTGTATAGTTATAGCCCATCGCCTTTCCACGATCCGGGACTGCGACGAGATCATTGTTCTCGAAAAGGGAAAGATTGTTGAGAGAGGAACGCACGATGAGCTGTACGCGCGGGGCGGTGCTTATACCGAGCTTGTCACGTCAGAGTAAGGAGGTCAGCGTCAATGGGTTGGTTTGACGAGCAAATAAAAGAGCGCCTTGCGAGCGACCAGGAAATTCTGGAGGATTCTTTTCTGCGTCTGGCCGGTGTCGTGCTGGATGAGAAAGCAGCCCAGAGGCTGCAGGATGAGAGACTGATCGCCAAAGAAGCGCTTGATTCAATTTTAAAGTATTATCACGAAAAGCCGGTCGAGCTCCCGGAGAATGTAAAGAATATCGGCGATCAGCTTGACTATGTTCTTCGCCCTACAGGTCTCATGATCCGCGACGTCGAGCTCACAGAAGGCTGGCAGTATGATGCCTACGGTCCTATGCTCGGTTTTTTCAGGGAGAGCGGGAATGCGGTCGCACTGCTGCCGAACCTTTTCGGAACGTACTGGTTCAGCGATTCGGTCACGGGAAAAATGAATGTAGTGACAAAGAAGAACGCGGGATTGTTCGAGATGGAAGCCTTCTGCTTCTATCAATCCCTGCCGATGAAACCTCTCGGAATTCCCGATCTGATCCTCTACATGAAGAATAGTATATCTAACAGCGATTTTCTGCAGATAGCACTTGCCACATTGGTTGTGACTCTGGTCGGAACGATCGAACCGAAAGTGTACTCTCTTGTGACAGGAAAGATTCTTATGAATAAGCAGGCTTCAGTGCTTATCGGAATGATGGCATTTCTGGTGTCGGCTGCATTTGCATCCCAGATGCTGAGTATGGTGAGGAGCCTTCTCATGGAGCGCATCAATACGAAGACGTCGCTGGCCGTGGAGGCCTCCGTCATGATGCGTATTCTCTCCCTGCCGGTCAATTTTTTCCGGAAGTACTCGTCCGGCGAGCTGTCCAGCAGAGCCCAATCGGTAAATTCTCTGTGTACCATGCTGCTTGACAACTTCATGTCAGTCGGACTCACGAGCCTTATGTCCCTCATCTATATCATGCAGATCTTCAGCTTCGCGAGAGTCCTGGTCGTACCGTCGATCATCATTATTCTTTCGACGGTCATTATCGGTGTTGTTGCATCGCTGATGCAGATCGATATCTCCCGCCGGCGTATGAAGATAACCGCTGAGGAGAGCGGCATGGCGTTCGCGATGCTGAACGGTATTCAGAAGATACGGCTTTCGGGTTCGGAGAAGAGAGTATTTGCCAGATGGGCACAGAAGTATTCGGAGGACGCGCGGCTGCAGTATAACCCGCCGCTGTTCATCAAACTGAACAGTGTGCTGGTCACGGCAATATCTCTGATCGGCACGATTATTCTTTATTATCTGGCGGTCAGGTACGGCGTCAGCGTCAGCGATTACGTCGGTTTTAACGCAGCTTACGGCATGGTCATGGGAGCGTTCTCATCACTTACCAGCATTGCGCTCTCTATCGCGGGTATCCGGCCGGTGCTTGAGATGGCGGAGCCCATTTTGAAGGCGGAGCCGGAAGTTGCCGCTGACAAAGAGATGGTCACGAGGGTGTCCGGCAGCATCGAGGTGAATCATGTTTCCTTCCGCTATGAGGAGAACACGCCTTATGTATTAAAAGATCTGTCTCTAAAGATCAAGGCTGGAGAGTATGTGGCTATAGTAGGCCGCACCGGATGCGGGAAGTCGACACTGATCCGTCTGCTTCTGGGGTTTGAGAAGCCCGAGACCGGAGCGGTGTACTACGACCGCCGGGACCTTGCGTCTCTTGATCCGAGGTCGCTGAGAAAGCAGATCGGCGTTGTCATTCAGAACGGACAGCTTTTCCAGGGAGATATTTTTTCGAACATAACGATTTCCGCACCGCAGCTCACTTTAGCTGATGCCTGGGAGGCGGCTGAGACCGCAGGTATCGCGCAGGACATCCGCGATATGCCGATGGGGATGCAGACCGTGATTTCCGAGGGTCAGGGAGGTGTCTCCGGCGGACAGAAGCAGAGGCTCATGATCGCCAGAGCGATTGCGCCGAAGCCGCGCATACTTATATTCGATGAGGCGACGAGCGCGCTGGACAACAAGACACAGAAGCAGGTGTCGGACGCGCTGGACTGCCTTAAGAGCACCAGGATCGTGATCGCTCACAGGCTTTCTACAATCAAGAATTGTGACCGTATCCTCGTGATGGACAAGGGGGCTATCATCGAGGAGGGCACCTACGATGAGCTGATAGATAAGAAAGGGGCTTTCGCCGAGCTTGTGGCGAGGCAGATGGCGTGAAGAAAGAGGACGGTTCTTTTTGCGTGAAATTCCGGTTCAGAAAGGCTGCAGCACAGTTCCATAATTCGCCGTAAACATCATCTTCATCGAAAAACGCAGGTCCTACCTTGCGAGCTTAGGAAACGCTATGCGTTTCCTGATCTCTCAGTCGGACCTGCAATGTTTTTCTCTTGAAGATGGATGCTTTACGACGAAAACGAACAAAAAAGCAGCCTTTCTGAACTGTCTCACGCTAAAAGAACTGTCCCTTGTTTGTGTTCACAAAAACTTCACAAAAATTATTAGCACTCACTCTTGACGAGTGCCAATATAAGTGTTATATTACACCTAGAACAAAGGAAGAAGCAAATGCAAAACCCAAAGAAAGCAGATCCTGAGTTCTCAAAAAAGTAATTAACACATTTACATAGAGGAGGTATATATTATGTTAATGCCCAGTATTTTCAGAACAAACGTATTTGATGATTTCTTCGAGGATCCGTTCAAGGATTTCACAAGAATGAACGCTCCGTCCAGACCGACACACGAGCTCATGAGAACCGATGTCAAGGAAATGGAGAAAGGCTTCGAAGTTTCTGTATCCCTTCCGGGAGTAAAGAAAGAAGATATCACAGCCGAACTTAAGGACGGTTATCTTACGATCACAGCATCGACAGGCACAAGCAAGGACGAGAAGGACGAGGATGGCAAGTACATCCGCAGAGAGAGATTCTTCGGCAGCGCCAAGAGAACCTTCTACGTCGGCGAAGATGTCACAGAGGAAGACATCAAGGCTAAGTATGAGGACGGTATCCTGACACTGGATATCCCGAAGAAGGAAGCACAGCCGGTCGTTGAGCAGAAGAGATTCATCAACATCGACTAACGCTGATTGAGAAATATAACCCTATGTGGGATAATGGAGACATCCCCGGGGAACTTATGGGCTGCATATCCAACGGGGTGTGCAGCCTTTTTTAAGATAAGAAAAGAGGAAAGTGGTATGGGAGCAAAACGGGATTATTACAGAGTTCTGGGCGTGGACAAAACCGCGACTTCTGATGCCATCAAGAAAGCTTACAGGAAGCTTGCCAAGAAATATCATCCGGATGCAAATGATAATAATCCGCAGGCCGAGGCAAAATTCAAGGAGGTCCAGGAAGCCTACGATATTCTCAGCGATGAGGAAAAGCGTAAGCTCTATGATCAGTTCGGTTTTGCCGCCTTCGACGGAAGCGCCGGTCCGGGCGGAGGAAACCCCTACGGCGGTGCATGGCAGCAGTTCAAAAACGGCAGCTTCTCGGGATTTTCAGGCGGTCCCGGCGGAACATATCATGAGTTCCGCTTCAATGGCAGCAACATGGACATCGATGACATATTGAAGCAGGCGTTCGGAAGCAGTGGATTCGGCGGTTTTGGCAGGTCTTCCGGCGGCCAGACATACAGAAGTTCAGGCAGCTTTGGAGGCGGAAGGGCAGCAGGGCAGAGCTCCGGCGGTCCGGATAAGGACATCCCTGTACGTGAGGGAGTGCTGCTCCAGAAGGGCAGCGATGTCTACACCATGGTCCGCGTGCCTTTCGAGACAGCTGTCCTCGGCGGAGAAGTGCTGGTGCCGACGCCGGACGGGCAGGTCAAATGCAAGGTCAAAGAGGGCACACAGCCGGGTTCGAAGATCAGGCTGCGTGGAAAAGGCATGCCAAAACGAAACGGCAGCGGGCGCGGTGATGAGTATGTCACGGTTGAAATTGCGGTGCCCAGCCGCATGAGCGCAGAGAAGAAGAGAAAGCTCAGAGAGTACGCGCAGACAAGGTGAGGTGCATATGAACATAAAGATATTGGAACTGATTGACGGAGCAAAACAGGCCGAAGGTCTCACTGTCGTTATAGATGTGCTGCGGGCATTCTCTCTGGAAGTCTGCCTCTTCGCCCAGGGAGCGGTAAAAATCTATCCGATCGGCGACATGAATGAGGCATTTGCCCTGAAGGCGGAGCATCCGGACTGGCTTCTCTTCGGGGAGCGCGGCGGAGCAAAGGTCCCGGGCTGCGATTACGGCAACTCGCCGACCGGCATCGCGGGCATCGATTTCACCGGAAAAACGCTGATCCATTCGACCAGCGCCGGGACCCAGGGAATCGTGAACGCGACCGGTGCGGATGAGATCATCACCGGAAGCCTGCTCAATGCGCGGGCCATTGCGGAGTATATAAAAAAGAAGAATCCGGAGACTGTCTCCTTCTGCGCGATGGGCAATGCCGGTGTTCGCCGTGCAAATGAAGACGTCCTCTGCGCCGAATACATTAAGAGCATTCTCCTTGGTCATCCGATGCCCGACATAAAGGAGCGCGCACGTGAGCTTGAGTGGAACGGCGCGGAACATTTCTTCAATGAAAATACGCAGCACATTTATCCAAAGCCGGACTTTTTTAAGTGCATAGAGGTCGACTCCTACGACCTTGTCATACGGGTCGATCGGGATAAAGACGGAAGATATGTGGCGACAAGAGTGTAAATCATGGGCTGGCGCATTACGCGCCGGCTCTTTACGTCTGGAAGAAGGGCAGCTGCACTTATACGATAGCTCCTTTTATGTCTGGAAGAAAGGCAGCAGTCTGTTGCGCAAAATTATATCCCCCCATGGGGCTTAAAATCCTCGCTTTAGTGAAGTAAAATATCCTCAGGATGCGCAGGGATTTACTTTGAAATTATGTCAGTTGATGCTGACTGGAATTCCGCGCCAAGTCTCCGGCGAACCGCAGCCGTGTTATGTGGAAGGTACTTCGCACTTTGCGCGGTGCGGCAAGAACACCGAGGTGTTCTTGGTTTATAAAGTCGATTAAGCTCCGGTTCCAATTACGGGATGAAAGTTCGGAGCGTTTAGAATGGTCCATGAGGAGGAACTTTATGCATATGGCAGACGCGCTTGTCGCTCCGGCAGTCGCGGGCACAATGTACCTGTGCTCGACCGGCGCAGCGACATATTCCGTAAAAAAGGTTAGAGACATGGCTGACCCGAAAAAGATTCCGGTCATGGGAATTATGGGAGCCTTCGTCTTTGCGACCCAGATGATCAATTTCACGATCCCGGGCACAGGTTCCAGCGGCCACCTCTGCGGAGGCATGCTGCTGACTGCGCTCCTCGGGCCCAGCGGCGCTTTCCTCACCATGATCAGCGTGCTGCTGATCCAATGCCTCCTTTTCGCGGACGGAGGCTTGCTGGCTCTCGGCTGCAATGTCTGGAACATGGCATTCTACGGGTGCTTTGTCGGTGCCCTGATTTGGCGTCTCTTTATGAAGGGCGGCATGACCCGCGGCAAGATTATCGCGGCATCGATCATCGGCTCCGTGGTCACTCTGCAGATGGGGGCTTTCAGCGTCGTGCTCGAGACCCTCGCGTCCGGAATCACTGAGCTCCCTTTCTCAGCATTTTTGCTGGCAATTCAGCCCATCCACCTTGCAATAGGCGCGGTGGAAGGGCTTATCACCGCGGCGGTACTGTCATTTGTATATTCCGCAAGACCGGAGCTTCTTTACTGCTCTGACGCTTCCGCAAATGAAAACCGTCTCTCCGTAGGAAAGACCCTTGCCATCATCGGCGTGTGCGCGGCTTTGATCGGAGGCGGCCTGTCGCTATTGGCATCATCCTATCCTGACGGCCTCGAATGGTCGATTGAGAGAATCACAGGCAGCACAGAACTTGATGCGGAAGGATCTATCTATGAGGCGGCGGGCAGTGTTCAGGAAACCACATCGCTTCTGCCGGACTATGCGTTCAAAGGCAGCGAATCGGCGGTGGGCACGTCATTTTCAGGCATCGTCGGCGGCGCGGTTGTCGCGCTCGTCTGCATCGGAGGCTGCACAGCGTTCAAGTTTTACAAAAAGGCACGAACTGCTTAAAGATAGTAATGAGCAAGATCAGCAGTGCAATAACTGAGATTCACAGAATTGAAGATTTGCAAAAAAGAGACCAGTGGCTGAACCGCATTCACCCACTGGTCAAACTTGCGTGTACATGTTTTTACATCGTCTGCCTGGTCTCTTTCAATCCCTATGATATTCTGGGCGTGCTGTCCATGGGGCTATATCCGCTCATCCTGTTCATGGCGGGCGACCTCAGCATAACCGACTGCCTTCGAAGAGTGCGCATCGTCCTGCCCCTTGTGTGCCTGATCGGAATCTTCAACCCGATTTTCGACAGGGCTCCGATGCTTCTTTTCGGGTTCGCCGTGAGGGCGGGATTCGTCTCTATGCTGACGCTGATCATGAAGGGTGTGTTCGCGGTCTTTGCCTCCTACGTCCTGATCGCGTCGACGTCCATCGAAAATATATGTTACGCGCTCAGCATTCTTCACCTTCCCGGCATCCTGATCACTGAGACCCTGCTCATCTACCGCTATGTCGGGCTGCTGCTTGCCGAGACAGAACGGATCACGCAGGCTTACTCGCTTCGGGCTCCCGGTCAGAAAGGTGTGCATTTTAAAGTCTGGGGGTCACTTGCCGGTCAGCTGCTTCTTCGCAGCATGGACCGTGCAAATGACGTTTTCGCCAGCATGTCTCTCCGCGGCTATTCTTCGGATTTTCGATACCTGAAATCCGATATACGATGGCGGGCTTTTGACTTGCTTTATCTTGCAGCCTGGTGCTGCGTATTTCTGTTCCTCAGAAACTTCCCTCTTTTTGAAATGGTGGGATCGCTGTTCGTCTGAATAATGCAGTAGGATATGCATGCCGGGGTACACTTGGTGTCCTGTGGGTAGAACGTACAGCGGATGTTTGCGTTTACCCGCAGGCATGTAGGCGGCGGTCGTAGTGGAGCAAAGGCCGCAGGGATGCAGCTTGGAAGACGTCAACTGACGCTGACATGAATGGAGTAAAAATGGGACAGATCGAAATAAGAAATTTGACATTTGCATACATGAAGGGAGCGGATATCCTGAAAGATATCTCGCTCAGGGTGTCTTCTGACGAATCTGTTGGTTTGGTAGGTGCGAACGGAGCGGGAAAATCCACTCTGCTCAAGATACTTGTAGGCTTGAATCCGGGTTTTTCGGGCAGCGTCATGATTGACGGCGTTCTCGTTGAAAAGAAAACACTGCCAAAGATCAGGCAGAAGATCGGCTATGTGTTCCAGGATTCGGACAGCCAGCTATTTATGACGACCGTGGGTGAGGACGTGGCTTTCGGACCGAGGAACTACGGGTATTCTGAGAGCGAGGTCAGAGCCCGCACGGACCGGGCACTGGCGGAGACAGGTATTACGCATATTAAGGACAGACCGATCATGAGACTTTCCGGCGGCGAGAAGAAGCTGGCCTCTATCGCGACGATACTCTCCATGGAGCCCGAGATCCTGCTGCTCGACGAGCCGTCGATCGCGCTGGATCCAAGGAACCGGAGGAATATCATTAACATACTGACCCGCATTCAGGCGACGAAGATCATCGCCTCCCACGACCTGGACATGATTATGGATACCTGTGACCGTACGATTCTTATGGCTGACGGGCAGATCATTGCCGATGGTCCGACCGACAGGATACTTCGGGATAAGGAGCTTCTTGAAGGGAACAATCTGGAGCTGCCGCTCAGGCTGCAGTAATCAGGCATCTTCGTTTCGCGAGTGGAAATTCGCCTCGCGAAGGTATTCGAAAACTCGCGCACGCGCTTTGGCCTGTGCTATAATACTCAGTATTGAAGCCCGTATATGTGTAAAGTTCCTTGCCTTAAGGCAAGCAGTGGGGACTTACCGCGGTCGGAGCTTCAGAACCTGATTCCGGCGATGTTGTCTTTACCGAGGAGGAGCATAAAATGGCAGACCATACGCATGAACATTTGCAGACAAAGGAGCACCTCGCTCATGTGCACGGGCATTACCACTCCCCGGAGCACAAGAAAAAGGTGCTGAACAGGCTGGCCAGGATCATCGGCCATCTTCAGAAAGTAAAGGATATGGTTGAAAATGATGAGGACTGCGCGGACATCCTCGTTCAGCTTTCCGCAGTCAATTCCGCCGTGCGGAGTCTCGGCAAGGTGATCATTAACGAGCACATCACCCACTGCCTGATCCACGCGATGGAGGATGGTGACAGCCATTCACTCGAGGATTTCAGGAAGGCTATCGAGCGCTTTCTGTGATGCGTGACAACCTCCGGCAGATCGCAGCTGTGCAAAGATGGTCCTGCCGCAAGCAGGCAGAAAATTTGCCCTGACAACAAAAATAACGCCGCCCTGACTCTCGCGGAAAAGCGCGATAAGTCAGCGGGCGGCGCCTTTTTTACTTTATCATACAATACGATTTACTGTCATGTTAGCCGGCTGCCTGCCAAGAAAGGAGGACAGGGCTTTGCACACAACCCCTCCGATAACACCGACAGCGACTGCCTCGATGAGTCCCTGCAGACCAACAAGGGCGACGACGAAAGAGAACGGGTTCGAAACGCCGAGCGTATTCACCAGGTTCTGTACGTAATCTGTGTGGTAGAAGACCAGGCAGATATAACCCATGAAGAACAGAGTGTTGAGCAGCGGGGCGGCGATAGAACCAACGAAGAGGCTCCATGTTCTCCTGTGGTCGAGTTTCTTTACCAGCGAGTAGACGACTCCTGTCAGGAAGCCCATGAGTGTGCGGGTCACAACGCAGAGAACAAATGTGTGGAACGGGCTGACTCCGAGAAGCACGCTGGTCATAGCTGAACCGCCTGTCAGCGCGTCTTTGAAGCTTACGAGTCCGAATACGGCTCCGGTGATGGCTCCGCCTGCCGGGCCGATGATGATGGCTGCCACTGCGATCGGCAATGTCAGAAAGCTCATGTAGAGCGGGCCTACCGGCACGCTTCCGAGTCCGATGGCTTTCATGACGAGCTGGATGCAGATGAGCATTGCGAGCTGCACGAGTGTGAGTAGATCGAAATTCTTTTTCATATTTAGTTTCCTCCTGCTGCTGTTCCGCCTTAGGCGCGGATACGGCGCAATTTCATAATAGCCGATACGTCTCAAAAGTCAATAGAAGTCACAGATTGTTCAATGTTTTGAACAAGACCTACAATCCAGACAGGCTGTAACGGAATTACTAATCCGGCGCAAACACCATTTTCATCGAAAAACGCAGGTCCTATAAATATCAACTCCGCTCAATTGACATAATACTATTCCTGTGATAGCCTTAATAACATATGAACGATTATTCAAATGAAAGCGGAGGGGCGCCATGGCTATAAATGAAATTGAACACTGCGAACACACGGAGGTCCATGCCGAGACTGTACAGGCAATTCGGGAGCACATGCCGGCCGAGGATGAACTCTACGACCTGGCGGAGCTCTTTAAGGTATTCGGAGACTCGACCAGGATACGTATTCTGTTTGCCCTCTTTGAGGCGGATATCTGTGTATGTGATCTCGCGGAGCTTCTGGGCATGACCCAGTCCGCGATCTCGCATCAGCTTCGGATATTAAAGAACGCAAAGCTGGTCAAGAACAAGCGGGACGGCAAGCAGGTCATCTATTTTCTTGCAGACGAACATGTGAGATCCATCATCAATCAGGGCCTTGAACATATAGAAGAGTAGTACTCCCCGTAGACCGCAGGGATTCGGTCCGGTATCATGTCAGCTGACGCTGACCCGGATCACGCGCTGGGTCTTTTGTGCGGGATATGAACTTTGACGCGGAATTCTCGTGACTTCGGTTGTGAGATGAATGCGCAAAATGGTTGGCAGGCACTAAGTAATCTCACTTCACATCCGGATTAATTCCGCAATGTGTAAGTGAGATTTTTGTGTAGGCGCGGGGCTAAGCTGCCTGAATCGTGCCGGTGACGTGAAGCTGGTCCTTTATGGTACGAGAAGATTTTTCAGGAGATGCAGTATGGAATACAAATTTGAAGAACTAATCCACAGGTGGGAAGAGCACGAGCTCTTTTACAGGGATCTCTATATGAAAAAGCAGGGTGACCCGGCTGCATATCAAGAGTATTTAAAGTCGTTAGATGTCAAGGATCTTCGGAACAGAGGCCTCACGGTCCCCGAGCTTTTTGCCCCTTTTTCCGTGCTCGGGGAATACTCGATCATTTTCCCGCTGGCGGCGGACCTGTCTGTCTGGAAGCACAGCCGCTACACGCCGTCCTACTACCATTCGCATGAATATATAGAGGTCGTCTGCGTAATGGAGGGCAGGGCAGTCAACCGGTTCAGCGAGACGGAGAGCTACGAGATGGTGCCCGGCGACATCATCATTCTGCCCGACGGCACCCGCCATGCGCTGGAAGTCTTTTCGGACGACGGTATCGTGCTCAATATCATGCTGAAGAAGAGCACGTTCGAGACCGCCTTTTTCGATATACTCTCCAATGACAACCTGCTGTCGAACTTCTTCCAGGGGGTGCTGCGCGGGGAGAACAGGACGCCGTACCTCTATTTCTCCTGCGGTGACGACCCAGAAATCAGGAAATGCATCGAGCGCATGTTCCTCGAATACTACTGCCACCGCCATTATTACGAGATGATTGAAAAGAGTCTTGTGATCTGTCTCTTTTCGCTGCTGCTCCGCGACGCCGATAAATATCTGACGCAGGGGGAGAAGGATATTAGATACAGGGTATATCAATATTTGCATAAAAGTTTTGCAAATACATCTCTCGAGGAAGCTGCAGATGCCTTCGGCTACCGCCCCGCATACTTCAGCCGTCTTGTCCGCAGGAAGACCGGTCATTCTTTCACGGAGATTCTCACAGCCTACAGAATGCAAATGGCCTGCCGGCTCCTTCTTGAGAGCAAAATCCCGATTTATCAGATCAGCGAGATCGTCGGGTATCAGTCTCTGGAGCATTTTAACCGCACTTTCAAGGCTCAGAAGGGCATGCCGCCGTCCGAGTTCAGAAAGAAAAACAGAAAGTAAAAAAACATCAAGTTACCGGACAAGACACTCAATGGTATCTCTCACTGAAAGGCGATAATATTATTATCAGAATACTGTCCACATACTCGAAATCCAGATATGGCTCATTCATTAAGGAGGAGTGAGCAGATAACTCGTTTCGCTGTGCATGGACGGAAAGGAGTGAGAGATGAAAAAGTTACTAAGTGTATTCCTTGCAGCCGCAATGACCATTTCCCTCGGCGCGTCGGTCTATGCCGGTGGACCCGATGCTTTTCCGGATGAGGAGATAATGGTGGAAGAAGCTGCCGAGGACGAGATCCTGGTGGAGGACACCGCGGAGGAGGTTGCTCTTGTGGTGGAGGACACTGAAGCCCCGGAGGCCGCACCGGCCGAAGACGCAGCCGAAATTCTTTCTGAGGAAAATGAGGAAGAAGTCGGCAAGATCGCCCCGGTTTATCGTTACAGAGTGTATGTGCCTGAGACATATACCGAGACTCAGAAATACCCGTCCGTCTATCTGATGCCGTATAACGGCTTCAGCGCGGACCAGTATTTCGAAGATGGAATTGAGGCTGTTCTTGATGAGATCATGGCCAGCGATGAAGCTATAGACATGATCGTCATCATGCCGGAATTTAAGGCCGGTGATGATTACGTGGCCAAGCTTCCGGAACTTGTCGCGGAAATCGAGAACAATTACTCTGTCATTGCCGATCCCAATTACCGCGCCCTGCTCGGCGTGAACGTCGGCGGTTATATGGCACTTGAGACGGCAACGATCGAGAGTAATAGTCATCCTGAGGTTGCAAATCTGTTCCACTGCTTCGGCTCCCTTATGGGCGACTTCACAAGCGATTTCAATCCGTATCTTGGAGATAAGGGGTCTGTATACAATGATTTCGTAGCCGGTATGGACCGTATGGGCGGCAGAGGCTTGAATTATCTCTCAAGCCGCTTCTTCTATATTGACGCGCCGAACGGATCACAGGACAGCACAGAAGTCGGAGGTACATCTGATATCGGTGCGGGTCTTGAGAAGAGAAGCAATCCCTACTACCAGTGGGGTGCGTCAGTCTACAGTACTCCGAATCCGAAGCTGGTAGAATACGCGATTCTCGACGGTGAGGAGAATGCCGAGTTTTATATGGCAGGCCTTCATCGTTCCCTGAACAGATTCAGCCAGAGATTTACAGAGAATCTCTTTGCCGGAAGTCTCAGCTGCACACCGCAGGCTGTGACAAGCGCTGACAAAACGATTGACGCGGCGGTGAAGATCACAGTGAACAGCGGAATCGAAAACTATGTAGCCGAGATTCCGGATGTCACTCTGACAGTGAAGATGATAGATCCGCTCACAGGCAATGAGCTCTACAGCGTAAGTGAGTCTATGGGTACTATGACGGCAAATGAGCAGGCTGTAAAGCATATTGAGCTTCAGAGCAGTGATATGGCTGACGGTCTCAACACAACAGTAAAGGCAAGCATCTCTCTCCTCGGAATGGAGCATGATATTGCTTCCCTCGATCTGGTCACTGTACAGGATGTCGGCGAAGCCGATGACGAAAAGCTGATAGACCTTATGGGTACATGGTATTTCAAGGCCTATAAGACCTACCGCAGAAACGATAAGACCATCGTAGAGCTTGACAAAATTGCTGATATCGTCCCGGAAGTCTATGAAACATGGGGTCGTGTACAGCCATGCCTTGGCTGGTGGACAGCTGATTTTGACTCCTCCCTCGGCGGTCAGGACAATTATGGCGGCTATGCGTGGTATGTGCGCACATTTGAAGTTCCCGCTGACTTCCCGACAGAAGATCTTACCATGGCAGTCGGCTACTTTGATGAGGCCAACGAGACTTATGTCAATGGCCACCTGATCGGTTCCAACGGTATGGACTTTACTATTGCCGGGGAGGGCGTTGGTGTCTATGACGGATCGAACCCGTGGGATGTCAACTGCGTATACCCGATCGACTCCTCTGTTATCAACTATGGCGGAACAAATACGATCGCAGTCCGCACCTGCAATTCCAGCGGCGGAGGCGGCTGGTACGAAGGTCCGGTAGGCATCTATTCCAGAGCGGCATACGAAAAGGCATCGTCCGGCGGATCCCGCCTCACAGTCGAGGAATATGAGTCCACATCGACCGGAAATACAGAGTCGTTCCGTCTCTATCTGCCGGAAGACTATTATGAGAAGGATAACGTCAAGCGCTACCCGACACTCTACCTCTTCCACGGCATCAACAGCACAAGTAAGACATACGAGATCGATGATATCGATCAGGTTCTCGATGAGGCTGTCAAGGCCGGACTGATCCGCGACATGATCGTTGTCATCCCGGATGATCCGACAAAGAAAAGCTTCTGGAGAGGCACATATGGCGACATGGTCATCAAGGATCTGGTTCCTTATGTAGATGAACACTATCGCACGATTAATGATGAGCGCTACAGATTCACAGCCGGCTGCTCTATGGGCGGTGCCGGCTCCGTCGGACTCGGTCTCTTCAATCCGAACCTCTTCTCGGGTGTCATCAGCTTCTACGGAGCTCTGAACTATACTTCGGCTCTGGGTGATGGCGCGAATTTATCGAAAGAATACTTCGATATGTACAGGATCTACATGGCCTGCGGTAACCAGGATATGTATGATTTCTATGATGTACAGGAGCAGATGAGCCGTTTGCTTACAGGTAAAGAGGTTGAGCACTATCACCTTGTTGACAACGGCACCCATACAAGTTCCTTCTATCTGCCGCATTTCATCCCGGCGGTCCAGTACATTCTTGAGGGATCCTACTCTACGACGACTTCCGCGGAGATCCTCAGCGGTTCCGTCGAGAAGAAGGGCGCGTCGGCGGATGAACACACCGTCACAGCACTTGCCAAACTTACGGTCAGTGACAAGATTAGCGATTACCTGAACAAGGTCGCTGCATCCGGCTTCACAACAGAAGAAAACCCGCCTCTGCGCATCCCGGTAGAATTCAGGATCACGCAGAATGACAAGGTCGTAGCAACGTCAACGGTCTTCTTCGAAGTCGATGCAGCGGGCGAATTTGAAGCCGAAGCTGAAATCCTGGCAGAGGCTCTTGACCAGTCAGCTGAATACAAAGTCGCCGCTTACGCGTCTGCGCTTGAGAACACTGTAGAGCTCGGAAGCTATGTCGAGAATGAAGTCGACGACGGACTTTTCGACGATGTAAAGGATCCGACGCATCCGTTCTTTAAAGCAATCTACTGGGCAGTCGATAATGGCATCACAAAAGGCTACACCGGAACTAATCTCTTCGGCATCGATGATCCGTGCACACGCGGTCAGGCTATGATGTTCCTCTGGAGAATAGCCGGCAAGCCGAATCCGACATACAAAGCAACGAGCCCCTTCAAGGATGTTCCTACGAGCCACGCTTTCTATAAGGCTATTCTCTGGGGACAGCAGAAGGGCATCACAAAGGGTTATCCTGACGGCACATTCGGAATGGATAGGCCGTGCACGCGCGGTGAGATTGTGACATTCATCTGGAGGTACAAGGGACAGCCGAAACCGAAGAAGACAACGAGCCCGTTCAAGGACACGATCACACCGGCATTCAAGAACGCTGTTCTCTGGGCAGTGGAGAATAAGGTCACGAACGGCTTCTCCGACGGAACATTCAGAGACGGTGCTGAGTGCACGAGAGGTATGATTGTCAAGTTCCTCTATAACATCAGATGATGGAGAGCAATCATCATGCTGTAAGATGTATCCCCGTTTTATAGTATTACCCCAGGAAAGGCTGCCGCGCCGGGTGCGCGGCAGCCTTTCTCTTGTGGATAAATAGTTCAGACTGGCTGCGCGGGAGTCTCACGAACCGGCGCAAACATCATCTTCATCGAAAAGCGTGAGTCCTTCCCTGCGAGCTGAGAAACGCTCGCGCGATCCTCCCCTGTGAAATCGAAATATGCGGTTCAACTGATCTGAAATGTATTGACAACGCAATGGAGTGTGATAGAATAGAATCAAACATATGAATAAGTGTTCATATGATAAAAGAAAAAGTATTGCTTCGAAATCAGGAAGAGAGGATCTTGCCATGAAGAAAACTTATAAGATTGATGTCGACTGCGCCAACTGTGCAAATAAGATGGAAGAAGCCGCAAAGAAGACTCCCGGCGTGAAGGACGCGACTGTCAATTTTATGGCACTCAAGATGAAAGTCGAATTCGAGGACGGCGCTGACGTGGACGCTGTAATGCAGAACGTCATCAAGAATTGCAAGGTAGTGGAGGATGACTGCCAGATCTTTATCTGACAGGATCTGAAATGAATAAAAAACAGAAAAATCTGCTGCTCAGGGTCATCTCGGCGGGAGTGATGATGGCCGTCCTCTTGCTTCTGCCGCTTGATGACAAGCCGATTCTCAGGTTTGCATTATTCATGATTCCCTACCTCACAGTCGGATATGATATTCTCAGAAAAGCGTTCAAGGGAATCATGAACAGACAGGTATTCGACGAGAATTTCCTTATGGGAGTCGCGACCATCGGAGCCATGGCTCTCGGTGAATACACCGAGGGTGTGGCCGTCATGTGGTTCTACCAGATCGGTGAGCTCTTCCAGAGCTACGCAGTCGGAAAGAGCCGGCAGAATATTTCCGAGCTCATGGATATCCGTCCGGATTACGCCAATATAGAAACGGACGGACAGATAGAGAAGGTCGATCCGGATGACGTCGAGGTGGGTTCCGTCATCGTGGTGAACCCGGGTGAGAAAGTGCCGATCGACGGCGTGATCATCGAAGGGCACACGACACTCAATACAGCCGCGCTGACCGGGGAGAGCATTCCGGCGGATGTGCAGGCGGGCGATGAAGTCATCTCCGGCTGCGTCAACATGACCGGTGTCATCAAGATCGAGACGACGAGGGAATTCGAGGAGTCGACTGCCTCAAAGATTCTTGATCTGGTGGAGAACGCGACCTCACGGAAGTCGAAGTCCGAGCAGTTCATAACGAAATTTGCGAAAGTCTATACGCCGGCTGTGTGTTACAGCGCGCTTGCCCTGGCGGTCCTTCCCCCGATCATCCGGCTTGTGATCGGTATGCAGCCGATGTGGGGCGACTGGATCTACAGAGCTCTGACTTTTCTTGTAATCAGCTGCCCCTGCGCTATCGTAGTCAGCATCCCGCTGAGCTTTTTCGGAGGCATCGGCGGGGCCGGCAATCAGGGTATTTTGATCAAGGGCTCCAACTTTATGGAGACGCTGTCGCAGGTGAAGACGGTCGTATTTGACAAGACCGGGACTATAACCAAGGGAAACTTTGTCGTGTCCGGTGTACATCACAGCACGATGGAAGATAAGATGCTTGTTGAGCTCGCTGCGCTGGCGGAAGCCCATTCGAGCCATCCGATCAGCAGAAGTCTGAAGGAAGCCTGCGGCAAACCTCTCGACCTTGGAAGAGTGTCTGAGGTGACTGAGTATTCGGGCGAGGGCGTTGTCGCCGCTGTCGACGGAAAACAGGTCGCGGCGGGAAATCTCCGCCTTATGAAAAGGCTTGGAATTACAGCAGAGGATTGTCACAAAGTCGGAACGGTCGTCCACATTGCTCTTGATGGCGAGTATGCCGGCCATATCCTGATCGCGGATGAGCTGAAAGCAAATGCGTCGGAGGCTATGAAATCTCTGGCCAAAGCCGGCGTAAGGCGCACCGTCATGCTGACCGGCGACAAGGAAAATGTGGCAAAAGCGGTGGCATCAGAAGTCGGGATCAGCGAGTACTATGCAGGCCTTCTCCCGGCAGACAAGGTCGGGCATGTCGAGGAGCTTCTTGCCTCGTCAACTGAGAAGGACCGTCTCGCGTTCGTCGGCGATGGAATCAACGACGCTCCGGTGCTCGGCCGCGCTGACATCGGCATCGCGATGGGTGCCCTGGGTTCAGATGCGGCGATCGAGGCTGCGGATGTGGTCCTCATGGATGATGATCCGCTCAAGATTGCCAAGGCTATCCGCATAGCCAAAAAATGCATGCGCATAGTGTATGAGAATATTTATTTCGCCATCGGCGTGAAGCTGGCCTGCCTGCTTCTCGGGGCGCTCGGCATAGCCAACATGTGGCTCGCAATATTTGCGGACGTCGGCGTCATGGTAATCTGCGTGATGAACGCGATCCGGTGCCTTATGGTGAAGAATCTTTAATTTGTCAATTCAAGTCTCGCTCGCGAGACTTGAATTGATTTTGGTTGGTAGTTTTAATCTTTTTTTGCTTTCGATTGGCGGACGGCAGTTTTAATCTTGCTTTTTTGGGATTTCGACTGATGGGTCGGCAGTTTCAATATTGCTTTTTTAGATACTTGACTGCCAGAGTATCTGAAATGACAGTCACAAAAAAGCAAAAGGATCATATTATAGTGCTGTTCCAAAACTCATATTTTCTAAACAGGCAGTAGAGAAAGCAAAAATCTTTTCGATAACACTGAAATTTTTTTGCGGTTTTTCGAATCATGACAGTAGAATCCGACAAAATAAATCTTGATCCACCGTAATTTAAACTCGAAAGTACTCTAAATGGCAGTAGAAAAAATCATTTTCTTAATTCTATACTGTAATGGGGACAGAGTGTAATGGAGATTTCTAAGGAAACTGCCATATTAGTTTCTCTTATCCAAAATCTTCATAGTTCTCGGTGAAAGAGTGCAGCTCCCCGCGTGTCTTATAGCCGGGGAAAGTGTCGAGCTGGACCGCATGGCACGCGTTAAAGATACTGGTCTCGATTTCC
This sequence comes from Lachnospiraceae bacterium, assembly GCA_045112915.1. Taxonomy (GTDB): domain Bacteria; phylum Bacillota; class Clostridia; order Lachnospirales; family Lachnospiraceae; genus Chordicoccus. The sequence goes on from JBGUIK010000080.1 coordinate 36,048, forward strand.
GGATTGGTCTTCTTTAATTGACGGATGAGCTCCTTGGTCTCCCGGCGTCGGGACATGGTCTCGGCGTTGTCCCTGGCAGTCGTCTCAGTGAAACGGCACGCGCATTGAATGAACTCGAGGCCGTTGTATCTTGCCCAGGCAATTATATCGGCCTCATTGATGCGGTACATGGGCCGGATGAGCTCCATGCCTTCGAAGTTCAGGCTGTGGACTTTGGGGACAATAGTTTCCAGCTTGCTGCTGTTCATCATGGCCATGACGACCGTCTCTATGACGTCGCTCATGTGGTGGCCGAGCGCGATCTTGTTGCATCCGAGCTCTTTGGCCTTCGCGTAGAGATGGCCCCTGCGCATGCGGGCGCAGAGGTAGCAGGGAGACTTGGTCTGCTTGTTCGCGACATCAAAGATATCCGTCTCGAAGATCTGGATCGGGACCTCAAGGAGGGCAGCGTTGCTCTCTATTTTTTTACGGTTTATCGGATTGTAACCCGGATCCATGACCAGATAAATGAGGTCGAACGGGACCCGTGTATGCTTATGAAGCTCCTGCATGAGCTTAGCCATCAGCATACTGTCTTTGCCGCCGGAGATGCACACCGCAATCTTGTCGCCGGGGGAGATCAGCTCATATTTTACGATTGCTGTCATAAACGGTGCCCAGAGCTCTTTTCTGTATTTTTTATTGATGCTGCGCTCGATCATCTGGCAGCGGGTGAGTTGTCTTGCCATAGGACTCCTTCGAACTGAATATTTATTCGCAAAGTATACACCATTGCAGGATAAATGCCAAATGCTTCTTGAGCCCGGAAAGATATGAATATTTCAGACAAGCTGCTCATGCAGTTCGTTTCCGGCAGCAAGGCATTTATCTTACTTGAGAAAGGATGATGCTTGTGCCGGAATGCAATATTTCCGTGCAGAATGTCTGAACTGTTGCGGATATATTGCAACAGTTTCTGCCTTATGCAAAAATGTGATTTACGTCATGTATTATTCGTGATAAGATTGGTAGGCGTGAGTGTATCGCGATAATTTCAATAAGTGAGGATAGTATGCCATTACTTGCCAATTTCCACACGCACACCACATTCTGCGACGGTAAAAACACTGCGGAAGAGATGGTGCAGCAAGCCATATCACTGGGCTTTACCCAGCTGGGCTTTTCCGGCCACATGGATCCGGACATCCACATGGACATTCAAGCGTATTTTTCAGAGATCCGCAGGCTGGCAGATATCTACAGCGACAAAATTGAGATTCTCTGCGGCGTTGAGCTTGACAATATGTATGATCCGGGCTGCGCTGACGGCGCGGATTTTATCATCGGATCGACGCACTTCCTTGATGTTCGCTCCGAGATTCCGATGTCGGTCGACAACACTGAAGAATATATGGCGCATCTTGCAAATAGATTCTTCGGCGGAGACTACTACGAACTCGCGAAAGCTTATTATGAACTGGAAGCACAGGTCTATGACCGTACACATTGTGATCTGATCGGTCACTTCGATCTCGTGACACGTTTTAATGACGAGATGCATTTTCTGGATGAAAATGAACCCCGCTACTGGATCCCTGCTCTCACAGCCATGGAGCATCTGGTCCGGCAGGGCATTCCGTTCGAGATCAACTGCGGTGCTGTTAACCGGAATCGGAAGAGAGAGCTCTATCCGAACAGGTTCCTTCTCCGGCATCTCAGGAAATTCGGCGGCGAGATATTCATAAACTCTGACGCCCACCAGAGAGAGCTCCTTAACGGTGGCTTTGACGTTGCGGTGAGGACCGCCATCGAGTGCGGATTTACTCATGTCAATATATTTACAAAAGAGGGGACAGGAAAGCTTCACACAAAGCAGCTTGCCCTTGACACACTGTAATTTCTGACGCAGAATCCTCATGACTTCAGTCGAGAGATGAATGCGCTAATTGAAACTGATGCAGAAAGGCGGTTCCCATGGCCAGAATTGCAACTGTAGCGAGAAAGACAAAAGAGACTGATATCAGGGTCACCATCAATCTTGACGGGACCGGCATTTGCAACATCGATTCGGGGATAGGGTTCTTTGACCATATGCTGAATGGATTTGCAAGACACGGAATGTTCGATCTTGAATTGTCCTGTGACGGGGATACCTTCGTGGACTCCCACCACACGATCGAAGACTGCGGCATCGTGCTCGGCGAGGCCATCAGGCAGGCAGCCGGCGACAAGGCGGGCATCCGCCGCTTCGGCAGCTTCATTCTTCCGATGGACGAGACGCTTGTGCTCTGCGCTGTCGATCTGTCCGGCAGACCGTATCTGAATTATAAGGTCGATTTTACGGTTCCGCGCCTTGGAACGATGGACACGGAGATGGTCCGGGAGTTCTTCTATGCGGTGTCCTATTCGGCTGCCATGAATCTGCATGTGAAAATGCTGGACGGCCTGAACAATCACCACATCGCCGAGGCCTGCTTCAAGGCATTCGGCAAGGCCCTCGACGAGGCGACTTCCTACGACCCGAGGCTGGGAGATCAGGTGTGGTCGACCAAGGGGAGTCTCTGATTTTGGGCAGACTGTCTGCTGCGCATAGATGTTGATTATGGGGTTGTCGCACTTTGTGCGATGACCTCTTTTTTGACTTTACGACTGCCAAGGTCTCCGGCGGAGGCAGCAAGATCCTGCTTCCTGAGAAATGATTGCTGCCTTTGAGCAAAGTGAGATTCATCGGGTCACCGGCAGAGGCAGCAAAATCCTGCATTCCAAGGCGAAGTTGCTGCCTTTGACCAAAGTGAGTCATTAAACCATGGCCGGAATCAAGACAGGCAGCCCAAAGTGGCTGCCTGAACTCTTACGTAAGCTTCACTTGTGCAGTCAAAAGTGGTATTCTTAGAAAGTGGTATTCGTAAAGTGGAATTCTTAAGAGCCTGAGGTTCGATATCTGAAAGGAATTATTTATGAGACGACTTTTAGCTTCTTTAATAATACTTGCCGTCATGCTCACGACCGCCTGCGGGAGCAAACAGGTCACCGTAGACCCGGAATGCACGACGAAGATCCATTTCATATGCATCAGCAAGGACAATGCCGCCATGGACTGCATATTGCTCGAGAGCGAAGGCCGCTTCGGACTTGTCGACTGCGGCTACTGGGACCAGCGCGAACAGATCACCGCTTCTATGAGGGCTCTGGGAGTGACCAAAGACAATCTGGAGTTCATCATCGGGACCCATGCGCACGCCGACCACATTGGCGCGATGAACTACCTTGTCCAGAACTATGATGTGGAGCGCATCTACCTCATGCCGTTCTCTGCCGACTGCCTCACGAAGCCGGAAGAGTGGTACGACGAGTCCTGGGACAATGTGATGAAGACTGCAGATGAGAAAGGCCTCATTGTCGTCGATACCTTCGAGGAGGGCGCGAGCGAGACCCCGTGGCTGGCTGAGTCGGATGAGAGCAATCTTCTTGGTGCCGAGACGGACGGAGGAAATCACGCCGCCGAGTCGGATGAGAGCAACCTTCCCGGCGAAACTGAGTCGGATGAGAGCAATCTTCCCGGCGAAGCTGAAACGGCGAAGGACAATCAAGCTGCCGCTGACGGAAAGCAGACTTTGAGCAAGGTTGGCACAGAGAAGAAATCCGGTGACCCGGGTGATGCTATCAAGTCCATGAACGGGCAGCGGGTCAAAGGCCGCGGTAAAGCAGGCAACCACTATACCGCAAGCCCGCATATTACCTTCGGAGACGCGGAGCTGGATATCATGAACTACTCGCAGGATTATCTCACCGAGAAGGTGGTGAATGCCAATGACGCTTCGCTTGTCGTCAAAGTCACCGCCGGCGGCCACACCGCGCTCCTTTGCGGTGACGTCTCCAATGCGGGACCGAGGGGCAAGGATCCGGGCTACGATGAGAAAACGGTGGCAGAGATGGTCGGTCATGTGGATATACTGCATTTGCCCCATCACGGCTACGGATGGTATGACACGAATATCCCGGAGGACCTCAAAAAGTTCAGTGCCGGCCATATCGTTCAGACAGGGGCTACGAGTATGCTCTTTACTGAGAAGCCGAACACATATGATGAGGTTATCCGCGAGGTCAAAAAGGGAGCCACATATGTCTCGACGTTCTGGTATGACCGCCGGGTCATGGGCGGCGACGGCCTCTACGCGATCACGTATAACATGAGCGACCTCACGTCCAATATTCCTGCCGACGTCAGCATCCTTGCTGTGAACAGAGACGGGAAGAGTGCCATGTTCAAAGCTGGCCGTCTGGCTGAGTACAATTACGATGATAAGACATATCTCTCCAACGGTATCCGCAACGATTACGGGACTTTGGAAGTCGACGGAATTACCTACGAGATCGACAATAACGGCAGGGTCATCGGCGTGTCTGACGCGGAATAAAATCTGATTTCCCCGACTTCACAGACGTTGGCTGATCCGCACGGCCAAAGAGAGAGAATGATACAGGTGGTCACATGATTGATGAGTATGTAGTATCGGAGGGCAGGAAGCTCCGCATGGGGATTACGACCGGGACCTGCGCCGCTCTTGCTGCCCAGGGGGCGGTCCGGATGCTCCTCACGGGCAGGGAAGTGACTGAAGCCTGCCTTGTCACCCCCAAGGGGATCCGGGTCACAGAGCCGCTCCTCGATATCTCGATCAGCGATGGAGCCGCATCCTGCGCCGTGCGCAAGGACGCGGGTGATGACAAAGACGCGACCGACGGGATCCTGATTTATGCCAGAGCATCTATACCGGATGCTGAAGAAAGTGATAGTCCAGTCGGTCACATTTCTATCAAAAGTGCAAATTCGGCCGAGCGCATCTCTGACAAAAGTGCAAATGCAGCCGAATTTATATCCATCTCCGGCGGCGCCGGCATTGGCCGTGTCACCCTGCCCGGTCTTGATCAGCCGGTCGGGGCTGCCGCGATTAATACGGTCCCGAGGAAGATGATCCGCGAGGCGGTCACGGATGCAGCTATTGCCCTCGGATATGACGGTCCGATCGAGATCACCATCTATGCACCGGAAGGGCGTAGGATTGCGGAGAAGACATTCAACCCGAGACTCGGCATTGAGGGCGGTATTTCCATCCTCGGCACGAGCGGTATCGTGGAACCAATGAGTCTTTCGGCTCTGAAATCTTCCATCGCTGTGGAGATCAGGCAGAAAGCTGCCATGGGACAAAGGAGACTCATCTTGACTCCCGGTAATTACGGTCTGGCTTACATTACCGGCTGGGCCGCAGAGAATGGGATAGAAAGATTGAACGTGCCGGTCGTGACCTGCTCGAATTTCATCGGCGATGCGCTGGATGAGGCAGGGGCGGAAGGCTTTGAGGACATCCTCATCGTCGGCCATATCGGAAAGCTGGTAAAACTCGCCGGTGGAATTATGAACACGCACAGCCGGATTGCAGACTGCCGCATGGAGATCATTACTGCCCATGCAGCCATGTGCGGGGCCGGCAGGGAAATCTGTCGTGACCTCATGAGGGCCGCGACGGCGGATGCCTGCATCGAGATATTAAAAAATAATGGGCTTTTTGAGGAGACGACGGGGTCGATCATTACTGCGGTATCGGAACATTTGAATTACCGCGCACAGAATCAGTACAGAGTCGGCGCTGTCATGTTTTCCAATGTGTACTGTCTTATCGGGGAGACGCAGGGTGCACGGCAGATTATTAGCAGTTGGAGGTTATGATTCGATGTGGAAAGCTCTGGGTGAATTGGTGAAAGGAAACTTAAGAGATCCAAATTGCAGAATTCTTTGGATTTCGAGCAGAGGATATGCAGTAAAACTCAGAGTCGGAGATTAGTATGGTACATTTTGTCGGTGCGGGGCCGGGGGCTCCGGATCTTATTACAATAAGGGGAGCGAAGCTCCTTGAAGAAGCGGATGTTGTCATTTATGCGGGCAGTCTTGTGAATCCCGCTTTGCTGGGGCTTTGCAGAGAAGACGCAAGCATATATAACAGCGCGGAGATGACGCTCGAGGAAGTCATTGACCGGGTCAGGGAGGCCGAGAGCAGAGGGCAGACAACTGTCCGGCTCCACACCGGAGACCCATGTCTCTACGGGGCTATCCGCGAGCAGATGGACCTCCTGGCGGAAGCCGGCATTTCCTACGACGACACACCTGGGGTCTCGAGCTTTAGCGGAGCTGCGGCTGCCATCGGGGCTGAGTACACCCTGCCCGGTATTTCCCAGAGCGTAATTATCACCCGGCTCGCCGGTCGGACCCCTGTGCCGGAGCGGGAGAGCCTGTCAAAGCTCGCGTCTCACGGCGCGACGATGGTAATTTTCCTGTCCGCAGGGATGACGGATCGTGTAGCCGCTGAGCTCCTTGCGGGCGGCACATACACGGAGAATACTCCGGCGGCTATTGTCTACAAGGCGACCTGGCCGGAGGAGAAGGTCGTTCACTGCAGCGTGGGGACGCTGGCGGAGGCGGCGCGTGCAAATGGCATTTGCAAGACCGCGCTCATCCTTGTCGGTGATTTTTTAGGGTCTGCGTATGTAAGAAGCAGGCTGTACGATCCGGCATTTGAGACAGAGTACAGAAAGAAAACAGATACAAAACAGATATAAACACAAACAGATTTATGAGGCAGTTATGGAACTTTTAAAGAAAATAGAAGCTATACTTCCCGAAGCTGAGGAGTCGCTCCTTCTGGAGCTCCTCGAGGGAGGATTTATATTTGACACTATTATTGACGGTGAGAAGATCGGCGTGCGGCGCGTGAGCGACACCCCGGCGGACGAGGGAGTCGTGCGCACGGAGTTATTCCTCTTCCCGCAGAACGGGAAGAAGGACAAGATGAAGAAAGGCGCTTTCGCGGTCATCGAAGCCGAGGTGAGTGACGGCGTGAGCGGGAGGCATGCATTTGCCAATCCGCGATTTGCCGACAGCAGAAAAGGGGCTATGACCGACGTCTACTATGCGGTCGCAGCTTCCACCGGCGGAAGGCAGATCGCGAAGATAGGCGGCAACACTTACTTGCGGCATGATCTTCTTGTCGTGACACCGGAGCGCGACCGGGTGGCCATCGAGGAGTTCGATTTCGGCGCAAATAAACTGTTCATGCTCGGCCTCTACGGCGGAGATTATAAGATTGAGATCAGGGAAAAATGAAGATTTCGCTGACTGCCTTCACTGACCGGGGCGCAGCTCTGGCTGTGAAGATCACAAAGCAGCTGAATAATGACGGCGAGCAGGCGGAGTTCGTCCGGTGCGGAAAACGACACATGCCTTCGAACAGTGAGCCGGCATGTCCGGGCAACAAGGCGTTGCTGCCTGTGGAGCCTTATACATACATGCGAGCCGCTGACTGGACCGGGAAAGTGTTCGGTGAGAGTGACGCGCTGGTTTTTGTCGGCGCTGTCGGCATTGCCGTGCGGTCAATCGCCCCGCATATAGTCAGCAAGGCGACGGACCCGGCCGTGGTGGTCATCGACGAGGCGGGCCGCTTCGTCATTCCGATTCTCTCGGGGCATCTCGGAGGTGCAAATGAACTCGCCTTCCGTCTCGCCTCCATCACCGGCGGGCAGGCTGTGATAACGACCGCGACGGATGTAAACGGCGTGTTCGCATTTGACGATTGGGCGAGACGCATGAACTGTGCGGTGGAGAACACAGATCTGATCCGGGAGGTTTCCGGAACTCTGCTCGGGGGAGGAGTCGTGCCTGTATGGAGTGATTTTGAGATTTCCGGAGAAGTGCCGTGTGGCGTTGAATTTGGCAGTTTTGATAAGGCGTCAGTGTGCATCACGATCCGCGATGAAGCATGTACGGTTTCGTGTGAGGATGCCTGCGCTGACTGCAGGACTGATGGATTGTCTGCCCCGATTGATAAGAATAGTGCGAGAATGCTGCGCGTTATCCCGCGGGTCGTCTGCGTCGGTATCGGGTGCAGGCGGGGAACGCCTGCCGAAGAGATCGAAGCCGCGGTTTTGGAAGCGCTCCGGGAAAACGGTATTTCACCAAAAGCTCTGTACGCTTTAGCCAGCATTGATCTCAAGGCAGAAGAGGAGGGCATAAAAGAGCTTGCCCGAAAATATAAGCTGCCTTTCCTCACTTATTCCGCGGAGGAACTTCGCGAAGTGCCGGGAGAATTCACCGGCTCGGAATTTGTCATGTCCGTGACAGGCGTCGACAATGTGTGCGAGAGAGCGGCGGTGCGAGCAGCTTCAAGCAGCGTGCTTTCCTGTGACGCGGGGAACAGATTTGTGACTGATTCAGAGTGTGGTATTGCGGGTGAGTCTGACTGCAGGTCTGCAATCGGTTATGCAGCCGAGCTTATATGCAGAAAAAGAGCCAAAGACGGCGTGACTGTCGCGCTTGCCCGAAGAAAGGCAGATCTTAACTGGGAAGTACGATTTCAATGACAGTTCAGACGGGCCGGACTTGACTTCAGAATCCGGCGCAAACATCATCTTCATCGAAAAACGCAGGTCTTTCCCTGTGAGCCGTAAAAAAGCTTACGCTTTTTTTGATCTCACAGTCGGACCTACAATGTTTTTCTCACGAAGATGAAGCTTTGCACCTGAAACGTAACATAAGAACAGCATGTCTGAACAGTTACTGATTTCGGCAAGTGCTTAAGAGGAGCTTTTATGGCGAAATTATATGTCGTCGGCATCGGTCCGGGCAGCGAGAGCGCTATGACCGGTGACGCAAAACGGGCAATTGAAGATTCTGAGATCATAGGCGGATACACAGTCTATGCCGAGCTGGTCAGGAAAATATATCCGGACAAAGAGTACTTTACGACCCCGATGACAAAGGAAATCGACCGGTGCCGTCTTGCCCTGGCATATGCGGCAGAAGGAAGAACATGCGCAATGGTCTGCAGCGGCGACGCGGGTGTCTACGGCATGGCGGGACCGATCCTTCAGCTGTTGCCTGAATATCAGGATGTTGAGGTCGTCGTTGTGCCGGGGCTCACAGCGGCAAACTCCGGAGCAGCTGTTCTAGGTGCTCCGCTCACGAACGACTACTGTGTCATCTCGCTGTCTGACGCGCTGACCCCCTGGCGGGTCATTGAGAAGAGGCTCCGTGCCGCAGGCATGGGAGATTTTGTGACAGTCCTTTACAACCCGTCATCCAGGAGACGGGCGGATTACCTTTGCAGAGCCTGCAATATTTTGCTTGAAACTCGCAGCGCGGACACGGTCTGCGGCTGGGTCCGCAATATCGGCAGAGATGGGCAGGAACAAAAAATCGTGACGCTGGGGCAGTTGAAATATGAACAGGTCGACATGTTTACGACTGTGTTCATAGGCAACAGCGATACGGTATGCACGAATGGGTTCATGGTGACAGGTCGGGGATATTCACAAGTGTAGAATGAAGGTCAGAGTGTCTCTGCCTTGTAGGTGCAGGCACATTTCTTTGAGGCATATGCGCATGAATATATTGATTTTCGGCGGGACGACCGAAGGCCGCATGCTCGCGCAGGCCATCTCGGAACTTCATAAAGACAGGTACAGCGTGACAGTGAGCGTCGCGACGAGCGTCGGCGCGCATGAACTGGCGGGCATTAGCGGCATAAAGGTCATTGTGGGAAGGCTGGACGAGGGGGAAATGGTCCGGCTTTTTTCGGAAAAAGGACCAGACGGGGGCTGTGAAGACCGGGCAGATATGCATTTGCCGTATGACCTTGTCGTGGATGCGACCCACCCTTATGCCGTGGAGGTGTCCGCCAATATCCGGTCTGCCGCAGCAAGGACCGGTGTCCGTTATGTGCGGCTCGTGAGGACTGACAATGACGGAGAAATCAGGGGCGGGCTATTGCAAGGCTGTGATGCTGTCTATGTAGACTCAGCGGCTTCCGCCGCCGCGTACCTTGCCAAGACGGAGGGGAGGATACTTCTCACAACGGGGTCGAAGGAGCTTGGCGCTTTTCGTGAGTTTCCGGCTGACCGGCTCTATGTCCGCGTGCTGCCGACGGCGGCGGGTATTGCGGCATGCGAGCAGGCAGGAATCCCTTACCGCAATGTAATCGCGATGGTCGGGCCGTTTTCGCGGGAGATGAACGCCGCGACTTTGCGTCAGTATCAAATCGCGTGGATGGTCACAAAGGACAGCGGCAAGGCCGGAGGGTTTGATGAGAAAATGGAAGCCTGCCGGGAGACGGGAGCGCGCCCTGTGGTGATTGCCAGACCAAAAGAGTGCGGGATTACAATGAAAGAAGTATTAGAACTTATAGAAAAGTAGTCTTCGCATTCTTGCGGCTGCAGTCGTGTGAGGCTCCGCTGGCAGATAATTAACAGTATTGCCGACAGAACAGCCGGGCTTAAGCCTTGCTTACGAACCTATAGCAGAAGATGCGGACTATTTCGTACAGAGATTTATACGGAGGAAACAATAATGGGTAAAAGGATTATTGCTGTCAATGCCGGACCCAGGATGGGCTGGAACACGGAAACTCTGATTTCCGAGGCGTCTAAAGGAGCGGAATCCATGGGCGCGGAGGTAGAACGTTTTGATTTGTTCCGCCTCGAAAAATACACCGGCTGCATTTCCTGCTTCGGGTGCAAGAAGGAGAAATTCAAGGGACATTGCATCTGCAGAGACGGACTCACCCCCGTGCTGGACGCGATCCGTGAAGCGGACGGTCTGATCATCGGGTCACCGAACTATCTCGGAGAACTGACGGCGTCCTTCCGCGCGCTCTATGAACGACTGATTTTCCAGAACCTCACCTACAACCTGGAAACACCGTGCTGCAATGAGCGGGAGATCCCGGTGCTGCTCATTATGACCAGCAACGCGCCGGATACCATGTACACGAATTTACTGCAGAATTATCAGAGGACGCTGAGCCGTTTCGTGGGACCGACAGAACTTTTTGTCAGCGGCGATACTCTTCAGCTGAAGGATTACAGTAAGACTGACTGGCAGTGGACGCTGTTCAATCCGGAGACAAAGCAGAAGAGACACGATGAGATATTCCCGCAGGAGCGCAGAAAAGCATATGAACAGGGTGCCGCCCTTGTCCGATAAAAGGCAGCCGTAACAGTTCAGACAGGCTGCCACTGGAATCTTAATCGGCAGCAAACATCATCTTCATCGAAAAACGCAGGTCCTATTTGGGGGCAGATGCGGAAAATGATGATATTTGCTTGACAGGAAATGAAAAAACAGGTATAGTGTTAGTGATAACAAACCGGCGCGCGGGATTGCACGCCGGTAATTATAAACACGTAGGTTAGGCGTAGCTAACTAAGAAGCAGGAGGTAGTTCATGAGCGTAGTGATTCTTGGCGGTAATGAATGTATGGAGAGACAATATACAAATGCATGTCGGAAATACGGATGCAAGGCCAAGGTGTTCTGCAAGCCATGCGCGGATATGAGCAGCAGGATAGGATCCCCGGATCTCCTCATTGTGTTCACACATACAATTTCCCACAAAATGCTTAAGTGCGCCCTGACCGGAATTCACGGGAACACGAAGATCGTACGGTCGCATACCAGTTCCATGCAGTCTCTCAAAGATATTTTAAGCGAACACGCATGCGGCGCGGCTGTGTAAAGATGTGAAATCATTTTCGGATGCAGATAATGAATCATATGGGGAGGTTTTAACGGATGCCGGAACGAGTATTGATCGATCATTGTTCGCCGACTTTGGCAGGTCTTAAGACCGGAAATATGTTTCCGGTGAATGTAAGACCCGGGCAGGATATCTGCGACGAGCTTCGGCAGCTGAACAGGATGTTCCGGGAAAAGGGGATCCGCGTTGTGATGCTCCGGAGGAATGATAAAAAGGCTTTGGTATATCTGTACAGGCCGGATTATCTGGACAGGGATCTTCGATGTCCTGAAGCCCGGCAGATTCTCGAGGAAAAGGGATATTGCAGCAGTTCCGCGGGTGAATGTGTTGCGGAGCTGGTCCGGCATATGGCTGAAGATGAATTTCCTCATGAGGTAGGCCTCTTTCTCGGGTATCCGGCGGAAGACGTGCGGTGCTTTATGGAAGATTCCCGGCACGGCGTGAAGTGCACAGGCTGCTGGAAGGCATACGGGAATGAAGAGGAGGCGGAGAAAACATTTGCCAGATACAGGAAATGTACGGATGTGTACCGCAGGCAGCTATCACAAGGTAAATCTCTCTTCCAGCTGACGGTCCGGACGAATCGTCAGGTTGGGCGGGATTATCATAGTTAATAAAGAAAGGAAAACAATTATGAGCAAAGTGGCAGTAGTTTACTGGAGTGGAACCGGCAATACTGAGGCAATGGCCAATGCAGTGGCGGAAGGCGCGAAGGACAAAGGGGCGGAAGTTTCTCTTATAGAAGCGGCAAATTTTTCTTCAGATCAGGTGAGCGCCTATGACGGAATCGCGTTCGGATGCCCGGCTATGGGTGACGAGGTCCTTGAGGAGAGCGAATTCGATCCGATGTTCACGGACGTGGAGCAGGCTCTTGCCGGCAAAAAGATTGCTCTGTTCGGTTCCTACGGATGGGGCGACGGACAGTGGATGCGCGACTGGGAAGACCGGTGCCGGGAGGCCGGAGCGGAGCTTGCGGCGGACAGTGTAATTGCCAATGAAGCCCCGGGAGATACGGAAACAGAACTGTGCAAGGGTCTTGGCGCTGCGCTGGCATGATTGGGCTTGTTGCGGTCAATCAACCGGAAAATGATTAGCTTATTAAAACTATATTCCTAAAAAGCGAGACTGTAAAGCGTAAACCCCATTTCGCTTATAACTTGATTTATTCGCAAAAAAGGCTATAATAAGACATTAGTTAGGAAAACCTAACCTGTGTCTTATTTTTTTGCACCTTGGTTAGCTAAAACAAATATCGCATTATAAGGAGGAGCTTTATATGTCTATCGGAGGAAGAGTTGCATGGTTTATCGGAGGAGCACTTTTCGGATCTGCGGGTCTGCGGGTCCTGTCCGGCAGGGATGCCAGAAAGGTCTATACACATGCCACAGCGGCTACACTGCGCTGTAAGGATGAGGTGATGAAGCACGTGGAACTCGTCCAGGAGGGCTGCTCGGATATTTTTGAGGACGCTAAACAGATAAACGAGAAGCGGAGAAAGGAAGAAGAGGCAGAATACATCGACGATTTCGCGAAGACGGATGAAACCGAATTTGCAGAAGAGAGCAACGAGAAATGAGATTTCAGATCTTGCACGATATTCCCGGCAGGATGCGTCTTCGGGCGGATACCCGCTCGATGAGCACAGATCAGGCGGACGTTCTTGAGGCATGGATCAAAACATTGCCGGGAGTCGACCGGGTAACGGTTCATGAGCGGACGCGCAGCGTAACGGTGGTTTATCACGGGGACCGCAGGAAGCTATGCGGATTACTTGCCTCTTTTACTTATGAGAGCGCGGAAAAGTCTCTGGGACCGCAGCCGTCCGGCAGCCGCCTTATGAACCGGGAGTACAAGGAAAAGCTGGTCTTCCTTGTTATCAGACACTTCGCGAGACGTTTCCTTCTGCCAAATCCGCTTCGGCGAGTGCTTGCAGCCTGCAGGACATGTCCGAGAATAATTAAAGGCTTAAAAGCTGCTGCGGCAGGGCACCTGACGGTGGAGGTGCTTGACGGTATCGCCATCGGAACATCGCTCGTCACGGGAGACTATACAACTGCCGGTTCGGTCAATTTTCTGCTGAGAGTAGGCGAAATACTTGACGAATGGACACATAAGAAGTCTGTAGATGATCTGGCAAGAAGCATGTCTCTGCAGGTGGATCAGGTATGGAAACTCGGAGACGACGATACTCCGGAGATGACCCCGCTTGGCAGCATTGCTCTGGGAGACCGGATCGTCGTTCATACGGGGCACGTCCTGCCGCTTGACGGAATTCTTGAGCGCGGGGATGTCATGCTGAACCAGGCATCGCTGACCGGAGAGAGTGTGCCCGTCGCGAAGCATCCGGGGGCGGCGGTGTATGCGGGTTCTGTTCTCGAGGAAGGCAGCTGTGTGATTCGCGTTACGCATGCGACCGGGGAGAACCGGTACGACCGGATCGTCCGTATGATAGAAGAGTCGGAACGCCTTAAGTCTGGGGTGGAGAACAGAGCGGGACATCTGGCTGACAGCCTTGTTCCCTGGTGCCTCGGAGGCAGTATTCTCACTTATCTTCTGACGGGGAATACCACCAGGGCGGTGTCTGTTCTCATGGTAGACTTTTCCTGCGCGCTGAAGCTTTCCATGCCGCTGAGCGTTCTTTCTGCCATGCGTGAGGCAGGCAGCCACCATATCACTGTAAAAGGCGGACGCTTCATGGAGAAAATCAGCGAGGCGGATACCGTGATCTTCGACAAGACCGGTACACTTACGAAGGCATGTCCTACTGTTGTAAAAGTTGAGCCTTTTAACGGGGAAGACGAGCGTGAGATGCTTCGCATGGCAGCCTGCCTTGAAGAACATTTTCCGCATTCTGTAGCAAATGCGGTCGTGAAGGCAGCCAAAGAGCAGGGGCTTTCCCACCGCGAGATGCACAGCGAAGTAGAGTATGTTGTCGCCCATGGGATAGCGACAAGGATTAATGGAAGACGCGCTGTCATAGGCAGTTCTCATTTTGTTTTTGAAGATGAAGGTGTGCTGATCCGGCCGGAAGATCAGGAGAGGTTCCATTCTCTCTCGGAATCCGTTTCCTGGCTTTATTTCGGGATCGGAGGTGTTCTCTGCGCGGCAATCGGAATTTCAGATCCGCTGAGACCGGAAGCGCGGAATATCATGGGAGCCCTCCGGCGGGAAGGAATCGCGAAGACGGTCATGCTGACAGGGGACAACAGAAAAGTCGCCGGCTCCATTTCCGCAGATCTGGCTCTCGATGACTACAGAGCGGAGGTCCTGCCGGAAGACAAGGCAGCCTATATCCGCAGGGAGCATGATGCGGGCAGAACTGTGATTATGGTCGGTGACGGGATCAACGATACCCCGGCTCTCTCACTGTCCGATGTAGGGGTCGCTGTCGGCAGCGGGGCTGTCATTGCGAGGGAGGTTGCGGACGTCACGATAGAGACGGAAGACATACGCGAACTCGTGTGGCTTAAGCGGCTCAGTGATGCCCTGATGAGGAGAATCCACCGCAACTACCGCTTTGTCATGGGATTTAACGGTACATTGATCGCGCTTGGAGCGCTCGGCTTAATTACACCCGCAGCCGGTGCCTTCCTTCACAACTCATCGACTATACTACTTAGCATGAACTGCCTTACAGCGCTTTTGGAGAAAGAGAGTGGGCGCCCTTCTCGTACGAGCCCGCATTCGACAGCAAACAGATTGTCTTTAGAGAGGAACTACAGGTGAAAACAGAAAAACAATACAAGGATCTGACGATCCGCGAATTTACAAAAGCGGCAGATATTTATGAGAGTAGCCATGCCGGTATCTACGAGATGTGCAAAGAAGATTATCCGTACATTTCGGGCGAGCTCGCAAATGAGGATTACACAGATCTTCTGGACTGCGGCTGCGGGACTGGTCCGATGATTTCTCTGCTCTACGAGGAGGATCCGACCAGGCATTATACGGGAATCGACATCACACCGCGCATGATCGAGGTCGCCAGGGCTAAAGACCTGCCCGGCGTCACGTGGGTGGTCGGTGATTGTGAGAATCTGCAGTTTGAGGATGATGCGTTTGATGCCGTCATTTGCTCCAACAGCTTTCACCACTATCCGAATCCTCAGAAGTTTTTCGACAGCGTGCAGCGCGTTCTGCGGCCGGGCGGCAGGCTGATCCTGCAGGATTATACGGCTCCGGCACTTGTTCTTTGGCTCATGAATCACACAGAGATGCCGCTGGCCAATCTGGTCGGCCACGGGGACGTCGGTGCATATTCGCTGGATGAGGTGAGAGGATTTTGCGGAAAATCCGGACTGCGGGTCGAGAAGCTTGAACGCGGCAGGAAATTCCGGCTGCATCTGGTTGCCCGAAAGGGACAGGTGCCGGAATCTGGGAGAGATAGTGGCCTGACAAGAAAAGAACAGATTAAAAATGCGTACAAGCTGACCGGGAGCAAATCGGGCTTTTATGATGGAATGATGACGTATTCCACGCTGACCGGAAAGGCAATCTGCCGTCTGGTCTGGAACATGGATGGTCAAAAGAACCTCCGGTATCTGGAAAAGGCCCTGTCCGGTGTGCCGCAGGATTTTGAGGGAAAGCTTCTCGAGGTGCCCGTCGGGACCGGCGTGCTGTCCATGCCGGTGTATGCGGATCTTCCGAAAGCAGACATTACCTGCCTTGATTACTCAGAGAAAATGATGGCTTCTGCCCGGGAAAAGGCGGAGACGATGGGGATAACGAACGTCAAGTTCGTACAGGTAGACGTGGGCGCGCTTCCGTTTGAAGACGAGACTTTTGACGTTGTCCTGTCGTTGAACGGCTTTCATGCCTTCCCGGATAAGGAGGCGGCCTACCGTGAGACATACCGCGTGCTGAAGAAGGGCGGCATTTTCTGCGGCTGCTTCTATATTAAAGGCGAGTGCGGCCGCACGGACTGGTTCATAGATCATCTGTATGGACCGAAAGGCTTCTTCACACCTCCTTATGAGACAAGGGAGAGCCTCAGGCAGCAGCTTGAGAAGAGATACGAGAAGGTGAAGGTGACGTCGGTCGAAGGGATCGGCTGCTTCCGCTGCAGGAAATAAGGACAGGATGGGATTGACAAGTGACCCTCCGTTCACTATAATTGGTGAACGAAGGGTCACTTTTTTGCGAGGATATAGATATGAGAGTATTAAAGAAAATTATCAAAGTCTTATTATTGCTGTTTCTTGTACTGGTCCTTGGCTTAGCCGCTCTGGATATTTATATGATAAAAAAACCGGAACAGGACGCAAAGAAAAAAATTGACGGGATGGAAGAGTCAGCCTGCCCGGTAGAGGGCCTGACAATCAGTGAGAAGGCAAAAGTCATCGGCCTTGGTGAAGCAACTCACGGGAATGCGGAGTTTCAGGAGCTAAAGCTCGATGTCCTGAAAGTTCTGGTCGAGAAATATGATGTCAGCAGCTTTGCCATGGAAATGGATTACGGAGAGGGCGTAATTATAAACGATTACATAAGCGGCCGCTCCGGGATGACAATCGATGAGGTGATGGATCACATCAGTTTCAGGATTTACAGAACTGAAGAAATCCGCGACCTGATTGAATGGATGAAGGAATACAATGATTTGCATGATGACAAGCTGTCATTTTATGGGTTCGATCTTCAGAATCCGGATGTAGATCTGGAACTGATCCGGGATTTCGTCAAAGAGAATTCCATGGACGGGGATCCTGCAGGCGCATTTAAGAGCTTTTTGAACGGCGAAGCAAGTCTCAGGGATGAAAGCCTGAACCATGCCTTTGAAGAACTGGACAGCCTGAGAAGCGAGCTTATAGGCCATAAAGATGTATACAAGGACCTGTATAACTATGACCGGATTCTGGATTGCATCGAGAATATCCAAAGAGCCAGAGAACTCTCCGCGAGGTATGCCGGAGATAACGGCAGGGTCGAAGGCGGCGGGTACCGTGATCAGATGATGGCAAAGAAGGTCATAGAGATATCTGAGACACTGGAGAATTCAAGGATGATGATAGCCGGGCATAACGGGCATATCGGTTACGCCGGAAACTTCGTGAGAACGATGGGGTCGTTCATAAGAGACGAACTGGGCGATGCTTACTTTGCCATCGGTACGGATTATTTCATTACGAGCTGCAATATGCCGGACAGCAGCGGCAAAAGATCCGACCACAGGTTTGTTTCCGGTGACATTTTAGCCTATCAGGCAAAAGATCTGGGGACATATTATCTGGATTTCTCCGGGGTGAGCAAGGACTCCGACGTGTACAGATATATAAATGGACCAATTTATACAGGCAGCCTTGGGGAAGGCTACAGTATTCTGAATACGATCCTTCAGGATACGGTCAGGATTTACTGTGAACCTGACTATCTGTATGATTCGATGATTTTTGTTTATGAGTGTACACCGCTGAATCTGCTCGAAAAATAAGACGGTTTTAGTCAGACTGAATGCAGCCCGCAATGATGAAGGTGTTCCTGATGTAAATCAGAGATACGAGACTTGAAATAAGGGGAAATTATGGCGAACGATACAAAAGAAAGAATACTCGCAGGCGCACTTGAGATGTTTTCTAAAAATGGCTATGCAGGGACAAATATCCGTGAACTCACTGCTTCCCTCGGACTTGTCAAGTCCGGGGTGTATAAGCACTTTGAGAGCAAGGAGGCAATCTGGAACGCCGTGCTGGATCAGATGATCGCCTATTACGGAGAGCACTTTGGCTCAGCCGAGAACCTTCCTCCCGTGCCGGATTCCCTTGAGGAACTGGTACAGATGACAATGCGGATGGTAAATTACACCGTACACGATGAAAAGATCGTGATGACCCGAAAAGTGCTCACAATAGAGCAGTTTCGCGATGAGCGCGCGCGGGAACTTGCGACAAAGCATTTTCTCACCGGCCTCACAGATATGTTCACATACATTTTCGCCGGCATGATGGAGAAGGGGCTGCTAAGGAGAGACGACCCGGGAATGATTGCATTTGCATACACCGCGCCGATCTCTGCCCTCATCCATCTGTGTGACCGGGAACCGGAGAAGACTGACGAGGCAATCGCAAAGATTGAAGCCTTCAGCAGACATTTTGTAAAAATATACGGAGATGTGACTTATGAACAAGAATAAGGTGTTTCCAATATCCATGGCTGTCCTTTGGAGCATTGTGTTTGCAAATGCCATGCACTCATGGACGATCGGCATCTGCCTTGGAATCACGATGGGCATCGCTTTTGGCCTGTTTGATTCGGATCACGGAGGAGAGGACGATGAAGTATAGTAAGACGATTACATTGAAAGACGGCAGGAGCTGCATAATTCGGAACGGGACGGCAGAGGACGGCGAGGCCCTCCTTGACCTGTTTATCGCTGTTCACGCGCAGACGGACTATCTGCTCACCTATCCGGATGAACACAGCTATACTGCCGCGCAGGAGGCGGATTTCTTACAGAAGAAAACGGACAGCGCCGACGAAATCGAGCTCATGGCGGAGCTGGACGGGAAGCTTGTAGGATCAGCCGGAATCAGCTGCGTCGGACGGAAGGCCAAGATAAAACACAGGGCGGAGTTTGGCATCAGCGTGGATAAGGACTTCTGGGGGCTTGGCATAGGGCGGGCTCTGACGGAGTCCTGCATCGAATGTGCCAAAAATGCGGGCTATGCACAGCTCGAGCTGGAAGTCGTAGCCGAGAACGGGGCCGCTCTGGCCCTCTATGAGAGTGAGGGATTTGTTGAGTACGGAAGAAATCCCAGAGGATTCCGCTCGCGATTTAGCGGCTGGCAGGAGATCGTGCTTATGCGGCTCGTGCTGGATGAGCAGGCTTGACAGGAATAAGTATTAACATGGAAAAACAGCGGGGCTGCCGCATTAAGGCGCGCCACCACTATGTATGACAGACGTTATTTGCAAATGTCTGTCATACATAGTGATGACACCGTCTAATGCGACAGCCCCGCTTCAGCAACAAAGCAGTGTGTTAAGCAAGTATATTCAGTTCATCTACAACTTCACGGCAGGTCTTCACGGATGTGATATTGTTGATTGCCTGAGAACTGTTGATGATACCCTGATCCTTGACGCCGAGACGCATTCCCTGGAGGAAACCGCCATTCTGCATGTAGTGCCTGTTGAGTGCCATCGCGTCTGCGCCTTCCTGCATCATCTTTTCAAGCTCGAGACCTACTCTGTTCCTTACGAAATAGGAGACGCCCGGAACATCGGGAACGCGGATCAGGTCTTCAGCTTTGGTGTCGATCAGCGTCTGTTTGACGGAAGCTGCGGTCGGGTTCTCTTCTGTCACGATGAATCTTGTTCCGGCATAGACGCCCTCAGCGCCCATTGCGGCAGCGGCTTTGGCTGCAGATGCGTCGGCGATACCGCCGGCTGCCATGAGCGGCGCGTCAATGGCAGCTCTAACTGCCGGGAATCCGGACATAAGGCTTACATTGTAATCGCTTGCATGTCCGCCTGCCTCAACGCCTGTGTAGATCAGAATGTTCACGCCCTCAGAGAGGACCTGCTTCAGGTTCTCGATAGTTGCGCTGATTGGTCTGGCGACGATCTTGATGCCGTTGTCCTTGAATAATTTGACAGCGTCTTTGTTGAGCGGTCCGAACGGAAGGACCAGAACAAATGCCGGCTTCTCATCAGCAAGTACTTTCAAAGTCTCGGCTGTAAAGGGATCAATCTGCTCACCGAAGAAAAGGTTGACGCCGAAGGGTTTGTCGGTCAGTTCTCTTACCCTGCGGATCTGCGCGCGGAGTCTTTCTGCCGTCTCTACCGGATCGCCTGTCGGCACCGTCTGTCCGGCATTGATTCCGAGAACGCCTGCGCCGCCCGCTTCACTTACGGCAGCTACAAATTCCGCGCTGGTGAGCCATGTCATGGCCGCGGAAATGACCGGTTTCTCTATTCCAAGGATTTCACATACTCTATTTGCCATTTTATTTTCTCCTGTCTTATTTATCATCTGCATGGTCAATTTCAGGTATTTGAAAATGCCTGTCAGGCCTTCATTATCAATGTGTCAGCATGCCGCCGTCCGAGACGACCTCGGAACCCGTCATAAAGGAGTTTTTGCTTGATGCCACAAAATAAACGACTTCTGCCAGCTCTTCCGGCTGTGCAAGATGCGGCGGAAGCGGATTGAGGCTTGCAAGGAATTCCGCAACACCTTCGACGCCCTTCAGGGATTCATCGACGAGCGGAGTTTTGACACCTCCCGGAAGAACGGCATTGACGCGGATCCTGTCCGGTGCAAATGTATATGCCGCATGCTTTGTAAGCAGATTCACAGCAGCCTTGGAAGCTGAGTAGCCGGCGTCATTCCCGCAGGACGGACCGGACTGTCTTGACGCGACGGATGAGATATTGACGATGTTGGAATCTTTGCGTCCCTTGAGAAGCTCATAGCAATATTTCATGCCAAGGAAAACGCTGTCCACGTTGCAGGATTCAATCTTGCGGAATTCGTCAAAGGACATCGACTTAATGTCTTTTCCCAGCTCAATGCCCGCATTGTTGACAAGCACATCGAGAGCGCCGTATTTCTCTTTGATCATGGACGTGAGATCGATCCAGTCCTGCTCGAGGCCGCAGTCCATTTTGTAGGGAACCACATCATAGTCTTTCAGAAGCTCTGCGGTCTTTTCGACTTTGCTGAGCGTTCTTCCGGTAGCGATTACTGTAGCTCCGTTCTCTGCAAATTTCTTGACGATGGCAAACCCTATACCCTGGCCGCCGCCTGTTACGATAACAACTTTTCCGCTTAATTCACCCATAGCTGCCTCCTTTTATTCTTCCTGATTGATGGAAATCTGCTTTTTGCTGATGGGTAAATTATTGCATACGGCGGAATAACAGGCTATTGACAAAACACGGGAACTGTAAAAAAATATTACAATTCCCGAATAATGTGAAAAAATATGCATTTAATTTCTGGTCATGGCGCGGATCAGTGACGATCCGGAAGACCAAAATAAATATCTCTGAGTGACTGCGGCATCGTGTTGAACATCATCTGAATTACGGTTTCGGCGGGAGTGACGTTATCATTCAGGATCCATTCCCTGGACATCCAGACTGCGCCGTAGCAGTACATGCGGATGCTGTAGCGAAGCTGTTCGTCCAGAATATCTGTCCCGAGGATTTTTTTTGCCGTTTCGGAATACTGTTTAACGAAATAATCGTGCATATACATCCAAAGCTCATTCTGGGATTTGTCCTCGTAAGCTCTTTTATAAAAAAGATATTCCTGTTTCATGCTGCTGATATTTAGAGCGGCGGATTTCACATCGATGACATCGAGATAGAGCGAGTTATGGACAAATATCCAGGCTACCAGGTCATATTTG
Organism: Lachnospiraceae bacterium; assembly: GCA_045112915.1. Classification (GTDB taxonomy): domain Bacteria; phylum Bacillota; class Clostridia; order Lachnospirales; family Lachnospiraceae; genus Chordicoccus. The sequence goes on from JBGUIK010000080.1 coordinate 57,960, forward strand.
TCTCTGAAATGGTAATAAAAAGTCTGCCTTTCGATCTGCGCTTCCCGGCATATTTCAGTCACCCGGATCTTATCGAGTGATTTTTTGGCCATTAAAGACTTCATCTTATCGGCGATCCAAAGTTTGGTGCGGTCACTCATGCTTCCTCTCCTCATCATATGTGCTTAATGGTTCGTTACATTATTATACGTCCGCAAGAAGGATAAGGCAACGCAGCGCCGAGAACTGCTCGCAAGGATAAATATGAAGAAACAGGGGATTAATTGACAGATGGAAGAATCAAATGTAAAGTAAATGAAACCACAGAAAAGTAAAAGAAAGTAATTAAAAGTAAAAGGCGATACACATAGGCTTATAAGGAAAAGATAATGAAAATATATCTGATCGGTGCCGGCTGCGGAAGCATGGGCACACAGACGCTTTGCGCAGCTGAAAAACTGGAGGCTTGTGATCTTATTATCGGAGCCGGGCGCCTCGTGGAAGGTCTGCCGGAGCGATATGAGGGCAAATGCATATCAGCCCACAAACCTGACGTTATCGCGCAGATACTCCGGAATATGAGGGAGAACTGTGCCGACGATGGGCTTTCCGGTGAATGTGAAAAAGAAAAAAATGTCGTGTTTCTGCTGAGCGGAGACAGCGGCTTTTATTCAGGTGCCGCTCGGCTCATCAGGATGCTCGAGGAGCTGAGGGCGGAGGATCCGGACAGGAAATATGAGACAGAAATTTTGCCGGGAATCTCGTCCCTGCAGTATTTTGCGGCAAAAATCGGGAGGCCGTGGCAGGATTTTCGCCTGGTCTCCGCCCACGGGCATGACTGCGACGCAGTGTATGAGGTCATGCAGGGAAAGGATGTGTTTTTCCTGACAGGGGGAAAATATACGCCGGCCCAAATTGCGGAGGATCTGTGCCGGGCGGGTCTCGGAAGGCTCTCCATGATTGTAGGCGAAAACCTCTCTTACGGGGATGCGGAAAAGATTTCCCGGGGGAAGGCGGAGGAGTTTGCGGGGAGGACATTTGCTCAGATGTCCGTCGTGCTCTGTGAGACCGCGCCTTGCTATGAGGGTCCGCGGTATGGCATTTCGGATGACGCGTTTATCCGGGGCAGCGTGCCGATGACCAAGATGGAAGTGCGCGCTGTTCTGCTCGCAAAAATGGGCACCCGGCCGGGAGACATCGTATGGGATGTCGGAGCGGGAACGGGCAGTGTGAGCGTGGAGCTATCGCGCACGGCGAGGCGTGTGTACGCGATTGAGTGTCTCCCCGAGGCATGCGATCTGCTCAGGAAAAACCGGGAGCATTTCTGCGCATGGAATGTAGATGTCATCTGCGGGATGGCACCGGAGGCGCTCGCGGAGCTTCCTGCGCCGGATCGGATTTTTATCGGCGGGAGCCGCGGAAATCTTGAAGAGATCATTCGGGTGGCGGTGAAGAAAAATCCGGATGTCAGGATCTGCCTGACGGCTGTTACGCTGGAGACTCTCACGGAGGCCGGACGAGTCCTTTCCTCCCTCGGACGCGAGGCTGACATATCCCTGATTTCTGTGAGCCGCGCGGAGGCGGTCGGAAGCGTTCATATGATGAAGGCCCTGAATCCGGTGTATGTGATCTGCGGGTGAGATATGGCGGAGATGCGGCTTCAGTCTTCGGCAGGAAAAAATCTGGATTATCAACGGGTAAGAAAATGCGAAGTGTTATGATTGCCGCCATGGGAAGCGGGAGCGGAAAGACGATCGTCACCGCGGGGCTTCTCATGGCCTTAAAAAAACGAAATATCGCGGTGAGGTCTTTCAAATGCGGACCCGACTATATTGACCCCATGTTCCACACGCGGGTCCTTGGTCTCCCCTGCCGCAATCTTGATCTCTTTCTTCTGGGAGAGAAGGGAGTTCTGCGAGAAGCAGCAAGTATTCAGATGGATCTTTCTTTTGGCTTGAGCGCAAGGAATCAGAAGCTTTCTGTGCAAGAGACGGAGATGCAGGAGAACTCTTCAGGGACTGGCGAAAAGGAGCTGCCGCTTACCGTCATTGAAGGAGCTATGGGTTTCTATGACGGTATCGGTGGCACGACTAAGGCCAGTGCCTATGACATTGCACAGCTGCTCGGAACACCTGTCATTCTGGTAGTAAAGCCGCGCGGGCAGAGCGCCACGCTGGCTGCCCAGATCTGTGGGCTTATGAAGTTCCGGCAGGGGAATCACATCGCCGGAGTTATTCTGAATGAGTGCAGCGCGGCCATTTTTGACCATTTGCGGCTGATCATTGAGAGGGAGTGCGGGATTCAGGTCTTCGGATATCTGCCGAAAATGGAGGAAGCCAAGGTGGAAAGCCGCCACCTCGGACTTCTGATGGCGGATGAGATCCCTGAATTCAGAGACAGATTCGAAGCTATCGCGGCGCGCATGGAGGAGACGGTGGAAATTGACCGGATCCTTGCGTGCGCAGGCTCAATAGAAAATGAGACAGTCAGATTGAAGAAGCCCGGAATGGTTGATTCTGTATGGGAAATTCCCGGAAATAATTGCCGCGTCGCCGTCGCCCGCGACGAAGCATTTTCCTTCTACTATGCGTCATCTCTCGACGCGCTGCGTCGGGCAGGCGCGGAGCTTGTACTCTTCAGCCCGCTGCGTGACAGATGTCTGCCCGCGGATATCAGCGGGCTCTATCTGGGAGGTGGCTATCCTGAAAACTATGCGGCGGAGCTCTCCGCCAACAGGGGGATGCTGCGCGATATACGTGAAGCCATAGAGAATGGCCTGCCGACTGTGGCGGAGTGCGGGGGCTTTATGTATTTGCAGGAAAAACTGGAAGGGTCAGACGGAAACGTCTATCCGATGGTCAGTGCGCTGACCGGTGAGGCGGTGCGGACGATGCGCCTTGTTCGGTTCGGCTACGTGACTCTGACTGCGGAGGCTGACAGCATGCTGTTTCGGGCAGGCGAGCCGGTTCCCGCCCATGAGTTCCATCACTGGGACAGCACTGAGTGCGGGGACGGTCTCACAGCCTGCAAGTTCGATGGCCGGAACTGGAAATGCGGCATGGTGAACGACCGCTTGTACGCAGGGTATCCGCACCTTGAGCTTGGCGGGGACGTGCCGCTGGCGGAGCGGTTCGTGCGAGCGTGCCGGGAGTATGCCGCAATAGAGTGCAGCTTGTGAGTTTGCTGTGGTCTCCGCTGCGTTTTTCGCGCGCTGTGGGCGCCAGTGTACCTACGCATGCCAGAGTATGTGTTGCAATGCATCGGTAGAACAGTGTGCAACTGAGATATGGGGAAGGTATAAGGATTAGTGGTAAATCTTGTGATCGGTGCCGCGGCGAGCGGCAAGAGCGAATATGCAGAGGACATCGTGATGTCCCTGCCCGGAGAGAAAATCTATGTAGCGACTATGGAGCCCTTCGGCGCAGAGGCTAAGGAGCGGATCGCAAGACACAGAGCCCTTCGCGCAGGAAAGGGCTTCACTACGGTCGAGAGGCCGCGAGATCTCATCGATCTGACCCCGGAAGCAGATTGGAACGTGCTGATCGAGGATCTGCCCAATCTTGCGGCTAATGAATTATTCAGTCCCGAGGGCGGTGGAGCGGATGCTGTGCTTTCCGGGGTGGATAGGATTTGCAAGATTGTGTCCAGCGTGACGATCGTGACGGGAGACATTTTCTCGGACGGGGGGACATATGATACCGGGACGCAGGAGTATATGAAGATGCTTGCGGATCTTCACGTGAAAATTGCGGCGAAGGCGGACAATGTTGTCGAAGTCGTATGTGGAGTGCCGTATGCGGTGAAGGGAGAGCTGCCGGTGAATATTGTTAATTATGAGACGGCGGCACCTGAGGCTGCAAACTGTGCAGAAGCAAATGTGAAAGAAATGATTGCTCAGGGCAGATTGCATGTATATGTGACGGGTTCCATGGCTTCCGGAAAGAGAGAATATGTGCTGGATACGTTAGGAATTCCCGCATCGGAGGCTGCATTCGAAGTACAGGAACTCCTTCGGGAGAGACCTGATTTAGATGTGGCTGCACTGGCTGGAAAACTATCCGGCTTTCATGCGATCACGCAGACAGAAGTGGGCGCAGGCGTAATTCCGCTGTCAGCATCGGACCGTGAATGGCGGGAGAAGGCTGGTCGGCTCGCATGCCTTTTGGCAGCGCGTGCTGATATCGTGGTCCGTATGGTGTGTGGGGTGCCAATCATAGTCAAGAATTTACGCTGATTATTGACTTGAACTGAGTTGGCAGTCGACTTTGTAAAATAATACATATAGATCGTCGGGTGAAGCCTGGTGAATCAGCTTGCGCTCAATATATATGGAGTGTTCAGTCTTGCCGAGATCCGATAAATCATTCAGATCATTTAGGACGGATTGCGTATAATCCTGTGAACCGGATACCATACTTATCACCTCGTACTGCTGAAAATTCAGTTCTGCTTTTATCATTTTATCAGTGCCCGGTCAGCGCCGCAATGGTCTAAAAGTAGTCTTGGATGAAGAAGTCAGGAGGGCTTTACGTACCCGCAGGAGTGGCCGGAAACGACTCATGAGATCGGTTCAAAGGGGGCAGCTTGCGGGCGGTTTGCGGTCAGCATGTGAGCCATTTTAGTATTAGCCTTGCCCAGCGGTATATCGTATAAAAATAAAAGAGTAAAAGATGCTCTTGAAAGAAAAGAGTCATAGGACTTTATAAAACCAAGAGATAAAAATAGAATAATAAAAACAGGAATTGGGCACGGATTTCGTGCCGGAAGGGAGAAAAATGGCAGCACTCAGAGATATGTTCGATTTTCAGCGGTTTTCAGGTAATGAGAAACTTTGCAGTATGATCCGCCGCGCGGAGGAGCGCAGCGGGTCAAGGCTCTGCTTTGAGGATCTTCAGCTCGTGAACGCGGCGGGAACACCGGACATGCTTCAGAAGAAAAACAAGGATCTGCAGTAAAGCTTTGCACTTTACTTTCGTGGTCAAAACGCATAAAATATAAAAAGAAAAATTGTACCCCGGCTGTTTTCATTCGTATAAAGGATAGAGGGGATATAGGCCTGCTTTTGCGAAGTCACAGTCAAAATACTAAAAGGGGCACGATTTGGTTCAAATGTGCCGGAAAGGATATATGATGGCATCTTTAAAAGACTTATTTGATTATCAGAAGTTCGCGGGAAATTCCCGGCTCGAGGCAATGATCAGAGATACGGAGAGCCGCTACGGCTCAAAGCTCAGTATTGACGATCTTGAATTTGTAAGCGCTGCGGGAACCCCGGACCAGATTCAGCAGCAGAAAGAAATGCTGAAAAACAAGAAGGACCACGTATGAAGAATACACAGACCTATGAAGAGGTTTACAGGGAGTATTATCCCAAGGTAATGGGATATATGCATTCCAAAATCTCGAGCAGCTATGAAGCGGAGGACCTTGCCTCCACGGTCTTCATAAAGATTTTTGAGAAATTTGAGACCTTTGACCAGTCGAAGGCCTCTATTTCCACGTGGATTTATACTGTCACACGAAATACTGTGATAGATTATTTCCGTGTCAGGAAAGTGCATGAAGAGATCGGAGAGGAAGACATCGTTGAGGATGATACCTATCAGGGTATTCTGGACGCGGAGTCTCTGGAGGAGCTGGCGGATGCTCTCGAAAAACTCCCGCAGAGGGAAAGGGATATTATCATTCTTCATTATTACAGCGGTATGCAGCTGAAAGAGATCGCTCCGAAGATGAACATGTCCTACAGCAACTGCAAGCTCGTGCATAATAAAGCGCTTATGCGTCTTCGCCAGTATATGACATTTGACTGATCGTCATCGGGACTCGAACAGTTTAAGAGGCAAGAGATACCAAAGCCGGAAAGATCTGAGGATCTGATCCGGCATTTTTATCTCAGTGGGGGAAGCCCCCCGCGCCAAGTCTCGCGAGCGAGACTTGAACTCAGTGGTCAATAGAAGATGCAGGGAGGACAGATGTGCATATAACTACGATTATATTGATTGCGTTCATACTGGATCTTTTTTTCGGAGATCCGGAATGGTTCCCCCATCCGGTCGTGCTGATGGGAAAGGCGATCACATTTCTCGAGAGGCAGCTCCGGGACATTTTTCCCGCGAATCCTGAGGGAGAGCGTGCTGCAGGCAGAGTGATGGCTTTCATTCTGCCGGTCTTTACATATGCGGCTGCCCGGATCCTGCTTAGAAGACTTTCTATTGTAAGCCCGGTGATTGCCCTGGCCGTCAACATTTTTTTATGTTATCAGGGCCTGGCTGTGCGGAGTATGCTGCGTGAGTCGAGGAACGTGTTTCACGCGCTGCAGACGAAGTCGCTTGACGCCGCAAGAAGCGCCGTCGCCCGCATAGTAGGGCGCGAGACAGCCCGGCTGAACGAGGCGGGAATTATCAGGGCAACGGTCGAGACCGTGGCAGAGAATTTCTCAGACGGCGTGGCCGCGCCGCTTTTCTACATGCTGATCGGCGGTGCTCCGCTTGCTCTGGCCTACAAGGCGGTCAACACGATGGACAGCATGACAGGCTACAAAAATGACCGCTATCTGCATTTCGGAAGGGCAGCGGCGAAGCTGGATGACGCTGCCAACTTCATCCCGTCCCGCATAGCTGCCTTTCTGGTGATGGGGGCGGCGTTCATCTCCGGGGAAAAGTCGGAGAAGGATCCGCTAAGCCAACGCTTCGGCAGCGGCAAACTTGTGTCCATGTGGGAGAGAAGGATGATTGCCTATCGTGCCTATCTCATATGGAAGAGAGACAGAAGGAAACACGAGAGTCCGAATTCGGCTCAGACTGAGTCCGCTATGGCGGGGGCGCTCGGTGTACAGCTGGCGGGACCGGCAGTCTATTTCGGAAAGGTCTCAGATAAACCGTTTATCGGAGATCCTCTGAGACCGATCGAGGAGAGCGATATACTAAGGGCCAACCGAATATTTTTCACCGGCAGCTGCCTTGCGGTGCTTGCAGTCATTTTCTCGGGACACATCTTACTGTGACAAACCCGCGTCTTACGGGGCAAGGGGCACGAAATCACCCTTGCCGGCGAGGTGTGCTTGATATAAGGACAGTGCGTGAATAAAAAAGAACAGAAAAAAGTGAAACACGGAGGAGACTGGTCGGGCTTTCTTAATGAGCGCGGCCTGATTCCGCTTGACTTTTCCGCAAATGTCTCACCGCTCGGTATGCCGCCCGTTGCCCTGGAAGTGATAAAATCTCTCAGCGTCGGCGATCTCGCCCGTTATCCGGATCCCGCCTGCCGCGCCCTCCGGCGGGCAATCGCGGTCCGATACGGTATATGCGACGATCAGATTTTCTGTGCAAATGGAGCTGCGGACATCATCTACCGCCTCTCCTATGCCTTAAGACCGAAAAGGGCGCTCCTCATCGCGCCGGATTTCGGTGAGTACGCGGAAGCGCTGGCGAATGTCGGCGCGGACATCACTTACTATATGACGGGCAGCCAAAGCTCTGATCAGCAGGGCTTGCGGAAGCAGAGGGATTTCGCTGTCGACCGCGGCATCCTGCCCTATATTGATGGGGAAACAGACCTTGTGATCTTCAGCAATCCGAACAATCCGTCAGGCTGTGTGACGGACAAGGCATTACTTCGCGCCATTCTTGGCAAATGCATAGAAACCGGCGCAACGCTCGTCATCGACGAGTGTTTTCTTGATTTTCTTCCGGATGCGCGTCGGCGGACGATGCTTAATTATCTCACGGAGTCGCGGGGGAAGCTCCTGGTGCTGAGAGCCTTTACCAAATTTTACGGCATGGCAGGTCTGAGACTCGGCTGGTGTGCCTCGGATGATTATGTCCTGCTTGAAGAGCTCAGGAGGTCCGGCCCTCCGTGGCAGGTCTCAGCGGTCGCCCAGGCTGCGGGAGCAGCCGCGCTGACGGATACTTCCTATGAGGAAGAGCTCCGTGCCCTGACCGCGCGGGAGCGGGAGTATATGCATAAAGCTCTCAGGGACAGAGGCTTTATTGTGATTCCCGGCATGGCCAACTACATTCTGTTTTACAGTGAGGATCATGAACTCCATGAGGAGCTGTCTGACTATGGAATCATGATCCGGGACTGCAGTGACTACCCGGGACTTGCGGAGGGCTGGTACCGGATCGCTGTACGGACCCGGGAGGAGAATGCGATACTGCTATCCCATCTTCCGCCCGCGCACATATGAGTGAAGCGCGCAAAGACCGGCGGTCTCCCTGACGATGAACTATCCGCCCGCACACAAGGGCGAAGCAGATAAGCAGGGGATCTGCTGAGCCGGTCTTCCCGGATGGGAGCGGAGATTCATTTGCTGAATGAACTGCGGATGCCAGGCAGCGGCGGAGGAAATGTTATGACACATTGCAGAAAAATCATGATTCAGGGGACTATGTCAGGGGCGGGCAAGAGCCTTCTTGTGACCGCCCTGTGCCGCATATTCCGCGAGGACGGTCTCAGGGTCGCGCCCTTTAAGAGCCAGAACATGGCTCTCAACAGTTACATAACATCGGACGGACTCGAGATGGGGAGAGCGCAGGCGGCACAGGCGGAGGCGTGCGGAAAGCTTCCTGATGTCCGCATGAACCCGATCCTGCTCAAGCCGACCAGTGATGTCGGAAGTCAGCTGATCGTGAACGGCCGTGTCCGCGGGACGTATCGCGCAGCTGAGTATTTCCGCATGAAAAAATCACTTATCCCGGATATCATGGAGGCTTTTCGGAGCCTTGAGGCTGAAAATGACGTCATCGTAATCGAAGGCGCCGGAAGCCCTGCAGAAATAAACCTGAAATCTGACGACATAGTCAACATGGGACTTGCCGCCATGGTCGATGCCCCAGTCATTCTTGTGGGAGATATTGATCCTGGCGGAGTATTTGCGCAGCTCTACGGAACGATCATGCTTCTTACTGAAGATGAGAGAGCAAGGATCGCGGGCACAGTCATCAATAAATTCCGGGGCGATTCTGAGATCCTCCGTCCCGGGCTCGGGATGCTTGAGGATCTGACAAAAGTTCCGGTGCTCGGAGTCGTCCCCTACGCGGATATTGATATAGATGACGAAGACAGCCTGTCCCCGCATCTTGCGGGCGGTGGTCATGAACGCCCGATCGACATTGCGGTCATACGTTTTCCGCGCATCTCAAACTTCACAGACATCACGCCGCTCTCTGCCCACCCATATCTCGGCGTGCGCTACGTGGGAAGGCCTGCGGATTTCGGGCAGCCGGATCTTGTTATCCTTCCCGGGACAAAAAATACGTTGGATGACCTGCTGTGGCTCCGCGAAAACGGTCTTGAGGCCAGGATCCTACGGCATGTCCAGGATGGAGGTCCCATCCTCGGCATCTGCGGCGGTTATCAGATGCTTGGTGAACACCTGTCGGACCCGGAGGGAAGCGACAGCGGAAGAGCGGGAAGCAGTATGCGGGGGCTTGGACTCCTGCCGACAGTCACGGTCTTCGGTTCTCAAAAGATACGGCGTCAGGTCAGAGGAAGTGTGTGTGCCGACGTTTTTGCGGGCGCTTCTATCACCGGCTACGAGATCCACATGGGGGAGACCCATGCCGCGGATGGGACCGGTCCTTTTGCGCAGGTACACTGTGGATCCGGGACGCGACCGGACGGCTGCGTTTTCGGCAGTGTTTTCGGCACATATATTCACGGCCTCTTTGATACGGGAGAGCTCACCGAAAAGATGGCGCTATATCTTATGAAGAAAAAGGGGATTACCCCGGATACGGTCTCCGTGGAGTCTCGGATCTCCTACAAAGAGCGCCAGTATACCCGTCTGGCTGATATTGTGCGCGGGAGCCTTGATATGGAGGCCGTCTACCGGGCGCTGCGTTGAGTGTGGCGATTAATTTGCGGCGGTTCAGGCGGGCTGTCCCCAATGGTGTTTGCGCCGGATCATGAAATTTCGTTACAGCCCGCCTGCACTGCTGCTAGAATAAGGTGAGACTTAATACAAAGGAGCGGAAAAATGCTTCATATTTATACCGGTGAGGGAAAAGGAAAGACAACTGCGGCTATGGGGCTGGCACTGAGAGCGATCGGACACGGCAGAAAGGTCGTGATCCTGCAGTTCCTAAAGAGCGGAACGAGCGGTGAGCTTATGCCGCTCACAAGGCTCGGGGCGACTGTGATATCAGGCAAGCCCGGGACCGGATTTGTCTCAGCAATGTCCCGGGAAGAAAAAGAGAAGACCCGGAAAATGAATGACGAGAATATGAGGAAAGTCCTCGGCATGGAATTCGATCTGCTGGTCCTCGATGAGGCCTGTGCCGCCATGAAATATGATATGGTCGATCCGGATCTTATAAGGCGGGCAGCTGCGCTGAAGTCCGGGCGGGAGATCGTTCTGACCGGACGAGATCCGGCACAGTTCCTTTTAGATGCGGCTGACTACATTACGGACATGGTGTGTGTGCGCCACCCCTATGAGTGCGGTATTACAGCCCGGGAAGGCATCGAGTATTGACAGGCAGCTGCGAGTAAAGCACAGCGTCTCGCAGGCGACCTGGTATACAAGGGCGGCAGGAAGCGTAAAGGATAAAGCGGTCACTGAGAAAGGAAGACGAGTAGAGATATGGGAGACGGAGTGAATAGTTTTTCTTTGGCAAATGCAGAAAACAGCCGGAAAGAAAAGCATATCCTGCCCGGGGACATAGAAAAGACAAGCATGGAGATCATAGACAATGAGCTCAAAGCGAAAGGCATCGTGATCCCGGAGGAGAACTATGCCGTAACGAGGCGGGTCATCCACGCGACGGCAGATTTTGATTACGCGGTCAACATGACCTTCTCTGACGGGGCAGTCAGTGAAGCTGTCACGGCATTTGCCCATGGCATACCGATCGTCACGGACACCAACATGACACTGGCGGGAATCAGCCGACCGGCAATGGAACGCCTCGGTGTCACAGCGCGCTGCTTTATGGCAGAGCCGCGGATTCGGGAGATGGCCCGTGAGATGGGTACGACCAGAGCAGCAGCTGCCCAGATCTATGCAGCAGAGCAGATGCCCGGTGCAGTTCTCTCAGTGGGAAACGCGCCGACCGCGCTCTTTGAGATTGCTCGTCAGATAAGGAAGGGACTTCGTCCTGCCCTTGTGATCGGAGTGCCGGTCGGATTTGTCAACGTGACCGAGAGCAAGGAGGAGATCCTTCGGGTGTGCGGAGAATATGATATACCGGCTATCGTTGCCCGGGGACGCAAGGGCGGAAGTACGGTGGCCTGCGCCATATTGAACGCGCTTCTCTATGAAGCCGCAGGCCTTCTTGACCCGTCACAAAGGACGTGAGTCGAACGAGGCGTTTTACAGGCATAGATTTTTTTTAATGTCCATGATATAGTTAAAAAGAATGCTGCTGAAACTGCCGGACGGAATCAGGCGGAAGGCTGATTCACGACACTGGTCGGGGAAGCGGAAAATATATTGTCAGGTGGGGCGAAGTGAGTACAGTAACAGGCAGGCAATTAGAATTTGAGACCGTAGATCTGGAGGCGATCCGGGAAGCGTTCCTCGACCATATGGACAAAGAAGAGCTCAAGGCGAAGAAGTCCTTGAATGATAGCGGCGTGAGCGCGCCCGATACAGCCGCTTTGGCGGCACCAAAGCCACAGGATGAGTCGGATATAGATTTTACCGATGATACTGACGATACGCAGGAATCGGCCGCTATGGCGGCTCTAAAGCCGGAGGATGAGCCGGATATAGATTTTACCGACAATGTGCAGGAATCGGCCGCCCCGGAGGCGCCAAAGGCGCAGGAGGGGACGGATATAGATTTTAGCGACGATGTGCAGGAAAAGTCCGCTTTGGAGGCACCAAAGGCGCAGGAGATGACGGACAGCGGACTTTCAGACGACGCGTCAGAACTCTTTGACGGCACCGGCAGCAGGGAGAATGCGGATGAAGCCGACCCTGTATATGCTGAGATGGTCATTGAGCAGCTTTCGAAAAAGTACGAGGATAAGCACCGTATGTCTATGGAACTGTCCTCGGATGTATTCGCTGCCATCGGAAAGGCGAAAGCGCGTGCCAGACAGGAGCATGAGGAGGCTGTACAGCAGGCCGAGGAGGCCTCGGCTGTTGTCGATGACGCTACCCGAAAGCTGAAAGTTATTGAGAGGCGCTATGAAAAGGCAAGAAGCGAGGAGCTCCTTGTAAAAAGGGAACTTCAGAAGCTCCCTTATGTGGCAGAGGCGGCAATAACGGAAACACGGAAAGATATTGAACAGGAAAGAGATCAACTTGCCGGTTTTATAAGAGAACTTCCCCTCGCGGAGCAGTTCGAAGTGACAGCGAGAGCAGAAGCCCTGACCGCTCTTCGGGCGACTTTGAAGCCGCAGTCCTATGTGGCGGAAAAGAAAAAAGTATTAGATGAAGCTGAAAAACTCAGAGATCTGACGGATTATCTGCTGACAGTAGCCAAAGAATCAAAGGGGAAAGAAAAACTGGAAGCCGAGTACACGGCTGCCCGCCGTGAGGCTTCTATAAGAAATAAGGCTTACTCTGAAGCTTACAGGGAGTACGCAAGGGCAGAGAGCCTCCTTGAGGATGCCCGCACTTTTGCGAGGGAAAAGCGCAACATATATGACACCGCGCATAAAGATACAATGAAGATACGCAGAAAGATCGATACGTTCAAAGATCTTATCGAAGCAGAGGAGAGTAAAGTCAGCAACATGGTGAAGGCCTCCGCTAAGTATGACAAAGTTTTTGCGGAGTATCAGAAGAGAAAGAAAACGAGGTTTGTCAAAAGCCGGCAGCTTGACGCGGCCAGGGAGGAGTATGCCCGGCTGCTGGGTGTTCTGGCAGAAGCCAAGAACCGTGCGGAGGCCGCGGCTGATCGGATGTACCGCGCAGAGAAGATTTCTGTCAGGGACGTAATCGAGACAGATGTCAAAGACCCGGACTTTTTGTATTTGAATCGATACGGTGCTCTTCTTGCGAAAGCGCAGGCTGATGAACAGGCAGCGCTCGGGGAGCTGCGGCGGGCGCAGAAAAAGTCGGATATAGTTTGAGAGGAAATACAGTAATTTATGATTAAGACAAGACTGATCAGCCTTCTGGGACATGCGAAAAAAAATATAGGCTACAACATCCTGTTCCAGTGGATCGCCCTGATCGCTCAGATCGTGGCATCTTTTCAGGCGGCCGATCTTATAGCACGCATCCTGGAAGGACGTATGACCACAGTGATTCTCGCAAGGACTGCCGCGATACTTGTGGTATGCGTTGCCGCGCGCTCAGCATGCGAGTGGTTCTCGCAGAAAATGACCTTTATGGCATCCAGTGATGTCAAAAGAATCCTCCGGGATAAAATTTATCAAAAATTGCTGCGGCTCGGCGTTTCGTACAGAGAGCGGATCGCCACCAGCGAGATCGTACAGCTCTCGACTGAAGGTGTCGAGCAGCTCGAGACTTATTTCGGCCAGTATTTATCTCAACTGGCATACAGCCTGCTTGCTCCTGTCACACTGTTTTTGGTGACGGCGGTACTGGTCAGTGTCCGTGCGGCCCTTATCCTTCTTGCGTTTGTCCCGCTGATTCCCATTTCTATCGTCATTGTCCAGAAATTCGCGAAAAGAATCCTCGGACAGTATTGGACGTCTTACACCGATCTCGGCGATGTATTTCTCGAATGTATTCAGGGTCTCACCACTCTGAAAATATACAGGGCTGATGATCTGAAAGCTCATCAGATGGACGAGGAGGCGGAGGAATTCCGCCGTGCCACAATGCGAGTCCTCATCATGCAGCTGAATTCGACATCCGTTATGGATATAATGGCATACGGCGGAGCTGCCGCAGGTATGATTTCCGCGCTGACCCTTTATCTGAGAGGACACATCGACTTCGGAGATGCCCTGGTCGTTATCTTTCTTGCGGCTGAATTCTTCCTGCCGATGAGGAAGCTTGGCTCTTACTTCTATATTGCCATGAACGGTATGGCAGCAAGCGACAGGATATTTGCACTGCTCGATCTGCCTGAAGCAAGGCGCGGCCAGGAGCAGCTGACAAAGACAGTCGATGTGGCCAGGGAGCGCGACCGCCGCATGAACTTTGCGGAACAGAAATTCTGCAAATCCAGCAATATTTCCATCCAGCTCACGGATGTCGGTTTTTATTATGACGCGTCACGCCAGATATTAAAGGGAGTGAACATGGTCCTTCCGGCCGGCAGCCTTGTTGCGCTGGTCGGACCATCCGGCTGCGGAAAGAGCACGATTGCGGGTATTATCGCCGGAAGGAACAGAAGATACACGGGAAGTGTCCGGATCGGCAGCGCAGAAGGCGGTATTCACGAGCTCCGCGATGTGCGGGAGAAAAGTCTTCTCTCCCACGTTGTGCTGGTCCGCCATAATAATTACATCTTCAAAGGGTCGGTGGCTGATAACCTGAGAATGGGGAAGCCGGGAGCGACAGATGAAGAGCTCTATGAAGCCCTCGACGCGGTCCACCTGGTTCCTTTTGTCAAACAGAGGGGCGGCCTTTCCATGCAGCTTGAGGAAAAAGGCGCCAATATATCCGGCGGTCAGGCCCAGCGCATCGGTCTTGCCAGAGCCCTTCTTGTCGACGCGGAGGTCATGATCTTCGATGAGGCAACCAGCAATATTGACGCGGAGAGTGAAGAACTCATTATGAGTATCATAAGGGAGATCGCGAAGACAAAGACGGTCCTCATGATCTCTCACCGACTCCGCAACTGCGTCAGGGCGGACTGTATTTACATGTGCGAGGACGGCGCGATCACGGAAAGCGGAACGCACAGTGAGCTCGTGGCAAAAGGCGGATCTTACAGCGCTATGTACAATGCCCAGATGTCTCTTGAGACTTACGCCGAAGGTGTGAGGGGAGATAAAAAGAAACATGTGGAGAGCTGTGAGGTCAGAGGTTCAGCAACATCGATCACTGACGAGGATCGGGCTTACGAAACTATTCGCAAATCTCTCATAGCCTACGCGGATGAGACCGTGTCGGGAAAGGAGAAAAAACGTAAGCGGACTGAAAATAATAACGCTAAGGAGCCGGAAAAGGAGAAGCGGCGAAGCGCTGTCGTCATTATGTGGCAGCTCATCGGCCTTGTGCGTCCGCTCATGCCGGTCATGTGTACCGCAATCGCTCTGGGAGTTCTCGGCTATCTCGCAGCGATTTTCATCTCGGTGTTCGCGGGCAACGTTCTGCTTCACGGTCTCATATTCGGGACCACCGAGGCAGTCTATGAAGCCGAGAAGGCTGTAGACGCGTTTGCTTTCCTCGATCCCGGTCACAGCGAAGCTGCCAGAGCGGCGGCTGAGGCTGCCCGCGAAGCCGTGAGTGCCCTCCGCGCGCAGGGGACTCCGCTCACGTTCACGTCGCTCGCGACAAGATCTGCCCAGACGCTTTTTGTGCTGATGGGTCTCTTCGCGGTACTTCGCGGTATTCTGCATTACGCTGAGCAGTACTGCAACCATTATATCGCGTTCAAGCTTCTTGCCATTATCCGCCATGAGGTATACGCGGCTCTTCGCAGACTGGCACCGGCCAAGCTTGAGGGCAGGGATAAAGGCAATCTGATTTCCATTATAACCGCGGACATTGAACTGCTCGAGGTGTTCTACGCGCATACGATCTCGCCGATCGCGATAGCGATCATCACGTCGGTGATCATGATCTCCCTGTTCATGAGACATTCCCTCTATGCGGGACTTATGGCTGCAGCAGCCTACATGACAGTCGGAGTGATCATTCCGGTCATTAACGGAAAGCTGAACGGCGAAGCGGGTCTCAGGTTCCGGAACGCCTTCGGAGATATGACAAGCTTTGTTCTTGATTCTCTGAGAGGTCTGGATGAGATCATACAGTTCGGGTGCGGCAGGAGACGCCGCGAGGAAATCGCCTCACGGTCGGATGAGCTGTCGGACCTTCGGCGGGGACTTTTGACAATGACAGGAATCCAGAGAGTCGTGACAACGGCAGTGATACTGGTTTTTTCTTACGCCATGATGTTCCTTCTCACGGGGCTGTATTCCGGCGGCAGCATCGGATATGACGGACTCCTGATTTCCCAGATTGCGTTTATGAGTTCTTTCGGTCCGGTAGTTGCCCTGGGCAGTCTTTCCAACAGTCTCAGTCATACTCTGGCTGCGGGAGACCGGGTTCTTGACCTGCTTGAGGAAATGCCCCTCGTATGGGATGTCTCCGGCACAGACGGACGCGAAGGATGGGACGGTTTCGAGCATTTCCGCGGTGCTGAGCTCTCTAAGGTCACATTCTCCTACGGGGATGAGATGATCCTCAAGGATTTCTCGATCCTCTTCTGGCCGGGCAGGATCATAGGCGTTCACGGTCCGTCGGGGTCGGGAAAATCAACGATATTGAAACTGCTTATGCGCTTCTTTGACGTTCAGGAAGGCAGGGTCATGGTCTCCGGTGAGGATGTCCGTCATATTGCGACGACACAGCTGCGCGACACAGAGTCGCTTGTTGAGCAGGAGACGCATCTGTTCCATGACAGTATTGCAAATAACATATTGATCGGCAAACCCGGCGCTTCCCGTGTAGAGATCGTGAGGGCGGCTAAGAAGGCGGCTATCCATGACTTCATTAAGTCGCTTCCGAACGGCTATGACACGGCAGTCGGAGAGCTGGGAGATACTCTTTCGGGAGGAGAACGCCAGAGAATAGGCATTGCGAGGGCGTTCCTTCATAACGCTCCGTTCATGCTGCTCGACGAGCCGACCAGTAACCTTGACTCGCTGAATGAGGGCATCATCCTGAAGTCTCTCATGGAAGAGTGCCGCGATCGAACAGTCGTTATCGTATCCCACAGGGATTCCACCATGAATGCGGCCGATACGATATTTGAAATGTGAGAACGGATCCGCGCAATGGCCGCGGTCGGGAAGTATGCAGACGGATCATAATCGTGCGGCAGGTAAGGTGCTTCACGCCCAGAGCGGAGCGGAATGAACGCCGAGGTGTTCTTAATTTAAGAAATAATTAATAAATGGATTCACAGATAAGACACATGGAGGTGGCAAGATGAATTATGCGGTGATAGACGTTGGCGGCACATTTATCAAATATGCGGTCATGACAGCCGAGGGAGAATTTCTCAGGAAGGGAAAAATCCCGACAGAGACAGAAGATCTTGATCTGTTCCTTAACTCCATCGCAGGTATTTATCAGGATGCAGCTGCTAAGGAGGGAGACATAGCGGGAGCAGCCCTCAGCATGCCGGGCTTTTTGGATGTAGAGACCGGATATGCCTACAACGGTGGCGGCGTGTATTGTGTCAAAGAGATGAATTTAATAGAAGCCCTGCAGGAGAGGATCCCGGTTCCTGTGACCATGGAGAATGACGCGAGATGCGCTGCTCTTGCGGAACTCTGGCACGGAAACCTTGAGGGCTGCCGTGACGCCGCCGCAGTGATCCTGGGAACAGGCGTTGGCGGGGGCATCATCGTGAACGGTGAGATCCTTCGGGGAAAGCACTTTGTTGCAGGGGAACTCAGCTATTTTATGCTCGAGGATATGGAAGGCGAGCTTGATGAGAGAAAAATCGCCGCACGCGCAGCCAGCGCGAGGGGGCTTGTCGGCATGGTCGCGGAGGCTAAAGGGATTCCCGCGGATGAGATCGACGGAGTCAGGGTCTTCAAAATGATTGAGGAAGGTGATGAGTCTGTCAGGGAGATCCTCTGGAAATTTGCGGGAAATGTCGCAAGGATAATCTGCAATATTCAGATTATCATCGATCCTGAGCGGGTCGTTGTCGGAGGCGGGATCAGTACCCAGCCCCTGCTTATTGAGATGATCCGGGAACAAGCCCGGAGAATAATGAAAATGTTTGTATGGGCGGACCTGCCGGTACCGGAAATCGAGCCCTGCAGGTTCTTTAATGACTCCAATCTGATCGGAGCTCTCTACTCGCATAAGAGACAGCTCGGCATTAAGAGTTGAGGAGCGAAAGTACATCTGCTACAATAGACGGCGCAGGCATCCGGCAGTCTGAACGCACGAGGCGGAAACGGCAAAAGGGGCGTCCCGGTGCAGGGACCTGCGGCAAAAAGAGCATGTCCTTTCATGTGGGACAGCACGGAGACAATAAGAGGTGAGTATGGATAATAAGATTCAATGCCAAAACTGCGGTGAATGGATCGATGAGGAAGCCAAGTTCTGTCCTAACTGCGGAGCTTTCAGCAAGAGATCTTTTCGGCAGGATCCGAACAAGCAGTACTGCGTGTTCTGCGGGAGTGAGGTTGCCGTGGGCGATAATTTCTGCCCTGTCTGCGGAACAAAGATAGAGGCAGGAGCCATGACGGCCGACGGCAAGGCTCCGAAAGCGGAAGCCGAGCCAAAAGAAAAAAGTCACAATGCAGCATCGCGCCTGGCAGGATTTTTCGGTCTGGGCGACGATGATGATTATGATGATGACGATTACGACGATGATGAAGATGACGGCGGCATTCTCTTCGTGAGACCTGAGGGCAAAGGCGGAAAGAACGGCGGGGGCCGTTGGGCTCTGCTTGCGATTGTCATGGTAGCCCTCATCGCGTCGATCTTATTATTTATTGTACCGGCTATTCGGAACGCCAAGCTCTCTGACTTCTGGACGAGCAGCAGGGAAGAAGAGGGGAGACCGGAAGAGACAACGATCACGCCGAACGTGACAGCTATCCCGCTTGATACGCCGACACCAACACCGACACCGGTACCGACGGCGACGCCGACTCCGTCACCTGCTCCGACAGCGATCACAGCAACGGAGCTCACTCCAACACCTACGCCGACTCCGACACCAAGTCCGGAGCCGACACCAACGCCGATTCCTCAGCCGACGGCAACTCCTATCCCGGAACCGACAGCGACACCGATCCCGGAGCCGACGGCAACTCCGGTCCCGACAAAGAAACCGCAGTCAGGATCTTCGGAAGGAATGATCATGCCGGACAGCAGCACAAGGCTGCTCAGTGAGTCTGAACTTGAAGGACGCTCCGCGCGGGAAATCAGACTCATGGTCAATGAGATTTATGCGCGTAACGGATATACGTTCAATAATCAGGAGTATGCCGAGTACTTCAGCCAGTTCTCCTGGTATCATCCGAGCGTGCCTGCAGGTGAGTTCTCTGAGGATATGCTCAATGATGTCGAGAGACAGAATATCAATATGATTTCAAGTTATGAGAAGAGCCACAATCTGAATGCGGACGCGTATTGATACAGAATAAATGCTTTACTTCTCCTGACAAGTGATTTAATACGAAATGATGACCGGATATGACAGACCACATTAGAATGTCATATCCGGTCCTTTTTATAGAAAAAAGACGATTTATCGGCACGATTATTGAAATACAGGTTGTGGGATCACGGATAATTCGATATTGCGGTATCGATTTGACACAAAATTCATAAATACTTAAAATTTCTTTATTTTTCTCAGCGGTTATGTCACTCAATTTTTATTTAAGGTTCTTGAATCGGGTATTCTAACAGCATAAGTATTTGGGTAAAGCTTTTGTTGAAAAGGCGGGGAAAAGGATGAATAAAATATTGTATTTGGAGCGTATTAGAAACCTTCGCGAAGACAGTGATTATTCTCAGGCGGAAGTCGCGAAGATCCTTCATGTTGCACAGCGGACATATTCGGACTATGAGAGAGGAAATGTCAGGATACCGCTTGACGCAATGATCCAGCTTGCACAGCTCTATAAAGTCTCTATGGACTATATCTGCTGCCTTACAGATAAAAAATAGAGCTGTTTGAATAATCCGCTTTCACATCTGCTGAGATCTGCATGTATCTGACCGGCTGAGCCGGACCGTATTCGTGCGGATCGCAGCATTCGTGACAGCGCTTTTTTTATATCAGCCACCCTCTGCATGGTTTCACTGTCTGATCGGACTTGTCTCTCATGAATATGCAAACCCTGCATTGCGCGGAAGCAATTACAGGAAGAATCTGTCACGCCTGCCAGCTTCACCGCGCAAGACATATAGATACTCATTTATCAGCTCTTGCAAGAAGAGCTGTTTTTTATTATAGTAAATCGTGATAACTTTAAAAGGAGTGCGAATCTTTGGCGAAGAAAAAAAATCAGAAGAGAGTCGGCGGGAACTATTCGGGAAACCGTGTAAAAAAGGAAGACACCTATGGCACAAGCAGAAGAAAGATATATATGATCCTGTCAACTGCCGCGATCATCATAGGGCTTATTATGACCGGCGTACAGTCGCTCGGCACGTCACGCTCTAACGTAGAGCTTGCGTATTCCGATATTACGACAGTAGTCCGGGAGATGGAGGATGAGGTATCGGCCTTTGTGCGTGAGGCAGGAAAAGCAGGCGTACCCTCCGGGGATTGTGCCGGAGACTTTGCTTCCGCATATTCGGCTCTTTGTCAGGCGGGATCCGCAAAGGAGAGATCTGACGCTGTAGATTCATTTGCAAATGCTCTCTCCGCCCTTCATGAAGCCTCCGATGAGGCAGGCATGTCCGTAAGTTCTTATAAGAGTGCCGCTTCGGCTGTGGATCAGGCAGCGGATGGATTGAATGACGCAATCGCCGATTACAACACGAAAGCCGAGGCATATAATAAGTCAGTGTCAGGATTTCCGAAAAGCATCCTGGCAGGTATAATGAGATACACAGAGGTCGATCTTATCTCCGGGGGGAACACATGACTCTTCAGCAGATGAAATATGCGGTCACGATCGCCGACTGCGGATCAATAAATGAGGCGGCAAAGCGACTGTTCATTTCCCAGCCGTCCCTGTCCGGTACGATCAGGGAACTGGAGAATGAGCTTGACATGACACTGTTCATGAGATCTAACCGCGGCATCACGATCACAGCGGACGGGGAGGAATTCCTCGGATATGCAAGGCAGATCCTTGAGCAGTACGAACTTATAGAGAATACGTTCATTGTGCCCGAGAAGAGGAAAAAGAAGTTCTCGGTCTCGATGCAGCACTATACATTCGCGGTCGAAGCCTTTATACGGGTGGCAGGGAGACATGAGGGGGAACCCTATGCATTTGCTGTCCATGAGACGAGAACGGCACAGGTCATTGAGAATGTCAGGAACCTGAAAAGTGAGGTCGGAGTTCTCTACCTCAATGATTTTAATGAAAAAGTGCTGACTAAAATATTCCGCGACGCCGAACTGGAATTTATCCCGCTGTTTGAGTGCCCGATTTCCGTATATCTCTGGAAAAATCACCCGCTGGCAGAACGGGATAAGATAAGGCTCGAGGAGCTTTCGCCCTATCCGTGTCTCAGCTTCGAGCAGGGCGAGAATAACTCATTCCATTTTGCGGAGGAAGTACTCGCGACGCGCGATTACGACCGTATTATTAAGGCAGATGACCGGGCGACCATGCTCAATCTTATGGTCGGTCTGAATGCTTACACCCTGTGTTCGGGAATCATCTGTGAAAATCTTAACGGGGAGTATTACCGGGCGGTACCGCTCGATACGGACGATGTCATGACAATAGGCTATATCAAGAAAAAGCGCATGCCTCTATCCAGCCTCGCGGAGGAATACATAGCGGAACTTCTCTCTTTCAGACCTGAAGACTAGTTTTTTGGACCGGTTATTTATTTCGGAGGACTTATGATTTACGTCAATATTATTATCCTGATATATTCGATTCTGACAATGACGATATTGCTCGCAGGATGTATTATGGAGTATACAATCAGACGGAAGAGATATCCGTACTTTATCGAGTCTGTGGTGAGCGCCCTTGTAATGCTGGTGTCAGACCTCATCGGCTGGATAGCGGTATTCCGGATGGAGGAGAGTATAATAATAAAGCGTGTGTACGGCGTGTCATATTTTGTTTCGAGCGCAGCGTATTTTGTTCTTCTCGTCTTTTTTGTGCGGTTCCTGATTTATGTAATTGAGAGCACCGTCAAGGGGGCGCACGTGCCGAAGTGGCTGGACTATCTGAATATCGCTGTGTGCGGAGTCTCTGCCGGATTCTGGGCTGTAAATTCAGTAAACGGTCTGATTTCCACTTCAACTGTCAACGGTACCGAGACAGGCCCTTACTATCTGATCGGTCAGGTGGGAGGAGTTATCGTTCTTTGTATCATGTTTGCGATGCTGCTCCGCTACAGCAAAGGTCTCGGAGTCATAAATGTTCTGGTCCTTCTGTCATTTGTCATTTTACCGGTCATTACATTCGCTTTCCGCCTCATTAATATGGAAATTTCCCTCATGGGACCGGCGCTTTCACTATCGCTGCTCCTTGTCCACAACTACCTGAACATGCGGCGGACTATCAGCATGAGCGAGATGGAAAAAAGACTTGCCCAGGACCGCATTGATATCATGCTGAGTCAGATACGGCCTCACTTTATATTCAATACACTCAATTCCATTTATTATCTCTGCGATCAGGATACGGAACTTGCCAAGGAGGCTATCGCGGATTTTTCCGAGTATCTGCGCACAAATATCCTCACAATTGAAAACTCGAGCCCCGTCCCGATGGAGAAGGAAATGGAGTTCGTGGATCATTATCTGAAACTTGAGCAGATGCGGTTCCGGGATGAGCTGGAGATCGTATATGACCTCCAGTATACAGACTTTTCCGTTCCGCCTCTTACCATTCAGCCCATTGTCGAGAATGCTGTGAGGCACGGGGCCATGATGAACGAGGACGGCGGCCGTGTCAGTATAGGATCTTATCTCAGAGATAACTTTATTGAGGTTGTTGTCAGCGATAACGGACCCGGGGCGGACGCCAAAGAGGCTATGGCGGCGGACAGCAGTCATGTCGGGATCCGCAACGTCAGGGAGAGACTTGCCGGGATCCTAAATGCAAGTCTGACCTTCGAGAGTACTTTGGGGCAGGGAAGCCGGGTGACAATAGAGATACCGATCGAAAAAAATGAGGAGACCAGGGCGTGACACGTCAGCCCCGGTCTCCCTATTTTTCATATTTTTAAATTTAGTTGTAGTTTTTGGACTCTGGGTGGTATAATAGGCGTAATTGTCCGGTAATTCAACGCATTAAAGCGTCATATCGATAAAGCCGGACAGCAGTAATTCTTATTCTTGAAAGGGGGAAACTTTCATGTACGCAACATTCTGGTCCCTTGTACCGCCAATCGTTGCTATCGCTCTGGCACTTATCACCAAAGAGGTCTACAGCTCACTGTTCGTTGGTATAGTTGTCGGCGGTCTTTTCTTTTCCGGATTCAGCTTCGAGGGAACGCTGGTCCACATCTTCCAGGACGGCATGATCGCGCAGCTTTCCGACTCCTATAATGTCGGTATTCTTGTCTTTCTTGTCTTCCTCGGCATCATGGTCGCGCTCATGAACAAGGCGGGTGGCTCCGCCGCATTCGGTGAGTGGGCGTCTAAGAAGATCACATCGCGCGTCGGCGCACAGCTGGCGACGATTCTTCTCGGCTGCCTCATCTTTATTGACGACTATTTCAACTGCCTGACAGTCGGCTCTGTCATGCGCCCGGTCACCGACCGCCATCAGGTATCCAGGGCTAAGCTGGCCTACCTCATCGACGCGACAGCAGCTCCGGTCTGCATCATTGCCCCGATCTCATCCTGGGCAGCGGCAGTATCCGCGTTTTCACCGGAAGGAACGAACGGTCTTGTCCTCTTTATCAGGGCGATTCCGTATAACTATTACGCTCTGCTCACTATTCTCATGATGGTCTCGATCACAATCCTGAAGATTGATTATGGCCCGATGGCAAGGCATGAGAGGAACGCTATGGCCGGAAATATATTCACGGATATGGAAGCACAGGTTTCCGACGAGGATGCTGTCAAGGGCAACGGCAAGGTTATTGACCTTGTTCTCCCCATCGTGTCCCTCATTATCTGCTGCGTGGTCGGCATGATCTATTCGGGCGGTTTCTTTGAGGGAGAGAGCTTTATCAACGCTTTTGCCAATTCCGACGCGTCCGTAGGTCTTGTCCTCGGATCCTTCGTAGCTCTGGCAATTACACTGATCGTCTATATGCTTCGCGGTGTACTCAAGTTCAAAGACTGCATGTCCTGTCTGACTGAAGGCTTCAAGGCTATGGTTCCGGCTATCATGATCCTCGTTCTTGCATGGACGCTTAAGAGCATGACGGATTCTCTCGGCGCCAAGGACTATGTAGCGGCTATTGTCTCCAATTCCGCAAGTGCCCTGCAGAACTTCCTGCCGGCAATTGTGTTCCTGATCGCGGTCGGGCTTTCATTTGCAACAGGAACATCCTGGGGCACATTCGGAATCCTGATTCCGATCTGCCTTGCATCTTTCCCGCTCGAGAGCGGCAACCCGCTCGCAGTCATCTGCGTATCCGCCTGCATGGCCGGCGCGGTCTGCGGCGACCACTGCTCACCGATCTCCGATACGACAATCATGTCCTCGGCAGGCGCAATGTGTGATCACATTGCCCACGTCTCGACACAGATGCCGTATGCGCTGACAGCGGCAGCCATCTCGTTCGTGGCTTATGTTATCGCGGGCTTTGTCCAGAACGCTTTGATCTGCCTGATCATCGGTGCGGCCATTACGATCGGATGCATGTTCTTCCTGCACTACGGCATGAAGAATAAGGACACCGAGACAGCTTAATTTTGTACGGGCGACGTCAACGCCCTGCGAGTGAGGCTTGAATCGACTTCGACTGATCGAGTATCATTAAGCCGGGAGTTTTAGAGTAACTGAACCATTCTGCGGAGATAAGGAGGCTTAAAATGGACATGCTGGCTATGCAGCTGGTCAGGACTTACGGAGCGAAAGTACTTGATTCACCGGAGTTTATGAGAGCTAAAGAGCAAAAACATCACCATGTGACAACCGTAGGTGATCATAGTCTCGGAGTTGCGTATGTCTCTGTAAAAATCTGCAGATTTCTCAATGCGATGCATATAAAGACCGATACGGAATCCATTGTGCGCGGTGCGCTGTGCCATGATCTCGGTATTGTCGGAAGATATGAAAAGTTCAGCAATAATCTGGTGTGCTGGCAGCGGCATCCGAAGGAATCCTGTGAGGTCGCATGCAGGCTGCTCGGGGATCTGAACAAACGTGAGAAAGACATGATTCGCCACCATATGTGGCCGACGACCCCGGTGCCTCCCCACTGCAGGGAAGGCTATGTGATAGTGATCGCTGATAAGTACTGCGCTGTCAGGGAAGTTGCTGTCTCGCTGAAAGAAAAATACAACAAAAAGAAAGAGTCGGATCGGGTCTCCTGATCCGGCTTTTTTTGATGCAGACTGTCTGATAGCCGGTAACATGAAGAAGGATGATTTGCTGCCGAAAAAACGAACTGTGAGACGCAGACTGTCTGAACTGTTACGGCGGCTGAGAATGCAAATTAGGCATCGTGACACAGAATATTTGCAGTCTCCGGATTTTAATGATATAGTAACAATATCTGACTATAAAGGAGGAGAATTCCGAAATGGGTCTGTTTGACGTTTTTAAGAAAAACGATAATAGTGAGGGCGGCGAGTATCACAGCATGGAACGCTCAGCGGATGCTCCGACTGCCGAGGAAGTGAGACAGGCGGTCGATACCCCTGCACCGGCGTTTGCTGCCGGTCAGCAGCCGTCTCAGACTGCGCAGCAGGCGCCTTCGTCCCAACCGGCGAACACGGTTCTGCCGGCAATCACACCGAATAAGCTGATGTCGGTCAATAATCCTGACATTCTGAAAAGGGAGGACAGCGCAAGGGTCCTTGGCTATTTTATCGAGAGATATGACTCGGATAAGACAGTGGCTAATCTTCAGAACTGTATGAACAACTTTATGGATGTGTGGCTCTGGGTCCCGATGCGCATGCAGTTCTCGGCTTCAGATGCCAGCGGGCTTAAGACACAGACCATGCAGCGAAAGTATGTGCCGAAAGATCCAGTCAGGCTTGTTCCGGAACTTCTCAAGGCACCGAACGGGGATGTGCTCTATTTTTCATTTACATCGAGAGATGAGATCTCAGAATCGTTCATGCAGAAGTATGTCTGGATGCAGATGCCGTCGCTGCAGTGCAGCGTTTTTATCGCGAAGCATCCTGAAGTCACTGCGATTGTCATCAACCCGTTCTCCAAAAATCTGGCCTTAAAGCGGGATTTCATGATGAAGGTCATACGGAAAAAGAACCCTGACGGTACAATGGGAACTCTCGAGTAACACTGACTGTCTGGGAGATGGCAGGGGCGCGCATTATTCCTGCGGCAAGGAGAAAATATGGAATTCACGCATTTTGATGAACTCGGGAACGCGCGCATGGTCGATGTATCAGACAAGAGCGTGACAGGCCGAATGGCCTTAGCGGTCGGGACGATCCGAATGAACGGGGAGACCTTTTCGGCAATCACGGGAGGGAAGGTCAGAAAGGGAGATGTCCTCACCGTCGCTCAGGTAGCCGGTATCATGGGCACGAAGAAGACGTCTGACCTGATTCCGATGTGCCACGTGCTGTGCCTTACGAATGCCAGGGTGACATTCGAGCTTTACCCTGAAAACGGTACAATTAAGGCGTTTTGCTGTGTGAAGACGGATGGAAGAACGGGAGTCGAGATGGAAGCCCTTACGGGGGTCACGACAGCTCTGCTCACGATCTATGATATGTGTAAAGCCATCGACAAGCGCATGACCATAGAGGACATACACCTCATAGAGAAACATGGCGGGAGAAGCGGTGATTTTTATTACGACACCGAGAATGCCCGATAAAGTTAAAAACGACATATTGAGATATTAATGAGGAGCTGTCGCATCAGACGGTGTCACCATAATATATGGCAGATATATACATATAGCATCTGTCATATAAATATGGCGCGCCTTAATGCGACAGCTCTTTTGCGCGCAGGCCCCGGCGCGTGACCGGCAGGAGAAGCATTGACAATCCGGAAATCAGCCCGAGACTTCACTAAACGGGAACACTTCTGCTCAGCCGAAAAAGAAATCCAGTTAAACTGTATGAATAAGGCAGATGTAAATCGTGAATTATTCCCACTTGAAACAGTAATGGATTTATTGTTATTCTCTTTTTACATCAAGTCTCGCTCGTGAGACTTGGCGCGGGATTCGGGTCAGTGTCAGCTGACATAATACCGGACCGAATCCCTGCGCATCCTCGCGCATCTGATCCGACCGGGTCAAACGGGGCTTCTCACCCCGCGGAATTCCAAAGACTTTGTGGCACAGGGTAAACTATGAAGTAACGCGTAATCTGACACAGCACTCAGAAAGGAGGTGACGCGCATGGGTGATTTTTGCGCTTTTTTGAAGGAAGAGGACGGAGTCACCGTCGTTGAGATCATCCTGGTACTTTTGGTTTTGATTGCTCTCGTCCTTATATTCAAAGAGCAGCTTACAAAAGTCGTAAAGAGCATTCTTAGCAAAGTATCGTCACAGGCCGACTCCGTTTGAGGAGGATCCGGCCCTTACCTGCCGGCGGTCAGGAAGTGATCCGAATGCCGGCAGACCGTCCTATGATGATGTCTCCATACAAGGTCAGGCCGATGCCCTGCTTTCCCCTGGCGGGGCGGAGGCTGGCCGGTAATGGGGAAAACTCGGCGGAGAGCACGCCGGTCCGCCGGAAATTCTAAGGAGAGTCCTATGCGCCGAGGCAGTATTTCAATATATCTCAGCCTTACAATGCTGGTTTTGACAGCACTACTGGCAGCCGTTTTCTACTCCGTCAGGGCACAGGCGGGACGCATGCAGCTCGCCAACAGTGTGGATCAGGCATTATTTTCAACATTTGCACAATATGACCGTGATCTTCTTGAGAACTTTGATGTGTTCTTTATCGATGGGAGCTGCGGCACGGATAGTCTGTGTCCGCTCATGCTCTCGGACAGGATCGAGGACGCCATGTCGTATATCCTTCATCCAAAAAAAGGGCGGATAGCAGGGGGCGGGAACCTTCTTGCACTGTCCCGGAAAGAGAGCTATTTAACTGGCTATACGCTTGCGACAGATGTGAACGGGCAGATTTTCGCGTCATCGGCAATCGAGTATATGAAAGAGACGATCGGCGCACAGGGCATTTCGCAGCTTCTTGGACGGGTGCCGCAAAATGCGGCCGTTGCCAGATCTCAGGAAGTACAGGGGCAGGATCTTGAAAGTCAGGCTGCCGGTGCTTCCTATGCTGAGATCCAGGCGGAGGCATCAGCCGCAAGGGCTGAGAACGAGGCGCTCAGAGCGGAGGGAGATGCCGCGGCGGAAGAGATTGCGTCAGCGGCGGAAGCAGCGGACGATGAGTATGGTAATCCTCTGCCCGCAATCGAGCGGCTCAGACAGATGACCTTTATGGAGCTGGTCCTCGGGGATGTATCCGACGTGTCACGAAGCAGCATAGAGGGCGCGGGTCTTCTCAGAGACCGGCAAGCCGAGTCGGGAATCGGGGTGATTGATGTTCCTGATAATACAGGAGGCGCTTACTCGAAAGTTCTATATAACGAGTATATACTCTCTCACTTTGGCAGCTATGTGACACCTGCGGAGAACAGAGGGCTTGCCTACCAGACGGAGTACATTCTGGAAGGCGGTGTGACGGATCTTGCCAATCTCGAAGCAATAGTTAAAAAACTGCTTCTGACGAGAGAGGCTGCCAACATTATTTATCTGTACACTGACCCCGTAAGACGTGCAGAGGTGGAAGCTTGTGCCCAGGGAGTGGCTGCTATGCTGCTGATTCCGTTCGCGGCACCTGCCATAGGGGCTCTTATCGCTGCCGGATGGGCGTTCTGTGAGAGTATTGTCGATGTGAGGGCGCTGCTTGCCGGTAAAAAGACTGCTCTCGCTAAGAGCGCCGAGACGTGGCAGGTGGATCTTCGCGCAATTCCGGGGATCGTGGCAGCGGATATGCTCGGTGACATGTCAAAAGATGTTACGGGCGGTGTCAGCTATACGGATTATCTTCGGTTCTATCTGTTTCTTGCCGATATGCAGCTATCTGTAACAAGGAGCCTTGATATGGTCGAGAGCACGCTGAGGGGGCTCGGAAGACCGAACTTCAGGCTGGACACATGCATATTTGCGCTTACATTCGATACCAGTGTCGTATCTGAGCATAAAAAGACATGGTCAATGAGTCAGACAATGTCTTATAAGGACTTTTTTGATCATTAAAGCCTCGCTGCCAGACTTGGCGTGGGAGTCGGGTCAGCGCCGGATGACATAATTCAAACCGAATGCCTGCCTGGCCTGATTGAGATATTCTTAAAGGAGGTTTTGCGGTATGCCTTTTCATATGTTTATTGCCCAAACAATTGAATCTCTCCGGGAGCGGTCGGCAGACAGTGAAAAGGCTTACCGCAGGATCTCCGGGAAAGGTCCTGCGATGTGTGACTCAAGAACGAGTCGTGGGAATGACGGGCAGAATTATTCGACTTGGAATTCTGCCTCCCTGACTGTCGAGTGTGCCATAGCGCTGCCATTCTTTTTTCTGTGTCTTATCATGCTCATCTCCTTCATGGATGCGGTTGGCCTGTACACAGAAAAAAGCCTGGAACTGTCTAACCGGGTCAGACAGATGGCGATGTATGCAGGCACACTCGGCAGTGACGGGGATGAAGCCTGGATCGATATCCCGTGGACAGTCACTTACCGCTTCCCTGTGCGTTGTGTCCCTGTGCCCGATATGAAAATCGCGATCAGGGCCCGTGTCCATCCGTGGACGGGTTACAGCGGGAGCGATGAGAAGACAGAGGCGGCTCAAAATTCAGGAGAGTACGTATATCTAACAGAAAATCAGGAAGTCTACCACACTCATGCGGACTGCACACATCTGAATCTCTGCATTATGCGGACGGAAATGTCCGAGGTCGGCCGTATGAGAAATAAGTACGGGAGCCGCTATAAACCATGTCCCGGTTTTCCGGCGGGTTATACCGGAGATGTTTACGTCACGGCCAAGGGAGATTATTACTATCCTTCGACAGATTACGGGAGTCTCACAAGACATGTGAGGATCGCAAGTCTCTCGGATCATACAGATCTCTGTCTGTGTTCAAGGTGCGCTGCGCGGGATGCGGCGTGAAGGCTGTGTGATGAGACAGGAAATAATGAAAGCCATAGCGCTCTTTATACTTACGGCTAATAGTTTTACAGATGTCCGCCGCCATGAGATAAGCCCGGTTTTGACAGCTGCGGGCGGGGTTCTTGGTGTTGTTTTGCACACGGGTGCAGTTCCGGGTATTTCGCTTCCGGTATCCATGCTTCCGGGGATATGTTTTCTCCTCTTCTCTTTTTTATCCCGGGGAGCGGTGGGTGCCGGAGACGGCTTTGTCCTCATAGCTCTTGCGGGGTGTCTGCCTGTGACAGATATTTTTATCACAGCTGTCTGCGGAGTGTTTCTGGCATCAGTCTATGCGGGCTTAATGCTTCTTGGCGGATCAGGCTTGAGGAGCAGTTTTGCGTTCGTACCGTTTCTTCTAGGAGGGTACGTGCTGTATCTCATGATTTGACAAAATGCGGGGCAGCCCTTCGGATGAGGGGGCTGCGACAGGTTGAGGAGGTGCAAGATGCGAAGGAACAGTCTCAAAAGGGCGGCCTTTACAGTGGAAGCAGCCCTTATTATGCCGGTGATCCTCATGGTCATCCTCTCTGTACTGTATCTGTGCATGCACGTGCATAACCGGAACTATCTTATATCTTATGCGGTCGAACAGTCGATCAGCGGGCACGTGCAGCCTGACCCGCCGCTGCTTTTTTCATCGGATATCTCTGTCAGCCGCACGGACGGGGGGAACATGCGGACGGTCTCCTACGCAGCGGGGACGGTTTACTACAATGGCAGAAAGCTGTACAGTATTTCGGAACATGCAGGGTACAGGAAAGTGAAGCCTGTAACATACCTTTGGAGGATGAGGGCAGTCAAAAAGATTTTCGGGCAGGAATAGAGAATGGATATTGAATACAGACGGGATTTGAACCACAATTATATGATCGTGAAAGGAACGGGGCCGGACGTACCGGATGACTATGAGACCAGAGTGATTTCCGCCAACAGGATTCCGGGACTTCTCACCTGCAGCATGCAGTATATCGACGCCGAGATATGGTACAGCTATGATGTGACATCACTCCAGAAGCTCACAGTCTTCTGTGAGAGCCGGAAGATCGGTAAGAGTGAGATAGTGAAAATACTCTCGGAGATCTTGAGGATCCTTGAAGGCCTCGAGGATTATCTGCTGGATTTTCAGCATCTTGTCCTTATGCCATCCTGTGTATGTATTGATTTTGATACGATGGAGCTCCGTCTTATGTATGTGCCCTTC
This sequence comes from Lachnospiraceae bacterium, assembly GCA_045112915.1. Lineage (GTDB taxonomy): Bacteria > Bacillota > Clostridia > Lachnospirales > Lachnospiraceae > Chordicoccus. The sequence continues at coordinate 89,199 of JBGUIK010000080.1, forward strand.
TATTTAATGGACATCCGAAGGTCACTCAGGGAACTCACTGAGTATCTCATCGGCTGCGCGGACCACAGTGACCAGGGCGCGATTGTACTCGGATACCGGTTCTGCCATGCGGTCCAGGAGAATAATACCCAGCTCGGCGATCTCATGGGTGTGCTTTACGGAAAAGAGTACGGGACGGGATTGCGGGAAGATGACATGGTATCCGGCGGATCGGGGATAAAAGAACAATATCCTGAGAAAGAACTGCGTGAAGAAGATTCGGACTCTCTTATGTTAGGAATCCGCACGGTTGACTTCGCGGATCCCGGTGAGAGGGCAAAGAGAGGAGAGTCCGGAGCCCGTAAGTGGCACAGAGCTGAAAGAGGGAAACCCGGAAAGGATGCGCGTTCTCGAATTCCGGGAAGACCCGCTGTAATTGCGGTCTTCATCGGGCTTCTGGTTCTTGCGGCGGTCTTTGTGTTCCTGCATACTGATCTTCTGCGTCATATCAGCATATATACCCTCTGCGGTATCGGTGCCGGCATCTGTGCTGTTATGCTTTCTGTTTATCTTGCCGGAGAGCGCCATGAGGGCAGAAAAGATGTACGGAAAGCAGCGCAGGAGGAGTTTTCGGAGGAAAAGCAGGATCCGCGGACGGAAGAAACACCTGATGAAATGCCGATACTGCCGGATGCTGTGGATGGCAATACGGTAATGTGCGAGCGAGGTGATGCTTCGGAACAGGTTCCCCACGACGATCTGCCGGTGACTCTTCTCTTGTCTTCCTACAGACCGGCCAGGGGACCGGAGGACCGGTGGCTTCTGCCGACACAAGACGGAAAGGATAAAAAACACCTGGACGGAAGTGATATTCTGATAGGAAAAAATCAGCAATATGCGGATATGATTATCGATTCACCCGCGGTGAGCCGTATCCACGCAAGACTCAGGTTCCGGGCAGGGAGGTATTTCATAGAAGATTTGTCAAGCAGGAACGGAACGACTGTGAACGGTGAACCACTTGGCGGTGAGGAGGAGAGAGTACTCTCGGAGGGAGATGTGATCACATTTGCGGATGTGTCATATATCTTCAGTACAACTGAGAAGGGGGCTGATTGCGAAAGCCGCGGGGCAGGTGTATAATCAGAGAAAAATACGTATCGCGGCGGACCTCATATGTCCGCGGCGGCACGAACTGGGAGGATAGTATATGTCTGATTGTATTTTCTGCATGCTGGCAGGTGGTAAAATCCCGACAGCGACACTTTATGAAGATGATGATTTCCGTGTGATCCTTGATGCGGGCCCGGCGACAATGGGGCACTGCCTGATCCTGCCGAAACAGCACTATGCGGATATTTATGAGATCCCGGATGAGCTTCTGGCTAAGGCTGCTGTGCTCGCGAAAAAGATGGCGATCCGCCTCACAAAAGCCATGGGCTGCGACGGCTTTAATATTGTTCAGAACAATAAACCGGCAGCAGGTCAGACTGTTTTCCATTTCCATATCCACCTGATTCCGAGATACAATGACGACGGACAGAAAATTCTGTGGAAGCCCGGAAAGCTGACTGATTCGGCTAAAGATGAGATCCTGGCAAAATTCGCCGAAGCCGGTGAGTAAAAAAGCGCGGCAGGAACGCCGGCGCGTTCCTGATTTTTGATTCCGACTTGCTGAGTCGGTAAGCGGAAAGTTCAGTAAAAATATGAGGGGCTGTCGCGTCAGACGGTGTCACCGCTATATATGGCAGACATTTGCAAATAACGTCTGCCATATATAGTGGTGGCGCGTCTTAATGCGACAGCCCCATCTTTATTGGGCGGGCGTGTCATAAAGGCGGCCGTCAGGTCAATCCTCCCATTTATCACACAGCGCGGCCAGCTGGCTTGCGAACTTGGCAAGATCCTTGTTGGAGAGACCGCGGCTCGCGTGGATGAGAGCCATGAGACGTTCGCCTGTCTTTTCGAGCCGTACGTACGGTGTGGATTTCTGCTTTGCGACAGCAGGTCTTGCTTCGTCCTCATCCTTTTTGACCGGAATACCCTCTGTCTCGAGGAGGACCTCGTCGGCAGTGAGATCGTAGACAGTCCCCGAGTACGGAGCCATCGTATCCCATCCGAGCTGCTCGTGGAGATATTCGGCGAACGGTCCGACGACCGCGTCGTCACCGTGAACAACGAAGCATTTTTTCGGGGGATATTCAATGGATGAGGCCCAGTCAGCCAGACCTTCTCTGTCGGCGTGGGCGGAGATACCCGGAAGCTGGCAGATTTCCGCCGCGACAGTGATCGGCTCTGTAAAGAGCTTGATTTCCTTTTCACCTTCGAGCAGTCTTCGTCCAAGCGTGCCCTCTGCCTGATACCCGACGAAGAGAATCGTTGAGTCCGATCTCCAGAGATTGTGCTTTAAGTGATGCTTGATGCGGCCGGCATCGCACATACCGCTGGCAGAGATAATGATCTTCGGGTTTTTGTCAAAGTTGATTTCCTTGGATTCCTCCGCGGTCTCAGCGAGGCGAAGACCGGGAAATGTGATGGGATTGATCCCGCTGGCCATCAGACTGCGGGCTTCCTCGTCGAAGCAGTCGAAGGTGTGCTCGTTGAATATGCCGGTCGCTTTCTGGGCAAGAGGACTGTCCATATATACTTCGAAACCATCGTAGCCTTTGACAGTACCCTGTTCCTTGATCTGGCGGATAAAGTAGAGCATTTCCTGTGTTCTGCCGACTGCGAAGGAAGGGATGACTACATTGCCGCCGCGGTCAAAGGTGCGCTGGATGATTTTGGTGAGCTCCGTCACGTAATCTACGCGCGGTCCGTGGGACCGGTCTCCGTAAGTGGATTCGATGAGAATATAGTCCGCCTGCTGAATGCATTTCGGATCTTTGAGGAGAGGCTGGTTCTCGTTACCGATGTCACCGGAAAAGACAATTTTTGTCTCCTTCCCGTCCTCTGTTGCCCAAAGTTCGATAGCGGAGGAACCGAGAAGATGACCTACATCGGTAAAGCGGATCTTTATGCCTTCACAGACAGTGTAAATCGTGTCGTAATCGTAAGCCTCAAAGCGGGTCAGGATGCGCTCGGCATCTTCTGTTGTATAGTAGGGGACATATTCGTCTTTGCCCTGACGTTTTCCTTTTCTGTTTCGCCATTCCGCTTCAAATTCCTGAATGTGAGCGGAATCGAGGAGCATGATCTCACAGAGATCACAGGTCGCTCTTGTGGCAAGGATCTCACCGGTGAACCCCTGGGTGGCAAGAAGCGGAAGGTTGCCTGAATGGTCGATATGCGCATGTGTGAGAAGCACATAATCGATTTCTGATGGATGGATCGGAAGCGGGACGTTCTCGAAGGTATCCCGACCCTGTTCCATACCGTAGTCGATGAGGATGTTTTTTCCGCAGGCCTGAAGAAAATGACAACTGCCTGTCACTTCGTGGTCCGCACCTATAAATGTTATTCGCATGCCGATCCCTCCGTATTTTGTCAGGCGCAAGACGATCTTGACGCCTACTATTAATTTGAACTTACTGCGGCATTTCTGCCAAGACTTGAAAATGCCGGTTGTGCTTAACTTATTATTATTTTATCATGAAAGAGATATAAATAAAATCCCACGCTTTCTTCTATCCGGTGAGACTTGATCTCTGACGCAGAATTCTCGTGATGTGAGTCTGCGATGAATGCGCAAAAAGAAACTCACAATCGGCGAATATTAAATGGCGGGACCCGCGCTGTCAGTCGAACGGGTGCAGCTTAATAAATGAAGGTCTGCCCCATGCGGATAAGGGGACGAAATATACGCGTGAAAGAATGGAGATAATATGAAGAAAATAGTGCTTACCGGCGGCGGAACAGCCGGTCATGTTACACCGAACATTGCGCTCTTGCCTAAGCTGAAAGAACATGGATATGAAATCTATTATATCGGATCCAAGGGCGGCATGGAGCAGAAACTGATTGAAGACTGCGGCATTCCCTATTACGGAATCTCGACCGGAAAACTTCGGAGGTATTTTGATCTGAAAAACTTCACGGATCCGTTCCGCGTCATAAAGGGCGTGTTCGAGGCGCGTAAGTTCCTGAAACAGATCGCTCCGGATATCGTCTTCTCAAAGGGCGGCTTTGTCGCAGTCCCCGTTGTTTACTCGGCATCGCGCCTTCATATACCCGTCATCTCCCATGAGTCTGATATGACGCCGGGTCTTGCCAATAAAATCTGTCTGCCGATGGCAAAAAAAATCTGCTGCAATTTCCCGGAGACCATGGCCAATCTGCCAAAGGAAAAAGCCTGCCTTACAGGAACACCGATTCGCGCCGAACTTAAGGCGGGCAGCAGGGAAAGAGGTCTGGCTTTCACCGGATTATCGGGCGAAAAGCCGATTCTCATGGTCACCGGCGGATCGCTGGGAGCTGTGGCCGTCAATGAGGCCATAAGAAAAGATCTCACGACCCTCCTTGAGACTTTTGACATCATTCATCTGTGCGGCAAGGGCAAGCTGGATGAGTCGCTTGTCGGAACAGAAGGGTATCTTCAGTATGAGTATATAAGCGCGGAGCTTCCGGATCTTTTCGCTGCGGCGGATATCATTGTTTCCCGCGCGGGTGCAAATGCGATCTGCGAGATCGCAGCCCTCAGAAAGCCGAACCTGCTGATCCCGCTCTCGGCGAAAGCGAGCCGGGGCGATCAGATCCTGAACGCAAGGAGTTTTGAAAAACAGGGATTTTCCATGGTGATGGAGGAGGAAGAGATCGTAGGAGACGCCCTTGTAAGAGCCATTAACGAACTCTATGAGAACCGTCAGAAGTATATAGATACGATGTCGAAGAGTGAGCAGAGCGATTCGGTGGCAGTAATCATCGATCTCATTGAAAAGAACAGAAAGCGGTAAATTCCGCATAAATGTCCCCGCCGTATATAGCAGGCATCTGCCTGTAAAGTCTGCTATATATGGCGGGGATACATTTTACGACAGCACTTAGCTTTTCGCGAGAGCGGCTCTCAGAGCCAGCGTGAGCTGGTCCGGACAGGACGTTCCGCGAAAACCGCACTGTGTTCCCTCGAGTTTTTTTATGACATCATCTGCCTTCATGCCGTCGACGAGCTTGGCGATTCCTTTGGTGTTGCCGTCGCAGCCGCCGATGAAGCGGACATTTTTAACGATTCCGTCCTCAAGATCGAAAGTGATTTTTCTTGAACAGGTCCCTTTTGTGGTATATGAGTAGGACATTACATACCTCCGTAATATGTCAGGCTTCAGGATTCCGGCACAGTATATCACCAAAGGAGCCGGGAGAACAGTAATAACTGAGTGCAGCGGGCAGAAAAAGAGAAAAATTGTGCAGATTGTTGAAAAGACAGAATACTTTTAGTATAATTACTGTGAATATTCGGCAATGCTGATACCCTCGTGATTAATATAATAAAAAAGGAGATGTGGTAGTATGAAATGGGAGAACCTGACATTATTGGATTCCTACAAAAAGCTTCAGGATGCGGCTGTCGTTGACGTCAAGGCTGCTATGGCAGGCGAGAACGGCGCAAAGAGAGTGAAGGAGTACTGCGTACCGATGTCGAACGGCATGGTCTACAACTTTGCGTCAAAGCAGGTGGATGATGACATCCTGGCTATTCTCCAGGAGTTCGCCGATGAAGCTGAACTGACAGAGAAATATGCCGCTCTCTACAACGGCGAAGTCATCAATACAGGTGAGAAGCGCCTCGTTCTTCATCAGCTGTGCCGCGGCCAGCTCGGTGAAGACGTTATCGCTGACGGAATGAACAAGAGAGAATTCTATGTGTCTCAGCAGAAGAGAGCCGCGGAATTTGCAAATAAAGTTCATGCAGGTGAGATCACCAATGAAGCAGGCGAGAAATTCACGACTGTCTGCCAGATCGGTATCGGCGGCAGCGATCTCGGCCCGCGCGCTCTGTACCTCGCTCTTGAGGGTTGGGCAAAAGTCAACAATACACTGAAGATGGAAGCCAAGTTCATCAGCAACGTTGATCCGGATGACGCTACGGCAGTTCTCGCTCAGATTGACATCGCTCATACAATTTTCGTCATGGTCTCCAAGTCCGGAACAACTCTCGAGACTCTGACCAACGGAGCCTTCGTTGAGAACGCGATCAAAAAAGCAGGTCTTGATCCTGCGAAGCATATGATCGCTGTTACAAGCGCGACATCTCCGCTTGCGAACAACCCGATGTATCTCGACGCATTCTACATGGACGACTATATCGGCGGCAGATATTCTTCCTCCTCCATGGTCGGCGGCGCGATTCTTTCACTTGCATTCGGTCCGGAAGTCTTTGCTGCAATTCTTGACGGTGCCGCAGCTGAAGACGCGAAGGGAAAAGAGAAGGACATCAGAAAGAACCCGGCTATGCTGGATGCTCTGATCGGTGTCTATGAGCGCAACGTTCTTGGCTATGGCATGACAGCTGTCCTTCCGTATTCACAGGCGATGAGCCGCTTCCCGGCACATCTGCAGCAGCTCGACATGGAGTCCAACGGAAAGTCAGTCAACCGCTTCGGCGAACCGATCGACTACGTGACAGGTCCGGTCATCTTCGGCGAGCCGGGCACGAACGGCCAGCATTCCTTCTACCAGCTGCTCCATCAGGGCACAAATGTTATTCCGCTTCAGTTCATCGGCTTCAAGAATAACCAGATGGACAATGACGTTGTGATCGAGGACACGACCAGCCAGCAGAAGCTTTCCGCCAATGTAGCGGCTCAGATTGTTGCGTTTGCGTGCGGCAAAGATGATGACAACAAGAATAAGTACTTCGCAGGCGGCAGACCGTCCAGCATTATCGTAGCTGACAAGCTGACACCGGAAACACTCGGCGCTATCCTCGCTCATTTCGAGAATAAGGTTATGTTCCAGGGCTTCGCATGGAATATCAACAGCTTCGATCAGGAAGGCGTTCAGCTCGGCAAGATCCTGGCCAAGGCAGTTCTCGCAAAGAATACAGACGGTGCTCTGACAGAGTACAGCAAGCTGCTCAGCATCTTCTGATCCTGATAAACTTTATTGGTATTTCGCCGGCTGCGGATGACCGCAGCCGGCTTTTTTAGCACCGACCCGGCAGAGCGAGGCTTGCCCCTCCTCTCGTTAGAGGGAAGGAGCGAAGGTGCCGGCGACGCGAAGCTGGTCCTTTAGGGCACGAAATGAAGGCATCTGCCGGATGGGAGGAGAACATGCGAATCTGGGGAAAATTGTGGAAGAACAATCATATGCTGAAGGATACGGTCATAACTGATGATTCGGCCGAGACTCGCACCCACAAGATATTTAACGCATTGTACGAGATATGTCTGGAATTCGATCTCGGAAAGCCGATCTGGCTTGATGCAAATGTGAGCGAGTTCAAGCGAACCTCAAAAGTCCGTTTTCGTCAGGATAGCTTTATAGAGAGTATTGATTTTGATTACCTGGAACTGCAAGTAATAGAGGAGGATTGAAAAATGGGTGAGAGGCTCACCAGGAGCGATATCGAAAAAATAGAAAAAGAGATAGAGGAGAGGAAACTTGTGAAACGCCCGGAACTCATCGAGGCAGTCAAAGAAGCCAGAGCGCAGGGAGACCTCTCCGAAAATTTTGAATATTATGCCGCAAAGCGGGAGAAGAATATGAATGAGAGCCGCATCCGCTATCTTGAGCGGATGCTTAAATTTGCCACCATAGTTGAGGAGAAAGAATCAGCGGATGACGAGGCAGCCCTCAACAAGACAGTCACAGTATATTTTCCGGATGACGATGAGACGGAAACTTTCCGCATTGTCACGTCGATCCGGGGGAATTCGCTGAGAGGTCTCATCTCGATCGATTCGCCAATGGGCAAGGCTCTTCTTCACCGCAGGGTGGGCGATACGGTCTATGTAAAGGTGAACGAGCACGCCGGCTATAATGTCGTTATAAAGGAGATCGGAGAGGCTCAGGATGACACGGATGACGCGATCAGGCAGTATTGATTCAATTCCGGACCGGCAGAAAACCGGTGCGGGCGGGACTTGTATCCGGCGGGGAAAAGGTCACATGTATATATGTAATTTGTCATATTGACGAAGAAAGCCCGAAATCTTTGGCAGGTTGACCATATCATTAATTACATCCGGACTATATACTGAATGTAGCTCAAAAATGAAGCTCAGATATGAATATAACCGATTCATATAAATATCATTCATCATTCAGGAGGAAAACATAATGGCATCTCTCTCTCTTAAGCACATCGACAAAACATATCCGAACGGCTACAAGGCAGTTAAGGATTTCAACCTCGAAGTAGCAGACAAGGAATTCATCATCTTCGTCGGCCCGTCAGGATGCGGAAAGTCAACAACTCTTCGTATGATCGCAGGTCTTGAGGACATCACAGGCGGCACATTTGAGATCGACGGCAAGGTCATGAACGACGTCGAGCCGAAGGACCGCGACATCGCGATGGTCTTCCAGAACTACGCTCTGTATCCGCATATGACAGTTTTCGATAACATGGCATTCGGTCTTAAGCTTCGCAAGGTTCCGAAGGAGCAGATCAAGAAGCAGGTCGAAGAAGCTGCTAAGATCCTTGACCTTGACAAACTCCTTGATCGTAAGCCGAAGGCTCTTTCCGGTGGTCAGAGACAGCGTGTCGCTATGGGCCGTGCTATCGTTCGTAATCCGAAGGTCTTCCTTATGGACGAGCCGCTTTCCAACCTGGATGCTAAGCTCCGTGTTCAGATGAGAACAGAGATCTCCAAGCTGCATGACAGACTTGGCGCTACAATCATCTATGTCACACATGACCAGACAGAGGCTATGACTCTTGGTACAAGAATTGTCGTTATGAAGGACGGTATCGTTCAGCAGATCGATTCCCCGCAGATGCTGTATGATCATCCGGCAAATCAGTTCGTCGCAGGTTTCATCGGCTCCCCGCAGATGAACTTCATGGACTGCAAGGTTTCCAACGGCGGCAAGACTGTCGAAGTCGGCGGCTTCAAGCTCGGCGTTTCCGCAGACAGAGCAGACAAGCTTAAAGCTTACGATGGCAAGACTGTTGTTCTCGGCATCCGTCCTGAAGATGTACATGATGAGCCTGACTTCCTCAGCAAGCATTCTGAGGCTACTATCAATGCTGAGATCAAGGTTTACGAACTTCTCGGCGCTGAAGTATTCCTGTACTTCGATTTCGCAGGCAGCCAGATGACAGCCCGCGTAAATCCGCGCACAACAGCCCGCACAGGCGACACTGTCAAGTTCGCGCTCGACATGGAGAAGGCTCACTTCTTCGACAAAGAGACAGAGGTTACAATCACAGACTAATTCTGATCCTGAATTTTACAGAGCTCCCGGCCATTCGGCCGGGAGCTTTTTATGCTCCGGCATCGGTAACAGTTCAGACCGGCTGCATATGAGATCTTGTACCCGGCGCAAACATCATCTTCATCGAAAAACGCGGGTCTCTTCCCTGCGATCTTAAAGATGCTAACGCATCTTTGATATCTCGGTCGGCCCCGCAATGTTTTTCTCACGAAGATGAATGCTTTGCTGCCGGTAACGGACTGTAAGAGTAGCCGGTCAGAACTGTTACTGATTTTATGCTCCGGCATCGGTAACAGTTCGGACCGGCTGCATATGAGGTCCTGTATCCGGCGCAAACATCATCTTCATCGAAAAACGCGGGTCCCTTCCCTGCGATCTTAAAGATGCTAACGCATCTTTGATATCTCGGTCGGCCCCGCAATGTTTTTCTCACGAAGACGGATGCTTTGCTGCCGGTAACGCACTGTAAGAGCAGCCGGTCGGAACTGTTACTGATTTTATGCCTGTGCACAGGGATCGCTCTCAATCTGTTATGGATAAATTTGTTAACCTCGTGTATAATGTCTTTTGTCTCAGCTGTAGAAGAAATTTAGCGGAGATCTCGGGGAGTGAAAATGAAAAAGAAAATAACTGCAATTATTGCTGCAGTCTGCGCCGCCGCCATCCTTGGCTGCGGAGCAGGCGGATCACCAACAGATTCACATGGCGGACCGGACACGGACAGTTTCCTCGCGGAGAGCGGAATTACTGAGAGCGGCAGTGGTGTGAGCAGCTCTCATGTGGATGACACCGTAAGTCAGATCGTTCCTGTCATACCTGCGGACACGGAGAGTGTTGCCGCGTCAGAAGATTTTCGAAGCTTCCTGAACTGGGAGGAGGACACGAACGACGGCAAGGTCTATAATATCTTCTGCGGTGATGAGGAGTTCATGAGGATCGTCGCCCGTTACTGTGACTCGTACGAGCCGGGGAACGAGCCGGGGAACGAGCCCGGGAATGAGCTGGGGAATGAGCCGGGGAACGAGCCCGGGAATGAGCCGGAGAACGAGTCCGGAAATGAGCTGGGGAATCAGTCCGGAGATGAATCTGTGGAACAGCCCGGGAGTGCTGTCGATGATCCCGCGGATACAGCTGCGGAGAACTCCGAGACTCAGGACAGGGATTTTTCAGAGACGATATATTACGGAAGGATTGGCAGCGCGGAGATAAGGTGGATCATATGCCACGAGGTCGGGGAGAGATATCTCACGGACCTGGATCTCAGCCTGCTTGATGAGTCAGACTCCAACAATGTGACAGATCTCTATATCGTGGACGCGCTTGACGTTCAGAAATATGTTGATCCGGAATATCAAGCCGCTATGCCCCTCATAAGGGACGCAGGTCTGCCGGCCAGTGATCTCAGTGCACAGTACGCCTACACAAAGCTCATGGGATCCGGTGATGACGGTGTGCAGCGCGCTGTAAGCTATGGCATATCTCCGGGCGTTTTTATGTATGACAGGCAGGCTGCAATAGATGTGCTGGGGAGCGATGACCCGGCCAGGGTGCAGGCAGAACTCTCGGACTGGAAAGCATTTGAGGCTGTGGCTGCCAAAGCGGGCGAGAAAGGCTATGCGATGCTTTCCGACTGGAATAACTCGTTCGACGCGTTTGCGGTATCTGTAAGCGGTGACTGGCTGACAGAGACCGGAGGTGTGAGAATCGACAGTGCTCTCCGCGCATGGACAGATCAATCTGAGCTCTTTAAAGAAAAGGGATATTTTGCAGAGGGAGAGCGGTCTGTATTCGGCACATTTATCTCCGCGGAAGAAATCATGAATCTTGCGCTTTCTGCGGAGAAGAGTGATTTGACCGGAAAGTACGGTATCTGCGCCGGACCGGCAGGCTGGTATCGCGGCGGCAGATTTATTGTGGTCAACTCGCTGTGCGACCAGCGGTCGCTCACAAAAAAGCTCCTGGAGGAGATCGTATTTGACCGGGATGTCCTGAGAGCGCTCAAAGAGGAAGGTATTATACCTAACAGCAGAGTCGTTCTGTCGGAGAAAATCGCGGGCCCCGCTGACCATGAAAGCGGTGCTGATGGAACCGGGAAAGCCGAGGAGGCAAAACCGGGCAGCGGTGAAGAAGGACCGGAGAAAGCTGAGGCGGAAGAATCAGGCAGCAGTGCACAGAATTCTGAGGCAGCAAAGGCGGGAGAACCAGACAGCAGTGCTGGAGAATCTGATGTTTCGGATGCGTCAGAACCGGAGAATCGGCCGAGGGCGATTGAAGCTGTCAGCGCGTTCCTCGGCGGACAGGATCCGTACCCGGTATTTGCGGAGGCGGCCGATAAGGTGGTCCTTGGCAATGTGAGCGTATTTGACAAATATTTGTGCGACATATACGGCAGAGAATTCGCGGCATATTTTGCAGGAGAGAAGGAGAAAGACGCGGCAATCAGAGTGTTCTACACGGAAGTCTCGGACCTTATCTCTGAAGAGGAATAAAATGGGAAAAAAGAAAATCGAAAAAACAGTCAGGGAACTGAACAAGCTTACCGGCCTGAATTTTCAGCTCGATCTGTCGGAGATTGATGACACGGACGAGGCAGTCATCCGTCTGGAACAGATCGTCGATTCGTGGAAGGAAAAGAACAGCAAGAACGCTTACTGGAGAAGACTTCTTACGGGGGAGCTGCAGGAGGATGAAATGATGGCCGGCGCAGCCCGTTTCCACGTGCGGATCGATGAGAGAAGAGCTCTCTATATCGTTGAGACGCCTCGCAAAGATAACGAGGTGGCTGTCGATATTCTGCGCCAGCTGTTCGTGGTGAGGACAAATGATCTGGTCATCGGTGTGGATGGCAGGAGGATCGCCCTTGTACGCACGCTGAAGGATAAGGAAAATCTGGAGGAAATTCGCCAGACAGCCCTGACAATAGTCGATATGCTGAATGCGGAAGCCCTGATCCGGGTGCGGGTCGCCTACGCCGATCCGGCAGGCAGCCTCGAAAAAATGCCGAAAATGTTCCGGGAGGCGGAAACTGCGCTGGAAATCGGACGCATTTTCTATATGAATGAGAATATTGTGTGTTACAATAGCCTCGGTATCGGCCGGCTTATTTACAGAATCCCGGAAGATACCTGCAGGAGGTTCCTGCGGGAGGTCTACGGCAGCGATGCGCCTGTGGAACTCGATGAGGAGACCCGGTCAACGATAGACACATTTTTTGACCATAATCTTAATGTATCGGAGACTGCCAGACGGCTTTTTGTCCACAGGAATACGCTCGTCTACAGGCTGGAGAAACTTCGCCAGCTGACGGGTCTTGATATAAGAACTTTTGACGACGCTATGACATTCCGCATTGCTTCTATGGTAGTTGAATACCTGCGTGAACGTGACAGCCGGAGTGACCGGGACGTCAGCACCGGCGATGCTAAAAAATATAAAAAACAGTAATAGAGCTTTTGCAAGGAGGAAGACCAGCATGATTAAATTGCACGAAGGCGGCGCATATCTTTTCCACGGCACTGAAATCCGAGACACATATAACGGGAACCAGAGAGCCGCGAAAGAGGGAACTATTGCGTATGGCATTCTGAAGCAGCATAATACTTCCGGAAATATGGATCGGCTTGAAATCAAGTTCGATGCGCTTACATCCCACGATATCACGTATGTGGGAATCATTCAGACAGCCCGCGCGTCGGGCCTTCAGAAATTCCCGATCCCGTATGTGCTGACCAACTGCCACAATTCTCTGTGTGCTGTCGGCGGCACGATCAATGAGGACGATCATGTTTTCGGCCTTACAGCGGCTCAGAAGTACGGCGGTGTCTATGTTCCCCCGATGCAGGCAGTCATTCACCAGTATGCGCGCGAGATGCTGTCCGGCGGCGGACGTATGATCCTGGGCAGCGACAGCCACACCCGTTATGGCGCGCTGGGCACTATGGCCATGGGCGAGGGCGGTCCCGAGCTGGTCAAGCAGCTGCTCGGCAGGACATATGATATTAAGATGCCGGAGATCGTAGCGGTCTACCTTACGGGCGAAGTGCGTCCGGGAGTCGGCCCTCAGGATGTCGCGCTGGCTATTATCGGAGCTGTATTTAAGAACGGCTTTGTCAAGAATAAGGTAATGGAGTTCGTCGGTCCCGGCGTGGCTAATCTGTCCATGGATTTCAGAATCGGAGTCGATGTCATGACGACGGAGACAACATGCCTGTCTTCAATCTGGCAGACAGATGACAGGACCCGCGAGTACTACGAGATCCACGGCCGCGCGGGCGATTTCAAGTGCCTTGCACCGGCGACGGTCGCTTACTATGACTCTGTCATGGAGATCGATCTCGGAAAGATAAAGCCGATGATTGCCATGCCATATCATCCGAGCTGTGTCTACACGATTGATGATGTGCTTGCAAATGCAGCGGATATTCTCCATGAGACGGAGGAGCGCGCGAAGATCTCCTTCGGTGATAAGGTCCATGTCGATCTGATGAGCAAACTGAGGAACGGGAAGCTGATGGTCGATCAGGGAATTATCGCCGGCTGTGCGGGCGGCGGATTCGAGAATATCTGTGATGCTGCCGATATACTGAAGGGCAGGAGCATCGGCAATGACAGGTTCACCCTGAACATATATCCGGCATCCCAGCCGATCTACATGGAACTTGTCAAGAACGGTGTGTTCGCGACCCTGCTCGAGACGGGGGCTGTCGTCAAACCCGCATTCTGCGGACCGTGTTTCGGCGCAGGTGACACACCTGCCAACAATGCGTTCTCGATCCGTCACTCTACAAGGAATTTCCCGAACCGCGAGGGATCCAAGGTCCAGGAAGGCCAGATTTCTTCTGTCGCTCTGATGGATGCGCGTTCCATAGCAGCGACCGCAGCCAACCAGGGAGCTCTCACTTCCGCGGAATATTACACAGGCGGTTATACGAACCCGAGATATTTCTTTGACGGTAAGATCTACGCCAACCGCGTATTTGACAGTCACGGCGTTGCCGATGAGGCAGCTGAGATCCAGTTCGGACCGAACATCAAGGACTGGCCGAAGATGCCGGCGCTGACGGAAAATCTGCTTCTCAAGGTCGTGAGTGAGATCCACGATCCGGTCACGACGACGGATGAACTTATCCCGTCCGGTGAGACGTCCTCCTACCGCTCGAATCCGCTGAAGCTGGCAAGTTTCGCGCTGTCGAGAAAGGACCCCGCCTATGTCGGAAGAGCCGTCCTGGTACAGAAGGGCGAGAATGCCCGCGAGGAGTCGGCAGATGACGAGGCTGTATTTGCAGCTTTGCCGGAAGCGCAGAGCGTGATGGAGACCGTCCGCGCCGAGTTCCCGGAGACCAGATTTGCCGATACGGGAATCGGTTCAACGATTTTTGCCGTAAAGCCGGGTGACGGGTCTGCGCGTGAGCAGGCAGCTTCCTGCCAGAAGGTCCTGGGCGGATGGGCTAATATTGCAAATGAATACGCGACCAAGCGCTACAGAAGCAATCTCATCAACTGGGGCATGCTGCCGCTTCTCATCAGCGATGGCGATCTTCCGTTCGCGAACGGGGATTACATATTCATTCCGGGCATACTTAAGGCGGTCCGCGGGAAAGAGGACACGATCAGCGCTTACGCAGTGAGAGACGGAAAACTTGTTCCGTTCACAATGACCCTCGGGGACCTTACAGACGATGAGCGCGAGATAATCTGCGACGGATGTCTGATCAATTATTACAGAACACATTAAGCTTAAGATCTAAGGGGCTGTCTCATTAAGGCACGCCGCCGCTATATACGGCAGACGTTATTGGCAAATGACTGCTATATATAGCGGCGACACCGCCTGATGCGGCAGCCTCTTCTTCTTTATCGCGCACGTCGCGGCAAGAACGCCAAGGCGTTCTTGAAACAATCTATGAAAAAGTTTGAACTTCACAAACAATATATTATTGAATATACAATTAGTAAAAAAGAAGCAATATTAAGAGAAAAATATAAGAAATATACAAAAATAGTGTTGACAAATTATGCAGGATTTGGTAATATACTATCAACAGATAACAAAGACATTCATTCACTTAAAGGAGCGATGATTAATAATCATTAACTAACACCATTTATTTTTCCAAAGTCCCGGAAGACGAGAAATTTCGGGATCATTCCGGAAACAGAAATTCGTCAAAGATACTGGTCGTTCGGAACATCCTGCGGAGAAGCACCGTAAGATTTATCTGATCGGAATCCTTACCAGAAAAACTCCCCGGATGTAAAACGAAAAATGATGGGACCATAAATGGAGGGCGTGCCCATGAACACGTTAGAAGAACCGATCTACGGAGCCCCTCAATATGATAAAGGCAGAGCCTAGCAGTTCCCGACAAGAATACCTTTTCCGTATAGTTTAAAAAAATATCCCAGAATCTCTTTTAGAGACGGAACCTGGAAAAGAGTTTATCAGAAGCAGGCTTTCATATTGAGACAACTGCCGGTCATCGGATATTTGAAATTGTAAAGAAAGTTTCAAAAGCGAGGATGACACCCCGATGGATATGTATATTTTTTCATCAGTGAGATTTTCTTGATGAGTATCGATTCGACATACCATCACAATCTGGTATAAAATGTCTAAGCGTTAAGCGAGCCGGGAATAAAAATAAATCTTTATATAGAATCCGATAAACGACATTCGGTCATCAAAAAAAACGATGCTGAAGACCTAAACTAAATACAGAATTGGAGATTACTATCCATTGAATAATGAACATTAGGTAGCCACCATTGAGTAGATCCGGAATAAGCTCGATGGTGGCTATCTTGCGTCTGCCATTCAATTTTGCTAATATATCTAATTATTGAGGCTGATGTATTCAGCAGATTGCTGCCATATGAGGCCGCTCTTGCAGAGCGGCTGCATATGACCGCATTGTGACCTGATACATCAGCTTTTTACGTTAATTAATAAGGCGGGAACGCCGCAGTGGAGGAGCTTATGAATATTCTGTATGAAGACGATGAGATCATCGTCGTATTCAAGGAGGCGGGGCTTGCTGTTCAGTCGAGGTCTTCCATGCAGATGGATCTCGAGAGCATGCTGCTTCGCCGCCTTGCCCAGGGTGACGGTAGACGCCCCGAACTGTATGTTGTTCACCGGATCGACCAGCCGGTGGAGGGTCTTGTTCTTTTCGCAAAGACGAAAGAGGCGGCTGCAGATCTCACATGCCAGCTCACTGACGGCAGGATGAAGAAGATCTACAAAGCCCGGGTCGAAGGGCATGTCCCGAAGGAGGAGGATACCCTTGAGGATTATCTCGTCAGAGATGTCGGCAATATGACCCGTGTCGTGCCAAAGCCGAAGAATTCCTCCAAAGGCAGGAATGCCCCAAAAAAAGCGGTGCTCCGTTACAGAAAAGTCGGTGATTCGGAACTTCTTATAGAACTATTCACAGGAAGGCATCATCAGATCAGGGCTCAGCTGGCCAATGCCGGAATGCCGATCATCGGGGACCGCAAGTACGGTAAGCCGGACTCGTCCTACCGGGGCAGGCTCATGCTGACTGCCTGGAAACTGGTATTTGTCCATCCCAAAACTAATAAAAGAGTGGCATTTATAGCAGAATAACATGAAAAGATAAGATACTTGATATTGCATTTATTGAGATTTATCGCATTGCTGTGTAAAATCTACTCACCCGCTTGTAAAATTGTGTCAATATGTTAAAATTTAACAGTATAATTTTATGTATTTTGTAAGTTTGTGTCAGATGCCCGAGGCATAAGCACCAAAATGCATGGAAAATGTAATCGGGCGGAGCATTGTATGCTGCCCGGTCATGTTTATGAAAAGGTGGTGATTCAATGATTGAGGAGAGCGTCAAAGCTGTCAAGGAGGCGGAGGCTAAAGCAGTAGAGCTTATTAGTGAAGCCAAAAAGAAAGCTGATGCAATCGTCCAGGAAGCGAGACGGGATGCCGAGCAGATTCTCGCGGATGTGGAGGTTGAATGCCGTAAAGCTCAGGCGGACAGAATGGATGCCGCTAAAGCGGAAGGTGAGAAAGCCCTCGCTGACGCTGAGTCGGAATCGGCAAAAGATGTCGATGCACTTAAGACACTTACCGAAAGCCGTATGGCAGACGCCAGAGAAGCGGTCATTCGGGAGCTTGTCGGGTGATAGATGTGAAAAACTAAGAGAAAGGCGGGATTTGCATGGCTGTTGTAGCAATGGAGAAGATCAGCGTCTGTGCGTTAAAAACGAACAGAAAAGCGATCCTCGAAACGCTTCAGGGCCTCGGAGTAATGCAGGTCGTCACGGACGAGCTGGATGATCCGGAGCTTCTGAAGATGGATACAGCAGAGGCAAAGGCCAGGTTCGATAAGAATGCGGACCTTGCTGACCAGGCCGTCGCGATTCTGGACAAGTATGCGCCTCTGAAAAAGGGTATGCTGGACAGTTTTGCGGGAAAAGAGGCAGTGAAGCCGGCTGAATTTGAGCGGATCATCGATGAGCAGACAGAACTCATGAAGATCGCTAAAAAAATACAGCGGCGCGAGAAGGACATTTCGGAGTGTAAGGGCAACATTCTCCGGGATGAGAACCAGATAGAATCTCTGGTTCCGTGGATGTCACTGGATGTCCCGATGTCGTTTGACGGGACAAAAAAGACGGACGCCTTCATCGGAACGGTCTCTGGAATACTGGATGATGCCATGCTGTATGCAGCGCTGAAAGAAAAAGCACCGGATGTGGAATCCTTGAGCGCCAATGTCATTTCTTCCGGAAATGATTCCACCAACATTTTTGTGATGTGCCTGAAAGAAGACAGGGAAGCGGTGGAGACAGCTCTGAGGGGCATTGGCTACGCAAAGCCGGCACAGGCGGTCATTGGTATCCCCTCGCAAGTCGCGGATGACTGCAGAGCGGATATCAGCCGTCAGGAGGCAGAGATAGCGAAGCTTGAGGAAAAAATTAAAAAGAGAGCCGGTGTGCGCGAAGATTTAAAGATCGTGGCCGATTATTACCGGACACGAGCCGAGAAATACAGGATACTCGGAACAATACCGCAGTCAAGATCCGTATTCTTCCTTGAAGGATGGGTGCCGGCGGATGCAGCGCCGAGAATCACGAGTCTTCTTCAGGAAAAGTACGGAGCAATAGTAGACACAGAAACAAAGGGCGAGGAAGAGGAGGCTCCGACCCTCCTTCGGAACAATAAGTTCTCCGCGAACTATGAACCTGTCCTCGCTTCCTACGGTCTTCCGAAACACGGGAAGGTCGATCCGACAGTGATCATGTCGGTCTTCTATATGTTCTTCTTCGGAATGATGCTTTCCGATGCGGGCTACGGGCTTCTCATGGTCATCGGAACGGCAATTGTACTTAAGAAATATCCGAATATGGCTGAGAACATGAAAAAAATGATTACCATGTTCTTCTGGTGCGGTGTCAGTACCACATTCTGGGGCTTTATGTTCGGCGGTTTCTTCGGAGATGTGATCGATGTATTTGCCAAGACATTCCTTGGATATACAGGTCCCACACCGATCCTTAAGCCGCTGTGGTTCAACCCGCTCGACCAGCCGATGAGACTTCTCGTCTGGTGCATGCTCTTCGGTATTATTCATCTGTTCTTTGGCCTTGGCATCAAGGGCTATGAGTACTTAAAAGACGGTGATATAGTCGGTTTTGTCAGCGATATCGTAGCGTGGTTCGCGTTCCTTATCGGTCTTATCCTGATCCTTCTGCCGACAGAGCTTTTCGGAAACATCGCGCAGATGACATTTGTGTTCCCCCCGGTGGTGAACACTCTGGCAAAAGTTCTCACCTTCGGCGGTATGATCGTTATCGTGCTCATGAGCGGACGGGCCAACAAGAATTGGGGACTCCGTGTCGCCCTCGGTGCCTACGATATTTACGGGGTCACGAGCTGGCTTTCCGACGTTCTGTCCTACTCCAGACTTCTTGCCCTCGGTCTTGCGACCGGCGTTATCGCGCAGGTCATCAACACGATGGGCAGCATGTTCGGCGGTGGACCGATCGGGCTCATTCTTTTCATTATCATTTTTGTAGTCGGTAATATACTGAACTTTGCCATCAATGTTCTCGGCGCGTATGTTCACACGAACCGACTCCAGTACGTTGAGTTCTTCGGAAAGTTCTATGATGCCGGCGGAGAACCATTTGTACCGTTTACAACCAAAACAAATTATATTGATATTAAATAAGGAGGCATATAATGAGTGAATTAGGTATGTTCTTTGGTCTTTTAGGCGCAGCAGTCGCAGTCCTTTTCGCAGGTGCGGGCTCTGCTCTCGGCGTAGGTATCGCAGGTCGCGCGGCAGCCGGTGTCGTCACTGAGGATCCGAATAAGTTCGCGCAGGTCCTTATTCTTCAGCTTCTTCCCGGTACACAGGGTATCTACGGACTTCTCGTCGGTTTCATTACTCTTTCCAAGATCGGCCTTCTGGGCGGCGGCAATGTAGCCATCAGCCTTCCGACAGGTCTCATGATCCTTGCAGCCTGCCTTCCGATTGGTATCGTAGGTCTTATCTCCGGCAAGTCTCAGGGTCAGTGCTCCGCAGCTTCCATCGGCATCGTAGCCAAGAGACCGGATCAGTTCGGTAAAGCTATGCTGTTCCCGGCAATGGTCGAGACATACGCGATCCTTGCACTCCTTATCTCCATCCTCGCTGTATCCAATATCCCGGTATAAGAGGCATAAGGATCAGGCAAAGATTGAAATAAGGGGGTCAATATGGCAGGAATAGACAATATTACGAGCCGTATACTGGCTGAAGCCCAGGGTGAAGCCGATGCTCTGCTGGCAAAAGCGGCAGAGGAAGCAAAGGAAATCATAGGCGAGGCACAGGCCAAAGCAGATAAAGTACGGGAAGCGGAAAGTCAGAAGGCTGACCGCAGTGTGGCTCTTTATGAAGCCAGGATCGCTGCTTCCTGCGACAGTCTGAAGAAGAAATCTCTGCTTGCAGCCAAGCAGAGCATGATCGCGGATGTCATTGAGAGCGCCTATAAGGAGCTCTCCGGCAGAGACGACAAATCTTACTTCGACATGCTGACCAAATTCCTCGTAAGATCCGTCCGCGGTGAGGCAGGTGAGATCATTCTGTCCGAAAAGGACAAGAAGCGGATTACGCCGGAGTTCCTCACGAAGATCAAAGAGATCGCGGCTGCTAAGGGCGGGAGCCTTAAGCTCAGCGATAAGTCGGCAAACATCGAGAACGGTTTCATACTGTCCTACGGTGGGATAGAGGAGAATTGTTCTCTTACGGCAATTTTTGATTCAGCAAAAGATCAGATTCAGGACAGTGTGTTCAAGGCGCTGTTCTCCTAAGGAGAATATATGGCATCAGATTGGGAATATACCTATGCGGTGGCCCGAATAAGAGTGCTGGAGACGAAGCTCCTTACCGATGCGGATGTGAATACCATGGTCAGCGCAAAAGACGCGAAGACGGTCATCACATACCTGAAGGATAAGGGCTGG
This sequence comes from Lachnospiraceae bacterium, assembly GCA_045112915.1. Taxonomy (GTDB): domain Bacteria; phylum Bacillota; class Clostridia; order Lachnospirales; family Lachnospiraceae; genus Chordicoccus. The sequence continues at coordinate 109,978 of JBGUIK010000080.1, forward strand.
GGCGACGTGGGAGTCGGTGATGACCCTGAGGAGATCCTCAGCATCGAGGAGAAGAAGATCTGGGATACCATGCACGAGATGCATGTTGATTTCTCGGTGTTCGATGTTCTCTCGTTCCCGGACATCTATCACAATTTGAAGGCCGCGATAAAGGATGTGTGTTTATCCGGTGACCATATCGGCGCGTATATCAGTCATGATAAGTACGGTCGTGACGAAATGCTGCGGATCGTCAGAGATAAGGATTATTCCGCTCTGCCCGAGCATATGCGTGCCGTCGTGCCGGAGGCATACGATACAATGCTGCACACCCGCGACGGACAGCTTTGCGACGTAATGGTCGACAGAGCCTGCCTGGACGCGATAGAGGCGGCAGGTCAGAAATCAGACGCGAAAGTGATCCGCGATTATGCGGAATCATTTGTCGCAGTAACAAATATTAAGATTGCTGTGCGCGCAGCCAAGACAGGCAAATCTCTGGACTTCCTGCAGAAAGCGCTCAGCCCGTGTAAATCCTTTGATGTGCGTCAGATGGCTCAGGCTGCCAATGCAGGAATCGATTCTCTCATGGAGTTCCTGCCCCAGGCCGGGTTCGCCGAGGCACAGGAAGCCCTGAAGGATTCGCCGTCCGCGTTCGAGCGCTGGTGTGACAACGCGCAGATCCGCGCGGTCAAGCCGATGAAATACGAAGTATGCTCGGTCGGCCCGCTCGTTGCCTACGTGATCGCAAGGCAGAATGAGATCAAGACGGCACGGATCATCATCACCTGCAAGGAGAACAACCTGCCGGAGGATGCGATCCGGGAAAGAACGAGGGAAATGTATGTCTAAGATAGCAGTCATGGGCGATCGTGACAGTATCTACGGTTTCAGAGCACTCGGACTTGAGACGTTCACTGTCACCGATATCGAGGAGGGCGCCAAACTTCTGAAGAGGCTGGCGGACAACGGATACGGTGTCATCTACATGACGGAGCATACCGGGGAGCTGCTTAAAAAAGAGCGGGCCAAGTATGAGGAGCGGGTCACACCGGCTATCATACTGATCCCCGGAGTCTTCGGAAATACCGGAGAGGGGATCGCCCGGGTCAAAGGAAGCGTAGAGCAGGCTGTCGGATCGGATATCCTGTTTGGTAATGAATAGCAGTGAGGCAGGCAAAAGCCCGCAAGACATCATACTGATTCAGGCTATTTAGAGGAGGAAAACCAAATTGAGCACAGGCACAATAAAGAAAGTTGCCGGACCGCTTGTCATTGCTGAAGGCATGCGCGACGCGAACATGTTCGACGTCGTCCGAGTCAGCAAGCAGCGCCTTATCGGCGAGATTATTGAAATGCACGGCGACGAGGCATCCGTACAGGTCTACGAAGAGACCTCCGGACTCGGCCCCGGTGAGCCGGTAGAATCTATGAATGTTCCCCTTTCCGTTGAGCTCGGCCCGGGCCTCATCGGATCCATCTACGACGGTATCCAGAGACCGCTGAATGCCATCATGGAGAAGACAGGAACGAACAACCTTGCCCGCGGTGTCGAAGTCGACTCCCTGGACAGAAGCAAAAAGTGGAACTTTGTGGCCACAGTCAAAGTCGGTGACGAAGTGGAAGCCGGCGATATCGTCGGTACCGTGGAGGAGACCGCGGTCGTCACACAGAAAATTATGGTGCCCTACGGAGTAAAGGGCACGATCAAGTCAATCAAAGAGGGCGAGTTCAATGTTGATGAGACTGTTTACGTCGTTGAGACAAAGGACGGAGACAAGGAACTTACTCTTATGCAGAAATGGCCGGTCCGCCGCGGACGCCCCTATAAGACAAAGCTGCCGCCGTCGAAACCGCTCATCACCGGTCAGCGCGTCGTAGACGGATTCTTCCCGATCGCCAAGGGCGGTGTCGCCGCTGTTCCGGGTCCGTTCGGCTCAGGCAAGACGGTCATCCAGCATCAGCTGGCCAAGTGGGCAGAGGCTGACATCGTCATCTATATCGGCTGCGGCGAGCGCGGCAATGAGATGACAGACGTTCTGAACGAGTTCCCGGAACTGAAGGACCCGAAGACAGGCGAGTCCCTGATGCAGAGAACGGTTCTGATTGCCAATACATCTGACATGCCGGTCGCGGCCCGCGAGGCGTCCATTTATACCGGTATCACAATGGCTGAGTATTTCCGCGACATGGGTTACTCTGTAGCCCTGATGGCTGACTCCACATCCCGCTGGGCTGAGGCTCTCCGTGAGATGTCCGGCCGTCTCGAGGAAATGCCAGGTGAAGAAGGTTACCCGGCTTACCTAGCGTCCAGACTTGCTCAGTTCTATGAGCGGGCAGGTGATGTCATTTCCCTCGGAAAAGAAGGCCGCCAGGGTCAGCTTTCCGCGATCGGCGCTGTCTCACCGCCAGGTGGTGATATTTCCGAGCCGGTATCCCAGGCAACGCTTCGTATCGTCAAAGTTTTCTGGGGTCTTGACGCTGACCTTGCGCACCAGAGACATTTCCCGGCCATTAACTGGCTGACATCTTACAGTCTGTATCTCGACTCCATCGGCCCGTGGTTCGATGAGAACGTTGCTCCGGACTGGATGAGCACACGTCAGAAGCTGATGTCCCTCCTGCAGGATGAGGACTCCCTGAACGAGATCGTTAAGATGGTCGGTATGGATGCGCTGTCTCCGCAGGACCGCCTTAAGATGGAAGCGGCCCGCTCCATTCGTGAGGACTTCCTGCATCAGAACTCCTTCGATGAGATTGACACTTACACATCGCTCGGCAAGCAGTATAATATGATGAAGCTCGTTTACGCGTTCTATGATCTCGGAACGAAAGCTCTGGATCAGGGGGCTAACATCAACGATATCGTCAAGATGGAGACCCGTGAGCGCATCGGCCGTTATAAGTATACTGTCGAAGCCAAAGTTGAAGAAGAATATAAAAAGATTTCGGACGAGCTTGCAGCTGAGTTCGCCTCTGTAATCAGTAAGGAGGACCGGTAAATGCCAAAAGAATATCGCACGATACAGGAGGTCGCCGGACCTCTGATGCTCGTCAAGAGCGTCGAAAATGTTAAGTATGATGAGCTTGGTGAAATCGAGCTGGCCAACGGCGAGCGCCGCCGCTGCAAGGTCCTCGAGATCAACGGCTCCGATGCCCTGGTACAGCTCTTCGAAGCTTCCACAGGTATCAACCTCTCTAACAGCAAGGTCCGTTTCCTTGGCCGTTCCATGGAGCTCGGCGTATCCGAGGATATGCTCGGACGAGTCTTCGACGGTCTGGGACGTACGATCGACGACGGTCCGGAGATTCTTCCGGAGGAGAGACGTGACATCAACGGCCTGCCCATGAATCCGGCAGCCAGAGCTTACCCGTCTGAGTTCATTCAGACAGGCGTCTCCGCAATCGATGGTCTGAACACTCTGGTCCGCGGACAGAAGCTTCCGATCTTCTCCGCATCCGGTCTTCCGCATGCCAACCTCGGCGCGCAGATCGCCCGCCAGGCCAAGGTCGTCGGAACAGATGAGCCGTTCGCCGTTGTATTTGCCGCAATGGGTATCACGTTCGAGGAAGCGAACTTCTTCATTCAGTCCTTCCGCGAGACAGGTGCTCTTGACCGTACCGTCCTTTTCATCAACCTTGCAAACGACCCGGCAGTAGAGCGAATTTCCACACCTCGTATGGCGCTTACTGCGGCAGAGTATCTTGCATTTGAAAAAGACATGCATGTCCTTGTCATCCTGACAGACATCACGAACTACGCTGACGCGCTCCGCGAAGTCTCCGCAGCCCGCAAGGAAGTTCCGGGCCGCCGCGGCTATCCGGGCTACATGTACACTGACCTTGCTCAGATGTATGAAAGAGCAGGACGCCAGAGAGGAAAGAACGGATCTATCACAATGATCCCGATCCTCTCGATGCCTGAAGATGATATCACTCATCCGATCCCTGACCTTACCGGTTACATTACAGAGGGCCAGATCATCCTGAGCCGTGAGCTTTACAGAAAGGGTATCACACCTCCGATCAATGTTCTTCCGTCCCTGTCCCGTCTGAAAGACAAGGGTATCGGCAAGGGCAAGACCCGCGAGGACCACGCTGCCACAATGAACCAGCTGTTCGCCGCTTACTCAAGAGGTAAGGACGCGAAGGAACTCATGATCATCCTCGGCGAGGCAGCGCTCTCCGACATCGACCTTGTCTACGCGAAGTTCGCGGATGAGTTCGAGGAGAAATACATTTCCCAGGGTTACTTCACTGATCGCACGATCCAGGAGACTCTGGACATCGGATGGGATCTGCTCCGTCTGCTTCCGAGATCCGAGCTGAAACGAATTAGTGATGTTATGCTCGACAAATACTACGAAAAGAAGTAAAATCCTTATGCTGACTGTTTCCGCCCGGCATGCCGGGCGGGGACATGGAGCATGGGGCCAAGGAATATGACAGGAAGGAGTGGATCTTATGGCATCAAAAATGCCCAATCCAACCCGAATGGAGCTCACCCGGCTCAAGGGTAAGCTGGGGACTGCCATCAAGGGTCACAGACTGTTAAAGGACAAGCGAGATGAGCTCATGCGTGAGTTCCTGGACCTCGTCAGAGTGAACATGGAGCTCAGAAAGAAAGTGGAGGAGGGCATTAGGCAGGCCAATGTCAACTTTGTCATTGCCCGCGCGGGAATGTCCGGCGAAGCTCTGCAGGCAGCTCTCATGGCTCCTAAACAGGAGGTCAGTCTGAAGGAAGGCGTCAAAAACGTCATGAGTGTCAACATTCCGCAGTTCGACTACGCGACACGCACTTCAGACCCCAACGATATTTATTCTTACGGATTTGCGTTCACGTCCAGCGATCTTGACGGTGCAGTGAAATCTCTGGCGGATGTATTTCCGGATATGCTGAAACTAGCCGAAGTGGAAAAGTCATGCCAGCTGATGGCAGCGGAAATCGAAAAGACCAGGCGTCGTGTCAACGCGCTTGAACACGTCACGATTCCGGAAACGCAGGCGGGTATCAAGTATATCACCATGAAACTCGATGAAAATGAACGAAGCACCCAGATCCGCCTGATGAAGGTCAAGGATATGATGTTGGAGGAAGCACATCACTACAGTGAGAAGTAAGATACTAAAAGCAGTGATTCTCTTCGCGGTTTTCTGCGCGGGAGTGTTCCTGTTCTCAGGTCTGATGAATACACAGGTGACAGAGAGCGCGTCGAATCTTGAAGATTCGACGCTTCCTGTCATGTGCGTAAATATTGACGGAAACCGCGTAAACAGGATGTATGGCTACAAAGTCGCAATGGAACCTCGGCAGATGCGCGACTCCCTGATTCCCATGACGACAGACAGGGAAATCACGGTCTCGTATAAAGCCTTTGGCAACAGGGTAAAATCGGTCTCCTTCGAGGTGACGACACCTGACACCGGTGAGGTAATCGAGAACGCGAAGATCGGCGGTTTCACGACCGACGGTGATTACAAGACGGCGACATTCTCACTTTCAAAACCTATACTCATGAACCGCGAGTATCCGATCAAGTTCACTGTGTCGACTTCATCCGGTGACTTCTACTATTATTCAAGGCTCCTTCAGAGAGCGGACCTCGCCTCGGAACGTTACGTCCAGTTCGTCTACGACTTCTATGAGTCCTGCACGAATAAGGCCGGTGCCGGCGAGATTAATACATACCTCGAGACAGATACGACGGTTACCAATAACTCATTTACCAACGTAAACCTGAAATCTACGTTCGACCAGGTGACGTGGGGCTCACTGGCCCCTCAGATCTACAGGAAGGCTGTTCCGAAGATCTGCGAGATCAACGCCAACACGTGCTCGATCACCAATGACTATCTGATCAGCGCGGCAGGCAGGAACGACAGCACGGAAATCTATCATGTGTTCGAGTTTTACCGTCTCCGCTCCTACAATGACCGGATCATGCTCCTGAATTTCAACAGACAGGCTATTCAGGTCTATGACGGATCTTACGGTTCCGTCTCCGCGGACGGTGTCTTTCTGGGCATCAACACCAGGAACGTTGATTACATGAGTAATTCCAGCGCCAGTATAGTCGCGTTTGTCGCTGACTATTCTCTGTGGGAATTTAACAGCAACTCTGACAAGCTCTCGCTCGTATTCTCCTTCCATGACACAGAGGGAGATGAGCGGAATGACCACAGTGATTACAGGATCAAAATTATCCGGGTAGCCGAGACCGGCGACATCGATTTCGTCGTTTACGGCTATATGAACCGCGGCGTCCACGAGGGTACAATGGGAATATCCCTGTATCATTTTACCGGCGACGGCGCGACGCTGACGGAGAGAGCTTTCATAAGCTATCCGAAGTCATTTGCGTACCTTGAAAATGATCTTGAAAAGCTCTGCTACATTACCCAGAAAGGTCATGCCTTCATATATCTCGACAGGACGGTCTATGCAATCGACCCGGAGACAGGTACGACCGAAGTCGTTGTGGGAGATATAAATCCGGACTGCATCGTCATGGCGGGTGACAATGATCAGATTGCGTGGGCGGAGGAGATGGATAAAAATGCCTCGCGCAACATCACGCTCGTGAATCTTGAAAGCGGTGATACTCGCAGCATCACAGCGAGGAAAGGCACGTATGTGAGACCGCTCGGCTTTATAAATGATGATTTTATATACGGTATCGCAAATGAAGAAGACATCCAAAGCCAGCCTGCCGGCGATGTCCTTTTCGCGATGAAAGAGCTAAAAATAGAGAACTTCGACGGAAAAATCGTCAAAGAATATAACCCTGACAACATCTGGGTCACGGATGTCTCTATCAAAGAAGGTCTGGTCGAACTCACAAGATACACAAAGAGCGGAGATAACTATGTTCCTGCCTCGACCGATAATATCATGAACAACCGGCAGACATCCGCGAAAGCAATCAATGTGTCCCTCGCGCTGTCGAGCCGTCAGGGCACGGTCGTGACTCTGCAGATGCCAAAGCCCGGCCAGAACCTCAGCCCTCTTCTGGCATCGTTCAAGATGAAGAATCAGACAGGGGTCCCGACCTTTGATCTGGGAGTCAGAGAAATTGATGACTACCCGCTGTACTATGTGTACGGCTACGGAAAACTGCAGAATGTAGTCACTGATCCGGGACTGGCGATCCGCCTCGCGGATGCGGCGGTCGGAACGGCCATGACTGCAGAAGGCCAGTATATTTATGAGAGAGGAAACTCTGAGACAGAGAATGAGCTGTATAACGAGGATGTGCCGGAAGCTGTATTTGCGGGCACTCTCGATGCCGCTCATCTGCAGGAGCTCGCGGGCGATTCCGCGACAATGCTGAATCTTTCCGGCTGCGAGCTTGATCAGGTGCTCTATGAAGTCTCGAACGGAAGGGCGGTCGTTGCCCGTCTGGCAGACGGCGGAACGACAGTCATTGTCGGATATGATCACTATAATACACTGCTGTATAATTTTGAGGATGGCTCCCACTACTACATGGGCATCAACGACAGCCGGGCAACTTTCACGGCTGGCGGCAATGTGTTCATAAGTTACGTGGAACCCCAGAAGACAACCAGAGACTGACAGTAAAAAAACAGGACCCGCCGGCGGTCCTGTTTTTTCATATGAAGGGGACCTGGGTCCCCGATGCATGCTTGTGACGCACATCCGGTCCGCTAGAGCATGCGAGCATTTATGATTTTGCCTGGTCTTTGACAGTAGCCAGAGCGGATTTTACTGCGGGGATCATCAGAATGATGATCGTGAGGATGCCCTCGCCGTACATGATGCTTCCGTTGTAGGCCGCGGAGTAAGCCAGCGGGGACATTCCCTCGGGTGCGTACATTCCGAAGAAAACGACTCCGGATAGGACTGAGAAAAAGAAACGCCCGGTGATCGCGACCAGATAGCCGATGATCAGACCATTTTTCTTTTCCGAGAAGAACCCTGAAAGTCCCAGAGCCCCGAATGCGAGAGGATAGTCGAGCAGCACCTGAGGCAGGCTGACAACGTACGTGTCGAAGATCATCTGCAGCAGGCCGTAAGCCACACCTGCCATGAGACCTACTGCCGAACCGTACCAGTATCCGATGAGGGTGACGAACAGCATGGAGAAAAGCGTAATAGCGCCGCCCATCGGAAGTCTGAACAGTCTGATGTTGCTGCAGACAGTCGCCAGTGCGAGCGCGACTGCGGCAAATGCAAGCTGCTTTGCGCTGACCTTTTTATTCTTGTTGGCAAGTGCGGAAATAACAATGAGAAGTGCAAAAACTGCGACTGCGGTCAAAACGTAGCCGGCGGTGGTGAGTCCACCGTCTTCTGTGACAAAAAACATATGTATGCCTCCTTACGCCGGTATTATCCGGATCAAGTAATAGGGGTTTCGCAAAGCGATCTCAGCCGGCTGGCTCCCCCAGCAGTATAAATAATAGAACTTTTTTATCGATTAGTCAAATTAATATTGCATGCAGAATTTGTCAGCATGATCCGAGGCGGAAGTTCTTGCAATAAGGGGTTTCGAATTGCAGGAAATTAGGGTAAAATAAAAATATAGGCTTAGCGGTTTTTACGAGGATGAACATTGTAACATCACTATGGTGAGAGAGTTATCATAATGATGATCATAGATGATTGCAAGGACGTGTGCTGACCGGCAATTATCTGAAAGATGAATATGTTATGAGGAGGAAGTACTATGGTAGATCAGGAGACAAGACCGTATATCAGCTGGGAGCTCGTAGGCAACTTTATGGTGGATGCTTTTCAGGCAGCGGGGCTTCCAAAGGAGGATGCGGAAATCTGCGCGGATGTTCTGATGGAGAGTGACAGAAGAGGTATTGAGAGTCACGGAGTCAACCGTTTTAAGCCGATTTACCTTGACCGCATCAATGCGGGGATCCTGAACCCGGTCACGAACTACGAGATCGTCAAGGAGACACCGACGACAATCGTCGGAGATGCCCATGACGGAATGGGTATGGTGGCAAGCTATAAGATGATGACTTCACTGATCGAGAAGGCTAAAATTTATGGCATTTCGATGGGTGCAATGAGAAATTCTTCCCATTACGGAATAGCCGGTTATTGGCCTATGATGGCTTCCAGGGAAGGCCTTCTTGGCATTACCGGCACCAATGCGCGTCCTTCCATTGCGCCGACATTCGGTGTCGAGAATATGATGGGAACAAATCCGCTGACATTTGCGTTCCCGACGGATGAAGATTTCCCGTTTGTCCTTGACTGCGCTACATCCACTGTCCAGCGGGGCAAGATCGAGTACTACGCGCGTGAAGGAAAGCCGACACCTGCGGGCATGGTCATCAATCAGCAGGGCGAGACGATGACGGACAGCGCCAGGATTCTTGACGAGCTCGTCAAAGGGACAGCTGCCCTGGCACCTCTCGGCGGCGTCGGCGAGGAGATGGGCGGTTATAAGGGCTACGGCTACGCCGCAGTGGTCGAGATCCTGTCAGCGGCCCTTTCGGATTCCTGCTTCATGAAGGACATCACGAGCAAAGCGCCGGATGGCAGCAAACAGCCGATCCACCTCGGACATTTCTTTATCGTCATCAATCCTGACTTCTTCATGGGAGGAGATGTATTCCGAAAGAAGTGCGGAGATATCTGCCGCGGGCTGCGCGCTTCCAGGAAGGCCCCGGGAGAAGAGAGAATCTACACGGCAGGCGAAAAAGAGTGGGATGTCTGGAAGATCAGAAAAGACAAGGGCGTTCCGATGGGAGAAGGAGTACAGAAGGACTTTATCGCTGTGCGCGACATGTATAATCTTCCGTATACCTTCCCGTTCGAGAAATAATATGTGAGGTTTACGGGTTACAAAAATTTAGATACAAGTCAGACGACTCCCCCGAAAAGACTTCGGGGGAGTTCTTAGTAATACATGTTGCGTAAATATTCTGAATATTAATGTTTAAATAAAAAATAATTGAAAAACTATTGACAACGAGGGAAGTATAAAGTAAAATAACATCATCAAAAGAAAAAAGACATTACAAAATTCGAGAACAAAAGAAAAGGAGGACAGTCCCTTGGATGTCTAATTCATTGGATCATATCCACAAGTAACAAACAGCGAAGGAAACTTTAGAATAAGTCCCGACGATCAGAGTCTTGAGAATCTCAATAATTACTCCTAAGAGGAGGAATTAAAAAACAGGAACCAGGAGTTCCTCAAAGGGAAATCAGGAATACGGGATACTGATTTAAAGAATCCGGAAAATTCAAGAATCCTAAAGTGAAAGAATTGATAACATTACTTAAACCGTTACTTGAGGCAGACCCAATATCTGGAGGATATTCCAATGGATGGTTAAAGTCTTAGGACTGATCTTAATTTAATAAGGTAAAGGAGGTTATAAAGTGAAACTTCTAAATATTCATTAAAGGGGCTATCTGAACGAATCACGGACGATCAGATAGCCCTGAAAATTTGTTTGTGAACCTGATGGCCGGCAGGCCTTTTTTTTATGCCTGAAAATAAGCCTCGCTCGCGAGCCGCGGCATAGCAGCAGTTCAGACGGGCTGTTCTTATATTGCGTTTCCGGCAGCAAAGCATCATCTTCGTGAGAAAAACATTGTTGGTCCGACCGAGACATCAGCAATGCGTATGTGTTGCTCGCAGGGCAGGACCAACGTTTTTCGATGAAGATGATGTTTGCTCCGGTTTATAGAACTTCGTTACAGCCCGTCTGAACTACTGCACGGCTTCGATCCGCCGGAGATTAGACTATTTGTATAGTTGCATTTCAGTGTCTCTTGGGATAAAATCAGTAAAGCACAAATTTTCTGGATGGAGAAGTATTATGGAAAAACTGGTTACAGTAAGAGAATTGTTCAAAGAGACAGATAAGTATATTGATCAGCAGATCAAGGTGGGAGGCTGGGTCCGCAGCATTCGAGGGTCTAAGAATTTTGGCTTCATGGTCCTGAATGACGGATCCTACTATAACACTCTGCAGATCGTTTTCGGTGATAAGCTTCCCAATTTTCAGGAGATCAGCAAGCTGAATGTCGGCTCTGCCGTCATCGTCGGCGGAACACTCGTCGCTACTCCGAACGCAAAGCAGCCGTTCGAGATCCAGGCGGACAGCGTTTTCGTGGAAGGTCCGTCTACACCGGATTACCCGATCCAGAAGAAGCGCCATACGCTTGAGTTCCTCCGCACGATGCCCCATCTCCGCACCCGCGCCAACACCTTCACGGCCGTGTTCCGCGTACGCTCTCTGATCGCCTATGCGATCCACAAGTTCTTCCAGGAGAGGAATTTCGTGTACGTTCACACCCCGATCATTACATCCTCTGACGCGGAGGGAGCAGGTGAAATGTTCCAGGTAACGACGCTGCCCCTTGACAAGCTGCCGATGACTGAGGACGGAAAGATTGATTACTCGAAGGATTTCTTCGGCAAGATGACGAACATGACAGTCTCCGGCCAGCTGAACGTCGAGCCGTTCGCTCAGACATTCCGCAACGTCTATACATTCGGACCTACGTTCCGCGCCGAGAACTCCAATACAGCCCGCCATGCGGCGGAATTTTGGATGATTGAGCCTGAGATGGCATTTGCGGATCTCGAAGATGACATGGAAGTCGCTGAGGACATGATCAAGTATATCATCAATTATGTGCTCGAGAACGCGCCGGAAGAGATGGCTTTCTTCAACCAGTTCGTTGATAAGGGCCTGCTCGAGCGCCTGCGCGGCGTCGCAAATGCGAAATTCGGCCACGTCACATATACAGAAGCTGTCGAGATTCTTCAGAAGTCCGGAAAGAAGTTTGATTACCCGGTCAAATGGGGTGTCGATCTTCAGACTGAACATGAGCGATATCTGACTGAAGAAGTTTTCAAGGGGCCGGTCTTTGTCACCGATTATCCGAAGGAAATCAAGGCTTTCTATATGAAGCTTAATCCGGACGGAAAGACGGTCGCAGCCATGGACTGCCTGGTCCCGGGAATCGGTGAGATCATCGGCGGATCACAGCGTGAGGAAGATTACGATAAGCTGCTTGCCCGTATGAACGAACTCGGAATGGATATCGACCAGTACAGCTTTTATCTTGATATCCGCAAGTACGGCACGACCCGGCATTCCGGCTTCGGTCTCGGTTTTGAGAGATGCGTTATGTACCTTACGGGTATGTCCAATATAAGGGACGTTCTGCCGTACCCGAGAACAGTAAAGAACTGCGAACTGTAATATAGCAGGGTTTCGTGTCCAATGAGAGGCTGCCGCGGCAGCCTCTTTTAACTTTACAAGGAGCAAATGTGAATATAAAGAAGAAGCATATCACAATCATTAAGATTGCGGGGGCCGCAATTCTGCTCATGGCTTTGGCTGTATGGATCGGCATGATGCTCGGGTCGAGGAGCAGGGATGAGCAGACGGTGAATCAGGCGGAGAGCATTGCGGATGACGCGGGGAGCACCGCCTTGAGCGCCGCTTTCGGCGAATCAATTCCCGCAGATTCCGAGAATGTCCCGGCTCCTCTGGAACCGGAATCTGTGACGGAACCTTCCCCGGAGCCTACTGAGGTTCCTGAGCCGCTGGCGGTTCATGTGACCGGTATCCGGGATTTCGCAATCATCGAGGGCATGTTCCCGGACGTCATGGCAGGTGTTCAGTGGGATGACGCTGTCCTTGATGTGACGGCGGATGTGAGCGCGTGCGATTTCGGAATTCCGGGCACTTACAATCTGACATATACAATAGCCGGCGCGGATGGAAGGGATGAAAATGTAACCATACATGTGACAGTGCGTCATGATCTCGAGCAGTTCCTCTACGGCATGGAGGGGGCGGTGTATGTTCCGGTAGGCGGGAATTTCGACCCGATGGAGAACGTGGTCTGCGACGATGAGATCGCGAAGATCGAGCCGGATATGAGCGCCCTCGACACGTCTAAAGAGGGAGAGTATCTCATTTCATATCATCTGACGGGAACAGACGGGGTCGGGCAGACAGCAGTGCGAAGAGTGCATGTTGGCGAAGAACCTGTGTCACCGCTTCCCGGTCAGCAGGTGCAGACAGATGTCGGGGAGTACTCGACAGTTACGGATCTTGGTCTCTGGAGACTCACCGCATATATGGACACCCCCGAGGATCAGGGACCCTATGTCGGTCAGACGGCCAGCGGCGCTCCGCTCGTCACAGGCAGGACGGTGGCTGTGTCTCAGCAGACCTGTGAGAGACTCGGCCTTGTGTTCGGTGACAGGCTTTTGGTGGACGGCTATGTCTATATACTTGAGGACTACGGCGGGAGCGCCATGTATAATTCCGACTGGCTCGATATATTCGTTGACAATGTGGAGGACGAGTATTCGGAGAGGTTCAACAGGTACGCGGAAGTCTATCTGCTGAGATGAAAAATTTAGCGATTTAAAGCAACAAAGCACTTGTGAAAACGTAAATGAGATGATATTATTATCCCATTATTAATGCGGGTGCGGTTTTCGATGAAGATGATGTTTGTTGCCGGTATATTGGCCGGGGGAGGCCTGTCTGAACTGTTATCCCGGAGGAGATATTTATGGAAAAAATGGATATGATATTTTACAGAAAGCTGCCGACTCCGCTGGAAGTGAAACAGCAGTATCCTATAGGCGAAGCTGTGGAGAAGCTGAAAGCGGAGAGAGATGAGATCATCCGGAATGTTTTCGAGGGAAGAGACCAAAGGTGCCTCCTGATTATCGGTCCGTGCTCCGCGGACCATGAGGATCCGGTCATCGAGTACATATCGAGGCTGCGCGACGTCCAGGACAAAGTGGCTGACAAGATCGTCATAATTCCAAGAATTTACACAAACAAGCCCCGCACAGTCGGGACCGGCTACAAGGGCATGCTGCATCAGCCTGACCCGGAAAAAGCGCCGGACATGCTGGAGGGGATCCTGGCTATCAGAAGACTTCACAGGCGGGCAGCCGAGGAGACAGGCTTTACATGCGCTGACGAGATGCTGTATCCGGAAAATCACAGATATCTCTCGGACCTTCTGTCTTATGTGGCTGTCGGCGCGAGATCGTCAGAGGATCAGCAGCATCGGCTTGTTGCAGCCGGCATTGGTGTTCCCGCCGGTATGAAGAACCCGACCGGCGGAGATCTCACGGTCATGATGAATTCGATCAAAGCTGCCCAGAGCAGACACACATTCCTGTACAGGGGCTGGGAAGTTACAAGTCCGGGCAACCCGCTCGCCCATGCAATTATGCGCGGATACGTCGATAAGTTCGGCCACAATCATCCGAATTATCATTATGAAGATCTTATACTTGTCTCAGATATGTATGAGGAGACAAAACTGGTCAACCCGGCAGTCATTGTCGACACGAACCATGCCAACTCAGGCAAGCAGTACCTTGAGCAGAGGCGCATTGCGAAGGATGTCTGCTACAGTCGTAAGGTTTCTCCGGATATCAGGAAACTGGTCAAAGGCTTCATGATCGAGAGCTATCTTGAGGACGGACGTCAGGATGAACATGAACACTGCTACGGAAAATCTATTACGGATCCCTGCCTTGGCTGGGAAAAGTCTGAAAAACTGATTTACGAGCTGGCTGAGGAATGGGTATAATACTTAAAGGATTTTATGAGAGGAGGCATCTGATATGAAAGTTGGTATTCTTGGTTACGGAAATCTTGGGCGCGGCGTTGAGGCTGCGGTCAATAAGAATGAGGACATGGAGCTTTGCGCCGTCTACACGCGAAGAGATCCTGCCGCTCTTTCGATCCGCACGGAGGGGGTCCCTGTAAAAAGCGCGGACTGCCTTGAAAACGGCGCGGAGGACATCGATGTCCTTGTGATCTGCGGCGGCAGCGCAACGGACCTTCCGGAGATGACTCCGAAATATGCCGCATGGTATAATGTTGTCGATTCGTTTGACACACATGCCAACATTCCGAAGCATTTTGCAAATGTTGACGCAAAGGCCAAAGCCGCCGGCAAGACAGCCATCATTTCATGCGGCTGGGATCCGGGCATGTTCTCCCTGAGCAGAATTTATGCCGACGCAGTGCTCCCAGGCAGCCAGGCCTACACTTTCTGGGGAAAGGGCGTCAGCCAGGGACACTCTGACGCGATCCGCAGGATCGAGGGCGTTGTCGACGCGCGCCAGTATACGATCCCTGTGCCGGAAGCGCTGAATAAAGTCCGCTCCGGAGCCAATCCGACGCTGACGACACGCGAGAAGCATACACGTGAGTGCTTTGTCGTCGCCGAGGAAGGTGCGGATCTTGCGAAGATCGAGAAAGAAATCGTGACTATGCCGAATTACTTTGCCGACTATGACACGACAGTGTGCTTCATTTCCGCCGAGGAGATGAAGAAGAATCACAGCGGGCTTCCCCACGGCGGCAGTGTGATCTGCTCGGGCGAGACCGGAAAAGACGGGATGAAGCATGTGATCGAGTATAGCCTTACCCTGGATTCCAACCCGGAGTTCACGGGTTCGGTGCTTGCGGCATTTGCAAGAGCGATCGTACGTCTCAACAATGAGGGAGTGACAGGTGCCAAGACCGTGTTCGATATCGCGCCGGCATATCTCTCTCCGAGGTCGGGTGACGAGCTCAGGGCCCATTTCCTGTAAGGTAAGTGTTCGTGACAGTTCAGACGGGCTGCAGCGGAGTTTCAGGATCCGACGCAAACATCATCTTCATCGAAAAACGCATATCCTTCCCTGCGAGCTTGCAACACGCTTCGCATGTTGCGATCTCTCAGTCGGATAATGCAATGTTTTTCTCACGAAGATGAATGCTTTGCTGCCGGAAACGTAACTTAAGAGCAGCCCGTCTGAACTGTCACAAGCGTTCACTGAATTATCACAGATTTAATACTTTGTTAAATTGACGGGCAGTCCAATTGTGTTATTATATCTATAACACAAGAGGGCGCGTATGCGCCCGGCAAGGAGGAGTGTTATGGATAATTATAATGAATATCCTAATGACAGAAATACAGAATACTATAATTACGACATGGATACGATGCAGAGAGGTTACGGCGGCTACGCTGCCCCGGCCCTGAGCCTTAGTTCTTATATCGCGAGAACATACGGATGGATGGCACTGGGACTTCTGGTCACATTTGCGGTAGCTCTCGGCGCGTATATTTCAGGTGCCGTTGCCACTTTATTCATGACAGGCGGCAGACTCGCCCTCATATTTATAACGATCGCTGAACTCGGCGTTGTCGTCTTCCTGAGCGCGCGTATCCATAAGATGAGCGTGGGCGCGGCAAGAGCGCTGTTCCTTGTCTACGCAGCGCTGACAGGTCTTACATTCTCGATGTATTTCCTGATCTTTGATCTCACGATCCTGATTTACGCATTTGCAGCGACAGCTGTCCTCTTCGGAGGAATGGCAGCGGCAAGCCTGATCTTTAAGATGGAACTTGATTCGATCCGTCCGCTGCTTTTCGGCGGTCTCATAATGCTGATCATTGTAGGTGTTCTGGGAATGTTCCTGAATCTCGGAGCTTTCAACATTATGATCTGCTACCTGGGCATTGCGATTTTCCTCGGTTACACTGCTTATGATACTGCCAAGATCAGACAGAATTATGAGTACTACAGCCGGATGGGAGATTCCGTGGTCCTTGAGAAGGCTTCGATCTTCTCGGCTCTGCAGCTGTATCTTGATTTTGTCAATCTGTTCCTGTACATCCTGAGACTCCTGTCGAGCAACAGGGGCAGCCGCAAGTAATTTTGGCAAGCGGAAAGTTTCATCAATTAATTCAATATGTGAACGGTTCGGCGCGGACACATGTCCGCGCCGTTTCTATGGAGCGCGGCTGCAGATCCGCGTCCGTAGGAGCTGCCGCACCGCATGAAGACGGAGATTCATGCCCGCGATGTTGCGGAGACGTCAGATTTATGAAACAATTTGTTAATAATTATTAAAAGATGTTAAAAAATAAAAAGAAATTTGTTAAGGGAATGTGTAGCAATCTTAACCTCGTTGCTTGATAACAAACTTTACGTGTTGTATAATGTGGTTACCCATAGGTAAAATTTCGGACATAAGCATTATTAAAATATAAGTTGTTATAGAAGGGAGCGACAATGGGGAAGAACAAACTATGCAGATTGCTGGGATTGCTTTTGGCATTAGTGCTCGCGGCGGTGACAGTCATATCGCCGGTCAGCGCGGCTGAAGCAGGGATTTCGGAAAGTACTGTCGAGGAAGAATATGCCGGCAGCATGGAAAATGCTGACCCGGAAGTATACGAAGAAACCGAGACACTCGATGGAATCGATGTCGCGGAGAGTATTGTCGATGGCTTCTATGAGGATGAGGGGGAGGAAGTCACAGACGATGCAGCGGTCGTCCTTCCGGAGGATGTAGATGAAATCGATTCAGACAGCTCCGCGGAAGATGAGAGCATCCCGGAGGATACGGAGAGCAGTCTTTCATCTGATATTGAGAATACAGAGTCTCAGGATGAGGCTGCAGGCGCGGAGAATACTGAAAGCGGGATCGCGGAAGAGGAACTGGTAGGCGCAACTCTCTCTGAGGGCCTTTATTATATCGAATCAGCACTGAGTTCCTCATATGTCCTCGGTGTGGCAGGCGGTTCGACCACGGCAGGGGGCAATATTACCCTGTGCGCGAAAAAAGGATTCTATTCTCAGGCATTCTATGTAAAGTCGGACGGTCACGGCGGATATTATTTCCAGAATTATAATTCCGGACTTCGCGCGGCAGTGTCCGGCTCCAATGTTCAGCAGGCCAAAGCATCTACTTCAGAATACCAGCGCTGGTACGCTGTGAAAGGTTCAAAATCCGGCTATTATCAGCTGCGGGTCGGCTCATCGACCGGCAAGGTAATGGAGGTCGCCGGAGGTGTGACCAAGGCCGGCACAAATATTCAGGTCAACAAGTCGATTGCAACTTATAACAGGCAGCAGTGGAGGCTCGCTCCGGTCACCGGAATGGTCCTGGCAGAATCCAGACTGACAGATGCTAAGATCAGCTCGGGCTATTATGAATTTGCGTTAAATGCCGCGCCGGAAAATGTCATCGAAGTCTCCGGTGCAAGCACGGCGAATAAAGCTAACGTTCGCTTAGCTAAAAATTCGAACGGAAAGGGACAGATCTTTTATGTAAAATCTCTGGGAAGCGGACTTTATTCTATTGTAAATCCGCATTCCGGAAAGGCTCTCACAGCCGCCAGCACAACGATCGCCAACGGCACGAACATTTACCAGTATGAATACTCCGGTGCCTCGTCACAGAAGTGGTATATCAAAAAGGATAAGAGCACAGGCAAGTATGTGATTGCCAACAGCAAGGCTTCACACATTGTTCTTGCGACACAGGGAAGTGCCAAGAGTGCAGGTGCCAATGTCCAGAATATAAATTTCGTGGGCAGCGTACCGCAGTACTGGAACATCAACAAGAGCTCTGAAGCAGCTGCCTATCGCCTTGACAGCGGTGTCTATGCCGTTAATTCAGCGCTCGGCAGCAGCCTTAATATGCAGATCGAGGGCGCGTCGATCGATTCGGGCGCACACGTCGAAATAGCAACTGCGGCTAATAAAAACGCGCAGAGATTCATTGTCACCTGTGTTGACAAAGCGAACTTTGTCTATACGATCACTAACGAGCATTCCAGAAGGAATCTTGCCCTGTCCGGATCACAGATCATCCAGACGACTGCGGCAAATGATAATGCCCAGAAGTGGGTCATCAAGCGCTCCGGCGGATATTATACGATCGTAAGCCGCGTGAACGGCAGGAACATGTCGGTGATCGGCGCGAAGACAGCGAGCGGTACGAATCTTGAGGCTGTCAACCCGGGATCATCCAATGCCCAGAAGTGGAAATTTAAGGCGGCAAGCCCGGCAGCTCCTGCGGCAAGAGCGTATTGGATACGGACTGCAGGCGCTTATTCATATACGCTGCATATTAAGACCGCTACTTTTGATAACAACGGAAATGCCGTTATCTTTCCGGTGATAGCAGGCCAGAACTGTCAGAAGTTCAATCTGATCGCCAACTCTGACGGGACATATTATATTGCCAACGTCAGATCGGGCAAGGTCCTTGACACCTACGGCGCAAAGACATCCAGCGGGACCAATGCGGTTCAGTACGGCAAGAGTTCCAGATCGACTCAGAAGTGGAAATTTGTTCCGACAGGTGACGCGGACGGAAGCTACTACCTCGTGTCTTCCGGAGGCACTGCCCTTTCTGTCCTGAACGGAAGCTTTACGGATTATTCCAATGTCGGTGTGGAGACTAAGAATAACTCTAAGAGACAGAAATTTATTCTTGTGCCGACGACTCCCGCCAACGGCTGGAGAACAACGACATCAGGAAACAGGTCTTACTATGTGGGCGGTCGGGCATCCAAGAACACATGGGTCCAGATCAGCGGCAAGTATTACTACTTTGACGGCAACGGCTATCTCGTGAGATCGTCAGTCGTCGATGGTTATACCGTCGATGCGAGCGGCGCCCGCGGCAGTAAGGTTTCTACAACCACTTCGAATTTTAAGGCAACAATAAACGGTAAGAAGACATTGACGTCCTACCTGCACAACGCGCTGGTTCCGGCAGGACGCACGCTCTATATCTGGGGCGGCGGATGGGGCGGTGATGCGCCCGGTACGGATGACTATAGCAAGATAGGCTACCAGCAGACATGGCAGACTTTCTACAATAAGAATGCGACTGCAAGCTATGATTATACAAAGCATCGCTATAAATATTTCTCCGGTCTTGATTGTTCGGGCTTTGCAGGATGGACCCTTTATAATACAATGTATACGAAAGACGATCAAGGCTACGTGGTCTATCAGTCATCAAGCGTTGCGCCGACTTATATCAAGAAGGGCTGGGCGACAAAGACAACAACTTACCGCCCAGGTGATGTCGTAAGTATGGACGGCCATGTCTGGATCAGCCTCGGTACATGCAGTGACAAGACAATTCTTCTTGTGCACTCGTCACCTAAGGGCGTTCAGATCAGCGGAACGGGCGGACAGGCTACAATTCTTGCCAAGAAGTATATGAAGCTTCTTGCGCCGAACTGGCCGTATGACATCAGGACTGTCGGCAGCGGATATACATCAAATGTCACTGTCGCGCGTTGGGTAGTTAATGGCAGCGGACTCTTAAAAGATCCGGACGGACTGCAGAAGATGTCAGCTGAGCAGGTAATGAAATTCCTCTTCGGTCAGTAAAGAATAATTGAAATTCGAAAGGAAGTGCATTAAATTGCGAAAAAGGTTCTTAACATTTCTTCTGGCAGGTGTAATGTGCGCATCACTCGCAGCTTGCGGTGACAGCGCGGATACACCCAGATACGCGGTCACACTCATCCATGATCCTGCAGCAGGGAGCAGGGAAGCCATGGTACAGGCGGCAGTGGAACAGTCAGCTGCGGATGCGGGATATATTTCCAGAGTCTATGTCGCGGCGGATAATACAGAAGAAGCGCTTGAGGATGTTTTTAAACAGGTATCTGATGACAAGATAAAGCTGGCTGTCGCATACGGGAAAGATATGGAAATCCCCGTCTGGAACGCGCAGAAAAATCACAGAAAAGTCAAGTACGCTCTGATAGACGGTGTTCCGAGAAAATCGGAAAGCGAGAGCGAGGAGATAAGAGAAAATACTTTGTGCGCAGGCACTGCGTACGAGGATATGGGCTTTCTGGCGGGCTACGCTGCAGTAAAGAACGGTTCACGAAAGCTGGCTTTCATTGCCGGTGAGAAAAATGATCTGAATATTCGCTATGCAGGAGGCTTTGTCCAGGGCTGCGTGACAGCTGCCTCTGAGATGAGTCTGGGCAGCGGCGCGGTCAGTATCACCGGAGTGTATTCCGGGTCGGATGAGCTGACTCCTCTCCGTATGTCCGACGCCCTTAATCTGTACGGGAACGGGGCGGAAATCATTTTTACGGTCGGTGAAAATATCGGCATTGCGGTCGGAAGAGCCGCAGCTGTGAAAAACATGCCGTTCATCTCCGGAGGAGCGGATCTTCGGGAAGACAACGCTGCCTGCCTCTTCTCGGTAGTTCCATCCTACGAGGGAATTACCAAAGCGATAATCCGTGATTATGAAGGTGAGAAGACTTTCCACGGAGGAGAGATGGTTTACTATGGTATTGCGGACGACAGTGTGGAGCTCGCAATTGACTATTCGAATCTGGATGCTCTTACCCAGGGAGATATTGACGCGGTTATCGCAAAAATAAAATCCGGTGAGATTGCGATCTCGGCGGATGAGGTGACCGCAGGAAGTGCCGAGGTCAGCCTTAAGATCATTGATCCGCCGTCAGCATCGGCAGCCGGGAATACCGGCGGCGCAGGAACTGATTCAGGCGTTGCGGCGGCAGTGCCGCAGGACGAGTCGGTCGCGGAATAGAAACTTATTAATAGGAAATCAAAAACTGCTTCGGAATATATGCATTTAGCATATAAGCCGAAGCAGTTTTTGTATAGAATGTCTCAAAATCCCGTTTTTGTTGAATCAATAAAGCGTTGGTGGTAAAATATTCTATATATTCAGAAAAAATCTCGGGAGGAGGTGTTTCTTGATGAGACAGTGGACAAAAGAAGAAAGGTATCGTGTTCTGAAGGACCCGGAAGAGATACGGGAATTGCATGAGAGAATCGTTAAATCTGATTACAGGCAGACATATCATATCCAGCCGCCGACAGGACTTTTGAATGACCCGAACGGATTTGTGTGGCATGACGGTGTTTATAATCTGTTCTATCAGTGGTGTCCATGGGGGGCAGTCCATGGATTAAAATACTGGTACCACACCTGTTCAAGAGATCTGGTCAACTGGTACAATGTCGGTGTTTGTATCAAACCGGACTGTGATATGGATAACAAGGGAATTTACTCGGGATCCGCATGGCCGGGCCGAGACGCGATCCATCTGTTCTACACCGGGAATCATCGAGATGAGGACTGGAAACGCACTTCTAACACGTGCATGGTAAAGCTGTATGATGACGGAAGGAACGCTAAGCTGCCGTGGCCTCTTTTCGGCCCGAATCCGAACTACACGGAGCATCAGCGTGATCCTAAATTATACTACCACAAAGAGAGAAATAAGTATTATATCCTGCTCGGAGCTCAGACAAAGGACAAGCACGGCTGCATCATCATTTATCAGTCAGACACTCTGTCCGAAAACTGGGATTTTATAGGCGAACTCAAGGTGCCCGGCTATGAGAACTTCGGCGATATGTGGGAATGCCCGGCTATCGAGCATATAGGAAATCAGGATGTACTTCTTCTGTGCCCGCAGCATCTTCTGCTCCCGGGACGCGGTGGTACTGTTCACCACAGCGGCTATCTCCTCGGTGTGATGGATTGGGATACATTGACCTTTAATCACGACGGTCAGTTCCATGTCCTCGATTTTGGGTTTGACTCCTATGCGGCGGGCTGCGCGAATCATCTTCCGGACCCGAATAAAGCAATCTGTACAGCGTGGATGGGTCTTCCGGATGCCTCCTATCCGACAGATGAGGAGGAGTGGTCCGGCTGTCTGACTCTGCCAAGAGAGCTTCGCATCCGTGACAGGAGACTGATTCAGCAGCCGATCGCGGAGCTTGCCGAACTCCGCGATGAGGAGATCGATATTTCGGACGGCAAGATGCCGCGTGTCTGTGAGCTTCTGATCGATATCAGGCCCGGCGACGCATCCTTCCGGCTCTTTACAAAGTCAGACGGAAGCGGCGGTATTTCAATAGAGTATGACGATACTGTTAAACAGATAACGATCGACCGTTCCGGCCTTGATAAACGATTTAACGTGGAACAGGGTGAGAGCCGCTCGAGACCGCTCGAGAATGGGCTCCGACAGCTTCGGATATTTATCGACAAGAGTTCGATGGAAATATTTGTCAATGACGGCGACGCGGTGTTCACGACCCGCGTATTCCCGAACCCGTGGGAGAACGAATTCAGGATCAACGCTGACTGCGATATGAAGATATGGTCGCTGAAACCGTCGGTCATGGACGACTTCATCATCTGGTAATATCTCATTGATGTCGGTATTGATAGCTGACAGTTCGGACAGGCTGCAGCAGACTGTAAGACCCGGCCGCAAAGCATCCTTCTTCATGAGAAAAGCATTGTAAGTCCGACCGAGAGATCAGGAAACGCGTAAGCGTTTCTTAAGCTCGCAGGGCAGGACTTACGCTTTTCGATGAAGATGATGTTTGCGGCCGGGTCTTACAGTTCGCCCAGCCTGTCTGAACTGTTACTAAAGTTGCATATTCGAATTCCATGTGGTATAGTCTGTTAATCGGCGGCAAGATTTGCGGGCGGACTATGAAACTTCGCTGCAGCCTTGCCGGGCTGCTGCAAATTATCATCACAGATCAGGAGAAGCATATGAGAACTGTTGCGGGAAAAGTGCTTGCTGAAGTTGAAAAGGCATTTATAGGCAAAGAAGAAATCACTAGAGCTGTGCTGCTTGCGATGATTGCGGGAGGCCATATACTTCTCGAGGATGTGCCGGGAGTCGGAAAGACGACTCTTGCCATGGCCTTTTCTAAAGCTCTTTCCATGGATTATCGTCGAATGCAGTTCACACCTGATGTTATGCCGTCTGATGTCATCGGGTTTACCACGTTCAACCGTGCTGCAAATGAGTTCGAATACAGACCGGGACCGGTCATGAGCCATCTGTTCCTCGCTGATGAGATCAACAGGACAAGCAGTAAGACTCAGAGCGCGCTTCTTGAAGCCATGGAGGAGGGAGCAGTCACTGTTGACGGGACGACTTACGTGCTGCCTCAGCCTTTCACCGTCATTGCTACACAGAATCCTGCCGGATCCGCCGGTACTCAGCTGCTCCCGGAATCCCAGCTGGATCGTTTTCTGATCCGATTGTCCATCGGATATCCCAGGCCGATTGATGAGATCGGAA
Source organism: Lachnospiraceae bacterium (assembly GCA_045112915.1). Lineage (GTDB taxonomy): Bacteria > Bacillota > Clostridia > Lachnospirales > Lachnospiraceae > Chordicoccus. The sequence continues at coordinate 133,865 of JBGUIK010000080.1, forward strand.
TTTTAAAGAGCAGGCAGAGCAGAAATCCGATAGAGGACATCACTCCGGCAGCGTCGGCAGGCCAGATCCTCGCTATGCGGAAGGAAGTTGAAAATGTCTTTGTCGCGGATGAGATATTAGCTTACATGGTCCGCATTGCTCATGCGACCCGTGTGTCTGAAGCTCTCAGTCTGGGAATCAGCCCTCGCGGTACCCTTGCCCTCTCCAGGATGGCCAGAGCCAATGCGTGGATGAAAGGCAGGAAATATGTTATCCCGCAGGATATCACCGAAATCTGCCGGATGACTCTTGCCCATCGTCTGGTCCCCACATCCAGATCCCGCGTGCACGGAGTGACAGGTGAGTCAGTGCTGGCGGATATTCTGGCAGCAGTGCCCGAACCAAAGATAACAATGAAGTAAGAGGAAACGGATATGGCACTAAGGAGAGCGCAGTACATAAGTATTCTTATCGCCGCATCGCTGTTTTACGCGTTCTGTACGGATTTCATATCTTTTTTCATGCTCCTTGGCGCCCTTTTCCTCCCAGCCCTGTCCGTGGTTCTGACATGTATTTCAGGGCTTTCCCTCGAGGCGGCTATCGAGAATCCGGATACGACACGTGCGGAAGTGGGAGATGAACTGAGGGTATACGTAAGGGTGAAGAACCCGGCAAGGCTCGGAGGAGCGCGAGTTCGTATGAATCTGCTCATAAACTATGAGCTCGAAGGAAAGGTCCATACAGAGAAAATGCGCTTTGTCACAGAGCGCAGCGAGCAGATGACCGCGTGTCTTGTCAGTGCCGAGCACTGCGGACGCATCACCTGCAGGATAGAGAAGCTGAAGCTGTATGACTATCTTTGGCTTCTGGCAATACCGGGAAAAACTTCTCATGACCGCTGCTCATTCACTGTTATGCCGAAACTTCCTGACATTGATCCTCTGGCCCTGCCCACTCTCAGAGAAGATTTTGAGAGCAGTGTCTATGCGCAGAACCGACCGGGCAGAGACTACAGCGAGGTCTATGAGATACGCAGTTACCGCGAAGGAGACCCGATTTCTTCCATTCACCAAAAATTGTCCGCCAAGAGAGAGGAACTTGTCGTGCGTGAGGGCAGCTATCCCGTGGGCAGCCGCCTTATGCTGCTTGCGATCCTTCCCGATTGGTCTGTGCCGATCGAGGAGTGCGAGGAAGTGCTGACTGCTGTTTTTTCTGTCTCTTCCTTTCTCACGGCAAATGGATTCGACCACATCACCGCGTGTCCGAATGAGGATGAGCCGTCAGGCCTCTTGCAGATGAGCGTAAGTGACGAGGAGTCCTTTTATGAGGCCTCAGCCTGTGTCATGGCAAGCGGCAGGGATCCGCACCCGCACAGCATGGACGTTAGGATCGGAAGAGTGCAGAGGCTCCTGTGCTTCACAAGAGAACGAACAGACGCGGAACATATACTTTACGCGGTCAGTCCTGATAAGGTGAGTGTGACAGCAATCTTTACAGGTGAGAGTGAGGAGAACTCTCCCGATATACCGGGAATGGAGATCATCCCTGCTGCCGGTAGAGATCTGAAGGAAGTTCTTTCATCTCTTGTTATATGAACTTCCGCCTGCCATGCGGTATGACAGTTCCTTAGGACACGGCACTATACTGAAACGCTTCATAGAAGTACTGCCGGTGCGGACAGAGGTAAGAGCAGGCAAAGAACCGGAAGAACGGAGTGAGTAAATGACAGAAGGTGGAGCCGAAAAGAGAAAAGGCCTTTTGGGGGAGAGACGTGAGATCTCTTCGTTTATTGTGCGCACTCTTATGACCCTGCTCGGCACTGTCGGTGCCCTGGGCTGCCTTATGAGCGGGCTGGGATTCTCATTCAGTTCAGGTCTCTTTGATATTACTGTTGTGCTGGTCAGCGTGATGTTCACGTACGCCATGCTTCGCACAGGATATCATCCTTATTGCATCGCTGCCGGGGCTGCCCTGTGCCTCCTCTTCGGTCTTATCCGTGGATCTCTGACGGTTTCGGGTACGGAGGAAATTGTGTCACGGTATGTGCTTGCCGGATCTGCGGGTGCCGAAGCGCTTAAGGAAATTCAGGACAGCGAGGGGGCTCTGTATGCATTTGCCTTCTTCGGAGCGGTGATGGCACTGATACTCGCATGGCTTATCGGACAGAAAATCATAAGAGTCATATCTGCCATACTCATCACCGGCATCTTCCCCGCAGTCTTCGTCGCGATCGGTATTATACCCGGCTACATGTACCTTGTCATGCTCTGTCTTTTCTGGTCCATGCTGCTGTTCGACGCGGATGAACTCATCGGTCCGTCACTCTTTATCGTACCGCTCATTTGCTGTATCTTTCTGAGCATACTTGCGGCAATCCCGCATACCGCGCATGCGCGCATAGAATTTGCAAGACCTGCCGGACAGGCCGCTGCGCCGACTACGGTCGGCGGCGAGAACAACGATCCTCCGCCTGAGACTGAGAGCACGGGTGAGACTCTTTTGAATAACGACGATCCCGAGGATGCCCATCCGGACGCTGAGGGCGAGATGAGGCCTGACAGATGGGACGAGAACGGACTTGAGATTCCGCGGCGGATCGCCCGCGCCGTGATTGCGCTGCTTGTCATCATGATCCTGCTGGCGCTGGTGCCGCTCAGCCGCCTGGTCCGCCTGAGGTTAAGAAAAAAGAGAACTCACAGCCGTGACAGGAATGCTTCGGCGATAGCTGAGTACAGATATATGGAGCAGTTGTCAGCCTTCGCGGGCAGTGAGGAGGATCTGTCCGGAGAAATCTGGGGGAGAGCGACAGAAATAGGTCTTAAAGCGAGATTCAGCGGGGAAATGATCAGTGCCGCTGAGCTCGGTGAGATGCACCGTCTGGCTCTTTTCTACAGGGAAATCTGCATGAAGCGGACGGACAGAGTGAAGCACCTGATCGGAAAATACTATCTGGCTCTGTGAGGTCAAGTATGGTATATTGTGCCGGGATGTGATAAAATATTTTGGTATGAGTTTTACTCAGGGGTGAAGCACGCTTATAAGGCGGCGCATAGACCCATATACTCTATGAGAAGAGGTTATTCGTGAACGCATTACAGATTTCTGCCGCGGTTCTTTTTATGCTTATTCTGCCGACTCTGGGCGGAATTCCGATCTGCGCACTGATAAAAAAACGATATACACTGCCGTCAGCTTTCATGCTGGGCCTGCTTTCGGAGTTTGCATTCTGTCAGCTTATATTTGTTCCGCTGGTGCTGATCCGTCTTTCATTTGTCTCATGCGCCAATGTCCTGCTGATTTATATTATCGCCATGGCTCTTTTAGGAGCATATCTGTACTGGATCTATTATAGGTACGGCCGTAGGACTCGGTCATCGAAAGAGCCCGCCGGCTGGGATATCGCGGACATAGTTCTTTTTATTGGGATGATCGCGCTCATTGTGTTCATTCTCTACAATACGATCGTTCTGCAGCACACGGATGATGATGACTCGAGGTTTGTCGTCAACGCAGTCGATATGATGAGGACAAACAAACTGTTCCTCACAGATCCGGCGACCGGTGCCCCGCTTAACTATTGGAAGGGAGAACTGGCTAAGGACGTCACTTCACCGTGGGCAATTTATCCGGCCTGCATAGCAAGATGGACAGGTGTCAGGGCTGTCGCGTCCTACCATTCGCTGATACCGGTACAGGTAGTTATTCTTGCCTCATTTGTCTATTACGCCCTTGCGGAGAGACTGTTCCCCGGTGAGAGAATGAGCAAGGCCATGTTCGTCATTTTTGTGTGGATGATCAATCTCTACGGTTACTACTCTCTGTACTGCGGAGAGACTTTCCTAATGACCAGAGGATGGCAGGGAAAATCAATCGTTGCGGGTGTCGGCATTCCGGCAATGCTCATGCTTTTCCTTGATGTGTATCAGGATCTGTCACAGAGGTCATCCTACGTGCTCATCATACTGCTCAATCTGGCCATGTGCCTGCTGTCTGGTATGGGAATCATGATCGGAGCAATCATGGTCGCAAGCTTTACATTAGTCTACGCGCTTGAAAAAAAGAGCACACAGATCGTTGTCTGGGGAATGCTGATGTGTCTGCCGAACATTCTGTATTACGCGATCTATACAATTATTAAAGCCGCGGCGTAAAAGGCCGTGCCCGCGGATACGCATTAGGCCGCGGAGGGAGGATGACCTTCTCCCAATGGGATTTACATCACGTTAAAGAGGACACAACATGGATGAGATCATAGCTCAGATGATGGAATGGGGATCTAAATATGTAGGTGACGGAGCATTTTTCGGAATGGCCCTTATCTCCTGTGTGTTCCTCTATATTACATCACAAAAGGACAGAAGAAGAATTGTATATCCGATTCTCACATCAGTCGTTCTTGCGATGAATCCAATCAGCATCAGTCTGCTGTTTTCTGACATGAGCTACTGGAGGTTCCTGTGGATGATACCGGACGGGGTTCTGATCGCCCTGTTTTTTGTGAAGATGATCAAGGTGTGCAGGGTCAGGAGAGAACTTGCCGCGACTTTCATAGCATTTATTCTGATTATCATGATCTCCGGGACTTATGTGTACGGGAGAGGCAAGTTCACGAAGGCAAGGACCCCGGATAAGCTTGACCGCGGTGTAAAGGCGGTATGTGACGTAATGCTCGAGCTGGATGATCATCCGCGCGCGATCATGCGGGAAAAGTATCTCTGCGAGATCCGGCAGTACAGCGGTGATATTGAGCTCTATTACGGCCGCAATATACATTGGTATATCACGTATCATGACTGGACGCATGAGTACTATTATAAAATGCTGGAGTCTAGGACTCCTAACTATGATAAGCTTCTTTCGCTGTGCATCGATGAAGATCTGAATTTTGTTGTCACATACGCGGACAAGTCCATACCTGAGAATATTCTTGAGGAGTATGGCTTCCGGGAAATCACGGAGAAAGACAACAGTATAATTTATTACCGGGCTGATGAAGCTTAACGGTGAAGTTCATATTTCTCAGGGAGGTATGCCATGAATGTAGCGATCATTATTGCGGGCGGGTCCGGGACCCGCATGGGACAGGATATTCCGAAGCAGTTCATAAATGTATATGATAAACCGGTCCTGATCTACACGCTGGAGGGTTTTCAGAAGCATCCGAAGATCGATGCGATCGAGGTCGTGTGTATCGACGGCTGGCATGATATTGTCTGGGCTTACGCGAAACAGTTCAACATAGATAAACTGAAGTGGATAGTATCCGGAGGAAAGTCCGGACAGGAGTCTATCAGGAACGGCGTGTATAATCTTGAGGATAAATGCGGTCCTGACGACGTCGTTATCATCCATGACGGTATCAGACCGCTTGTCGACGCGACTGTTCTGTCAGACGTAATTATCAAATGCGAACAGTACGGAAACGCCGTAACATCTCTTCCGTATAATGAGCAGATTTTTATTGTGGACGATGAGATCTCCACTGTAAAGTATATTCCGAGAGAGACGCTTCGCCGCGTCTCCACGCCGCAGGCATATAAATTCGGAAAACTCGACTGGGCCTACCATGAAGCATTTGAGAAGGAAATCGGCATATATGGTTCTTCCTACACCAACACCATGATGGTAGAACTTGGTGAGAGACTGTATTTTGCGGCGGGATCTGACAAGAATATCAAACTGACAACGAAAGATGACCTTGAGATGTTCAAGGCCTATCTCAAAGCAGATAGAGATAACTGGCTGAAATAATGGGAAGCTGATGTCTATGGCTTGCGTAGTCGGGACATCAGCTTCTTTATATGTGAGGTATATATATGAAAATTTATGAACTGGACGAGTATAAGGAAGATATAGCATACATATCGGGTCTTGACCTGCCGTGGGAAAAACTTGAGAATACTTCATTGCTGATCTCGGGCGCGAGCGGACTTATCGGAAGCGTGCTGGTCGATACTGTCATGTATCTAAATCGGGAACGCGGCCTGAATTGCCGAGTGCTGGCCCTGGGCAGAAACGAAGTCAAGGCCAGGGAGAGATTCGGCGGGTTCTTTAATGATCCAAATTTCTTATTCATCAGCGCGGATATCAATAAGCCGCTTGTCCTTGACGATCTGGGACGCGTGGAATATGTTCTTCATCTGGCAAGCAATACACATCCGGTAGCCTATGCGACTGATCCGATCGGGACGGTCACTACCAATATCATCGGAGCCATGAACATGCTGGAGTTCGCGGCGGATCACGGTGCGCGCAGGGTCGCATTTGCCTCCTCCAACGAAATATACGGCGAGAATCGAGGCGACACAGAGAAGTTTGACGAGGATTACTGTGGATATATCAACTGCAATACGATGCGGGCCGGATATCCGGAGAGCAAGCGGTGCGGCGAGGCTCTCTGTCAGGCCTATATCAGGCAGAAGGGGCTAGACGTGGTCATCCCGAGGCTGACCAGGTCCTATGGTCCCAGCCTGCTTATGACAGACACGAAAGCCCTGTCTCAGTTCATCCGCAAGGCTATCGCGGATGAGGACATCGTGCTGAAGAGCGCGGGCACTCAGTATTATTCCTATACCTATGTGGCAGATGCAGTCTCCGGCCTTTTGACCGTCCTCCTCAGGGGCACATGCGGAGAAGCCTACAATATCGCGGATGATGCCTCGGATATTCAGCTGAAGGATCTGGCTGCCCTGATCGCGGGCACGTGCGGGCGAAAAGTCGTATTCGAACTGCCGGACGCGGTCGAGGCCGCGGGCTATTCCAGAGCGACCAAGGCGAGGCTTGACAGCACGAAGCTGCAGGGGCTCGGCTGGAAGGCAGGCTACGACATAAAGTCCGGAATCGATCGGACCGTTCGGATGCTCAAGACTATGGCTGCGGAGTGAAAGACATATAGGCAGTAGTTCGGACAGGCTGTCACGAACTTTAGATTTGGCAGCAAACACCATCTTCATCGATAAACGTCGATCCTGCCCTCCGAGCTTGAAGAATGCTGCGCATTCTTCGATCTCTCAGTCGGACCGACAATGTTTTTCTCACGAAGATGAGTGCTTTGCTGCCAACATCGAACTGCAGGAACAGCCTGTCAGAACTGCTGCATGCGTAATTCGGACAGGCTGTCACGAACTTTAGATTTGGCAGCAAACACATCTTCATCGAAAAACGTCGGTCCTGCCCTGTTAATGTTAGGAGATTTTATGCTTGAAACAGTTTTATTTGATTTAGACGGCACCATATATAATTATGACATACCGGATAAGATTGGGATACAGGCGGTCTATGACTACGCCTGCCCGGTACTCGGTCTCACGCCCGGGGAGCTTCACGCCGAGATCAAGGCTGCAAATGCCCAGATCATCAGCGAACTCGGCAAGAGCAACGCCGCGATCCACAACCGCCTGGTCCGATTCCAGCGTGTGCTGGAGAACCTGGGAAAGCCGATGTATCCGGTCGCCATGGACATGTACCACGCATACTGGGATACTTTTGTTGAGAATATGACCCTTGAGCCGGGTATCCTTCAGCTTTTTGAATATCTCCATGGAAGAGGTGTTCATGTGGGTATATGTACCAACCTGACTGCTGAGATCCAGTACATCAAGATGGAGAAACTGGGGATATGGGATTATATTGACAGCTTCACGGCCAGCGAGGAGTGCGGCTGGGAGAAGCCGGATAAGAGAATATATCTGTACTCTCTTGCCAAAGCGGGCAGCAGCCCTGAGAACTCGATCTTCGTCGGAGATAACCGCTCATTTGACGTATTTGGACCTTCGAAGGTCGGAATGAAGGGGATCTGGTACTGCCCGGACCCGGAGGTTCGGAAAGTGACGACCGCAGAGATCGAGCATCCAAGCTCGAGCCCTTCGAAGAATATTACTCCGGGCACCGAGACCCGGCTGAACGATGGCGTGGGAATCATCAGGGACGAGTTCGGAGAGTACCCAGTCATTCACACCTATGAGGGTGAGTGGTGCAGAGCCTTGTTCGATCTGTAGTAGAGTTGGGGACGGTTCAGACAGGCGGTCATTATGTTGCGCTTCCGGCAGCATAGCATCCATCTTCGTGAGAAAAACATTGCGGGTCCGACCGAGAGACCAAAAAGCGTTAGCTTTTTTCGCTCGCAGGATAGGACCTGCGTTTTTCGATGAAGATGATGTTTGCGCCGGATTCTGAAGCTTCGCTGCAGCCTGTCTGAACCGTCCCAATTTCGTGAAAAAATTAGCACTCGACTGTTGACAGTGCTAACAACATGTGTTATAGTTCGATTAGAACAGAGGGCGGGAGACCGATTCTCTGATGAAACCAGGAGGAAGCCCTGTGAAGGGCGCCATCCGCCGGCCCGGCGCTGATCCGGCGCCCGGGACTAGAATAGAGGAGGGCATTATGAACATTCAGAAATTTACACAGAAATCAATGGAGGCCATTCAGAGCCTCGAAAAAATTGCCTATGACTTCGGGAATCAGGAAGTTGAACAGGAACATCTTCTCTATGCTCTGAACGAGCAGGAGGACAGCCTCATTATGAAGCTTGTAGAGAAGATGGATATAGAGCCGCAGATGTATGCCAATGCCGTCAGGGACGCTCTTGACGCCCGTGTCAAGGTGAGCGGCAGCGGCAAACCGTATATAGGAGCGGACCTCAACAAAGCCCTGATCAAGGCTGAGGATGAGGCAAAAGCCATGGGGGACGAATATGTGTCCGTCGAACACCTCTACCTGTCTGTCCTGAAATATCCGAGCAGGACAGTGAAGAAGCTGCTTTCCCGCTTCGGCATCACAAGGGAGACATTCCTTAAGGCGCTCAGCACTGTCAGAGGCAACCAGAGGGTCGTGAGCGACAACCCGGAAGCGACATACGATACGCTGAACAAGTACGGATCTGACCTCGTGGAGAAGGCCAGAGAGCAGAAGCTGGATCCGGTCATCGGCCGTGACGATGAGATCCGTCAGGCTATTTTGATCCTGTCCAGAAAGAGCAAGAATAATCCTGTGCTGATCGGTGAGCCCGGTGTCGGCAAGACAGCCGCTGTCGAGGGCCTTGCCCAGAGAATTGTGGCGGGGGACGTTCCGGATAATCTGAAGGACAAGCATATATTTGCACTCGATATGGGTGCGCTTGTCGCCGGAGCAAAATACCGCGGCGAGTTCGAGGAGCGGCTCAAAGCCGTTCTCGAGGAAGTAAGGAAATCCGAAGGACAGATCATTCTCTTTATCGATGAGCTGCATCTGATCGTCGGTGCGGGCAAAACTGAAGGAGCGATGGATGCCGGCAACATGTTAAAACCCATGCTTGCAAGAGGTGAGCTCCACTGCATCGGCGCTACCACGCTGGATGAGTACCGTAAGTACATTGAAAAAGATAAGGCGCTCGAGCGGCGATTCCAGCCGGTCCTCGTCGACGAGCCGTCCCTCGAGGAGACGATCTCGATCCTCCGCGGACTCAAGGAGCGCTATGAAGTTTACCACGGCGTCAAGATCACGGACAGCGCGCTGGTCTCCGCGGCCACACTGTCCCAGAGGTACATCACGGACAGATTCCTGCCGGATAAGGCCATCGATCTGGTCGATGAAGCCTGTGCCCTGATCAAGACGGAGCTGAATTCACTGCCGACGGAGCTCGATGAACTGCAGAGAAAGATTATGCAGATGGAAATCGAGGAAGCCGCCCTGAAGAAAGAAACGGATGCTTTAAGCCGGGAGAGACTTGCGGATCTTCAGAAAGATCTGGCCGAGCTGCGTGATACATTTAACGGAATGAAGGTCCAGTGGGAGAACGAGAAGAAGGATGTGGAAGGCCTGAAGGTCTATCGCGAGAGGATCGATGAGCTGAATTCACAGATCGAAATCGCAAAGCGCGAGTATGATCTCAACAAGGCGGCTGAGCTTCAGTACGGCGAGCTGCCCAAGGTGATGAAGGAACTCGAACAGGCGGAAGCCAGAGTGAAAGACAAGGATATGTCCATGGTCCATGAGGAGGTCACGGACGACGAGATCGGCCGTATAGTATCAAAGTGGACAGGTATTCCGGTAGCCAAGCTGACAGAGGGAGAGAGGGAGAAAGTCCTTCACCTTGAAGATGAGCTTCACAAGAGAGTCGTCGGCCAGGATGAGGCGGTCAGCCGTGTTGCGGACGCGATCCTGCGCTCCAAGGCAGGTATAAAGGATCCTAAACGTCCGATCGGTTCGTTCCTGTTCCTTGGTCCGACCGGTGTCGGCAAGACCGAACTGGCAAGGACACTTGCCGCCAACCTTTTCGATGATGAGAACAACATGGTGCGCATCGATATGAGCGAGTATATGGAGAAATTCTCCGTCTCCCGTCTGATCGGAGCGCCTCCGGGATATGTCGGTTACGATGAGGGCGGTCAGCTCACAGAGGCCGTTCGCAGAAAACCGTTCTCCGTAGTCCTCTTCGACGAGGTGGAGAAAGCCCATCCGGATGTCTTCAATGTGCTCCTGCAGGTGCTTGACGACGGTCATATCACGGATAGCCAGGGCAGGACCGTGGACTTTAAGAATACGATCATCATTATGACATCGAACCTTGGATCTCAGTTCCTGCTTGACGGCATAGACGCGAACGGTGAGATCAGCCAGTATGCAAGTGACATGGTGCAGAACGAGCTTAAGATCCACTTCCGTCCGGAGTTCCTGAACAGACTGGATGAAGTCATTATGTTCAAGCCGCTCACGAAAGAGAACATCGGAGGTATCGTTGACCTGCTCCTTAAGGATCTTAACAAACGCCTTGCGGACAGGCAGCTGACGATCAAGCTCACGGACGAGGCCAAACAGTATGTCATCGAGAGTGGCTATGATCCGGTCTACGGAGCGCGTCCGCTGAAAAGATTCCTTCAGCAGAATGTGGAGACTCTTGCAGCCCGGCTGATCCTGGGTTCGGAGATCCATGAGGGGGCTTCCATCATGATTGACCGGGATCCGAATGCCGGCCTGACCGGCCATGTGCTGAACATCCCGAGAGCATAATCAGACATAATTGGACATAAAAAGACCGCTGCGTTATTTCGCGGCGGTCTTTTTCGTTGTCACGTTTCCCAGGGATATTTCGGACGCTCATCCGGATATGCGTAATCGCCCCAATGCGTCGTGAACTGATTAGTCTCCTCATTATATTCGTAATCCAGTGATTCAAGCTTGTCGAGGATATAATCCTTGTCAACGCATTCCGAGGCACAGAAGGCGTCGAGACTGGGATAAAAGTCCCTCAGCTTCAGATTGACGAAGCTCAGAAGAATAATTGGGTCTCTGGGTATCATTGTAGTCTCCTTTTTCTAAGTGGGAGAATCAGACCGGCTCTCCGTTCTCATACTTGGCCACGACCTTCTTGATGCGGTCGTTCGGATCAAGGAGCTTGGACAGTGATGCGTCGTGGTTCAGAGTGTCGATGATGAGCGCAAGGTACTTGCTCATATCACAGTTAGTGTAATACGGTTTGGAAAGCAGTTCCTCGGACTGATAAACAAGGTTAGTGGTGATCAGTCTGTCAAAAATACCCTGCTTGAAGGCATCGTCAAATCTGCCGAGACCGTTGGTGAAAATTCCGAATGTCGCGCAGATGAAGATGCGTCCGCACTTCTTTCTCTTTAAGAGCTGTGCGGTCTCCAGAACTTTGTCGCCGGAGGAGATCATGTCATCGATGATGATGATATCCTTTCCCTTGACGTCGGTTCCGAGAAATTCGTGGGCGATGACAGGATTGCTGCCGTCGACGATTGTCGTGTAATCGCGTCTCTTGTAGAACATACCCATGTTGATACCGAGAACGTTGGCAACATAGATCGCGCGCCTCATACCTCCCTGGTCCGGGCTGATTGACATGAGATGATCCTTGTCGATCTTGACGTCCTTCTCGTAGCGAAGAATGTTCTTGATGAACTGATATGTCGGGCTCATCGACTCAAAGCCGGACAGCGGGATCGCGTTCTGAACGCGCGGGTCGTGCGCGTCGAATGTGATAATGTTCTCCACACCGAGAGCTTCGAGCTCCTGCAGGACATTGGCGCAGTCGAGTGACTCGCGCCCGCTGCGGATCTGCTGTCTGCCTTCGTAGAGATACGGCATGATGACATTGATCCTGTGGGCTTTTCCGCCGGCGGCAGCGATGACGCGCTTGAGATCCTGAAAATGATCATCCGGAGACATTATATTATCAAAACCGCACATCTTATATGTGAGCGAGTAATTGCATACGTCGACGAGGATGTAGAGATCATCGCCGCGAACAGTTTCCTTAATTGTTCCCTTGCCTTCGCCTGAGCCGAAGCGCGGTGTATCGGCATTGACGATAAATGAGTCTCTTGAGTAGCCGTTCTCGCCGGATACTTCGCCGTTGGCCACGCGGGCTTTTCTCCAGGAGACCAGATGATCGTTGATCTTTCGTCCGATTTCCTGCGTGCTCTTTAACGGGATGATTCCCAGACGTCCGTCCGGGGAGGCGCTAAGTACCGGTCTTGCCTGTGTATCTGTTGAGACTGTGTTCATGTGATCCCTCCACGTAATTTTTTCTGAATCCGGATATCTGTGCCGACCAGTTTAATAAACTTATAGTGGCTGAGGAGCCTTGAATAGATCCGCTGAGAGTATGCGGCGGAGAACTCTTCGGGTGTCATGTTCGTCGATATGATCGTTGAACGGTTTTTCGCGATGCGCTCGTTGAGCACGTGGAATAACTGTGACGCTGCAAATGAACTTGTCACCTCCGTTCCCAGATCATCGATCGTGAGAAAATCACAGTCGATGATCATCTGCGAATGGGTGCTGTTCCTGCCCTCGCGCCCGAATGTTGCGTCCGCCAGGAGATCAAAGAAATCTCTTGCGGAAAAATACAGGGAAGAGTAGGAGCGGTCAAGCATCTCTCTCGCAATGCAGTGTGTAAGAAATGTTTTTCCGACGCCTGTATTGCCGTAGATGTATAGGTTGTTGTCGGGCCGACCTGCATTTGCGATAAAATGCTTTGCCCGCATCACGGCATCTCTTGCCGTCTGCCGCTCTGTTCTGCCTGTTAGTTCATTTTGTATTGTATCAGAATACCAGTCAAATGAAAAGTTCCGGAAGTTCTCTTTTTCCAGAACCTGACTGATACTGTACTCACTGTAGAGAAGATCTATGGATGCTTTCTTAAAACAGGCACAGCGCGTGCCGTTTATAAAGCCGGTATCGCGGCACAGAGGGCAGTCATACCTCATTTCAAGATAGTCCTCCGGGTAGCCATGCTCCGTAAGCAGTCGGGAGCGTTCCGCAGAGATTTCCCGCATTTCGGCTTCGTAGGAGGAAAGATCCGCATCGGGGGAGCCGATCCGCCGCTTTGCCGCCGAGATCGAGGCTGCAGCCGCCCGGTCATCGAGAGCTGTTATGGCGGGAATTTTTTCGGCGATCTCCACCTCGCGGGAGAGAAGTTCGTGGCGGTGTGCTTCACGGATTTCCTCATATCTGCGCATCAGTGTATCATATTGAGAATTTCGAAGGGGCATAATTTACTCCTGGACATCACCGGACCCCACATCCATATTGAGGAGCTGGGCTTCCAGTGACTGGTAATCATAATTTCTCTGTTCAAAATTGTAGAAGCTGCCGGCGGGTGTTCTGGATTTTTTGGACTGATTTCCCCGCGTGTTTCCGGCTTTCTTTCCCTTTTCGTGTCGGGCATCCTGAGTTTTGATATCCTCGGAAGTCTTAATTCCGGCGTTCCACCAGTTGGTAAGTATGCCGTCCGCGTATCCGAGAGTGGGTTTTGACGTATTCAGTATCGTCCGGGTGCAGGCCTCTGTGATCACATCCATGGGAAAGCCGTAGGTGACGAGCCATTTGTCCATGATCCGGATCTCAGCGGTGATCGGATTGTGGTTGTTCACGCCGAGGGCTTTAAATATGTCATAATACTCTTTGTGATACTTGCCCGTGGACGCGCGTGCTTCGGTCACGGTCTTTATGCCTGCATCGTGCCACGCAAGCGCGACTTTTTCAATATAGCGGATGCTCTTATGGCCTCGGCTCACGCAGTACTCGATCAGGTAATCAATGAGATCTGTGGAAAAACGCAGACCGTCAAGGAAATAAAAGATCTTCTGCTGATCGGTCCTTGTCAGCGGCCTTGACATATACTTCTCCGCAATGAAAAGCAGCTCCTGCACATCCTCCTTGTCTGCAAGTTCAGCCATTCTGTCCTCGGTAAGGGTGTAGGGTTCTTCCTTTCTGACCGGTACCTCTGCGCCGGTGCCGCCTTCAGACGGGGAGACGTTACGCTCACTCTTCGCGAGCTTTTCCTGCCCCGCATTCTCTTTGACTCTGACCGGATCTGCAAATGTTATCCCCGCAATATTTCTCTTATCATCCATCTCCACGATGAGGAGCCCGGTCTTTTCCCAGTAACGCACAGCGCGGACAACATCGTTCTCCGTGCAGGTCATGCGATCCGCGATCTGAGACAGGGACACACTTTTAGCCGGGTCCTGGGAGACCCGGAGAAGATATAGATATATTTTTACGAACTCCCCGTTGGCCTCCGGCATATAGCCGTCGAGAAACGCGTTAGGTAATATTGTTACACCCTGCGGATAGCTCGATGTTATCTTGAATGTGTTCATGATCTGCCCCATTTTCTTACATTTTTAGATGTTAAGTATATCACACATAAAAGAAACTGCATCCACAAAATAATCCACACAGTGCGCAAAAAAATCCACATTGCCCGTGGAAATTATGCACACATGGCAATGTGGACATTGTGGATAAAGTGGAAAGATCAGCGCTCAAGCAGCGACGGTCCGATAGTTGTCACGTTTCCTGCGCCCATAGTTATCAACAGATCACCTTCCTGACAGTGCGAATAAAGGTAATCTTCGATGCCGGAAAAAGTATCAATATAAATGACGTCCGTGCCGTATTTTTTGACTTCATCGGCCACATCCTGTGAGGATACACCATAAATATCCTGCTCACGTGCCGGATAGATCTTGGCAAGCACAACATGGTCTGCCTCGCTCAGCGCTTTGCCGAACTCAGCGAGCAGAGCTTTTGTCCTTGTGTAGGTGTGGGGCTGGAAGACGACCCACAGCTCTTTGTGCGGATACTTTTTGGCTGCGGCCAGTGTAGCTTCTATTTCAGCCGGATGATGGGCGTAGTCGTCGATGATCGTGGTACCGTTCATCTTGCCCTTATACTCGAATCGGCGGTCGGTGCCGGCGAAATCCCGGAGACCCTGCGCGATCGTGTCAGCTTCGATTCCCAGGTGGCGGGAGGCGGCGATGACGGCGAGGGCATTTGCAACATTGTGCTCGCCCGGAACGCAGAGAGAGAACTCTCCGAGTTTTTCACCGCGCTCATAAGCGATAAAGGACGCGCATCCGAGTTCATCATATGCGATATCGGAGACTGTGTAATCCGCGTCTGTCTTGAGAGAGGTCGTGATCAGGCTGCAGGATATACCGTCCGTGACGACGTCGTACTTTTTCGTATCCTTGTTGATAACAAGAGCGCCGCCGGATGGGATCTGAGCCGCGAACTTGTGGAATGATGCGGCGATATCGTCGAGATCCTTAAAGAAATCAAGATGATCCTCGTCCACATTCAGGATGATGCCGAGGGTTGGGATCATGGAGTGGTAGCTGTTCGTGTACTCGCAGGCTTCGGTGATGAAATTTTCAGACTTGCCGACGCGGATGTTGCCGCCAATCGACGGAAGAATTCCTCCGACAGAGATTGTCGGATCCATATCTGCGCACAGCATGACATGGGATGCCATGGACGTGGTCGTTGTCTTGCCGTGGGTGCCGGCGACCGCGACAGATACCTGATAATTTTGCATCATCTCGCCGAGGAGCTCAGCCCTGGTCAGCATAGGAATTTCGGAACGGACAGCGGCAGCAAATTCCGGATTATCCGGATGGATCGCCGCTGTGTAGACAATGACATCGAGATCGGGGGTGATGTTTTCCGCCGCCTGACCGATGACCACATGGGCGCCTTTGGATCTTAAGTGCTGCAGGAGCTTCGAGTCTGCCGAATCGGAACCGCTGACTGTGAAGCCCTCGTCAAGGAGAACTTCCGCGAGACCGCTCATGCTGATGCCGCCGATACCGATAAAATGTATATTCTGGGGTCTGTCAAAATTGATCTTATACATATTGCCGCCTTTCATTATTCTTCTTATTCCAGGTCTCGCTTGCGGGACCTCTCGCAGGATTCGAGACATTATACGCAGAGATAAGAGCCGCGACGGGAAATGTGAGCCGCCGGGCTCAAGTGCTGTTCCATAGCATTATAGGGCGGGCGGAGAAAAAAAGCAAATCCCAATTAACATAACCTTAATTTAAGATTTGGGAAAATGCAAAAGTACCGAAAAAAGCAGGTGTTTTGGGCTGTTATCGGATAGATTTTTAGTAAACATGTCTGTATTTGCAAAATATTAAATGCGATGTTCGGTTACTTGTCGTAAAACTTACAAAAACTTTAATTATAGTTTTCGAAACTAGATTCTTGTGATATAATTCTTATACTAAAAGTCTACATAATGGACGTGAGGTAAGCTTATGATCAGGAAAGAAATGATTGCAATGCTGCTTGCCGGCGGACAGGGAAGCCAACTGGGAATTCTCACAGATAATGTAGCAAAATCAGCCCTCAGCTTCGGCGGAAAATATCGTATTATTGATTTTCCGCTGAGCAATCTGGTCAATTCCGGAATAGACACGATCGGCGTGCTGACACAGTACAGACCGCTTCGTCTGACCAGTCACATCGGGATAGGAATCCCGTGGGATCTTGACCGGAATTCCGGCGGTGTTGCTATATTACCTTCGAGCGGGAAGGGCGTTGACTGTGACTGGATCACGGGCACTGCCGGTCCTGTTGCGGAATACATTGATTACATCGATCAGTACGATCCGGATTACGTTCTGATTGCGCCGGCTGACCGGGTATACAAGATGGACTATGAGGTCATGCTGGATTATCACATTGCGCTTGATTCGGATGTGACAATTGCGGCGATGAGAGCGCCGGAAGGCGACAGCGTTTCGGCGGCGACGATGCTCATAGACGCGTACGGTGTGATAGAGAAGTTCGAACCGGATATGGAATGTCCGTGCAGTAATCTTGAATCTATGCGCACATACCTGTTCGACTGGCAGCTGCTGAAAAAGGCGCTTCTTATGTTCAAGGACGAAGAAGTGCTCGATTTTGAAAAGCACATCATACCGCAGTTCCTGAAGGATGGCCGCATAGTGAGCGCTTATGAATGGAACGGGTATTTCCGCGATGTTCCTACAGCGGAGGAATACTGGAAGGCTAATCTTGAACTCACCGGTGAGCGCCCGGAACTCAGCTTCTATGAGAAATTCTGGACGATCTACACGAAGGGTGAGAATCTTGCGCCTGCCTATATTGCAGATTCCTGTAATGTCACCGATTCTCTTCTTTCAGAAGGAAGTGAGGTCTACGGCAGGGTGGAACGGTCTGTGATCGGTCCGGGTACCATTATCAGCGAGGGGGCTGTTGTCCGGAACTCGGTGATTCAGGAAGACTGCTTTGTAGCGAGAGACGCGGTAGTTGAGAATGCAGTGATCGCGCGCGGCTCGACAATCGGCAGCGGTGCGGTCATCGGTGCCGGAGAAGGCAGCGGAATCTGTGTAATCGGTGAGGATTCAATTGTTCCGGATGGAACAACAGTTAAAAGGCAGACCGAAGAGGTCGGCAGGAAAGAAGGTGATCGCCCATGAGAGCCATCGGAATAATTCTTGCCGGCGGGAACGGCAGCCGCATGAGAGAACTGCAGAACAGAAGAACTGTTGCTGCTATGCCGATTGCAGGAAGCTACAGAGCTATTGATTTTGCTCTGTCCAATATGTCGAATTCCAATATTCAGAAGGTCGGAGTGATAACACAATACAATGCGAGATCTCTGAATAATCACCTGGGTTCCTCCAAATGGTGGGATCTGGGAAGAAAACGCGGCGGGCTTTATCTGCTCCCACCGGCAGTGACAGGTGAGAGCTGGTGGTATAAGGGAACGGCGGACGCACTGTACCAGAATCTGTCATTCCTTCGTAACAGTCGTGAACAGTATGTAGTAATAGTATCAGGAGATGGTGTATATAAGCTTGATTACAACGATGTAGTGGACTTCCATGTTCTTAAGGGAGCGGACATCACGGTCGTCTGTTCAGAATATACAGGTGATGACATCACCAGATTCGGAATACTGAATCTTGATGCGGACGCGCGAATCGTAGGATTTGAAGAAAAGCCTCTGGTGAATAAATCTAACATTATTTCTACCGGAATATATATTCTTCGAAGAAGACTCTTGATCCAGCTGCTCGAGCAGTGTCGCGCGGAAGACAGAACAGACTTTGTCAGAGATGTCCTGATCCGCTATAAGGATGTTAAAAAAATATATGGATATAAGATGAATAGATACTGGAGCAACATGGCTTCAGTTGAATCTTATTATCGCACCAACATGGATTTCCTGAAGCCGGAGGTACGCGACTACTTCTTCCGACAATATCCGGCCATTTATTCAAAGAAAGATGACAATCCGCCTGCAAAGTTCAGTACAGACGCTCGAGTTTCGAACAGTCTGATTTCCTCCGGTTGTATCATCAGTGGCACAGTAGAGGATTCCGTCATTTTCAAAAAAGTTTTTGTAGGCAAAAATTGTATCATCAAGAACTCGATCATCCTTAATGATGTTTATATAGGCGATAACGCGATCATAGAAAACTGTATTGTCGAAAGCCGGAGTATGCTGCAGCCCGGCTCGTGTTACAGAGGTGAAAACGGAGTTGAGATCGTGATCGAGAAGAATAAAATGCGCGTGACCTGAGACGGTCAGCGCGAAGTGGAAACGGGAAAGGGGTATTTATGAACATTACAGATGTCAGGGTGCGTAAAGTCGCGAAAGAAGGCAAAATGAAAGCAGTAGTTTCAATCACGATCGATGATGAATTTGTCGTTCACGACATCAAAGTCATCGAGGGAGAGAAAGGGCTTTTCATTGCGATGCCGAGCCGCAAGGCTACAGACGGTGAGTACAGAGATATTGCTCATCCGATCAACTCTACGACAAGAACTGAGATCCAGAACATCATCCTCACAAAGTATGAGGAGACGATTGTTCAGGAAGAAGCGGAAGCAGAAATCGCTTCATACTTGGACTGAGCAGTATAACCAGTCCGAAATGACCCCATTGTTACTTAAATTACCCGACCTGCTTTGTATTAACTTGAATATGATAAATAGTATAAGAAGGATGCCGTCTCAGATGAGGCGGCATTCTTTTATCCGTTCTATGAGTTCTGACGATGCTCTGCTTGGTATGGAGTTTTTGTGATATGCGATGACAATATAAAACTTTGCTGGGGGGTCAAGCGAAAAAGCTCTGTAATCATTGCCCTCGTGAATCGAGGAAGGCAGAAAAGCAATACCTTTTCCATTTATCACCATACTGCGCGCAGTCTTAACATCCTCGATTTCGCAGAAGGACATAGGATGAAAATGATGTTCGCGGAATATCATCTCACAGTGATGTGTGATATAGCTGTCGGGCTGATTTAGTATAAAAAAATCATCCGTGAGATCTTCAAAACATACGCCGTTACAAATGAACTTTTGAGCACAGCGATGATGCATAGGCATAGCGAGTTGAAGCTCTTCCTCCCATAGAGGGGTGAATTCCAACGCTGCGTGAGTGAGATTCTGTGTCGGAAGCACGGCGATGTCTGCCATACCGTTCATGAGGTATTCTTTTGCGATTTCTGCGGGAGCGGAGAGGGTGGAAACAAAAATATCCCGGTGGGTACTTATATAATCTGTCAGCACTTTTCTCATCTGAGGAACGAGTGCGGGGTTATACATTATTATGATCTGTTTTCTTCTGGTCACATTGCTCTTTCGAATGTCACCAAGAGCTTTGTCGTAAAGGGCAAGAGCGGATTCGGCCCCGTTCAGATATATTTTACCGGCATCGGTCAAAACTAACCGGTTTCCGTTTCTTGCGAACAGTTTTGTTCCTAATTCTTTTTCCACCTTTCGAATACTCTGACTGATGGTAGACTGTGATACGAGTAACTGATCTGCAGCACGGGACTGACTGTGTTCTTTGGCGACTGCTATTATGTATTCAACATTGTTAAAGCTCATTTGTTTTCTTCAATCTCTGATATCTTTCATATACTGTGTTGGAATACTCGCTGTCAGGCGGAAGATAAAGCGGATTTTGCCTGTCGTTTTCCATGGCAAGGCAGGCAAAATACTCCTCCTCGATGCTGAAAGGTCTTCCTTTTTTGTGAATCAGACCAAGATGCATGTAGAATGACGGTCTCAGAGAAAAGCATACGACATCGTTGCTCTTCGCAGCGACTGCTCGCGGCAGAAAGCCGATACCGAACCCCTCGCTCACCATATTCAGGACTATCTGATTGTTGGCTGTCTCATAAATAATTAAGGGTGTGAGTTTCAGGGAATGCATGATACTGTCGCTGATTGTCCGCAAAGTGGTGCCCTGACTCATCATTATGAAAGGTGAGTCGATAAGCTGTTCGATATTGATCACAGGGAGTTCAGGCTCATTTTGCATCGCCAGGGCTGCTGCCCTGTGCAGCTTAGGAACAACGACTACAATTTCTTCTCTGCTTGTCTGTAGATAATTGAACTTGCCGCTTTCAAGATCGCTGAAGGTTCCGAGACCAAAGTCGACTTCACCATTGTCGACGGCCAGAATAAGCTCCTTTGAGTAGTGTTCGTGGATGTTGATTCTTACCCCCGGAAACCTTTTCGCAAAGCGAGGATAGATTTTTGAGAATAACAACGCTCCGCGAAACGGTGTTGCGGCAACTTTAAGAATGATAGATTCTCTGTTTTGCAGTTTGTTGATCTCCAGATAGGTCCGGTCGTGGATGTCAATAATCCGCTGCGCCGTATCAATCCATATTTTTCCTTGAGGAGTGGGATATAGCCGCTTTTTTTCCCTGTAGAAAAGATCGGTTCCGAGCTGTTTTTCAAGAGTGGACAGAAATACACTGAGCGTAGGTTCCGAGACACAGAGCCTGTCAGCTGCTTGTGACAGGCTCTGCTCCCGTGCAATTGTAGTTATGTATATGAATTCTTTAATGTCCATATTGGTACTGCTGTGAAAGTTCCCATAGCGGGGAGGGACTGTAATCGTACTGATTGCTGAGAGGCTATGCCTCAACGAAGATGTTTATTCCAGAAACGAAGCATTAATTCTTTGGTCGAATCCTGGAAAAACTCACGCGTCCCGTGACCTGCGTGGTGGATCATATAGTAATCGCATCGGTCTTCCATACCGGCTTTGCATATCGCGTCATAGAGCAGATCACTGGATGCCGAGGGAGGAACAAGCGGATCGTTATCGCCATGCAGAATCAGGATGGGCGCCATCTTGTCGCTTATATAATTCGAAGGGGTCGCAAATGCGGCACGTTCGTAGATCGTTGCAGGATCGCCTCCGATAAGAGCGCCACCGTGCGTATCCTCGATGCGATGCCAGCGGAATTTCGGATCAGAAAATCTCGGGATCTCGAGATCCATGTTGGCCTGAAGGTCAACAGGACCGAACATGTCGATGACGGCCTGCACGTCTGAGGAATAGCCGCTCCACTCGTCTGTGATATTATCAGATGTATTCATGCCTGCCATAACAGACAGGTGGCCTCCCGCGCTTCTGCCAAAAATCCCAATGTGATCAGGGTCGATTTCGAACTTAGCGGCATGTGCCCTGAGAAAACGGATCGCGGTCTTTATGTCTGTGATCTGTGCGGGCCATTTGCCCTGAGAACTGCTGCGATAATAGATAGAAGCGACTACATATCCGGCTTTTACGAAATCCGGCATTTCACCGAGCATCAGGTTTTTGTCTGTCCCACGCCAGCCACCGCCGGGAACAAAAATTAAAAGTGGTTTAGGAGTATGGTCTTCTCTTGGATCATCTTCACCGGCTGCCAGCCGCATTTCAGAATTACCGTTCTGGACCATGATAGACAATTTCAGATCCAGGGGATTTTCGTCAAGGTCTCTGACATGGGAGTAAACGATATTGTCGATCAGGTTAATGGTTTTCTTTTCGAATCCGGGATCAAAGGTTCCTCTCATTGTAATTTCCTCAATTATATACTTTTTTATTGTGGTTTTCAGCGAAATTTTTGCGGAAAACGGCTCCCTGCTATAAAGATTTTTCATGAAAGCGGGTATCACAGAGAGCCGTCTCCGTTATGAAAGATGGTCAGAGGGCTTAGTATGTCAGGCGTAAACCGGGAAGAACAGGGTCGTACTAATAATAAGCGCTACAACTTCCAGAATAAACAGCGGGATTGTGAACTTGAAAGTTTCTGCGACCTCATAATTACCGTTACCGAAAGCAATCATTGCACCGGCGCAGCCTGTCGGCATGACATACGCCATCCATGCGGAGCAGGCGGTGACAAGGACGACAGTCTGAACATTAAATCCGCCGGCCAGCGCCGTGGACGCAGCAATCGGGATCATGAGAGCCATTGTACCCATATTGGAGAGGAAGTTCGTCATGACAGCTGTAACCAGTGTGAACACTGTGATGACGAAAATCGGAGCCGGATGTCCGCCAAGGATCTTAAGGACCGTGTTGCCAATCAGCTCACCGACACCGGTCGCACCGAGAATCGTGGAGATTGAGGACATTGATGCGATGAGGAACACGATATCGCTTGTGATCGTTTTTGTGACCTCCGGGATACCACATACACCGGTGATGAGGAATACGCAGACACCGAGGAGAGGAAGAACATTCTGAACATCGCTCGGGATCTTGCCGGAGAGGAAGAAAGAAATCATGATAACGAAGAAGACGGCAAAAACAATGATTTCGTGTTTTTTGGACATCTGAACGGATTCTTTTACTTCCTTGACATTTTCCTTGCTGAGTTTGTGTGTCGGCAGGTTTTTCATGAAAAGCATGCAGTAGATAATGCCTACGAGACCGGGAATCAATGCGGCCTTGGCATAGTCGCCGATGCCGATTGCGTAATCCGGTGCAACACCTTCGAAGAAAGCGTTGATAGTGCCGGGCATTGTCGCGCCCATGCCGATCGGAATCTTTGATGTCCAGATCGTATTGAGAACGCAGACAGCGAAGAGCATTCTGGAGGGAGTCAGCTTGCTGTCTTCATCGAGTGTTTCGCAGAACAGGAGCATAATGGAAAGGCATGCTACCTGGCCCATGAGCTGTGAGAGCAGGATCGTGGCTGCAAAGAATGCAAGAACGACAACGATCTCATTTTTGCCCTGCAATTTTGACATGGCCGTACGGATTCTGCTGATAATGCTGGTCTTAGAGAGCTGTGATGCGACAACGATCATGCTGGCTACCATGACAGTCGTACTGCTGGAAAAACCACTCATGGCAGTCTTGAGGTCTGTCACGCCTAAAAGGACCAGCAGACCTACACAGAACATGCCGGTGAGGCCGTAGGGAAGTTTGTGAGTCAATAGCATGATGACCAGAAATGCAAGTACGCATAGTGTGATAATGATTTGCGGTGTCAAGTTGAACCTCCTTTGTGTGTGACGTATTTGAAATGCTTTATGATAATCAAATGATACCTTCAGCAATGCTCTGGAAGGATGAAGACTGGCTATTAAAGCTATAAGCAAAACCTACAGATTGAATCCGGCTTACTTTTTCAGTGATACTGCAATCGCACATCATGAACATACTAAAAAATGATTCGTGAACGAGAAAATGTTAAGCAAATGTTACAGAATTTGTAAAATTCCCTTTATTTATGTTAAAGCCCATGTTATAATGCACACGTGAAAGGAGCACTATAACTATGCTTAAGAAAAGACTGATGACATTCATGCTTGCGACAGCAATGACTGTCTCTCTTGCGATGCCGGCAATGGCTGATACGGAGACAGAGCTTGCAAATGCGCGGGCGAAAAAGAGTGCGGCTGAGTCCGATCTTTCTGCGACAGCCAGCAAGATCGATGATCTCGAGAGCAAGAAATCCGAATTACAGTCTTATCTGACTGAGCTCAATGGCAAGCTCGGTCAGCTTTCTGATGAGATGGATACATTGAGCGCACAGCTGACGGAAAAGACGACGGAAGTCGAGATTACTAAAGGTGCTGTGGAAAGAGCCAAAACAGATGCGCAGAATCAGTACAAAGACATGTGCATGCGTATAAAATATATGTATGAACACGGAAAAGGTGATCTCCTCGTATCATTGCTTGAGGCCGATGACCTCACAGAATTCCTGAACAAGTCCAACCAGATCACAGAGATGACGACCTATGACAGGAACAGACTTGCTGATTATAAGGAATCTCTTGAGATCGTAGAGAATAAGGAAGAGGAGCTTGTTTCTGAGCAGGCGAACCTTGAGAATCTGAAGAGCCAGAACGAGGCAAAGCAGGCTGAATTAAAGACTCTTGCTGAGAAAACAGATGCAGACATCGCTGCATATACCGCTGACATCAGCGCGGAAGAGCTTGAGAAATCGGCATTGCAGAGGCAGATTGATGAGCAGACAAGCCAGATAGAGGCTCTCAAAGAGAAGGCTGCAGAAGAGGAAGCCGCGAGAAAAGAGGCTGAGCGCAGAGAAGCGGAAGCCAGAGCTCTTGCTGAGAAGAAAGCGGAAGAGCAGAGACAGGCAGAAGCTGCGGCTGAAGCTCTGAAGCAGAGAAGGGCTGATGAAGCGGCGGCAGAAGCAGCCAGGGAGCAGGCCGAGGAAGAAGCGGCAGCGAAGAGAGCAGCGGAGCAGGCTGCAGCGGAAGCAGAGGCTGAAGCTCGCAGAGCAGCTGAGGAAGCGGAAGCGGCAAGAAAGGCTGCTGAGGAGGCACAGGCGGCGGAAGCGGCGCAGAGAGCAGCTGAGGAGGCCGCAGCACAGAAGGCAGCTGAGGAAGCGGAGGCGCAGAGGGCTGCTGAGGAAGCGGCACGGGCTGAGGAGGAAGCAGCCAGAGCTGCAGAAGAAGAGGAATCCCGATCCGGAAAGACATATCTTGGCACGTTCAAGATTACGGCTTACTGCCACTGTGCAAAGTGCAACGGCAGAGCAGGTCAGCCGACGGCTTCCGGCGCATGGCCGTATTCAGGACATACAGTGGCCATGGGCGGCGTTCCGTTCGGAACAAAGCTTCTGATCAACGGCAATGTTTACACGGTCGAGGACCGCGGTACACCGTACGGTCACGTGGATATCTTCATGGACAGCCACGAGGAAGCGCTGGATTGGGGTCTGCATTACCTCGATGTCTACCAGGTCAATTAATAAGAGTAAGAGCAGGCGGCGTGGGCCGCCTGTTTTTTATATGATAAAATATTGGCTTGCAGAATAATCCTGATTTTGGGGCATAGTTGCTGCCTTTGGTTCCGTTGAGCTTCATGAGATCGGCGGAGGCAGCAAAAACTTGATTTCTTGGGATGATTGCTGCCTTTGATCTTCGTGGGTTTCATCGGGTCCGTGGCAGGGGCAGCAGAATCCAGTTTCTGAGGCGTTTTTGCTGCCTTTGATCGTTGCGGGCTTCATTGGGTCCGTGGCAGAGGCAGCAAAAACTTGATTTCTTGGGATGATTGCTGCCTTTGATCGTTGCGGGATTCATCGGGTCAGTGGCAGAGGCAGCAAAAACTTGATTTCTTGGGATGATTGCTGCCTTTGGTCTTTGCGGGCTTCATCGGGTCAGTGGTAGAGGCAGCAGAATCCAGTTACTGAGACGTTTTTGCTGCCTTTGATCGTTGCGGGTTTCATTGGGGCTGTGGCAGGGGCAGCAAAAACTTGATTTCTTGGGATGATTGCTGCCTTTGGTCTTTAGGGGCTTCATTGGGTCAGTGGTAGAGGCAGCAGAATCCAGTTACTGAGACGTTTTTGCTGCCTTTGATCGTTGCGGGCTTCATCATTGGGTCCGTGCAGAGGCAGAAAATACTTGCTTCCGAGAATTCTTGACGCTAATGAAAGATGTAAGTGTCGGAAAAGTGATACATCGTTCAGCGATATATAGTTCGGCTGTAGCTGGCTGAAGTTTACAATGAAAAAATAAAAAAGGTGTTGACATAGTCAGTTCTTTTTATTATAATTTCTTATGTTGCGACGCACAAAAGGTGCGAAGCACGAATCGATGCGTGGCTCAGTTTGGTAGAGCGCTGCGTTCGGGACGCAGAGGTCGCAGGTTCAAATCCTGTCGCATCGATTTTTTTATGCCCGGAAATTGCTGATAAATAAGCGGTTTCCGGGATTTTTGTTTATGTTAACTACACGCTTTTTGAGTTCTAACTTTTGAGTGAGTGTGAGCGAGTAAATACAAGGTTTGAGTGCGTATTTTTCGTGTCTTGAGTGAGTAATCTCGAATTTGAGCGAGTGATTCCAGGTCTGAGCGAGCGATTCCTTGACATTAATAAATTTTCTAGAAAAAAATTCCCCGTCATTAGAAATTATTTAGTCTGTCGCCGATATCTACGATCTCATCCCGCCTGGTATAAGTGTAATAGCTCTCATTCGTTGTGATACTGTGACCGAGGATCGCAGCCCGCTCCCTCGCGTCCAGCCCGGCCGGAATCAGCACATTGGAATTGAGGCTCATGCGGAAAGCATGATTATTGGTAATCGTGAGTCCTATCCCCCGGCAGATCCGCTTCAGAAAGAGCTCGTAAGATGTCTTGGAGATCCAGGTCCCGTTCTCTGTGAAGACATATTTGGAACCTTCCTCGGAGTTTGCTCGAACCATTGCGAGGATCCATCTGCAATTGTCGGTCAGTGGAAAGTATCTGCCGCCGTGCGGGTGCCTGCGCTCATCCTTAGTGTAGGGGACTTCGTAGAAGCCTTCGCGTTTTCCGTGATTTGTCCGAAGGAGCTGCTGGCGGTGAATATGAATGTCCCTGGGACCGATATCCGACCACTGGAGGGCACAGAGCTCGCCGGACCGCATTCCGGTCTCGATAGCCAGCAGAACTGCATAAGCGCGTGGATTTGGAACTCTGCTTTCGAGTTCTTTTTTTATGCGCAGAATCTCGTTTCGTGAGAAGATCTTTTGGCTGGCATCCTTCTTACTGCAATCGCAATCCTTGTAATAGTTGTCTGCCCTGATCATAGCACTGACATCTTCATGGATATAGCGATTCATGTAAGCAAAGCGGAAGAGTCCGTGGAGCATTTGCAGGAATGACTTCAGCTCCCGCTCGCGCGGTCGCTTCTCGATAATTATGCTCTGGACATAAGCCGTCAGCTCATTCTTTGTGATGACGGACATCTTTCTTTTTCCGAGTGTGTCTTTGATGAACTTCTTGTAAGTGTAGCGAAGACGCTCGCAGGTCTCGGGGCTTCTGTTCTCACAGTCAAGTTTATATGTCAGGAAAGCTTCGAAAACCGTTGCCATGGACTGGGCTGTCTTTTCCTCGGCGTAGTAATGGTTGTACAGAAAGTCGATCAGATCCTTTTTCTCATTTCGCTCAATCGCCTTTCGACCTTTCAGGTCGTCCTTGATGTAGGTTTTCCACCTCCCTGATTTCTGTTTGCTGATCCTGTATGGATGTTTATCAAATACATAGTTTTCTTTTATTCCCATGGTGTGTTTGGGAAGCTGGATTGATGAGTAGAGTATAACATGCAGAACAGATTTTCGGTAGAATCAATAATCTGGTAGGCTAAAAATACCGTAAATTTTCATAATGGACTGAGCAATGGAAGGGGTATGCCAGTGGTCTGAAAATGCAAGGCACTCGATTGGTTCGAGTTAACTCGAATAACCACTCGAATGAAGCCTGATGAAAAACTGCCGGGATACTCCTGAATAAAACACAATCAAAAACCACTCTGAAATGTATATATCAGGGTGGTTTTTGATTTACATGCCAAGAATATATTATTTTACATTGATTTCAGGACGCTTTTTATTTAGCTGTGGCGAAATAATTACTTCAAATGAATCCATGCTGTTTGCCCATCTCCCTAAGTGCCTCTTTCATATTCTTGCCCTCGCCGGCTTCAATCTGTCGACGAGATCCTTCTAAGTCAGAAAGCAGCTTGTCTGTGCTTATTGGAGTGAAGGGGTTTGCCGGACGCTGTGCTGAAAAAAGCTCCTGTGTGTAATTAAATACAAGGAGTCTTGCTTCTTCCGGCATGGTTTCCAGCATGGAGACAGTAGCTTCTATTGTACCCATATCTTATCCTCTTCATACTAAAAACTAATCTTTTCGATTTCATAATAACGCAGGGAGCATATGATTTTCAACAGTGTTTTCTTGGAAATGGGAACAAGGCTATACATCAGCCGATGACAGTCGTGAACTGGTCTATCGTACTGCCCACTTCCTGTATTTCATCCCTTCTCGTATAAGTGTAGTAGCTCTCATTTGTAGCAATACTATGTCCGAGTATCGCCGCCCGCGTCTTAGCGTCCAGCCCGGCCTTGATCAGAACGTTGGAGTTAAGGCTCATGCGGAAAGCATGATTGTTCGTGATGGACAGACCGAGATTCTTGCAGAGCCGTTTCAGAAACTGCTCGTAGGATGTCTTGTGGATCCATTTGCCTTCTTCACTGAAGACATATTCGCTGGAGTTGCCGCAGGAAGTCCTGAGCTGATCAAGCAGCTGCCTGCAGCGCGTGGTCAGGGGAAAGTATCTGCCGCCGTGCGGATGACGGCGTTCATCCTTGGTATATGGTACTTCATAAAAACCTTCGCGCTTCCCGTTCCGTGTGCGGAGGAGCTGCTGGCGATGGATATGAATATCTGCTTCACTGATGTCGTCCCAGTGAAGGGCACACAGTTCGCCGGCCCGCATACCAGTCTCAATAGCTAACAAAATCATAAAAGCCCTCGGATTGGGAAGCTTCCGCGTTGCGGTTTCCCTGATCAGATGTATTTCGGCAGGTGAGAATATTTTCTCGCTTGCTTCTTTTTTACTGCAGTCGCAGTCTTTGTAGAAATTTTCGGCAGCAATTCTTTTACTCACGTCTGAATTTGTATAGTGATTGTCGTAACCGAAGCGGAAGAGTCCATGGATCATTTGCAGGAATGATTTTAGAGCCCGCTCCTTCGGGTGCTCTGTATCGACAATTAACCTGACATATCTCATCAATTCGGTTTCCGTGATTGAAGACATCTTCCTTTGACGGATCTCCTCCGTCATGAAGCGCCTGTACGTATAGCGGATCCGCTCAACTGTTTCCTGGCTTCTGCTCAGCACATCGCGTTTATACTCCAGAAATTTATCAAATACTGTATCCAGAACTGCTGACTTCTTATCGTATTCCGAATAATGCTGATAGAGAAATTCGATCAGATCGTCGCGGTTATTCCTTTCTACAGCTTTCCGCGTACCTGCCGGTTTCCTGATATAAGTCTTCCACCGGCCTGTTTTCTGCCGAGTGATTCTGTAGGGGTGGGTCCTCATAACGAAGTTCTCTTTTATTCCCCGATTCAGAGCCTTGATGGTGGGGGTGTCCAGATCATTTAGGCCTTCTGCCGGGAGACTCTGGAGCAGCTCTATTATGTTCAGTATTGAATCGCTCATGAATCCCCCTTTGCCTGTCATGTGTTACGAAAACATAGTGCCTCTCCGTACTGCGGAGCTGAATTTGAAAATACTAAAAAATGTAAATTGAGAGTTATAAAATCTACAAAAAATCAGCAATGTATTAGTAGAGGGGTTTTATTTCCCTCTAGGGATTAATAGCTCTGGGGGACGTTGATTCTGTACAAATTGCGCTATTTGCAGGATTAAGAGGAGGGCAATGTGGGGATTTGCATTTATCCAAATGAAATAGCCTTGTCGGGATCTTCAGAGTAAGGCCACGAATGACACGCGATATTGCCGGACGGAGAGACGAACATAATCTTAAAAGTTTATAAAAAGTGAAAAATGCAGGTTATATTTTGGGAAAAAATTCCACAATGCCATAGTAGAGGGATTTCGTGAAAACATAGAGGCATTTGCATTAATGCAAATGTCAGGAGGAGACACCTACAACATAGCTGCATTCGAAAATCAGCCGCATCTATGTAGGAGGAAAAATGATTGCAATTTTTAAAAGGAGACATCAGGGACAGGATCGTGGAGCTGGCGCAGAGGAAAGGAGAGAATATGGAAAAGCTGGCACAGTGTGTCGGAATCACAGGCAGCCAGATGAGCAGGATCATTAACGGGAAGACACTGAAGGTGAGTCATGAACTCGTCATCGCAATCGCTGCGGAGTTTGATGTGTCAACGGACTTCCTTCTCGGCCTGACAAGTATTCCGGATAGGACCCGGCTCGATGAACTGGGGCTTTCTGAGAAAGCAATTCGGAATCTCGTTTCAGGGAGAGTAAACCGGAAGTGTATCAATCATCTGCTCGAAGATGAGGAACTGATCAGGTTGATGAACAACGCAAAACCGGTAAATAAGATATCAGATGATCGCAGTGAAGAACACTAAGAGGGAGGATGAACAATGGCGAGGCTTAACAAATTTGAACGAGAGACTATTTTACTTACTTCTGAAGGAGATAAACAGGTCAGCGTTTATACGTTTAATCACAGCTATAAAAAGCGTCTGCGGGCTCTTTCAGAAGAATATCCTGACTACTACACCAGGGATGAGCGGAAGGATCTTGCAGAAGGAGCAGAAATTTACCTGATTGACAAGTCTTTATGCACTTTGACATTCCGCCGTCCACGTTCAGAGGAAGCTCGTAATAAAGCAAGGCAAAGGGCAAAGAAGAACGGATTTGGAAATAACTGATACGGTTACAATCCTGACTTCGATTCTGTGGTCAGAACGCCGGACTTGTGTCCGGTATTCTGACCATTAAATCATTCATGTAGGTATTTTATCGCCTGAGAAGGTCATGTGAAAAAAGCGGGACAAAAATCCGGCATTTTAACGAGGGAGGTTCGGCTCATCATACAGGAGCAGGTCGACCGAACCATAGTATCCGTGGTCGCCCCTTTTTTGGACCCGTTTTATATAACCCAGTTCTTCAAGGTGATTCATGGCATTCCTCAATGTTGCTCTGGGAATGTTTTGTTTTTTTGAAAGACCTGAAATGGAGAACTCCCAGCTAGGCGGCAGAGAATACAAGATCAGGAGAATCCCCTTTTCTATATAGCTGAGATTCATGTCCTTGATCATGTAAGATGAGACATTAGTGTAGGTATTAACTGTGCGATTGTGGATTCTTGTTACTGCCATGAAATACTCCTTTCAAGGGAAGGTGCCGGGAATGTGTGTGCCAAAGTGCGCGATCTACCCCTTTATCCCTTCGTTATTTATCCCTTAGTACTCTCTCTCTTAGTATTTTATCTTTGGATAATAAATAAATATAAATAATAAGTTAGTTATATATTATATTCTGCTCATGCCACCGATGTCGGCAAATGCCGATATCCGCACTATTGATGACGGGTTTCCCGTTGACGGCTTTTCCGTAACCGGTTTTCCCGTCGACGGTTTTTCCGTAATCGGCTTTCCTGTCACCGGATTTGCCGCTAACGTCTTTTTCGTTACAAGATTTTTGCCACCGGCTCTCAGGTGATTTTTCGCCAGCACTGAATAGTAACATTTACCCCATATATTACATAGCCGGAAAGACTGTATATGCTCACGTTTTGGACATTTTACAGTTTTCGATGAAGGTCGGGTGAAGAACTTGCAAAAATGCAAATGAAGAGTCGGCCCTAACATAACTGCAGTTACAAGCAAATGAATAAAGGAGAGGAATAGAATGGAAGAGTACAGTTCAGCCGACATATCGACCAGGGTTACTCTCGCAAAGGAGAATGAGAAATATAGAGATGAATTCCTGCGAGAAAAGGCGGGCACAGCCTTGCGCATGATCAGGAGGATTCATGGTGAGAAGTTTTCCTACGTCCGCATGACTGACATAGAAAAGGAGCAGGAAGCATTGCTCGCAATCATGGATGTCATACGAGATTTTGATCCGGATAAAAGCCTAAACTTTGATGGATTTCTGAAATGGAAGATCATGGGAAGGCTGAAAGCACAGTCCCGATTCCAGAGGAAATATGATGACTGGGTGACCAACTACGATGTGATCGTTGAACCGGCAGAGGATGAAAACTTTATATCCGGTGAGAGTCATCTTATGTCGATGGAGTATCAAAAGTACGAGGAGTCCGGTGCGCTTTCGCCAGAGGAATACGTCTGCCGGGCTTACGAGAAAAGTTTTGTCGCTGATCAGGTGGCAGGGTTGCCGGAGCGTGAAAAAGAATTCATTTCGTGGGAGTTTGGTTTGAGTGGAAACGGGTATCATTCTCTTGAAGAAACGGCATTATATTTCAATCTGAGGAAGTCAACAGCGAGAAAAATCGAAGCCAGAGCGTTATCGATTTTAAGAAAGGAATTAGCGGTGTGAACCGCGCAGCGCACATTGAAAATGTGTTCTTCAGGGGATTGGGGATGTTCCCCAACAAGCAGTTTCGTTGCGGGCAGGGCGGTCGAAAAGGTGCGGTGTGCGCACGGGCACCCTGCTTGCGAAAATGCGCCGGGTATATACCGGTGCCCTGCTTGCCACTATGGTGAGGCGTTGCTTGGATAGGAGAGACATGCTAAAATATGGGTTAATTATGTGAAGAGTATGCCATTGGAGGCATATTGATTCGACGGATTAGAGAAAGGCTTCTTTGTCAATAGAAGAGTTTTACTATAGTAGTTCCTTTAAGATAAAATAGTACTTTAGTGAAAATGTCGTAGGGAGTGTAATATGAATAATGAGCTGCAAAATGTTCTGGCTAGTGAATATGATATACAGGTATATCGTGAAGAGTTGTCTGAGGTTGAATTGTTTAGGAGAGGATATAGATGTGCAACCCCTGAAGAAGCAAATCGGTTTAATATGATTTTTCATTATGCCCCGCAGATTGCTAAAGACGTTTATTATTCCGGTGAATTTCAAGGAGCATTTGATGATGCTATAAAAGAGTCATATAGAGTTAAACTAGGTCCGGGATTGCATCTCGGAAATTCCCATACCACAAGAGGAGCATTTAAAGGAAATGCTTATGATTTCAATAATAATCTAAAAGGCCAAGCAGACTGGATTGCAAATGACGTAGAAATAAATATATCTATGGCTCCCCAGATAGCTGCGTCAGTATTTAATGCTACTTCATTTGTTACTGGACAGTACTTTATGTCGGTGATTAATAGAAATCTTTCGGATCTGAAAATTGGCACAGAAGAAATAAAGAAATTTTTGGAGAACGACAAATGTAGTTCTATAAAAGCGGCAATAGACGATTTAAATGAAATTATACGCCACCTTAAGTACATAGAAGGTAACTCGGAGAGAAAAGGCCAAACTCTTTACAAACTCAGTAATATTCAAAGTACAGCGAGAAAGTATAGTTCTTTTTCACAAAGAGAGATAGAGCAAGTAAAGAACGAAACTAGTAATGATGATAAGAGCGATAGTATAAACAAATACTTGAAAGATATAACAGATACTCTTATGCAGTATCGTATTTTGGTCGGTGTGTATTGCCAATCAAAGTTACTTGAGATATATCTCAATAATATTAGAGATGCCGAGGAGCTTATGTTATATCGCGATGAGCTTAGTGAGAGCGTAGATAGTTATCTCTGTCTCTACGATGACACTCTTACTTGGATGAGGACTTATCTTGATGAAAATCACTCTCTTAACAATAAGAGCGCAGGTCAGATTTTAGCTTTGATTGGTGTGGGGGCAGTTCCGACTGTTCTTGGTGGTGCTATACTGGGACTTACGCTAGGGCGAGCATGCGTACATTCTGTAAATGATCGGATGGATGCTAATAGACAAAAGAAGAAGAATGGTTACGTTGAATATGCACAAAACCTTGCAGATTCAGTTTCTGCCTATCATAGAACAGTGAAAGAACCAGTAACAAGCCTTACCAAATATATAGAGGCTACAAGGAAAACAACAGAGATTATTAAGATTGGTGATAGCATATATACAAATTTGCCAAGGTAAAAAACATTGCCATATTGGTGTAGTTTTGAGCGATCACCTGAGCGAGTAGCCGCTCTTTATCAATCCAGCTCCCTACTTATTTCTTCTCGCACACGATGGGGATGATCGAGTTGAAGATAATCGAAATGTTTTATACTAGACCTGGATTATTCATGACGTATGGGACATGCCCTTGAAACGTCGATTTGTTACACAACAATACCACTATCCACGTTCGGCTCTCGGC
>JBGUIK010000081.1:0-2745 GCA_045112915.1 Lachnospiraceae bacterium
GATGGGCTTATAGAACGGATGGGATGGATCCAGAACATCGGCGAAGAGTTTCCCATAGGTCTCGCAGTCCTTTGCCAGCTGTTTTGAACTTGCCAGAACTATACTCTTTGAAAGATTGGGCATTGTAGAATACGCCTTGCCTGCGGAGGAATAAAGCGTGGCAATGGGTGATGACACCTTATCGTTCTTTGGTGTTTTGAGTACATGCAGATTGCAGCTGTTATAAGTTAAAAAGGTAGGCGGATATTGATCTGTAGATTTGATTTTTGAAAGATCAAAACTACTGAGGTCCAATATTGTTAGGCTGAAACAACGGTAGAACATTGCTCCTATGTCTGTCACCTTCGAAGTGTCAAAGGCTCTTAAATCTAATACTTGCAGGAGTATGCTATCTGCAAACATGCTGCCCATCGAAGTGACTTTTGATGTATTGAAGTTTGTAAAATTCGCGCTCACCAGTTTATGCAGACTGGCGAACATATAACTGGAATCGGCAGGAAGATACACAGTTCCGTAGGCGGCTTTGAAGGATGTCATGTTATCGAGGACAGGATAGTGGTTCGTCCAATCGCTGAACAGCGTTCCGTTATCTGAATATAAGGAAACAGCACCTGAAGAATCCATAGAGGCAGTGACCCTGTCGCCTACAATCATTGTGCCTTTTGCCAGCTGTTTCGATTTCGCAAGAAGCAGACTTTTCGATGTCACCGGAATCTTGGTATACGACTTGCCGGTCTGATCATACAGTGTGACGGGCAGATCACGGGCAATTGTATTCTTTTTCGGTGTTTTGAGAAGTTTTAAATTCGGGCATTTTCTGAACAGGGTGTAAGCGATTCCGAATTCATCCGCCTTATTTACTTTCGACAGATCGAATCCGCTCATATCAACAGCGGCGAGATTGGTGCACCCATAGAACATATCCTGTATCTCTGTCAAGTTCGGTGTTTTAAAATTGCTCAAATTCAAATGCGTCAAACTTGTGCATGACGAAAACATCCATGCCATAGATTGAACATTGGTGGTGTCAAAATTACTCAGATCTAAAACTTTCAGACTGGAGCAGCCTACAAACATATACAGCATTGACTCTACCTTAGACGTATCGAAGCTGTATAAGTTCAGAGATTTCAGGCTCTGGCATCCGTAAAACATACGCATCATGTCGGTGCACTTGGAGGTATTAAATTCGCCCATATATAAGGACTCCAGGCTCTGGCATTGATAGAACATTGAGTGCGCGTTCGTCATTTTTGATGTGTTAAAATGGGCCATATCCAGCGTTTTAAGATTGTTGCATTCGTAAAACAAATAGGATGAATCAGCCGGGAGATAGACTGTTCCTGATGCAACTTTGATTGATTTTATTTTATCTCTATCAAACCCGCCTTTAATGATCCAGTCACCCGAAAGAGTACCGTTATTCGATGTAAGAACTACCGCTCCTGTAGAAGAATTAAATGTCGCTGTAACATTCGTGCCTACACTTACCGGCGCTCCGACGAGCTCCTCAGATTCGGGGAGTGTGTCAATTGCCGGCGTGATATCCTGTGCTTCTGCTTCCGGTGCGGGTTCCTTGGCATATTCGTCCGTATCCGGGGCTGTTTCAGGAACGGTTTCTTCAATGGCAGGAGCTGCCACATCATCTGTTTCATCGACGGCTTCATCAGCAGGTACATAGGCAGCCTCATCGATGAATTCTTCGGTTGTGCTTTCTGTTTCGTCCACAATGTTTTCGTCCGGTGCAGCGCTCTGCTCCGGCGCTGTGATTTCCGGGGCTGCGGCGTCAGCCGGGTCTATCGTCGATGCATAGAGCGTGGTCGGGCACATAGCGAAAATTATGAAGACTGTAAGTATGATTGTCAGATGTCTTTTTAGTACGTTCATTTTCGTTGTCTCCTTCCTGAAATGAGAATGATGCGCTTTAGAAGTCGCTTTAGCGCTAATGACCTGACAATATTATATCAGAATTAACAGACAACTGATTGTATACATGCAAGTATTTGTAAAATATCGACAAGACGTTTTCAAAACCCACGGCGAGCCGCATAAGACGCATATCATGTTTCGCATCCTGTCGCTATTCCGGAAAGGAAATAAAAGATGGCAGATCCGATATGTTGGACCTGCCATCTATTAATTCATACTCAGTTCTTCTTCAGAGGTTCTTCAATTAAAAGCCAATCAGGCTGCCTGCAATCCATGCGTTGTCGGAGCCGTCAATCAGTGTGACTTCATACCAGACATAGCCGTCTTTTTTGACCTTTAAGCCCGTTGTTCTGAGCTTTGTGCCGTTGTAGACCTTAGCTGCAACCTTGCCGTTAAGACCCGGTGTATGTCTGATGTTTGCGTAATTTACTGCATCGTTTGCTACTGTGACGATCTTGCCGCCTGTGATCTCCTCAAGTGCCTCAAAACTGATTTTGCTCATTTCTGTCATGATTGTATTCTCCCTTATTTATCGATTAATTTTCTAAATTTTCTTTCATAATCGGGCTTCCTTCGTCCCGTACATTTATATATACGAGGGACTTTGGGGGAGGGGCAAAAATATGTCAAAGTCTTTCGCTGCTGTTTCGCTGCTATGCAATCTTCTCCTATTTGATTCTATAGAGGAAGGTTACGATCGCGCCGCGGGTGCAGTCATCGTTGATGCCGAACTTTCCCTTGTTCGGTCCGCTCGTGTAGCCCTTAGCTACTCCGCTCTGAGAACCCCAGAGTATAGCCTGATAGAAAGCATGGTTC
>JBGUIK010000082.1:0-9674 GCA_045112915.1 Lachnospiraceae bacterium
AAAATGGCTTATTTATCAGCAAAACTGACATTTGCAAATTCTGCTGCTGCGAGTATCTTCAGCACCTTTTTGTGAGTGGTGTGACCTCTTTGTGACCGCGATTACGGGCAAAGCATTATGTCGACTATCAACCCGTTTTCGTTATGTCATTAATCCTTCAGACATGTAACCGGAACAACATACACTCCATCCTGACGTTTATAGGCAAATGGAGCCACTCCGCATAAAACCATCATAAAGGCCGGATCACGCATTTTTCTGTATCAATTCTGCCAGCCAGTTTCTTAAGGTTCTCAGCCCCTTCGTTGATCAACTTGTCTCCACCCAGTTTCACTTCAACCAAACCATATCTGCCGTTTCTCAAATGGATCACAGCATCACACTCAAGACCCAATGTCATTTAGTTAAGCCACCCGTCCCCTACTCATCATAGCTTAATAACGTTATTCCTTTCCGGATTTCATTTTTGAGATCCGGATTTTTCTTTTTCTTTTAAAAATAAGGGTTGACATATACTTCAAAATGTGCGGCCGCTCTCGCTTTCATTGATTTATAAGGAAGCGAGAGCGGCCCTTGAAGTTGCAGATATCATCTTCAATTTCAAGGAGGCACATTTTATGAAATATTCAATCCCTAAAGTCCAAATCTGTCTGATTGTTGTGCACAAAAAAATATGTGATCAAGAATAAATCCGTTCTATTTAGGTTTCTAAAGGCAGCCCTAAGGCTATACAGAGATAAGGATATGATTATATCCATTTAAGATGCTCAAAATAGCGCTTAACTGAATGACATTGGGTCCGTCCCCTGATCGGCCCGAATTTACCGCTTCATAAACGGATCAAGCCCCGTCCGGGCAGCTCTTCCAATCATCTCGACCAGATAATGCAGGTCACAGCTGTATTCTTTACGTACCCATCTGCGGTATACATCTATGACGCCCGCGGAGAAAAAATCATAAAACACAATAATCTCCTCTTTGCTGATGTTTACATGCGGCGAGTAGAGCGCCACGGTTTTATCCGCCAGGATATTATGAACCTTTCTCCACAGGTCGTCATAGGTGTCGCTTCCAGCGACGACGAGCAGCAGCTTTTCCTCCTCTTTATAGAACCTGTCAAGAAGCTCAATAAGCTTTTCCACATTGAACGGATCATCGAAATAATGATGTTCTTCCATTGCAGATGCGACCATGTTAAATTTTTTCTCCACATGCTCAATGAGCACGTCATCCGGGGATGCGTAATGCAGATAGAACGTTTTTCTGTCTATGTTGGCCCGCCTGGCAAGCTCGGAAATGTTGATCCTCGAAGAGCCTTTTTCTATGACAAGTTCCATGTATGCTTTCTGTATCGCCTCCCGGGTTTTGACGATTCTTCTGTCCACGTTCTTTCTATCCACTATTCCTCACCCGCCCGTAGCCATTCTCTGCCGCCTGCTATTCCTCACCTTTCTGAAACCTGTTGAATTATCATCAATTCAAAATCATCTGGCAATTGAATTGCCTCTTTAAAATAGTATAATTCATAATTAGGAAATATTCAACAAGTGGGGAAAAACTTTAAAGGAGAAATGAACATGAATGGTATTGTAAAGTCGGTGGAACGCGCAGCCGTTCAGGCTCTGGTGAATCATTATTACGACAGCGCTGCCAATCCGGCGGCACGCGCGGATACACTCCGGAAGCTGGCTGATGTCATTCCTTTTTATTTTAAAGATGTATCCGCTGAGCAGATCGATCATCTGAAGCAGAGTATCGGTGATCCGAACAGCCGCCTGATGCAGTTTCTGGGCGCGTTTCTTGATGACGCGGATCCGGCTTACGCGAAGAAGATGATCATGGCGCTTGGCTTCGAAGCTGCCCTCCTGGGTACTAAGACGATCCGGAAAAACAGGGAAAAGTATAAATGCAACATTCCGTGGCTCATCCTGTTTGATCCGACCATGGCCTGCAACATGCACTGCATCGGCTGCTGGTCCGGCACGTATGGTCACAAGTCGAGCCTTACTTTTGAGGAGATGGACCGCATCGTGACGCAGGGCAAGGAGCTTGGCGTGCATCTTTACATGCTGACAGGCGGCGAGCCCATGGTGAAGAAGAATGAGATCTTTGAACTGTGCCGGAAACACAACGACTGCGTCTTCGCTGCCTACACCAATTCCACGCTCATTACGGAAGATGTCTGCCGGCAGGTGAAGGAGCTCGGCAACCTTACATTTATGGTTTCCATCGAAGGCACGCCGGAGACGAACGACGCGCGCCGGGGCGAAGGCCATTATGACGCGGTCATGAAGGCCATGGACCTTCTCAAAGCCCACGGCATCATCTTCGGCACCTCTATCTGCTATACAAGAGATAACATCGAGGCTGTCACCAGCGATGAATTCCTGCGGCTGATCGCTTCCAAGGGAGCGCATTTCGGATTTTATTTCCACTATATGCCGGTCGGGAACAACGCCGTTCCCGAGCTCATGCCCACAACGCAGCAGCGCCTGGCGATGATCGACCGAATCCGTTACATCCGCTCATCCGCCTCAGACATCCCGTTCTATCCGATGGACTTCCAGAATGACGGCGAGTACGTGGGCGGCTGCATTGCAGGCGGAAGAAATTACTTCCACATCAATTCCAACGGAGATGCGGAGCCCTGCGTATTCATCCATTTCTCGGACTCCAACATCAGGGATAAATCCATCCTTGAGATCCTGCAGAGCCCGCTCTTTAAAAAGTATCATGAAGGCCAGCCCTTCAACCGCAATCATCTGAGGCCCTGCCCCATGCTTGAGAATCCGCAGTGCCTGCGGCAGATGATCGAGGAGACAGGCGCCCATCAGACCAACCTCGAATCACCCGAAACCGTCGAGCACCTGTGCGGAAAATGCGATGCTTACGCGAAGGAATGGGCCCCTGCAGCGGAAGAATACTGGAGCACGCATACACATCCCAAACGTGAGTACGGCAACTATTCAGAAGAAAAGCAGAAGCATCCGGAGCTGGCGGCATTTGAGCACGCAGGCAAATAAGCTGCAGTTGCATTTTTTCCTTCATCCGATATACTATTTATGCAATTGATTTACGATTTCTTTGCGATCAGGGGACGGTTCCAATGTCATTTAGTTAAGCCACCCGTCCCCTACTCATCATAGCTTAATAACGTTATTCCTTTCCGGATTTCATTTTTGAGTTCCGGATTTTTCTTTTTATTTTAAAAATAAGGGTTGACATATACTTCAAAATGTGCGGCCGCTCTCGCTTTCATTTTTTACTTTGTCAACGTTGAATGGCGGATTTGCCATCACGTAATCACAGCATCCCGCATGATTATGGGCATCGTTATAGAAAGTGTTAGCTTCATTTCCCGACTTGATTACACCGGTCAGTCCATGAACCGCCATATTCATAAGGCAGAGCTGAGCATTGTACTCCACCTTCTCCTGTCCGTAGAACGTCATTATCAATGCAATTCCTAATTGCAACAAACAACGCCTGAATAGCCTACTTATGAAGACGTAACTTCACAACTATAAAGCAACATCATTGTCTTACATCGTCCTAACAATTAGTTTATTTATAATCTTTCCTCATAAGAGTCCGTTCTGTCAACACCCCTCCAACTGAACTTATCCAGATTACTCTTTATCACTGCCATCTTATCTCTTTCCGCCTTTAATTTAAGATACTGCCCATAGGCTTCGCTTCTGCCTTCACCTGCCTCTTTCTGTCTTCCTTTCAGCACCTGTCCTGTCGGCACCTTATCAAACCTAAGCTCCCCAGCCAACTTCTTCGCCTCAGCCTCCGACTTCTCATACACAGCAACCTCCGCATAATGCTCCTCTTTAAATTTCTCTGACCTCCCACTCCTCCGATACGCCTGATAAACATCGCGATACTGCTTCATCTGCTTCACTGCCTTCTGTAAGCTCCTTATTGCCTTCATCTCCGCATCCAGCTCTTTAACCCTGGCTTGTGCCTCCATCATTGCCTCTGTGGCGTTCTTGAGCGCCTGCCTGACGTCTTCCTCCGTTTCAAGCCCACGGTCCCGCATGAACAGGAGAGTATCCGCACTCTTTTTCAGATTGGAAATAACAATTGCACGGCGATAGCCCACATTGGTACCGGCTTTCTCAATCGAGCTGATATCTGTGATTCTTCCGATCGTCCCAAGCATCGCC
This sequence comes from Lachnospiraceae bacterium, assembly GCA_045112915.1. GTDB lineage: Bacteria > Bacillota > Clostridia > Lachnospirales > Lachnospiraceae > Chordicoccus. The sequence continues at coordinate 4,173 of JBGUIK010000082.1, forward strand.
AGCACATATTCTTTCTCATAGTTAGCCCCAAGCCTGCGACCTCTGACCGTCCTATTGCCATTCGTCTTATATCCCCATCTTCCACGGCTCTCGGTAAGCACGATGCCATACTTTTCCATGAGGACTTTCCTGAACATGGTTTCATTTTCTGACTCTGCCATGGCTTTTTTGATGGTGCTTCTGAGGCTTCCCAGCTCTGTCTTGAAGCCCGGGTCAGCCTTCTCTCCCCGAAGCTTTGCCCGATATTCCTTTTCCGTAATCTTTTCTTTCGCCGGGTTCAGCAGATCCACCTGATACAGTCCCTCACGTTCGCAGATTTCCATCACGCCTTTCTTGAAAGCATTCACGAAGTTCTTCGTCGCCCGGTGCTTATATCCGGCAAGGCGGTCACTTTCCCTCTCCATAAAGTCCTGTTTTTCAGCTTCTTCTTTTCGGACACTGTTGATTACGATATGTACGTGGATATTTCCGGACTTATTGTTGCCGTCAGGATGGGTGCAAATGAGGGCTTGATGTCCCGGAAAATACTTTGCGGTAAGTTCTCTGCCAATAATCTGAGCCTTCTCCATGGTCAGTCCGTGATCCGGCACGTCCCTTGGATCAAAGCTCACAATATAGTGGTGAGATTTAACTTCTTCCCGTGTGCGGTTCTTTCCAAAGCGCCGATTGGTCTCCATGCACTCGATACCGAAAAGGGACGGCTCGGTGAGCTGTCCCTCCACGATATAGTCTTCACGGAGAAGCATTTCCCCTTCCGGTCCCAGGATCGGCTTGCCGGTCCTCTCATCGAAACGGAACATCAGGTAGTCCAGGATCTGCCCGTAATCAGCATTCCTGCTCGAAATGTGTTTTACTGTTGCCATAATGCTCCCTGTACATCTTCTCCAGCTTTCTGTTGAAAGCAATAATCTCTGATACAGCCGTCCTAATTGCCTGCAGGATACCTTCGTCCACAGATACGCCGCTGTTTAAATTCTTCGCGATTTGATTCAGGTTGCCTGCAGCCCTGCCATTTGCCATGAGCAGCTCTTTCATGCCGTCCGTGAACACGTCCTCATTTACGCTGACCTGGGTCCGCTTGCTGAAGATCGCCCACCGGACAAATGAAGACACATTCATCCGTTTCTTTTCCGCCATATTTGAGATTTTCTCCATCTCCCGGTCCGTCATCCGCACCTGCAGCATTGCGGACCGGGTTTCCTTCTTCTTTTTGCCTGCCATAGATATCCTCCGGGAACCCGGAGGGAACCTGAAAGCGGGTGTGGGGAGCTCCCCACGATACCGGATCTGCGCAGCTGTCCGGCACGGGTCCGGGTGTCCCGGCAAGATTCCCGCAGGCAGTACTTTTGTACTGACAAGGGTGAATCTTGCCCTTATCTTTTTTAATAATAGGGATTTCCTTCCCCAAAACAATTATATTCCCGCTTTCTTTATAGATCTGTCTGATTGGTTCCCTCCGGGAACCCATACCGTAAAACTCAGAAATGGTGCCCCGCCGGGCACCATCTCCTTGAATTGACTTGCACTATTCAATTCCTGTCAGCAGTTCTCTGTCATTCATCGTCATCATCTCCGAAGGCAAATGCAAGCATTTCCTCAGAGATATTTGCCGTTTCGTCAGCGGCTGATGTCCCATTCCCGGGAGCTGATTCCAAAAGATCCCCCAGACGTTTATATAGTGTATCGAAGTAGTTATCCAGCATTTCACGCTGGCTTGCACATATATGCTCCGTCTGGCTCTCCAGAATACCCGACAAGTCCGTCTCCGATAAAACTCCTGCAGACAAACGTCCTGTACCACTGGCTTCTTCCAGCGTCACCACAGCCTCGCTGATAGCCCGACTGAGAGACTTTCCCTCTTTCAGTCTCTCGTGCAGGATGTCCCATGCTTTCATTTGCAGAGGATCGTCTGTACGAAATTTTACGGTCGTTGACTTGTACCTGTCCCGGCTCATCGCCGCCCCTTAAGCTCCAGCTTCCGCTCGGCCAGATACTCGAACCCTTTGGCGTTAGCGCAGATATCGTCAATGAATACGACGCCTTCTTTGTCACCGATGTCCGAGTAATTCTTAAGGAGGCAGCCACCGCCGCCGATGATGTAGAGCTTTGTCAGACCTTCCCTGAATCCGTAAATGCTGAGCCGTCTGATGATTTCCTCTGTATAACGTGTGGCAACAGACCTGATTTTCTCACTGATCTGATCATGCCTGCCTGCACAGCCGCTCCGGAGCATCGGCTCGATCATGCTTTCCGGGACATCCTCCGCGTAAAGGCGGCTGAGCTCTCCCCGGATTTCCCGCATGCAAATGGACACGCCGTACTTTTCTGTGGCAACGCTCTTTTCGATTGGCTTCCGGTCCACGATGCGCATGACATTCATGGTTCCGTTGCCAATATCGACGAGCATATTTTCGCCGGCCATATCACCGGCATGAAGCACGGCAGCGTACCCCTGCGGGAAAATGAGGACCTTCCCGATATGGATCCGGTAGTGCTTTCCCCGGAAATCAAATTCGGGATCGATGTCCTGCATGAGATATTTGCGGAATTCATTTTTCTGCCGGGAGACCCAGGCAAGAGGAAGACCTGCCGCCAGGATTACATTTGCATCGCAGAATCCCCTCACATCGAGTTCTTCCGCGATGGCTGCCAGCGTCAGGATGAAAAAATCATCCGAATCTGTCTTCTCGCCCTGGTAAGTCATGTGGTTCTCACCGATCACATAATACTTATCCCGGTATCTGATAAAGTTCCTGCTGACGACCGGTTCCTCATCGGACCGGTCCACACCGGTGAGAAAGACTTTATGAGCGGTCTTAATATTCCCGTAACCGTGATCCACGCCAATAATCACCGGCCTCATTTCCTCGATCTTTTTCTCGATCATCAGTCAATCTCACCACCTTTTTCAAGTAACCTGCACAGGCTGTCGTAGTTGATCAGCCACTTGTTGCCTGTCTTCAAGGTCACTACCCGTTTCTGCCAGCAGAGCTTCCGCACCGTGTAGGGTGAAAGCCCTGTCCTGGCGGCCGCTTCGTTGATGGTCACCATCTGCGGCCTTAAAACATCCTGCATTCAATTCCCCCTTTCATATCATTTCATCCATCCGGACTGATAATCAGCCTGCTCCTTGTGCCGGAGACAGCTTCCATTTGCAAATTAAAACAATACTTATGCTCTGTCTTATATATTGGTTGAAAATACCAGATCAAATGGATGTTACTTCATTATATAACATGTTATTTTTGATTGCAACTTAAACAGTAGAATGTTACAATAATATTGTCTGGTCAACCCCCGTTGAATTTCGAAAAATCCAAATACGAAGAGCTGGCCAGTAAAAATCATCTTTTTAAGGAGGTAACAAATGGAACTAAAAGACGTAATCATCGGAAGGAACATCCGGAATGCAAGGCAAAAGAATGAACTGACCCAGACAGATCTGGCCATGAGGCTCAATGTCTCCCGATCTCTGATTGCACAGTACGAGACCGGCAGAAAAAAAACCGACAGGGAATTTCTGGAAAAAATCGCGGCCAATATGAGTGCTTGCACAGTGGAAGAACTCGAGCATGTCAGTGAGGAAGATCTTAGGGAAGCAGCCAAAGCTTCTCAGCAAACTATCAGCCAGCGTTTCAGTGAGAACATGACGAAGGAAATGCTGGAAGCCTATCGTCAAAACTGCATCGCGAATGGTCTCGATGTAATCTGCGACTTCAACGGATTGAGCGCAAGCTTTCTCAGTATGATGGAAAAGGATTTGGATCTCCATATTTCGCTTGAAATAAACGATGATAAAAAGCTGGAAGACTACATCACTTATGACGAGAAGACCATGCTGATTTCTCCCTGGGACGTCAAGGAAGTAGTCGTCACTGCTCTGCGAATCAGCAGGAAAACCGGCGGGCAGAATGAAGTCAGGATTCCAGTCGCAGACTACAGAGAGTTTCAGAACAATATAACGTCGATCTGCGGTCTTCTCTACAACACTCTGGAGAAGCAATCCGGAACTGTTCCTGATGGACAGGAGGGACGGGTATGGCGAGCATAACAAGGCGGACTGATAAATCTTTTAGAATCAGGGTTTCAATCGGATTTGATGAGACAGGAAAACGGCAGTACTATGATGAGACCTTTTATCCTACAGCGAAAGGCAAAGCCGCGCAGGAAAAGGAGGCGAAACGATATGCAAATGAACTCGAGAAGAAAATCAGATCTGGTCGAGACTTCGAGACATCGCAGCTGACGTTTCGGGAATTTTCTGAAAAATACTGGAAGCCCAGAAAAGTCAACACCATAGAGGTGACAACAATGGAAGGATACGAGAGTACGCTGGAGCGGATTGTATATCCCGCCCTCGGTAATATGAAATTGAGTCAGATCAATATCCTGCCGATTCAGAAGCTCTATGATGATCTGGTGGCAGAGGGAAAAGCACCGGCCAGCCTCAGGCAGGTGCATGCCGTCATTAGCGACATTCTGAAGCATGCTTACAAGATGAATGTCCTGGATGAGAACCCTTGTCAGAGAGCCGTACTCCCCAAAATGAAAGCTTCCGATGATATTCGATTCTTCACAGACGAGGAGGCGCTTGCTTTTCTGAATTCTCTGCAGGAAGGGTATACCATACACCACCCGGAAAAGATTCGAAAAAATGGTCGAAGTCTCCCTTCTCGTGATCAGCATATCGAAGTTGGCACCCAGTGGATTGTCTACTTTAATCTTGCCATATATGGCGGCATGCGCCGCGGAGAACTGCTTGGCCTCACATGGGAAGATATCGACTATAAAAACAGAACGATTCGAATCAATAAATCCCGGGCAAGGACCCGGTCAGGAGATATCACAAAGAACACAAAAAATAAGTACAGTATCCGGGACGTTACCGTACCGCAGGACTGTATCCATCTTCTCAGGCAGTGGCATAAAGAGCAGATGATGCTTTCTCTGCACCTGCAGGGGCTGTGGAAGGGATACACCGGCAAGGAATTTGACAGGAACTTCATTTTTATTCAGATGGAAACAGGTATGCCGATGGATGTAGGCACACCGACCCATAAGTTCAAAGAGATCCTGAAGATGTATAACGAGACCCACGGGTCTGAGAATCAGCTTCCGGAGATCACGCTTCATGAGCTCAGGCACACGTCGGCCACTCTGCTTCTCGCAAATGGAACAGACATCGAAACTGTTTCTCACCGGCTTGGACACAGCAAGGCGTCGACTACACTTGATATTTACGGCCACGCAATGAAAAAGATGGATTCAAAAGCTTCCGACACCCTTGAATCCATCCTCAGCAATAGAAAAAAGGCGTAGGTCTCCTAATCAGATAATCAAAAAATTAACTGGTGTGACCGAATTGTGACCTTTTTGCCCGAAAAGGTCACTTTTTTTGCCTTATTTCTGCGTATGAAAAAAGCCCGAAAACCTGATAAAATCAACGTTTTCGGGCTTGCTGGAGATAGTGAGACTCGAACTCATGACCCCTTGAATGCCATT
>JBGUIK010000083.1:0-13215 GCA_045112915.1 Lachnospiraceae bacterium
CTCACGATGGTCAGGGACTACATCAGGGACCAGTAAATTTGTCCCGGCATTCACCCACGCCCATGCGGTGCGACAGCTCCTATGGACGTGGTACTCTGCTGCTACGCTTCATAGAATATAGATGCCTGCAACAAGTGAAAAGAAGCGAGACTTGAATATTGCATCCAGATAAATAATGATAATCAATTAATTCTAAAAGAGAAAAAACCATGAGAAAGATCGGACTCAAAGATTTCTACAACTACAAATACATTTCATCTCTAACGCTCTCTCCAGAGGGCGACAAGCTTGCCTATATTGTTTCGTCCGTTAATGAAGAAGACAATGACTACAATTCAAACCTGTTCATGATGCGAAGAGACGCAGAGGGAAAGAACTGGCAGGAGGTTCAGTTGGTCACGGACGGCAGGGCACAGGAAAGATTTTCCCAGATGTGGGACGTCTCTCCCCTGAGGTACATCGGCAATGCCACGACGCCGACCCTGATCATCCACAGCGACGAGGACTACCGCTGCCCGATCGGGGAGGGATATCAGCTCTTTACGGCACTGAAACATAAAGGCGTTCCTGCCAAAATGGTCGTCTTCCACGGCGAGAATCACGAGCTTTCCAGATCCGGCAAGCCGAAGCACAGGGTCAAACGTTTGGAAGAGATCACGAAGTGGTTTAGAATCTATACGGCAGGCAACGCAGATAATTCATCCGCATATTAAGCCGGAAGCTGCACATGATTTCATAAAACCGGCAGCCGGGCGTCATGCCCGGCTGCCTTTCCTTCTTTACTCTTTTTCATTATCTGCAGTAGATCTCGATTGCCTGCGAGGTGAACTCGGCTGTACCTTCCCCGCCGTAGCTGTCGATATTGTTTGTGAATTCTCCGCCGCCTGCATACATTTTTCCGAGACCGCTTAGTATCTCCTTCGTGCATGTATACATATGCTCTGTAATATACCCCTGCAGTTCCTTTACCAGAGCCTGCGCCTCCACGGCTCCTGGATCCGTATTCCGGATCTTTCCGAATTCTCCAAAGATATCGATCATACCCTGGTATATTTTCTGATCTTCTTCCTTTGTCCGTCCTTTGGATTTTTCCTCGAATTCTCTATATGCCGCTGTTGTGCCCCAGGAAGCCTTTGCCCTGACGGCATACTCATCAATTTTACTTGTGTCAAATGCGTCAAATGCCAATTTTCTCACCCCCAGTAGTTTGATTCCCTTAGCAAGGTCGATCAGGTTCTCGATGTGTTCCTTCTTCAGCGTGAGGAGCTCGATCTGCTGCTCCAGAGCCTTACTCCTGTCAAAATCCGGACAGCTGATGATTTCTTTAATTTCTTTCAGAGAGAACTCCAACTCTCTGAAAAGCAAAATCTGCTGCAGAGTCTCCAGTGCGGCATCGTCATATAGCCGGTAACCAGCCTCCGTGTATTTTGCCGGATGAAGCAGCCCTATCTTGTCGTAATACTGCAGAGTGCGTATACTCACACCTGTCAGCTTACTTACCTCGTTTACTCGCCATAGCGTACAGTCGGAACGCCCGGTAGATGTTTCGGTCGTAATCATCATAGTGTATTGCCTCCCTCGCCTGGTGTTTCCACTATAAACTATGACGCTGCGTAGGAGTCAATACTTTTTGCTGAGTTCATAAATTTTCCATTATTCAAACACAATTTGCACGAAATCCAGAAGTACCATGTTTTCATCACTGAAAACAAAGCGAATGGCAGCTCGCTATACAAATTACTCCATCAAAAGAAAGCGAGGTGTCACGATGATCAATAGAAATGTAAAAAGAGTTTTTGTATCGCTGCTTGCAGCAGGCATGCTGTTTGGATGTGCCCCGACATCTGCGGAAAGCGGGACCGGGAATGAGACGGAAACAGTGTCTAACGGCTCTGGCGATGAAAGTACGCAAAGTGGTTTTTCCGGTGAAGAAAGAGGTCCGGGAAACGGCGGCGGACACGGCGCGATAGGACCGGGAAATAGAAATATGGGAGGCCAGGCTCAGACAGATTCCGCTCTGCAGGCTGTGATTGACGAAAGTGCTTCCACATTTGAACAGTTTACCTATACCGATGAAGAAACCGGAATCACACTGGAATACAGCCTATATATTCCGGAAGGGTATGAAGAAGGCACGGATACGTTATATCCCATGGTCATGTTCATCCCGGATTCGACCGGAGCAGGCCTTTCCTCCAGCCAGATTGTTGAAGAATACTATGGCGCAGCTGTCTGGGCAGGCGATGAGGATCAGGAAAAGCATCCTTCCTTCGTCCTTGTTCCGGCTTATACCGGAACTGTGACGGACGATAACTGGAATGCGTCAGAACAGTTGGATGCCACTGTAAATCTGATCATATACCTTACAGAAAATTACAGCATAGACCAGGACAGGCTCTACACGACCGGCCAGTCTATGGGCTGCATGTCTTCCCTGTATCTGAACAGCAAATATCCTGACCTGTTTGCGGCAAGCCTTTATGTTTCGGGCCAATGGGACATTTCGGTCCTTGACGTGCTGGAAGACCAGACCTTCTTCTATGTTACAGCCGGCGGCGATGAGAAAGCATCCGGCGGCCAGGATGAAGTGATGGCTCTTTTTGATCAGGATCAGGTTCCTTACAGCTATCAAAGCTGGGATGCCCAGGAAGACGCACATGCGCAGAATGACCTGGTCCAGGCCATAATCGATGAAGGAAATCAGGCGAATATGATCCGATTTGAGACCGGGACCGTGTTGAACGGCGAAGGTGGAATGGAGCATATGGCATCCTTCAATTATGCGTACAAGATTTCCGCATTGCGGGACTGGCTGTTCGAACAATCACGTTAATATCACTGCGAAGAACTCTGTAAACCCTATTGTATAGAAATGAGCCCCGATTTAGGGGCTCATAACTTTACAAGCATCAGAAATGCCAGGCGTTGTTTACCCAATCCAGCAGCTCTGTTTTCAAAGCCTCTCGATCCTTCGCACAATCCTTCGGATGCTGCCGCCCATGGAGCAACCGTAGATTGCCTTTACTTCACGGATCCCTTTTTCCAGAAGGTCATCCGCCAACTCTGACGCGATCCGCTCCACCGAGCTGAATTGGCATTACCAAAATCAGGAAGGAATCCGCCATGTGCTCCGCTATATTCCTGTCATAGGCTCAGGATTCTTATTCCCCAATACAACCCACCGATGATCGCAGAAATCGGTATGGAAAACGGGATCAACTGCAGCATCTTCCACTTTTTTACATGGACACTGTGCCATGTGTCGTTCAAATCTTCCGTCCCAGGGATGATCCACCAGTCAGACAAAGCCACCCAGATTGTGTCAATCACAAGCCAGTCAAAAAACTCCGCTCCAAGGAACAGGACATAGAACTGCCAGCAGCAGCTAAAATATGTCTGCGCTCCATTGATATGCAGGATCATAAAACCAGGAATCAGGATCATCAACGCCAGAAGCAGGATATAAGCAAAGGTTCTTCGTCTTTTTAATTCCCGATCCGTCATCAATCCTATTTCGATCACTCTCTCCTGCATCACTTTTGGATAGAAAAAGATACCGCCGAGAGGTCCGCGCTTATGCACAAGGATTGCCATATAAAGTGCATATATAATCCACAGGATCAGTATTTCGATAATAAGTTTTCCGATCATCCGATACGCTCTCCTCCAAACACTCTGGTTTTGTCAGTATCTTTCTCACACTTTACTTTGATCCGACATCCGCCAGTGCATCCGGGTTCATCCGCATGACCCAGGTATTCCCCCATTCCTTTCCTCTGTATTTCTCTGCCTTTTTTTATAACTGTTAAGGTACCAGTTAATCGCTCCTATGATCCATTTATGTTTCAGAAGACGGTTCATATCAAAGTGGGAGAGCATGCGGACAACAGGAAGATGCCTGAATCAATTTCTCTTAATAGGTCGAAGCTTTGGAACTGCTCAGTTTCCAATCGCCCTGCACTTTTCTGAGTGTAAAATCACCCTGCAAATGCCACCGATGTCTGCCACCGCCGTAGACAGCAGCCAGCACACGGCTTTTGCCGGTCATCTTTGCCCTGTCTCCATCGACCGTAACTTCAATATCATCATGTTCCGCGGAATAATAATTGAATGTCCCGTCCTGCAGTCCTTTCAGGAACACCTCCGCGCTTTGCTTCACGCCGGTCATGTGCAGCAGATAATAATCCTCTGTCATGATGCCCCGGAGACCATCGTCGTTCTTTTCGATCATATACCGCCAGTATGTGCGGTATACTTCTCTAATCTGTTCTTTTTCATCCATCACAAGAACTTCCTCGCAATCTTCAGGCCAGTCCGTTTGCCGCAAGCCACTTCTTTACGCGGCCTGCTGTATTTGCTGCCTCACTTCCTGTGACAGCAAGACCCCTCTTAACGACCGCACCCGGACATGTCTTTTTGATATCACGTTCGCTGCCGCCCATGCCGCTGCCTTCGTTTGTGCAGAGAGGAAGGATCGTCTTGCCGGAAAAATCAAAGTTCTCAAGGAAGGTGAATACTGCCATCGGCATGGTTCCCCAGTAGTTCGGGTAAGCCAGGATCACAGTGTCATACTCCTCGATGGAAACCGGCATAGAGATCAGCTCCGGCCTTGCTTTTGCCCGCAGGTCTTTCTTGGCCTCATCGATGCAGGTCATGTAGACCGGTGAATAGGGATCCTTCATTTCGATCTTAAAGGTGTCCGCCTCGATCATTTCTTTCATGTCGTTTACGACGATCTCGGTATTGCCTACCTTTACATATCTCATAGCTCCTCCGAAGTAGTTTTCGTCTGCTCTTGAAAAGAAAGCGATCAGTGTCTTAGCCATGGTAAAATCCTCCTTATTTGCTCACCGCCCAAGTGGTTTATTTCTTTTTCTGACGTTATTGTCGCATAATACTATTGTATAATCCAATCTAAACATTATATAATTGATTTAAATATTAAATAACACAGTGTTGCGTACACACCCTGCATCACGGACGAAAACGGTGTCGCGCGCAACGCAAGACACAAGTACCGCACGCATTGCTTACGAAAACGGTGATTAATATGACGACAAAACAAATCGATTACTGTATTGAGCTTGCCCATACACTGAACTTCAGCCGGGCAGCGGAAAATATGTATGTAAGCCAGCCGACATTTTCCTACCAGATCCGGCTTCTCGAAGAGGAAATCGGTTTTACTATCTTTGACAGGAATGGCAAGGGTGCGTCGCTTACGCCTGCTGGATCCCAGTTCGTGACCTACCTTGCCGGAATGCGTCAGGAGATGAAACGGGCAATTGAGCAGGGGCAGAACTTCAGCGCAAAATATAAGGATAATATCACAATCAGTCTGATGGTAAGACAAGCCGTTTATTTCCTCCCGGAAGCCATGCGCCTTTTTGAAGAGAGAGAGCCGGGAGTCCAGATCACCCCCATGTTTCAGTATGAAAACGGAATGGAGTCGTTTCTGAAAAATGAAGCCGATATCCTGTTTGCGCTTAAGGAAGAAGCCCGCCAGATTCCCGGCATTGCTGCACACTCTTTATTTGAGAGCCGCATTTACCTGATTGCCGGTCAGGACGACCCGCTGGCTGCAAATAATCTGATTACAGAAGAAGATCTGTATGGCCGGACGCTAATGGTCGGCGGAGGATCTCCTCCCGCTCTGCGCAGCGTACAGCAGCGCTTGATCGCGACCGGAAAAATCGACTACTTTAACAGCGCTGACCATGATACGACCCTGACAAATGTCGCCGCAAAGCGCGGTGTCTGTCTGGCGCCCGGCTTCCTGAATGACCACAGCGGTCAATTTGCCTGGATCCCATTCGACTGCAAAGAAAAGTTTTCCTGTCAACTTCTGACACATAAAGATGATACCAGAAAAAGCGTTTCTGCTTTTATCGATATTCTGAAACAGCTATATCAAAGCGCAGTGGCTTTTCCTTTATAAAAATGTGCTGTGCCAGCTTCGACTGCCAGCCGGGCATTGCTCAGACCGTAACCGTGTCCGCCGTCTCATAAGGCGACCGATTGACTCCTCCTGTGTCATTGCCGATACCGGAGCTCACAATTCTTTACGTCCTCCGCGTATTGCCTCCGACTTTTTGTCCTCTTTTGAGCGGCATATCTCTTCCTGCGTCGCGGCTCTTTTACTGACATAGCGGCAGTCACAGACTTCTCCTCCGGTTGCAATCGTGGACTCGCGCAGGAACCAGTGATTGCTGCATTCTCCAAAAAGATAATCTATGGCGCACATGGCAGGCGCAATATGCGCCATACCCCGGCTATTCAGGTAATCGTATATGCCGCATCTGGTAAAAACAGCAGTATATCTATTTTCATCCTCAACACGGACCTTGAACTGCCACGTAAACGAGTGTGTGGCTTTCTGGCTTCTTTCACCAATCGCTCTCTGTCTTCTCACCTCAGAAGGCTTCAGCATATCCATCCGCTTTAAAGCGGTCAGGATGATCCTTTGTCGGAGAAACGGTTGATGGTTATTGTTCTGTTTTATACCACCCGGTGATAAGAAAATCGCTGCAGTGATATATAGTTATTCTTTATAAAACGCAAAACTTTTGGGTTTACAGAGTTTTGCGTTTTTACATCGTTTTACCTCTTCTTTAATGTTTTTTATTGTCTGCCAGTGTGAGAAACAGCACTGACAGTAGAATTAAAACAATTCCTATCGCTGATTTGACAGTTATTGTTTCTTGAAAAATGAGCGCTCCGATAAGCACCCCTGTGACAGGCTCGACGGTACTGAGCATGGAAGATTTTACTCCTCCACATTTCATAATCCCGATTTGGAAAAGAGAAGCCGCAATAACCATGGCAACCAGACCCAATCCAGTATACGAGATCCATACCTGCCAGGGAAGAGTCAGAAGAAGCTGACGCTGAGGGAATGAAAACAGCAGGATTTCAACTGCTGAAAACAAAGATAGCCAGAATATGATTATCATAACAGGCAATTCTTTCAGTCCGCTTCGATCAATACCCGATATATAGACAGCATATACAATTCCTGATCCGGCTGCGAGAAGCATCCCTCTGCTGTCCATGTTTCCTTCAGAGTTGCAAAGGCACATTATTCCGGCAGCGCACATAAGAAGACAGAGCATGCCAGTCCTGTTGATTTTTTTCTTAAAGAGAAAAACAGAAATCAGCATGACAATAATCGGGTATGTAAAATGCAGTGTTGTGGCAAGTCCGGAATCAATATACCGATATGATCCATACAGCATACATGGCATTGCAGAGAAGAATATTGATAAAACCGCGACCTTTGCTAATTGCCTGGCAGTGATTTTAAAAACCGTACCATAACGGATCAGAATAACAACCCCTGAAACCACTGCTCCGGTAAAGAAACGCCCAAAGGCAACCGTATATGCATTGCTTCCAAGTGCATACGCTGTTTTTGCCATCAAGGGCATTGTTCCGAACAGGATACCGGATATGAGCGCACAGATCACGCCTTCTGCTTCGGAGGTCAATCCAACCTTACTTTTTCCTTGCTTTTCCTGTAGCTTCCCGTATTTCAAGTCTGAGGACATAAATCTTATGAATTGCTCCTTCTGTATATTTCAATCCCTTTTCAACATGCTCAGGCGAGTATTTTCGAAGAATCGCTTCGATCCCTTTCTGCTTCTCTGGACCTTTTTCTATGATTGCAACGGTCCCGAAAACATTGACAGACCAATATCTCGTTGCGAATTTTTCAGGCATGAGTTCTGTCTGACTCACAACAGTGAAACAGACCTCCGGATGAAGCAGGAGATTGTCAATCTTCTGGCCGCCATCTGCAGAACAGTGCATGTAAATAACCTGGTTTTCTTCATCCAGAGCATAGCTCAGCGGAATACTGTAGGGCTTACCATTATTGGTAACGGTAGCCAGTATGCCATACTCTCCATTTTTCAGGATTTCCTGAATCTCCTCAGATTCAAGTTTCCGATCCTGTCTTCTCATTTTTCGCATCATTCAATCCTCCGCGAATAAAAGCTGTGCCAAATTCAGGCCATCTACTTTTTCAAATCGCATTGTATTATTCCTCTGCTGTAGTCATTTCTATGAAATTCCTGAGTGTTCTGTTGCCCACTGACTGTCTGCGAAAAATCAGGTAAATGTCTGCTGTCTTATATTCCTCCGGCAGCGAAATCATCCGCAGAGAATCTCCTGCAGTAAAGGAGTTTATTGCAGTTGCCGGAAATACCGAAATACCCAGGCCTGCACTGACACTGGCCAGAATCGCCCCGAGGGAAGTGAACTCCATCGTATGAACAGCTGCTATTCCATAATCAGCGAGCATCCGCTCCAGTACCCTACGATAGGCACATCCGGACGGAAACACCAGAAGAGGTCTGGCAAGAAGTTTCTTAAGATCACTTTCCTGATCGGAACGATCCGTCACCAGGACCAGTTCTTCCTTTCTCAGCGGATTAGAGAATAAGTCTTCGTGAGAATTCTCACCGACAGCGACTGCCATATCTGTGTCATTTGCCAGGACTGCCCGTACCCCGGCATCTGAGGTACCGGTGATCACTTTAACAGACGTATTGGGATATTTTTTGTGGAACTTCGCAAGCAGTCCGGGAAGGAATGTCACGGCGGCAGATTCCATTGCTGTGATCGTGATCCTGCCGGTGCTGTACTCTTCTCCCTTAACTGCAGATTCTGCTTCCTCAGAGAGAGCAAGAAGTTTATCCGCATAAGAATAGAGAACCTGACCCTTTTCTGTCAGTGTGACGCCATTTCTGCCACGTATCAGTAGTTCAGCGCCTGCCATCTCTTCCAGCTGCTTGATCCGCATGGAAAGATTTGACTGTGCATAGTCCAGCTTTTCTGCGGCTGCCATGAAACTGCCTTCTCTGGCGACAGTGTAAAAATAATTCAGTAATGTCAGATCCATGATCGTCTCCATATAGAAACTATATTCTTAAATATATAGTAAATATATGTCAGGCTCCATGAAAAGTCAACAAAGAACAGCATATTCCGCAATATAAACTATTAGTCTATTTTATATAACCTTTTCCTTTGATGAGGCGCGAAAGATTACAGGCCATCATTACCGCAGAAAGTCTTTTTCAGTAATCACACCATTATGCTGTACAAATCAATTTAGATACAATAAGGAACTAACGTCCACGAGAGGGCGCGGTCGTCCTGTTGCAAAGCCCGATAATTCAGCAGAACGTCAAGTGTCTCAATAATACCATCTAAGTATCTGATCGTTATCGGAAATGATCGCCAATCGCATCTCCAGACAAAAGGCGCGGAACATCCCGCTCCAACGGATATCCCACACCAGACTACTGTTAGGAAGGAATGCGTCACATTCATGTGATGGGGAACATCACATGGATATGCATTCGGACAAAAAGAAAAGCGCCTGCATTTAAGCAAGCGCCTGTAAATCGCCAAAAGTGAATTGACCTGTATTGTTTTGGCGTTTTATACGTCTTAGTATTATTTTAACGATTTAAGGTAATCCTCTACATTCAAGTATTGGATACCACCGCATTCTGCCGGCTCACCCCGGTAAATCACATACTTTCCTACTATATCACCGTACCTGTGACACGTCATAGAACATTTCTCATCATCATTCAAATGACGATATTGTTCAGGGACCTGTTCCTTACTGTACTTTACCTCATAGATCCTGCAGGTGAGCTCCCTGGTATCACATACGACCATATCAAACTCACCGATTGGGAACTGGAGTTTAAACACTTTTTTGTCCGGACTGGCCAGTCTGGTTTCCAAAAGGATACTTTCTTCCATCATTCTTCCGCGTATTTCAGACAAAAGCCTGTCCAATATACGCTTCCTATCCCTTGCCGATAATTCCTGAAACTGCTCATCAAGAAGAATGCTTTCCACAATGGCTTCTGCCTGTGCATATCTCAATCCCGGCTGTGTGATAACGGTAAGTTTCCCTATTTTGCTGACCTCCGGTAATGATTCCAGATCAATCTCCATAATGAGATCAAGCATCGTCAGATACTCCTTTATCTGAATCATATGGTCCTCTTCAATCTCCATGCTTTGATCCTCTTTGTTCAGGATATCCAGCATCCTCATGATTACGGATGTCACTTCATCAAGATTTAAATGCTCCTTGATATTGATTGGTTCCTCACGGTCACGCAGCAGATCTGCCGCCGTTACGGAGATGTCGTGCGACTTGAATGTCTTTTCAATAACGCTTTTTGTAAAACTGTGGTTGATGTTCTCCACCACCCGATTGATTACATTAGTTAATTCGCCCCGCTCATACAAGTCCAGCAGTAATCGGAAATGACCGCCATATTGATACGCCTTCAGTGCATGCTGGATATTCTTTGCTATTGCAGTATCTATATATTCTTCTGCATGTTTCGCGTCTGAAAAAGGCGTATCCGCGTTATAGTTGATTCCTCCCAAGCTCATCGTACCGCCGTATCGGATGTATTCATCAATACCTTTGACGCCAAGAACTTCTTCAAATTCGCGATAGGGAATGAATGTGGTATGCATCAGGATACACCTGTCATAAAGCTGCTCTTCCCTGGTAAATGCAAAGCCTAAGGAATCTGTCCCCGACAGAACGATCTTCATACCGCTGCTGGCATAAATATCAGAGAAGAGAGCAGCCCCTTCGATGAAATCTTCCAGCAATGTAACTTCGTCAATAAAGACATACCGGAACCTGTTCCTTTCCAACAGCCGGAGGTCAGCATCCACATCAGCAAGCGAGTCGCCTGTTGTCACCTGAATGAATGCGGCTTTTTTGAATTCTTCCGGTGACAGCTCCGTAAGTATCTGGCGGATCATCGTTGTCTTACCGGTTCGTCTTAAACCGTAAATGATCAGGACCCTGTCCTGCACGGGGCCAAAAATATAGTCCCTCAGAACACGGATACATTCCCTTTTCTTATATTTTCTGGTTATTGCAATCTGTGACTCCAGCTGTCGTCCTGTCCTCACCTTCGTTTTAAATTTAGGCTCTGTTTCTGCAATCCTGTCTGCACCTTTCTCTTCTTCCGGCAATATCCGCTTAAGTTCCTTTAGTTTTTTCTCAAGCGCCTTCCTTTTTTCAATCTTCTCTTTAAGATCCGGAACCTGCTCAAAGCTCACATAGTTCTCAATTCTCTTACCACCACGGGTTATTCGATGATAAAAGTAATCTTTATCTTTGATCTTCTTTTTTGTAATGCTTCCCTCTGGCAGGACCGCTATTTCTCTCTCTATTTCTGCGATCTGGTTGTATATATTCTCTATTAACATGGAATAGCCCCCTCCGTAATTTGTTATACCCATTATACCCACTTAGCGTTTATTTGTAAAGGGTATAACGGGTATAGTTATCTGCAGACATTGTTCTCTTGACAGCATATTTTCAGTTCCTTTTCTTTAATTTATATTTTCATCCGCAATTCTTTTTATTTTGCGGATCATTTTATAAATAGCTGGAAACTTCAGTTGGACTGGCGGTTCAGCTTCGCCCTTCTTCCGGCATCGATCCTAATCCAATCATCCAGCGTCACCGGAATATAATCAGAAAACATACAGAAACAGTTAATCATGTTACAGGGGATCGAATGCCCCTCCGGCTTATTTCGGGAGGTGACAACTGTGCTTCTTGTGATCCGGATGAATTCATTTACCAGCTTCTCATCGTGTGTGTCATGTACATGACCATAGAGCATATAAGTCAGCGGATCTCCTCCCGGTGTTGTGCGATACTGGCCTTTATAACAAAATACCGGATAGTGGGAGAGGATTATCCGCCTTTTTGAATCCATAATCTCGGCATAGGGCTTAATCCACTGAAACAGGGACCGGTCAAATTCCCTGTCGTTCAGAAACTTATCATGATTTCCTTCGACCAGGTATTTTCGACCGTTCAGCCGACTCAAAATATCGTTCGCCGCTCTGCCTCTGGAAATTGCAAAATCCCCTAGAATATATACCTCATCCTTCTTCGTGACATGGTCGTTCCATTGCTTCACCATGTGATCATTCATTTCTTCATAGCCAGAAAAGCCACGCAAATCCATGCGGTGATTCAGACTGTCATGATAAAAATGAAGATCCGAGATATACAGCTTTCGTACAGGAATCTTCTTTCGATGCCGGATTTTCTTTTTCAGTTCGTTGGTATCCACTTTCCGATCTGCAAGGAACCGGTCAATCTTCGCCGCCTCGTCTGCAATGACTTCCTTTGAAAGGAGTTGTGCCTGTACATTAAAATGATCTGCCAATACATCATATTTACAGCGGCGAAACAGCTCATAAACCATGAAAACCACACTCAGAATATTTTTATCTTCAGCTGTCATCGAAATCTGACATTCATCCGGTTTGGAAAGTTCTGCATCCAGACGGGACATCAATACATTTGCTTTGTTACCGATATCTGTTCCTGCCGCTGCCCGGGAGGTCAGTACGCTTACAAAACGGCTGTATTCCGCTTCTTCTCTCGTAAGAAACAGTTGTTCTTCATTCACATATACCACTTCCTTCATACAGTGTTTTGTTCTTCTTTCTCCTGATTCTCCTTTATCAATCTGTCAAACAGCGCATTGATCTGCAGCACCGCGTCTTTTGCAATCTCTTCCGGCGAGCGGTTCTCCATATCAACTTCAATTGCAAACAGTGTATTCGATTCATCCAGATTTCTTACTGCCATTTGTATATTTCTCCCTTCATCAGCGAACACCGAAATAATCCCAAGTGTTTGTATCGATGACCGGGTACTCCTGCGTTCCGATCGGCTCACCCGAGCTGTCTGTCGAAAAAACATCGCAGGAAATCAGATTTCCTTTGCGTGATATTCGCTCGACCGGCGTATGCCCCACCACCTGCAGCAGTTTCCTCGGTTTATAAAGCTTTCCTTCGTAATACTGCGGCCGATACCAGATCGGAGATGCGTCCTGCCACATCTCTCCGCAACCAAAACCATTGGTCATATCAATGACCGTATCAATGTCGTTATATTTACCGGCTGGTACATACCGGCGGACAAACGCATCTGTCAGACCTCCATGAGAGAACAGAACATTATCGATCCTGTGGAGATATGCCAGCTGCCGCTCATCCGGCAGCGATTCACGGAGAATCCGCAGCTTTTCACAGACTGTCCATGGCGCGATCTTGGAATAACCTGTCTCCCGCTGATTCCACAGATAGCAGACATCGTGATTGCCATAGCACCACAGAGTCTCCGGATATTCT